>CAZJHX010000008.1:0-77384 GCA_964545715.1 uncultured Myxococcales bacterium
GAGGTACAGGACCGAGGCGATCTTCAACACACCACTTGACGGGACACTAACCGCAAAATAGCTGCTAGGATGTGCCGCATCGGACTTCGGTGGGGGGCGTAATGCGGTTGCAGATTGGGGTTATTGCGGCGCTTGTGCTGGGCTGCGGTGGTGGTTCGGCAGACGCGCCGAGCGGTTCGCAGGCGGCGGAGATCCCAGAAGAGCTGGTGCCGATCGGCGAGGAGATCCGGGCCGCGTACGACGCGCTGGACCCGTCGGTTGCGCGGCTGCCGGCGGTATATCGATATCCACAACAGCTGGCGGCGGGCGACCAGGTTGTGAACCCCGAGGGCGACGTCATCGCGACGGCCACCGAGGCGGCGGTGCTGACCTGGGCGGACCTGTTTCCGCTGGCGCGTTTTGGGCATCCGGGGCGCTTGACGCTGACCCATCCGGAGACGAACGCGGTCCTGCTGAGCGTGGAGACGCGCTTGTGGCCGGCGGAGGTGGCGGGGCAAGCATGGGACCCGTTTGCGCAGGAGGACGCGCTCGTGCCGGCCCCCAACCCGGACGACGTGGAGTGGACGCTGGAGGGCGAGGCGACAGGCGCGCTGGCGTCGGCGCTGACGGGACCGGCGAGTACGGCGTGCACGCCGCGGCGGCTGATGTTTCAGGTGCGGGGGACGCATCTGGGGGCGGCGGACTTCTACGCGGCTCAGCAGGGCGATCAGCAGATCATGAACTCGATCGCCAACGCGTTTGGGGCGACCGCCATCCCGCTGGGCTTCGGCGCGCTGGGCACCACGGTGCAGGACATCAAGGACGAGCTGGAGGACCGGGATCTGACGTGCTGCGACGAGGTCATCTTTTACTACACGGGTCATGGCTTCTGCGGGTCGGGTGATCTGCAGATCGGGGGCAATGACTTCCTGACGCCGAGCGACATCTCGTCGATCATCAACGGGTCCAAGGCGTGCAAATGGCTGCTGATCATGGACTCCTGCCACTCGGGTCAGACGGCGGCGAAGATCAAGGACGCCGTGGAGAAGGAGAACCTGGGCGGGACCCAGCACAAGGGCGTGACTGCCGTAGCGGCGGCCGAGGCGTCCGACACGTCGTCGGGCGGCATCGTCAACGGCCGCAACGGCGGCATCTTTACGACGCTGGCCGGTGGCGCGATCGTGGGCTCAGGCAAGACCGAGTACACGTGGCCCGAGGCGACGGCGGCGTGGGTCGGCCAGACCGGGAAGACGCTGAAGGGGACGCTGCCGGGGCGCAAGCTGGGCAATGTGGCGGCGGAGTGGGGCGGCTGGCTGGTCGGGGCCAGCAAGGACTTCATCAAGGCCAACGGCATGACGTACGACCAGAAGCCGAATTATCAGTCGACCGGCGTGGGCGAGAGCTGCTGCAAGTGCGGTGGGGCGCTGCCGGCGTGCCCGGACGATCCGGCGCCGTGCAAGACTTGGTTTTGCAACACCGGGCTATGTGAGAAGGCCAACGTCAGCGACGGCTGTGCGTGTGATCAGGACGGCGACGAGCCGCTGGTGTGCGCCACGCGACAGTGCGATGACGGCAAGTGCGTGGAAGAGAAGACGCCCGGAGCGCAGTGCGACGATCAGGACGCGTGCACGGAGCAGGATGTGTGCGACGACAAGGCCGAGTGCAAAGGGACGCTGATCACCTGCCCGGACGACGGCAAGCCGTGCACGCTGGACGAGTGCGTGGATGGGGCGTGCCACAAGCCGCTGGAAGCTGGGGCGATCTGCAAAACGGGGCCGACGTGCTGGAAGGCGGGCACATGCGACGCGGCTGGGGAGTGCGAGGGCGAAGAGGCGCTGGACGGCCTGTGTGTGGCGGAGCTGTCACCGGAGCAGTTCGAGTGCACGGTGTCCAGCTGCACGGCCGCCGGCTGTGTCTACAAGCCCAAGCTGAAGGCGCTGTGCGTGCTGGACGGGTCGGCGGGGCACTGCGTGAAAGACGAGGCTGCGCTGCCCGACGGGGCGACGGGGACGCTGGGCGTGTGTGAGCCGACCGAGGGCCCGTGCAAGAAGGACACGGACTGCAAGTGGCTGGAGGCGGAGAAGTTTGGGACGCAGACGACGACTGCGGCGTTTAACGACCAGTGCGGTCATGTGACCTGCGTGATCCCGGACGGCGCGGAAGAGGGCGTGTGCGACGTGGCGTTCGAGCCGTACAGCACCCCGTGCAACAAAGGGAACCCGTGCGCGGACTACCAGTGCAGCGGGACCGGCTATTGCAACATTATCGGCTACAAAGAGTTCGGCGCGGAGGAGGGCTGCGAGTGCGAGCCGGGCAAGCCGATGGAGGGGCAGTGTGCGCCCGTCGTTGAGAGCCTCGGGGCGGATAACGCGTGCGTGATTCTGGCGTGCGTGCCCAAGGGGGACGGGACCAAGGGCTGGTGTGACGCGACGCCTAAGGACGCGGAGTGCGATCCCGGCGAGGCGCACTGCTGGACGGGTAGCTGCAGCGTCAACTTCGAGTGCCTGCCGGCCAGCTACGACAACACCGACCTGGAGGCCAAGCCCGAGGTCTGCGACGACAGCAACCCCTGCACGACGGACGCGTGCGTGGGACCACAGGACGTGCAGGCGGACGGCGCCGGGTGCAGCCATGTGTGCCTGGAGGAGGACGGCGCGGCCTGTCCGGATGACCCTCAGGAGGCGGCGTGCGTGTTTCAGGGCGAGGGCTGTCCGTGCGTGGAGACCTGCCTGTTTGACGAGGACTGCGACGACGGCGAGGACTGCACGGACGAGTGGTGCGGCGAGGACGGGTTCTGCGTGGGCATCTCGCTGGAGGACGGCCCGTGTGACGACGGTGATCCGTGCACAACGGAGGACTCCTGTGTGACCGGGAAGTGCGCGGGCATCCCGATGGAGTGCGAGCAGCCGGACGATGAGTGCTCGTTTGCGGCGTGCAACCCAGAGACGCTGCAGTGCGAGGTGACGTCGTGGATTCCGAACTATGACGACCCCAGCGGGGCGGATTGGATGGTGGACTTCGGCGGGTTCCTCGGGTGCGACTCGATCCAGAGCTGCTACGACGACCTGAAGGACGACAGCTGCCAGGGTGGGCCTTTCAGCGGCAGCTGTCCGGACGCCTTTTTGCCGTATAACGGCGGCTGTCCCAGCGCCAAGGACGTGCAGCTGGCGACTCAGGAGTGCAAGTGCAAGCAGTGAGATGGGCTGTTGTGGCTGTCCTGCTGGTGGCGGGCTGTGGTGACGACGAGCCGTCCGAGGCGCCCCCGGGCGATGAGCCGGCGAAGACGCTCTGCGACGCGATGCCGTCTTTGTGTGGTGGGGATACGGTCGCCGAGCCGGCCTTTGGCGACGTGGTTCAGGTGGTCCCGAGCGCGGCGATGCCGGCGGACGTCGAGTCGCTGGACGCGCACAACAACCTGGACGTCGAGTGGCACGCGGACCGGCTGTGGTTTGCGTTTCGGACGGGCCCGTCGCACTTCGCCAGTGAGGACGTGGTCATGTATATCGTGAGCTCGGCGGACCTGGTCAGCTGGCGCTTTGAGGGCAAGTTTGCGCTGGGGACGGATGTGCGCGAGCCGCAGTTTTTGTCGCTGGACGGCAAGCTGCTGTTCTATCTGGCGGTGCTGGGGACGAACCCGTTGGCGTTTGAGCCGCAGGGATCCAAGATCACGGAGTATCGGGGGCCGGGGGACTGGACGCCGCTTGAGGACGTCTTTGACGACAGCTTCATCCCGTGGCGGATCCGGGTGATCGATGGGCAGGCCGAGGTGCTGGGCTACACCGGCGGCGAGAACGTCTATGAGCTGGATGATCCGCAGCCGATCGAGATCCAGTGGCTGGTCTCCAGCGACGGACGCACGTGGACCCCGAAGATTCCGGGTCAGCCGGTCGTGCTGACGGGAGGGGGCTCGGAGACGGATCTGGCAACGCTGGACGACGGAACGATCGTGGCCGTCGTGCGCAACGAGGCGGGGGACGAGATGGGCTTCGGCTCCAAGGTCTGCCGCGCCGAGGCGGATGCGCCGGGGGACTGGAAATGCGCGCACGATCCACGCAAATACGACTCGCCGCTGGTCTTTCGAGAGGGCGACGCCGTGTACCTGATCGCCCGGCGGCACGTGACGGACACCGGGCACTATGACCTGGGTCAGACCGACAAGCCGATGTCCGAGCGCTACCTGGCGTATCAGGGCGCGTACTGGGAGGCGCCCAAACGGTGTGCGCTGTGGAAGGTGGATCACGAGGCCCTGGAGGTCACGCACATCCTGGATCTGCCCAGCAAGGGCGACACGTGCTTTCCGGAGGCACTGCCGCTGGAGCCGGGGCGCCGGCTGGTCTTCAACTACACGTCCCCGTATGACGGCGATGACGACCCGACGTGGCTGGACGGCCAGTGGGCTCCGACGCTGATCTACCGCGGCGTCCTGTCGCTGCCCTGAGGCTGTTGCAAGACAAAACGATCGGCGTATAGTCGCCTCATGTTCCACATACGGCTTACCGCGTGGGGCGTCCTGCTGATGGGCGTCCTTTTGGCGGGCTGTCCCGACGACTCGGAGGCGGGTGCGACGCCGCCCGCTCTTGATGTAACCGAGGCTGAGGCCGGCCAGACGACGCCGGACGGCGAGACCGGGGTCGATGACTCCGAGACGCCGCCGGACACCCCGGATCCGACGGACGGCGACCAACCCGATGCGGCCGAGCACCCTGATGGGGTGGAACCGGATGGCGATCATCCGGACGCGGTGGAGCCCGACGGTGTCGAACCCGATGCTGCCGAGCCGCCTGCACCGTTGTCGTCTGTGATTTCACAGACCGGCGGCGGCGGCAAAACCTCCAGCGCGAAATACATCCTGTCGGTCACGATCGGCCATCCCCAGCCCATGGCTACCCGCAGCTCTGCGGATTACACCCTGCGCCTCGGCCCCGTGGCCGCGCAGCAGCAGTGAGGTGATTTAGATGCTTAGATTAAAAGAGACTTCTTCTGTGTAGTGATTATGGCGTCCGTGATGACGGCGGGCGTGGCCTGGGCGGATGCGCCGGCGACGCTGCCGGTACAGGGTGTGCTGACGGACGCCAACGGGGACCCGATCAGCGATACGGTGGACGTGACGTTCACGCTGTACTCGGAGACCGAGGGCGTCAACGTGATCTGGAGCGAGACCCAGGGCGTCGACGTCGACAACGGGCTGTTCTGGGTGTACCTGGGCGCCGAGCTCGGTCTGGACCTGTCCATCTTCCGAGACAACTCCGAGCTGCACTTGGGGATCGCGGTGGGTGACGACGACGAGATGGCGCCGATCGCGCTGGGCTCTGCGGGTTATGCCGGCTTTGCGCAGAGCGCGGGTGACTCCGACACGCTGGGTGGCGCGGGTCCCGAGGCCTATACGTACGCAGCCGGTGACGGGCTGGCTCTGGACGGCAACACATTTGCGCTGGCGTCGGCGACGCTGGGCGGGCTGTCGTGTGAGATCGGGCAGATCGCTGCGGCCGGTACGGACGGCTGGGGGTGTGTCGAGCCGGCCGTGGACACCGATACGACCCTGACGGCCGAAGAGGTGGACACCATCGTGGCGGACGCGGGCTACGTGAAGGCGGCGGCGCTCGCGCCGTTGGCGTTCTCCGGTGACTGGAAGGACCTGACCGGCGTGCCGGCGGCGCTTGGGACGCTGTCTTTGGACGAGGACAGCAACCTGGCCGTCAACGATAACGCGGTGATCTCGTCGGAAGGCGCCTGGGTAGGCGACCCGACGGGGCTGGTCGGTCCGGCCGGCCCGGCCGGGGACGACGGCGAGAAGGGCGCGCAAGGTGAGCCGGGGCCGACCACGCTGGAGAAGCTGTGCGAGGTGCTGGGCGGCTCCTTGGAGGGCGGCGTGTGCAAGAAGACGACGAACCTGGAGGCCGGCCAGTTTGGCGTACCGCTGCCCGCGCCGGAGAAGCCGCCGGTTCCGGCGAGCGTGTCATGGAGTAACGACCCTGAGACGGGCGACTCGAAGTGCGCGGCCGCCCTGGGCTTGTGCACCAAGGCCGCCAACGCGTTTGGTGTGGAGATCAGCTGCGCGCTGTCGGTGGACTCCGGTTCCGCTGAGTGCACCGACACCGACACCATCGATGGCTCCGTCGGCTGGCCCGGCGACACTGACTCCGGCACGGCAAGGTGTACTCGATTGGTGTCCGTGTGCGTGACGGCCTACAACAGCGCGGGCGAGGCCACCAGCTGCAACACGGCGACGGCCGGCGGCTCAGCGGCCTGCAAGCATATCGGCGCCGGTGAGGGCTGGGACGAGTTCGCGGTGTGGCTGGACAGCGAGTCTGGCGACTCCGCGTGTGCCAAAAAGAACAGCGACTGCACGCTGGCATTCAACTCCAATGGCGAGATTGTGAACTGTGACGGCATTACCGGATCCGGTACCGCGCAGTGCCTCAAGCAGCCCGACAAGCAGTATGTGACGTGGGGTGGGGATACCGAGACCGGAGGCTCCATCTGCGCCCAGAACAACGCCGACTGCGGCACGACCTGGAAGGCCAATGGCGGGGTGGTCAGCTGCAACGATGCCGCTGGGGACGGTGTGGTGCGCTGCGATCCCAAGAAGGGCTGGGACTTCCCGGTGCAATGGACCGGCGACACCGAGACCGGTGGGTCCATCTGCGCCCAGAACGGCGGTGACTGCCTGGCGTCGTTCAACAGCAACGGCAACTCCGTGGACTGCAACAGCGCGGAAGGCACGGGCACGGCAAAGTGCATCAACATGCCGTCGGACTGGGCATTCACCGAGACCTGGACGGGCGACACCGAAACCGGCGGCTCCATCTGTGCTCAGAACGGCGCCGAGTGCTTCGCCGCGTACAATTCCAACGGCAACTCCGTGGACTGCAACAGCGCCGAGGGCACCGGTACCACCAAATGCGCTGAGCAGTCCGATCTGTGGGAGTTCCACGTCACCTGGACCGGCGACACCGAGACAGGCGGCTCGATCTGCACCATCAACAACGGCGACTGCGTCGCGTCATACAACAGCAACGGCAACTCGGTGGACTGCAACAGCGCCGAGGGCACCGGCACCGCTCAGTGCCTCACTAAGACAGATGCGTGGGACTTCCCGGTGGCGTGGTCCGGCGACAACGACACCGGCGTATCGGCATGCACAGTCCAAGACGCCGAGTGCGTCGCGGAGTACAACTCCAACGGCAACGTTGTCTCCTGCGAGAGCGTGGAGGGCACCGGCACCGCGCAGTGCAAGACCGTCGCCGAGACAAACTACTGGAACCTGGGCGTGAAATGGACGGGCAACCTGTCCGGAGAGCAAGTCTGCGGCTTTGAGAACGCGCTGTGCGTGCAGTCGTACAACAGCAGCGGCAACGAGGTCGGGTGCAAGGACAAGGGCACCGGCACCGCGCGCTGCAAGAAACAGGGCGGCTGATCTCCCACCGCGGTATGCTTCGCGCCATGCCGTCCATCCTCGATCACATCGGCAATACTCCACTGGTCTCGCTGGACCGGATCGGCGCCGGTCTACCCATGCCGCTGCTGGGCAAGTGCGAGTTCCTCAACCCGGGCGGTTCACTGAAGGACCGCATCGCCCTGAGCATCGTCGACGCGGCTGAGCGTGACGGTCTCATCCAGCCGGGTGACACGCTGGTCGAGGCCACCGCAGGCAACACGGGGGTCGGCCTTGCGTTGGTCGCGGCGGCGCGGGGCTACGCCCTGGTGTGCGTCATGCCCGAGAAGATGGCCGAAGAGAAGCGCCAGGCCTTGCGGTCGCTGGGGGCCGAGGTGGTCATCGCCGACAATGCGCCGCCGGGCGATCCGGCCAACTTTCAGGAGGTCGCCTGCCGCCTGGCCGACAGTCGAGACCGCCACTTTTGGACCAACCAGTTTGCCAATGCAGCCAACCCCGCCGTCCACGAAGCGACCACCGGTCCGGAGATCTGGCGCCAAACAGAGGGCACCGTCGCGGCCTTCGTCACCGGAGTCGGCACCGGCGGCACCATCACGGGTGTTGCGCGTTATCTCAAGCGGATGAACCCCAAAGTCCAAGTCGTGCTGGCCGATCCCGTCGGCTCGGGCCTCGCGGGCCTGGTCAACGACGACACGATGGGCCCCGACGGCGCCTACGAAGTCGAGGGCATCGGCTCCAGCGCGGTGCCCGATGTGTTTGAACCCGGGCTCGTGGACTTTGCGGTGTCGGTGTCCGATCGCGACAGCTTTGAGATGACCCACCGCCTGGTCCGCGAAGAGGGCCTGCTGGCCGGCGGCTCCTCCGGCACAACGGTGGCCGCCGCGGTCGAGGCAGCGAGACGTATCGGCGGTGACGGCCCCGTTGTCGCGCTCCTACAGGACTCCTGGGACCGCTACTTCTCCAAGATCTTCGACCCCGCGTGGATGGCCGGACTCTAGCGAAGCTACGCAAATGGCCTGCCTTTTGAAGTTTCTTGCGGGAAGTAGGTGAGACAGTCGCCTCTCCGATCGTCCAGTGAGCATGAACTTCAAAGAAGCACTGGATAATGTCTTCCCGACCCGTGGATCGAAGCAGATGGCCGGAGGTCTCGCCGGTGCCGCTGCCGGCGGACGGACAGGCGCCATGATCGGCGGCAACGTCAGCAAACTCTTCGGCGTCCAAGGCGCAGCGGCTGGCGGCCTGATCGGCGGTGTGGTCGGCGCGGTGGTCGGAGCGGTCGTGGTGGACTGAGCTCGTGGGCGGCCAACACGGCTAGCGCTTCTCACGCCCCTTCAGATAAGTCGCCGTGCGCCAGTCACGCCCATCCGCGCGCCACCACCGCCACTGCCCGTCGCGCTTCCCCTCGACGTACGCACCTTCGCTCTTCTTGGAGCCTGAAGCGTAATACGTGGTCCAGGAACCCGCCGGCTGCCCATCCGCGTAGGCGCCCTTTTGGGCCGGCTTGCCGTTGGGGTGGTACTCCAGCCACGGGCCTTGCTTGTGGCCGTTCTCGAACTGCGTGGTGGTGCGTTTCTCGCCAGTGTGATGGTAGCTGGTCCACTCCCCATGGCGAGCGCCCTCTTTGTAGTGGCCCATGAACCGCGGAGAGCCGTCGCGGTGCCAGCCTCGCCACTCGCCGGTCTCTACGCCTTCTTCATAGGTGCCGGACATCAGCGGCTGGCTGTTGTCGTACCAGAAGGTCCACTTGCCGTTGCGCTTGGCTTGCTTGAAAGAGCCCTCCCGCTCCTTGTTGCCGTTGGCGTGCCACCAGGTCCAGACGCCGTACTCGTGGCCTTCGATCTCGTGGTCGGGCTTGGCGAAGCAGACCTCGCAGCCGACCATTCTCTGCTCGTAGTCGACCTTCCACTCGCCGCCCAGCCCGGAGCAGCGCGAGCGGGCCGGGTTGACCTCTACACCCATCTCGTATTTGACGGTGCGCCAGGGCTCTCCGGAGTACCACCACTCCGTCCACTCGCCGTGCTTGCGACCGCCCACATAAGGGCCCTCGCCGCTGCGCTTGCCGTTGTCGTACCACTCGTTCCAGGGGCCGCCCCGAGCGTCGCCGCTCATCTCGCCGCGGGCGGCATCAAACGTCTGCCAGTGCCAGTACCGCCAGGTGCCCACGCGCTCGCCGCTCTCGTAGCTGCCGATCCACTCCGGCTCGCCGCCACTCCAGAAGCCGTTCCACTCCCCCTGGCGAGAGTTCTCGTAGTAGGTGCCCTTCAGCATCTCGTTGCCATTGGGCCAGAACTCGCGGTAGTTGCCGTGCCACTCGCCCTCGAAGTACATGATCTCCGCCAGCGGGCCGCCGTCGTCGCTGAATGTGCTCCACGGGCCGTGCTTTTGGCCGTCCTTGTAGCGTCCCTGTGCGATCAGTTGGCCCTGGGCGTTCCACTCACGCCAGCGGCCGTTGCCCGACACGATGGCCGACGTGCCGATCTTCTCGCCGTTGGTCTTGACGAAGTCGTGGATGCCGACCGGCACGCCCCCGCGGTATTTGCCGCGGCGCAGCACCTGGCCTGTCGGGTGGTAGTCCGTGTGTATGCCGTCGCGGCGCCCGCTCTTGAAGGTGTTCTCCCACTTCAACGCGCCCTGGGGGTAGTACTCGCGCCATCGGCCGCTCTTCCGGCCATCCACCTTGCAGCCATCCTGCCGCTTTTCGTAGTCCACAAACCACTCGCCTTGCCCCGCGGTGCAGGCATCATAAGCCTTGTCGACTCGCCGCCCGACCGCGAACTCGACCTCCCGCCACTTGTGACCGTTTGTGGACCACTCCGTGAACTTTCCGTGCTCTTTGCCCTCCACAAACGGGCCATGCAGCGTCTTTTGGCCGCTCTTGGCGTCAAAGAATGTCCATGGGCCGGTCCGAGCCCCACGGTCGTACGCCCCGAGCTCGCTGAAGCGCCCATTGGGGTACCAGGTCTTCCAGTCGCCGTGCCGGTCTCCCTTGAAGAAGCTGCCCTCATGCGCCCGCTGACACGTTCGGTGCCAGCGCCGTGTCGGGCCGTGTCGCTTGCCCTCCGCCCAGAACTCCTCCAGATGCGGCTGCCCCGTCTCGTACACCTCGACCCACTTGCCCGTGCGCTCCGACGCCACCATGCACCCACGGATGGTCTCGGTCTGCGTCCACACGCCGCCCGCTCCGACACAGCTCTCGCGTGTCGAGATCGGCTCCGCAAGCGCCGGCCCGGCAGCGGCCAGCAGCACCAGGATCAGCAGTCTCACTTGCCCATGATCTCCTCCAGCGCCTGGTCCGCGTCGATGCGCCCTGTCCGTCCGTCCAGGCTGTTGATGTCGCTCTGGGTCAGCTCCACCTTGGGCGAGAACATCCGGTCGTGAAAGCGGTCCAGTACGTCCTCGACACCCTCGTCGTCCTCCTCCTTGATCACGCAGCCGTACTGAAAGCCGCGCCCGTTTCGCAGGCACAGCGACAGCGTGTCCTCGCTGTCGGTCACCGCCACCGTAAACGGGGCGCCGTCCACCACACTCAGCCGAGGCGACTGGGCCAGCCGGTCCAGGAGCTCGTCGCCGCGTCCACCCGACGACTCGATCGCCACCGGCAGCCGCACATCCAGATAGCGCAGCATCGTCGGAAACTTGTGCAGCACCTCGTGCAGGTGCCCATCCGGGTCGTCGGTGTGCCCGTTGGACAGCGCCATCGCCGCCAGCACCGCACGCAACCGCCACCGCAGCAGCATCGCCTTGGGGGGCAGCCGCTTCAACGCCGCCAACGCCAGCGTCTCCGCCTCGGAGTCATCCCCGGCCCGCCACGCGGCCTCGGCCTCCAGCGCGTCCAGATAGCCGCCCACCGCGCCGTCCGACTCGGGCTCGGTCTCACGCGCTTCACTGGCCGCGCGACGGACAACACCAGGCCCCAGGATGCCGATCAGCGTCCCCGCGTACCACGGATTGGTGTCCAGGTAATACGGCCGCGCCGCGTCCACCACCAGGTTCTCGTGCGTAAACAGCCGCATCGCGATCCGCGACTTCTCCCACTGAGACGTCTGCAGCGTCGTTGCCCGCGCCCGGATCACAAACGCCTCCACCCACGGTCGCATCGCCGCCCGCTCAACCTCGTGGCCCCGCCGCGCCTGGATGACCGCCCAGTACAGCAGCGACGAACCCAGCTCGCTGGCCTGCCGCGTCCCGCTCGTCATCCCGACTCGGTCCGGCGCGTTCACCAACTCTGTGACCCGCTTTTCGGCCTCTTCCAGCTGCCCCAGCGCATACAGCAGCTCAGCCATCCGAAACTTACGCGACATCTCAAACTGCACACGCATGCGCGGTGACATCGGGTCGTTCTTCAGCTGCTCAAACGTTGAGATGCACTTCTGAAACTCGCCCTGCAGTAGGTAGTTGCGCGTCAAGTGCGACAGCGGGCTGCCGGAGCAGTCGTCCTGCTCAGCTTTGCGCGCCGCCGCCACGTACTTCTCAGCCTCATCAAACCGAAACGTCTGAATCGCCGCGATCGCCAGGTTGGACGCGATCACGCACGACCGCCCTTGTGTCTTCTCCAGGGCCTCTTTGCCCCACTGATATGACTTCTCGCGCTCGCGGGTCTCCTCCGTGATCGCCATCAGCCCGTTGTATGCCCGCGCCCGGATGTTGAGGTCGTCCGAGTAGATCAGCCGCTTGGCGATGGCCTTGGCCTCGTCGATGCGTCGCAGCTTCATCAGGGGCCAGATCCGCTCGTCCTCCTGCGCCGGCGGATACAGCCCATCCGCATAGATCATCAGGTCCAGCTCTTCTTGCCGCCGGTCCATCTCGCCCAGCACGCCGGCCTCTTCCCACAACACCTTCTTGTGCCAGCGCCGCTCGGTCGCCCCCGTCGGCTTCTCGCCGTACGCCCGCTCCATCATCTTGCGGGCCCGCCGCACCAGAAACAGCGCCCGCGCCAGGTTCGCCTCGTGCCAGTAGTGCACCTCCGCCAGGCCCCACGTCGCGATAAAGGAGTCCTCGTCGTCCTCCAAAATCGCCTCCGCCTGCTCCCGCGCACGCGTGTACTTGCGCGACTCCAGGCTGCCCAGCAGCTCGCGCTCAGCGGCGTTTCCCGTCAGCATGTCCGCGTTCGCGCCCAGCGCGGGCAGCAGCACGGCGACCGCCAGGGCCAGTTGTCGAGGTCGGAAATTCGTTCCTACCCGCGCGGCGACGCCGTTCGCCGCCAAGGCGGGCGAGCGAAGGCGGGCCGGGGGCCCGTCGAGCGAGAGCGAAGCGTCCCAACGCAGGCGGCGGGCGGCGGCGTCCGCGGGTAGGGACGAATTTCCGACCTCGACAACCGGTCTCAAGACATGGTCCTGCGGGCCAAGGTCTCCAGCGGTCCCTCCATCCCGGCGCGAATCACGCGGTCCGCGCCCTCGACGCCGGGCATCAGCGCCACCCGATGCTGAAACAGCGGAATGGCCAGATGCTCGATGTCGTTGGGCGCCACAAAGTCCCGCCCGCGCAGCATCGCCAGCGTCTGCAGCGCGGGGACCGCCTGCACCAGCGACCGCGTCGAGATCCCCTGGGAGCACCGCTTGTCGTCCCGAATCGCCCGGGCGATGTCCACCAGGCACTCGTGAATCGGCGGCGCCACATGCACGTTGCGACGCACGAAGTCCCGCGCCGCGACCACGTCCGTTCGTGTTACCCGCGCCAGCTCCACCGCCTCGCGCGGAGAGCCCCACGCGGCCAGCACCTCCAGCTCCGAGTCACGGTCCACGTGGTCCATACGCAGCTTGAACAAGAAGCGGTCCAGCTGCGCCAGCGGCAGCGGATAGGTCCCCACCGAGTCCAGCGGGTTCTGCGTTGCGATGACAAAAAACAGCTCGTCCAGCGCATGGCTGACGTTGTCCACGGTCACCTGCTTCTCGGCCATCGCCTCCAGCAGCGCCGCCTGGACCTTGGGCGACGTCCGGTTGATCTCGTCGACCAGCAGCACATACGCAAACACCGGCCCGCGCCGAAAATGAAAGGTGTTGCTGTCGGTGTCGAAGACCATGACGCCGGTGACGTCCGACGGCAGCAGGTCGGGCGTGAACTGCACGCGCCGAAACGACGGGATGTCGTCGTCGTCCGCATCGTCCACGATCGCGTGGCCCAGTGCCTTGGCCAGCGTCGTTTTGCCCGAGCCCGGGTAGTCCTCCAGCAGCACGTGCCCGTCTCCGAGCAGCGCCACGAGTACCAACTCGATCACGTCGTCGCGCCCCATCACGTCATGGCGGATGCGCGTGCGGATCACCTCGGCGATGGCTCGCGCGTCGCCCAGGCTCTCGATAGGCCCTCTCGGCCCCTGGTTTTCGATGTCTAAACTCACAGGTCTCCTACCTCGTAAACAGCCATCCGATCGGGTTCAGTATCGCGAGTATGCGCTTGTGCAGCGGCGTGTGTCGCCCCACCTCGTCTCTGACCTGGCGCCCCAGCGCCCGCGCGCCGGCCGCGTCCACGTCTGCGTTATCGACCCGGCCCAGGGCCAGGCGCAGGTGCGCCGTCGTCAGCGGGACCAGGCTCGGCGCCATGGACTGCAGCCGCGCCGCGTAGCGCTCTCGAGACTCTCCAAACGCGCGTATGAGGCCCAGGTCCGCCAGGTGGTCCAGCGCCGCCCTAAACGCGCGCACATGGGCACGCCGCCCCGCGCCGACACGCCCGCTCAGGCGCCGGATGATCTTTATGAAGAACGCCAACAGCAGCAGGCCGCCCAGCGTCAGTCCCAGCGCCCGGCCGATATCCGCCAGGGTCAGATCAAACGCGCCCTCGTCGGGGTCCGCCGCCTTGCCGCCTGTCGGGTCGCGTCGCGCCAGCTCGCCCAACACGCGCTCCAGGTTGTGGTCGACCAGCTGCGGCTCCGGCTCGTCGCTGCGCTCCGGATAGATGTCAAACGTCATCCATCCGACGCCGTCGATGTGGATCTCCGGCCACGCGTGCGCCCTGTCGCTGAGGATCAGCACGCTGCCGCCTCCGCTGCGCAGGCTGGTATCGACGGCGTAACCAAGCGCCACGCGGGCCGCGATGCCCTGGCTGCGAAACAGGTACACCGCCGCATGGGCAAAGTGCACGCAGTAGCCCCGCCGCGTGCCGAAGAGAAACGACGCCGCCGGGTCCACGTCGTCCTGGTGTTTCTCCTTGCGCGTGTAGAACCCCTCTTTCTCCAGCCAGCCCTTGATCGTCACCGCGGTCATCAGGTCGTCGTTCAAGAAGCGCGGGTCCGTCTCGCGCGCGATCTCGTCCGCCAGCGACTCGTAGCGCGGATCATCGGGCACCGTCGTGTAGTGCTCCCGCTTCTCGTCGGACCAGTCCGCCGGCACCGAGCGCCGGCCCACCAGGCGCCGCAGGTTGGTCGTGAGCGCCAGGGAGATCGCTTTGTACGCCGCCACAAAGTGACGCGGGTTGGGGTTGTCCTCGGGCTGCAGCTCGATAGAGCTGGTCAGGGCCAGCGGCTGCGGGTGATCCGACAGCAGGTACATCGATGTAGGCACCCGCACATGGAACGGCTCGCCCTGCGTCGCCTCGCCCGGCTGCTGGGTGGATTCGTGCGGAAAATCGGTGATGACGTCGCGATCAAAGGTGTCGTCCGTCACCGCCGCCAGGTGGTGGCCGTTGTACCGGGACAGCGTCTGTTGCCTGAAATAGAAGATGTTGCCGCGCGGCTCGTGGTCGTCACGAAACACGGCGACCGCGACCGGCACGATGACCTTGGGCGGGGGCGGTGGGTCCGCCAGCGGATTGCTGCTGCTGCCCGCGCCGCCGCCCTTGCCGTCCTTGTCCGGTTTGCCCTCGCCGCCTTTGCCGCCTTTGCCGTCCTCCGGCTTGCTCTTGCCGTCGTCGGGCTTGCCCTTGCCGGGCTCCGGCTTGCCCTTGTCCTGCTCGTCGCTGGTAAGCGCCAGGCCTCCGGTATCCACGTCCGTGTCCAGTCGCAGGTCCTTTTGGAACCACCACGCCGTGGCGCCGACGAGCAGCAAGAACAGCAGCGACACCGCCAGCTTGAGCGGCCGCTGGTAGCGCAGCAGCATCATCATGGCCAGCACCACGGCGACGACGCCGACGCCCGTGAGCAGCAGCTGCGGATCGATGCCCTGCGACCACGCCCAGTCGGTCAGCCATCGCGGCCGATGGATCATCTGGTTACGGTGGCGATGGAATGTGTACGCCGCCGCGCCGATGACAAACGCGACCTCCAGCGCCGAGAAGACCCGGGCCCGGTTGGCCAGCAGCCGCAGCCCGAAGATCCCGCCCAGCGCCAGCAGTCCGAAGTAGGCGCTGTCTGCCAGCTGAATCGCGCCCTTGGCGCTCCACCCGAAGCCGGAGTGCAGGATCGCCCGGCTCAGCGCCAGCCCGAGCAGCGCCGCCAGCAGCGCAAACGCGATCCCCGCCCAGATGCGCAGCCCGCGACGCTCGGCGATCTCGGCCAGACCGATCGCCAGACTGAGGGCCAGTACCGCGGTGATCATGGCCGGTATGGTCGCCAGCGGCAGCAGGTACAGGACCACGGCGACGGCGTAGATCGCCGCCTTGGCGGTCAGCACCCCGAATGACTCATGCCGCTCGACGTCGATCATCATTCTGGTCGCGCCGCCTCCACCTCGAGGCTGGTCACGAGCCGGCCTGTCGGGCGGTGCACGACCTGCACGGGCCCGCCGATCGCGCGCAGCGAGTCGTAGAGCGCGTGAATGCCCTCCAGGTCGTTTTTGGCGCCCGGCGGCTGCGCGGAGATCATGCGGGCTAGACGTCCGCGGGTGGGCGGCGCCAGGGCGGTGTCGATGGACAGCACGCATGTCGGCGGGCGGGGCAGGCGGCTCGCAAATGCCGCGATGCGCTGCACCCAGGGTCCGTCCTGGCCGGGCACAAACACAATACAGTTGGCCAGTTGGTGCGGGTCGACCTCGGTCAGCAGGCGGTCGAAGCCCTCGCCGCCGCGGTCCTTGAAGCCGGCCGAGTCGATCAGCGCCTCGACGGCGACGGCGGCGTCTTCGGTGGGCTCGCGCGCGCCGTCCGTGCAGAACGACCAGTCCGCGCCCAGAAGCCCATCTTCGACAAACGTGCGCGCCACCGACGCGGAGGGCTCGTCGCCGGGGCCGGCCACCATGTAGGCCACCGTGCTGCGCTGCGGTGTGATCGCTCGCTCGGGCGCGCGCACGAGCAGGCGTCGCGTGCGCGCATAGGTCTTCCATAAAACGAAGCGGAGGGGGTCGCCCGCGGCGTAGCGGCGCATCTCGACCATCTCGCCGATCGGCTCGCCCGCCGGGTGAGAGTAGCCCTCTCCGGAGACGTCTCTCAGGGCGATGGCGATGCGCACGTCGCCGGTCGCGGGGGCGACGTGGAGCGATGCGGGAAAGCGCCGGGAAAACGCCATGTGGGCCAGCCCGAAGATGTCGCGGACCTCGAAGCGACGGACGATCTCGCGCGTGCGGCCCCGCTCGCGCGGCACGACGACCTCACGCAGGCGGGAGCCATCCCTGACCAGGGTGACCTCGACCGCTCCCGGCCGCTCCCAGGTGAGGCTTGCGTCCACAAACGGCCACCAGGTCAGCGCAGGGATCGACAGGCCGGTCTCGATCTCGTTGCCCGTCACGGCGTGGACCGGATGCTGATCTGTGGATGTGCGTCGCACGTGCCGATGTGCCGAGAAGGCGACCACCAGCGTCCCCAGCAGGGTGAAGGCGGCCGTGACGCCTGTGATAGCGAGGGCCGCAATACCGGCCGCATGCAGGACGAAGTCGGATTGTCCGCGGCCGAACTTGCTGAGGAGGATCCAGCCGCCGACGGCGATGACGACACCGGCGACGGACACGGGGATAAAGCCCCAGAGCCGCCGGCAAAGCATGAAAAACGAGCGAAGGGCACGCATCAAGTCACCGGCAGCAAACCAGTGCGAAGGCGGCAGGTCAAGCCACGGCGGGGTCAAGCCATCATCCATCGACCGAACGGGCAAGCTGTGCTAAAGAGCGCGCCCATGCGTTACACAATCCCCATCAGCGTGTTGTTGTTTGCTCTGGGATGCGGCGAGCGGGATACCGCGCCGTTGATCGATGCGGGGACGTCGGACGGCGTGGGCGACATCATCGCGCCACCCAAGGACGTGCCGCCGCCTGACAAATTCGATCCCGGCTGTGTGCCGTCCATGACGTGTGCGGACTACGCGGGACAGTGCGGCGCGGCGCTCTCGGACGGGTGCGTCGGCACCATCGACTGTACGAACGCGTGCCCGGCGACCGAGGTGTGCGGTGACGACGACCAGTGCGGCCCCAAGTGTGAGCCCGATTGCACCGACAAGTCGTGCGGTGACGACGGTTGTGGAGGGCAGTGTGGGACGTGCTCTCCCGACCAGTCATGTGAAGGCGGCTACTGTGTGGACTCTGACCCGGCCAACTGCGAGGGGAAGGTCTGCGGTGATGACGGCGTCGGCGGAAGCTGTGGGCAGTGCGAGGACGGCGAGACGTGCGTGGATGGCCAATGCGAAGGCTGCACAGCCGACTGCCAGGACAAAGAGTGCGGGGACGACGGTTGCGGCGGTCAGTGCGGCGAGTGCGACGTGGACGGTAGCTGTGTAGATGGCCTGTGCGTGCCCCCGCCCACCGCTGACCCGCTGCTGGTGGTCAACGAGCTGCTGGCGGGGCCGGTCAACGACGACGTGGAAGGCGACGCCAACTGCGACGGCGTGCGGCACGCCGGCCACGACGAGTTCGTGGAGTTGGTGAACACCGGGGGGGCCGCGCAGGACCTGTCCAACGCGACGCTGTCCGACGACAAAGGCGTCAAGCACACGTTTGCCGACGGGACCACCCTGGCGGCAGGCGGCGTGCTCATCGTCTTTGGCGGCGGCACACCCACGCTGGACGGCAGCAGCGACAACGAGTCCGCGTGGTGCAAGAAGCTGCCCGACGGCGTGCAGGTGGTCGTGGCCAGCACGGGCGGCCTGTCGCTGAACAACACCGGGGACAGCGTGATCATCGCCACCGAGGGCGGCCAGCCGCTGGCGTCTCACACGTACGGTGACGGCGCCTCCGGCGACAAGGGCCAGAGCCTGGTTCGCAGCCCGGAGCTGACCGGCGACTTTGTGCTGCACAGCGGTGTGGACGGCGCCATCGGCCCGCAGTCGCCTGGTGTGGGCGCCGACGGGACGCCTCACTGAGCCGCCTCTTCCTCGCTGCGCTGCTTCTGAGCGCTGTGGACGCGCAGGCCGCGTGTCGTCACGACATCAACGCCGCCGCGGGCGGGTATATCCGGGTTTACGGCAACGTTGGCGAGCCGCTATGTCAGGCGATTCTGAAGGCCGTAAAGCGTGTGCCGAAGCCTCATCGCAAGCTGCTGCATCGGCTGTCGATCGGCCGGGACTCCCTGCGCGCCGGCCCGGGCGTGGGTGGGCTGATCGACCGGCTGGCGCGCGAGAGCGAGTTTGCCCGCTACTACCGCGGCGACCACACGCTGCTCATCAGCGACGCCGGTGTTCGGCGGCCCGACCCGACGGCGCGCTGGACGGGCGGCCCGGTCTCGGCGTCCGATTGGGCCGCGCTGGAGAGGCTGGTCGGACCCGTCGCCGGGGCGGTGTCCCCGATGGACCTGCGGAGCGCGCCCGGGCTGCTGGACAAGGCGCTGCAGGCGGGCGTGGCGGCGCTGTGGGGCGGGCCGGTGAAGCTGGAGGACGTGCTGCTGCATATGTTCGGGCAGGTCGTGCTGCTGGCGCCGAGACCTGACGACGACCCTCTGGATCGCGCCAGGCGCTGGGCGGCGCTGTCCGGCTGGACGGACGACGACGCGGTGCCGGGCTACACGATGCGACGAGAGGCCCGGCCCACCGCGATCGTGCGCGCGGTGTTCAGCGGCAAGGCGGCCGGGCGCTATCGCCCCGGGCCCGGATCGCGCTTGGTGACTCCGCTGGCGCGCTTGTCGCCGCGCGCTGACTTCGGCGAGGCCTATCGCGTGGCGTGGACGACGCCGAGTCGGCTCACAAGGCTGGACCCGGCCAAGGCGCTGGCGCTCACGGCGCTGGGTTGGGCGGCGGACCGCGAACGAGAGGTCCCCGGCCCGGCGGCAACCGAAGCGGCCTCCACGGCGCTGGCGGCCGGCGCGAGGGCGCTGCTGAACGGGGAGACCGGCCTGGCGGCGGAGGACGCCGTGGCGATTGTGAAAGCGCATGCCGCTGCTCTGGGCGGCGTGGTGCTGCCTGCGCACCTGGTGGCGACCCGTCCGCCCGATCTGCCGGAGGCCGTGAGCGCCGACCTGCCTGACCAGGTTTTCGAACTGCTGGTCGGCGAGACCGTGGTTCGTGCGGCGCCCAAGTACGTCAACGACACCCTGGTGCGCGCGGCCGTCCACCGGTGGACCGGCGAGTCGGAGCGGGTTCAGGAGGCCGTGGACCTGGATACCGCCGGTAAGTCCAAGCAGGCGATGGCGCAGGTCCGTGCGATGACAGGGGACGTGTTTGGGGCGCGCGCGCGCGCGGCGGCGCTGGTGAAGATCGCCGCCCGGCGGCTCAGCGCTGGCATGTGGACGCCCGTGGACTCCATTCTGGACAAGGTGCTGGCCGCCGCCAGGCAGGTGCCCGTGGCCGCCTGGCGCGCCGAGCTGCTTTACAAAGTCGCTTACGTCAATGCGGCGGCAGGCTTGTACGACCGTGGCTTGGCGGTGTTGGAGGAGCTGGGCAAGGCGCCGGTCGCTCAACGTTATCGCGCGCGGCTGCTGGCTGAGATCGCGTTCTGGCGGGCGCGTGAGGGGTCGGCGGACGAGGGGCGGGCCCTGTTGAAGCGCGCCGAGGTCGCGGCCTCGGGCCTTCGCCCGCTGGTATGGCAGCGGGAGGTCGCAGCGGCGATCGCGGCGGCTCGGGCCAGCACCTTTGGCATGGATGTCGCCCTCGAGCAGGTGGCCACCACCGAGCCTGCGTTGCGCGCGGCGGTTCTGCAGGCGCTGGCGGCCCGAGCCGAGCCCCACGAGCTGAAGGAGCTGCTGGCCTTTGCACGGTCGGCGAAAGATGTGGGCATCCTTGTATCGCTGGCGCTGAAGATGCCGTCGCTGGTCGACGAAGCCGCCAAGCAGGTGCATCGCGTTCGGGGTCCGGCGCGCAGGACGAGGCTGATGGAGGGGCTGGCCCTGGTGGCGCTCGATCGGAACAGAAAGCTGGGCCTGAGCCTCGCGGCCCGGGTCGATCGCCGATATGCGGTGAACCTCGATCCGCGCGGCCTTGTGGCGGCTGAAGAGGCGGTCAAGCGCAACTTCACGGTCGCGCGCAAGCTGGCCAGGCTGATCGCCGATCGCCACCACAGGGCGCGCATCGAGGCCGTGATCGACAATCTGTCGGCGGACAAGTCGGACTGCAAGCGGTGTGTTAGAGCACCAATCAGATAGTCACTTCGGCCCGCGAGACCGTTGGCGGGCGCTGCCGGCCCTGGAGGTCTCGGCGGGACAGGCAGTCCAGCACTTCGACCTCGGAAACCGGCAGCACCGCGCCATCGGTCTCGCGGGCGTGAGCGACTACCCGATCGGCGCTCTAGAAGGCGCCGATTCCGGCGGTGAGGTTCAGGCCGTAGGCGAACCAGGCGCGGCTGGGCTCTTCTTTGTTGAACCGGGCATGGGGCATGGCGCCCCCGGCCATGTAGGCGCCCAGTCGCAGAAAGTGCAGGACCGGGATGCCGCGGAACAGGTCCAGGCTGACCCCGGCAAACGCTGCGGGAAAGGCGCCGGAGACCTGCCCGGTGGTGTCTCCCTGCTCGTTGGTGTCGCTGTCGCAGTCGCGTCCGTAGCCGGCTTCATTCATGCAGTACGTGCCGTCCGCGGTGACGCCGGTGACGGAGGCGCCGCCGGTCACGTGCAGCTCAGCCCATCGGTTTTTGGGTGTTACGCGCACGTCGACGCCCAGCTCTACGCCACCGCGCGTCATCTCGTAGCTGGCGCCGCGCTCCGAGCCGCTTGCGTGCGTTGCGTAGCCGGTGAGGCCAAGCGCCACGCGCTCTCCCTCGTCCAGAAAGGTGCGATATCGGATCATCGGCTCGAAGTAGCCGCCGTCAAAAGAACCGACCCAGCGCCCGCCGATGCCCAGGCCTTTGGTGGGCAGCAGCTTGCCGGCGTCGACCATGACCGCCAGCTGGGTCACGCTGCCGCCGGACTCCTGCTCCTTGACGGTGTCGCTCACGTGCCAGCCCGGCACGGTGGCGCCCTGGAGCTCGACGCCGGCGCGATCCTGCGGCACGACGTTGTTTAGAGTAGCGCCCGCCATGGGTCCCAGCTGTGTACAACCCAGGCTCAGCGTCGCCGTCACGATAACAATAATACTGCGGTTCATTTTGGGTCCTCCAACTACCCCGCGCTTGCTTGAGACCAAAGCAAGGGCCGTGCCGTTGCGGACCAGTGGCGCGATTAGACCGAGAAGGAAGAGCCGCAGCCGCAGGTCTTGTCCGCGTTGGGATTGCGGAAGACGAACCCGGTGCCGATCATGCCGCTGGTGACGTCGATGACCATCCCCTCGAGAAACTTGTAACTCTTGGGATCACAAAAGATCTTTGGGTGGTCGCCAAACACGTGGTCCGTGTCGCGGGCGGCGGTCTCAAAGTCGATGTCGTAGGAGAGGCCGGAGCAGCCGCCGCCTCGGACCATCACTCGGATACCGACCAGGTCGCGCTCGTCGCGCGCGGCGACCGTTTCAAGGTAGGTCGCGCACGCTTCGGTCATCTCAATCATGTGAGGAAGTTTAACACTCGGCGGCCGGACGGCAAGCCAAGTTTCGGCGATGTGCCCGCAGGACTCATCAGGATGCCGAGAGGACATCGGAGTATCGCCGCCCGCAGGAGCGGGCGCCTCCCACCCGCGAGGGGTGGCTCGGCAGGATGCCGAGGGGGGTAACGTGGAGGACTACAGCCCTATAGGTCGCAGAACATGTGGCTCTCGGGGTGCTTGCGGTAGGCCTCGCTGTTGATCGCGGGGCAGTTGGCCTTGATGGCGGCCTTGACCTCGGTCACCTCGTTCCAGTCCAGCGCCATGGCGTCGAAGACGATGGGGAAGGAGTCCGTCGCGTTCTCGATGGTGTGAATCAGCGAGTCCTTGAGGCCCTCGGCGCGGCCGGTGACCCACATGGTCTCGAAGTGCGACTCGAACTGCTGAACCAGGTCGCCGAAGGCGCCCGACTCGTAGATGGCCACGTTCTCGAGCGTGTTGTGCTCGGCGTTGTCGGACAGGTTGTAGCTGCCGCTGGCCAGGGTCTGGCCGTCGAAGATGATGAACTTGTTGTGCATCTGCGGCGAGTAGCTGTAGTGCCAGCGGTACGCGTAGTACTTGTAGCGCACCTCGATGCCGGCATCGTGTAGCGCGTAACCGAAGAGGAAGCCGGTATCCATGCACTTCTGCTGCTTGGACTCGCTGCTGCCCGCGTTCTCCAGGCACGTCTCCAGCTTGTCCTCCTGCTTACCGTGGTACCACTTGGAGATGTACTCCTGGCTGTCCAGGTACACCCGGATGTCCATGTGCGGCTCGGCCTGGGCCTTGGCCATGAGGGCCTCGGAGACCGGGCGGGAGCGCAGGTGGCCGCTGGCGACGTGGATGGACGACTGGGCGGCCCAGATCATCTCGACCAGCTTGTCCGAGACCGTGTTGCGGCCGCTGACCGAGCTGAAGGTCGGACCGTGGGACGTGATCTTGGTTTTGAAGTTGTCGCTGGTGAAGATGGCGTCGAAGTTGGCGTTGTCCTCGATGTCGCTCTCCTCGATGGTCGCCGAGGCGAACCAGTTGAAGCTCTCGACCCAGACGAAGTCGCGGCTGAACTCCCACATCAGGTTGAACTCGCGCTGGAAGCGGAGGAGCGCCTCGTTGTTGCCGCGCAGGATGACCGTGTTCTCGTCGTAGCGGGTGGCGGCTGAGCGCGACCAGTTGGCGCTGCCCGTGATCAGCGTGCCGGTGGCAGCGCGGTCGAGGCTGTCGAAGGGGCCGTCGACGATGGCGTATTTGTGATGCATGATCTTGTTGATCCAGCGGACGTCCACGCCGATCTCCTCGAGCTTGGCCGACTTGGTGCCCGCGGGGCTGCTCTTGTCCTTCTTGCCGGACTCAAAGACCATCCGCACGCTCACGCCACGCTCCACGGCGGCTTCCAGCGCTGCCGAGATCGCCGAGTCGCTGAAGCTGTACATGGCGATATCGACCGAGGTGGTCGCGCCGTTGATGGCCTCGACAACCTTCGTCAGGTGGCTGTTCTCGTAAGGCTGCGGCGAGAAGACGACCTCGACCCCCGTGGTGGCGCTGGCGCACAGCGGTGTGACGTGCGCGACCAGCTGGCGGAAGGCCGCCTTGCCGACGTACGGCACGTCGTCCAGCTCGCCGATCGTGTGCAGCTGGCGGTCGTCCGCGGTGCCCAGCACGCCGTCGTCACCGGCACGGTGCGCGAAGATGTTGTTGCAGGCGCGGGTGTGAACCCCGGCCGCCTTCATGGTCGCGACATCGCTGGTGTCCAGGTTCACAAAGACCAGGACCTGCGCCAGCTCGCAGTCAGTGAAGGGGCCGTCCGCTTTGCCGGCGGTGCTGCCGATGTCGTTGACGCCGTCGATGCCGTCCGTGGTCAGGTCCGTCATCTCCTCGCCACAGGCGGAGACGAGACAGGCGATACCGAAGGTCAACAGGAAGGTACGTGCAGCAGCAAACATGGTCGCGGTCCCCAAAGTGAGTGTGTGTCGCGGGGACCACAGCCCCCACTGGCCAACCTCTTGAGCAATGGTTGTGCCAACGAAATAAATGGGGGACTGCGACGGGGTGGGGGGAACGAACCCCAGGGTTGAACGCGCTTAGGACTCGAGGCTCTTGCTGATCTCTTCCACCTGACCGGCCTGTGTGCTGACCGTCTCCTTGCTGCGCTCCAGGCTCTCCTTACCGACGTTCAGCATGCCTTTCAGGTTGCCCAGCATAGAATAGATGTCGGCGTCGCCGGACAGCAGCGCCGGAACGCTGGCAGCCAGGCGCAGGAGGTCGTTGATCTGCTTGCCGACCTCCACCTCGACCCGGGCCCACGCCTTCAGATCCTCTTCCAACTGGTCCTGGTGCTTGGTCACGACGGCGCGCAGCTCAGCCATTTGCGGCGTAACGGTCGCGCCGCTCAGACCCACTGGGCCGCCACCGTTGCCCTCGGCCTGCGCGGCGATGGCCAGCTCCAGGTCGCTCATCAGCTGCTCGGTGCGAGCCTCCAGCATGGCGACCTGCTCTTCGTGCTCGGCCTTCATCGCCGCGATCTGATCGTCGTCCGTCGGCGGTGGCGTAGAGGCGCGGGCCTGCTCCAGCTCCGCAGACAACGTGTCCGCCGTCGCGGCGCGCTGCTCTGCATCGGCCAGGGCCGCACGCAGCCGCCCCGCATCCTCCGCGATGGCTTGCGCGGCGGCCAGCGACTCACGCAGGGACGCCTTCTCGTTCTCGGCGTCAGCCAGCGCGTCTTCCAGCTTCACGGCGTCGACGCCGTCCATCTCTGCTTCACGCAGCGTCTGGCGCAGCGTCTCGGCGTTGGCGCGCAGGGTGTCCAGCTGCCGCTGAGCTTCCGTGTTCGCGGCGATAGCCGCCTGCTCGGAAGCGCGTGCCGTCGCCAGGCGCTCTTCCAGCTCCGTGATGATGTCCGACAGGCCGGCGTCCTGGTGGCCACCCTCGGTGATCTTCTCCAGACGTGCCACCTGCTCTGCCAGCGCGTCGCGGTCTGCGGCCGCCAGCGCGATCTCTTCCTGGCTCGCTGACAGCGCCGCCATCGTCTGCTCCAGGTCCTGGCTGCGCTCGTGCAGCGACGCCTCCAGGGCCTCGATCTCCGCCGGGCTCGAGTCGGAAGCCGACGCCACGAGCTTCTGCAGCTGACCTGTCTGGGCTTCCGCCTCGTCCGCCCGCTTCTCCGCGAGCGCAGTCGATGCCTTGAGCGCATCGGTCTGTGCCTTGGCCTCCTCGATCCATTTGTCGGCCGCGTCCGCGCGACCTGTCGCCTCAGCCACCATGACCGCGGCCTCTTCAGCGCGAGCCTCTGCGGCCGTCGCGCGCTCTTCCGCCGCGCCCAGCAACGCCTCGGCGGTCTCGGCTCGACTCTTGATCTCCTCGGCCTCCGTGCGTGCCCACGCCAGCTCGGCCTCGGCCGCGCTCAGCGTCTCGTTGGCGTCCGCCTGCGCGTGCATCTGCGCGGTGTCGGTGGCCGCCTTCATCGCGTGCGCCTTCTCCACCACGGCCAGCGCCTGGGTCAATTGCGCCTCAAGGTCCGTGGCGCGCGCCTGCGCCTCTTTCAGCTTTTGCTTGGACCGCGTGCGCTGCGCGGCCATCACCTCGGCGATGTCATGCTCTCCGCTGCGGGCGCTCTCCAGCTCCGCCTGCACGCCAGCCAGCTCCTCGTTGGCCTGCTCGGCCGCGGCGCGCTGCGCAGCCTCGGCCGCCTGGGCCGCCGCCAGCTCGTCGGTTCGTGCCTGCAGCGCCTCGTTGGCGGTCTCGGTCTCGGCGGCCGCCGACGTCGCGGCGAGCTGAGCCGCCTCGGCCGCTGTCGCCGTCTGCTGCAGGTCCACCACCAGCTTGTCGCGCTCTGCGACCAGCTTCTCCTGCTGCTCCTTCAGCCCGTCGCGCTCCGCCAGGATCGCCTGCCGCTCCGCTTCGCCCGCGTCGGTGGCGCGGTCGAGCTGGGCCGTGGCCGCCTGCAGGTCCGCGTGCAGCTCCTCGGCGGCGGCGTGCAGCGTCTGCTTGTCCGCGACCAGCGTGTCTCTCTCCGCCTCCAGCTCGGCCTGATCGGCCTGCGCCTGCGCAACGGCCGCCTCCAGCTCCGCTTGGAACGCGTCGCGCTCGGCGGCAGCCACCTCGGCAGCGCTTCCGGCGCTCTCGGCGTCGCCGCGCGCGGCATCCAGCTCGGCCTGCAGCGCCTGCTGCTGCTGAGCGGCCTCTTCCGACTGGGCCCTGGCCGCGTCACGCTCGGCGGTCATGCTTGCCAGGTTCTTCTCCAGCTCCTCAGCAGCAGCCTCCCTGAGCAGCTGTTCGGCGTCCAGCTGGCTGGACGAGACCTCGATCTCCTCGCGCGCTGTGTCCAGCGCCTGCGCCGTGGTCTGCAGCTCCTGCCGTGCCGCCTCCAACGCCGCGGCTGTCGACGCAGCCTCGGCCGCCAGCTCCTGGCGGGATGCCTCCGCCTCCGCCGCGCCCGCCTCAAGAGAGGCCACGGCTGTTTCGAGCTCTGCCGCTCGCGCTGACCCGGTCTCAAGCTGGGCCGTCAACTCCTGGTTTTGGGCGGCGAGCGCCTGGTGCGCCTCATCGGCCGCCGCAGCGGCTGCCTCGGCAGCCGTGCCCTTCTCCGCCAGCTCCGCAGCAAGCGCATCCCGCGCTGCCGCCAGCTCATCGATGGCGTTGGCTGCGGCCGTCAAGTCGTCGACAGTCGTGTCCAGGCGTGCACGCGCCGAATCCCGGTCCGTCTGCAGGGCAGCCAGCGCCTCGGTCGCCTCGTCCAGGGATGCCTGAACCGTGTCGCGCTCGGCGGCCGACTCTTCCAGCGCCGTCGCAGCGCTCTCCAGCTCGCCGGTCAGCGTCTCCAGATCCGTCGCCAGCGCTGTGAGAGACTCCACGGCCTCATCGCGCTCAGCGGCTGTGCTGCTGATCTCGGCCCGAGCCGCGTCGCGCTCACCGGTCACGGCGTCGATCGCGGCCTGAGTCTCGTCCAGCTGCTGCGCGGCGGCCTCGAGCAGGTTGGCCGACTCGTCGCGGGTGGCGGTCAGCCGCTCGACCTCCGCTGTCGCGGCGTCGCGCTCGGCGGTCAGCGCCTGCAGCGCCTCCTGTGCCTGCGTCAGCTCGTCGGAGATGGTCTGCGACGCACCCTGGGCGGCCGCCAGCGTGTCCTGCGTCGTCTGAAGCTCCGCCTGCGCCGCCTCCAGTGCGACGACCGACTCCGCCCGCTCGGCGGCTGCGGTGTCTGCATCGGCGCGTGCTGCGGTTGCGTCCGCGCGCGCTGCCTCTTCGTCGGCGCGTGCTGCGTCGGTCTCGGCTCGGGCGGCCTCCGCGTCTGCGCGTGCTGCGTCGGTCTCGGCCCGGGCCGCCTCGGCGTCTGCGCGTGCGGCCTCTGTGTTGCTCAGCGCCGCCTCGGCGTTGGCTCGATCGCCCGCTGCCTCCGCTTGCGCCGCATCCCGCTGCAGGACCGCCGCTTCGGCTTCAGCCTGTACCGCGGCCAGCTGCGCCGAGACGGTGTCGTTCTGCGCCGTCGCTTCGGCGAGCGCGGCCTGCGCGGCCGTCAGGTCCGCCTGGATAGCGTCGCGCACCGCACCGGCAGCCTCGACGTCAGCCTGCGCCGCTGCCTGCGCCGCGGCCAGATCGGCCTGCGCGGCTTCACGCGCGGCTTGTGTGGTGTGTGCGGCGGCCTCCAGCTCGGCGCGCATCACCTCGGTCTGGGCTTGCGCGGCCTCCAGCTCGGCCTGCGTTGCCTCACCCTGAGCCAGCGCGGCCTCCAGCTCGGCCTGCGTCGCCTCACCCTGAGCCAGCGCGGCCTCCAGCTCGGCCTGCGTTGCCTCAGCCTGGGCCTGTGCGGCCTGCAGCTCGGCCTCAGTCGCCTCGTTTTGAGCCCGCGCGGCCTGCAGCTCGGCTTGCACTGTCTCGCCCTGAGCGCCGGCGGCCTCCAGCTCGGCCCGCGTGGCCTCGACGCCCGCGATGGCGGCCTCGAGCTCGGCCCGCGCAACGTCACGGTCCGCCATAGCGGCTTCAGCATCCGTTCTGGCGGCGTCGCGCTGCGTCACCGCGTCATTCAGTTGCGCCTGGGTGCTGTCGCGCTCGGCTGTCGTCGCGGCCAATCGCTCCTGAGCTGCGTCGCGCTCCGTCGTCGCAGTCTCCAAGTCGGCCCGTGCTGCGTCGCGTTGCGCCGCTGCGGCCTCCAACTCGGCCTGTGCTGCGTCCCGCTCGGCCTGTGCTGCGTCCCGCTCGGCCGGCGCCGCCTCTTCGCCGGCCTGCGCCGCTTCACGCTCGGCCGCGGCCACCTCGACGTCCGCCTGCGCTGCTTCTCGCTCGGCCACCGCCGCCTCAGCGTCCGCACGCGCTGCTTCGCTCTGCGCCGCTGCGGCCTCCAACTCGGCACGCGCGGCATCCCGCTCGGCCACCGCTGCATCTCTAGCCTCTGCGTTGGCCGCCGACTCCGCCTGTAGCGCGTCGCGCTCGGCGATGATGGCGTCGGCGTTGCTCAAGCCCGCGTCCCGCTCGGCGCGCAGCTGGGCCGCATCCTCGAGCGCGGTGTCCCGGGCGGCGCCGGCGGCGGTGGCTTCGCTCCGAGCGGCATCAAGCTGAGCCGCCAGGGCGTCCACCTCGGCCTGCGCAGCCTCTTGCTCGGCCGCGGACGCCTCCTGCCCGGCAGCGGCTGCCTCCGCGGCCGCGTGCTCGGCATCCCGATCGGCCGCCAGTGCCTCGAACTCTGACTGCGCCGCGTCGCGCTCAGCGGTGATGGAGGTCACCTGCTCCAGCAGGGCGTCGCGCTCGACCCGCAACGCGTTCTCGGCGGTGGTGTGCTCTTCAAGCGGCTCGAGGCTGGCGTCTCTCTGCACGGCCAGCATCTCGCGCTCGGCGTCCAGCGCCTCTTTCTCCGCCTTGGCGGTCGCCAGCAGGCCGCTGACCTCCTCCGTACTAGCAGTGACGGCCGACAGCTCCGCGACGGCGTTGTCGCGCTCAGAGACCAGGCCCTCGCGCTCCATGCTCCAAGCCAGCTGAAGACGCTCCACCTCCTGCGCGTTGGCCTCGATCTCCGCGCGCAGCGCCGCTGTGTCGTCGGCGTGCGAGGTTGCGGTCTCGTCCAGCTGCTTCGTCAGTTGGTCGCGCGCATCGCGCGTGTCGCCGAGGTCGGCCAGCAGGGCCTCGTGCTCAGTGGTCTCGCGGTCCAGCTCCGCTTTCAGGGCGGCCAGCTCGGTCTCCACCTCGCCCGCCTTCGCGACGGCGTCCTCGCGCTGATCTCGGATCCGCACGACCTCGTCGGCGAGCGCCTCCATCTGGGCGTTGTGCTTGTCTGAGTCCTCGTGCGCGGTTTTGAGCTCGCGCTCGAGCTTTGCGATGTACGTCTCCGTGGTGCTGAGCTTCTGCTTCAGCTGATCCGCCGTGCTGTCCGACTCCACGGTCACCACGCGCAGGCGCATAGTGGTGTCGCCAAGCTCCTCCTGCGCGTCGAGCAGCGCCCGCTCAGCCGTCATCCGCTTGGCCTCGTGCTCGTCCAGGCGGTGTCGCAAGGAGTCGATCGACTCGCTCCGCGCGTCCAGCTCGGCCTGTGCGGCCGCCAGCTCCTCGGCGGCGTCCGTGGACTGTTGCGTCGCCTCGGCTGCGGCGGCCTCACTGGCGGCAAGCGCCTCCTGGACGGCAGCCAACTCCGCAGTCTGCGCCTCGAACGCGGCGGTGGTGGCCTCGAACTCGGCCTGCGTCGCCTCGGCCGCGGCCTGCTGGGCGGCCTCTGCCTCGACATCCGCCTCGGTCGGCTGGTTGTCCTGTTGCTCTTGCTCCAGCCGGCTGACATCGGCTTGTAGTCGCTCGATCTCACCCGACATCAGGCTGAACTTCTCGCGCGCCGCACGAGTCTTGTCCCGCACGTTGGCCAGCGTCGTCCGGTATTCGTCGCGCGCCTTGTGGCTCTTCAGCGCGATGCGGTCGGCGGCCTGCCGCTCCTCCTCAGCGACGCGCAGCGCCTCTTCCAGCTCCGTAATGCGCGCCTCGTGCAGGGCCGCCACCTCGTCGTGGCTGCTGGCGGCCTTCTTCAGCGCGACGAACTCCTGCGCCTTCTGTCGCATGATCTCGTGGTCGTGCTTCAGGCTGTCCTTGGCGGCCCGCAGGTTCGTCTCGAGCTCCATCTCGGACGCTGCATGGTCGCGCACTTTGGTCGTGAGCATGTCGATGCGCGCCTGCCGTGCGGACAGCTCCTGCTGCGCCTTGACGTAGGCATCGCGCAGCTCGTGGATGCGCTCGCGCTGCTTGGTGATCAGCTCCTGGTGCTCTTCTTCGTACTGGTGGATGCGCCGGTCGTGCTGGGCCACCGAGTGGTCGCGCGCGATCAGCTTTCGTCGCAGCTCGTTGGCTTCGTTTTGCAGCCGCTCGATGATCTCCCAGAAGTCCTGCTCGACCAGCCGCTCTTCTTCCTCGGCGCGCACGATCGTGGGCTCCGGCGGCAGGGGCGGGGGGCCGGCGACGCCCGGCTCGGACTTCAGATCCACCGCGTCCGGGCTATATGGAATCTCCGGCGGCTCCGGGTTTGCCGTCTCGCTCAAAAAGCGGCGGAAGTGCTTATCGATGATCGCTGTCGTAAGCGGCTTGCGCACGTAGTAGTCGGCGCGTGTCGGCAGAAAGCGGTGCATGGCCAGCGCTTCCTGCCGCTCCCCGTCGCTCATCAGGACGACGGCGGTCTCGCTCAGCGAGTCGTCGCTCTTGATCCGGTTGCACGTGGCGATGCCGTGGGGAATGTCCGCGCTCAAAACGATCAGCGTCGGGCGGCGATCGACGGCCACGCCATAGCTGGCGCGCGCACTCTGCACCGCGACGACCTCGCACCCATCGGGGGTCAGCGAGTCGTTCAGCAGCTCGTGAGAGGTAAGATCCTCATCCACGACGAGAACAAGATCGGTTGCGCCAGACATTACACTCGAACGGATTGAGTCATTCATTTTAGACTATTCAACGGTCCGTTCGCATCAGCAAGTTAGTGCCGATTTTCTCCCTGCCACAATCACCACAAAGCTGATCAGGAAAAGGAAAGTGCTGGCCCGTTAATCCACTGCCCGCCGTCGACGACCAGGATGGCCCCCGTCGTGTAGGCGCTGGCGTCCGACACCAGGAAGAGAACGGCGTCGGCGATCTCTTTAATAGAACCAAAGCGTTTCAGCGGGATCGCGTGGGTCATCTTGTCGCGCATGCCGCCGGGCGCGAGACGACTCATGCCCTCGGTGTCGTCGATGGGGCCGGGCGCCACGGCGTTGCAGCGGATCTTTGCGCCCGCCCACTCCACCGCCAGGTTGCGAGTGAGCGCGTCGATGCCGGCTTTAGCGCTGGCGGCGTGGATCTGCATCGGCGTCCCGCTGTACTGCAGCGTGGCGCTGATATTGATGATGCTGCCGCCCTGCTTGCCCAGCGCGGCAAAGGCGGCCTTGCAGGCGTTGAATGTGCCCTTGAGGTCGATGTCGACCACCGTGCCGAAGCCGTTGGCGCTCAGAGTTGCGGCCGGCGCCAGAAAGTTGCCGGCGGCGCTGTTGACCAGAATGTCCAACCGGCCCCAACGCTCGATGATCGCATCCACCACCGCCTTGAGGCTGTCGGGCTTGCGGACGTCTGCGGACATGGCCAGGCACTCGCCACCGGCGTCGGTGATGCGGCCCGCGATAGTGTCCAGCTTGCCCTGCTTGCGCCCGCAGATGGCCACCTTGGCGCCGTGCGCCGCAAAGTTCTCCACGATGCCGGCGCCGATGCCGGATCCCCCGCCGGTCACAAAGGCGACGCGCCCGGCGAGGATGTCGTCTTTGAAGACGCTCACTCGGCCAACAGCGCCTTGATCGTGTCCACCAACTCGCTCAGGGGCGGCTCCACGTTCAAGTAGATGTTGCGCACGTCGCTCTTCTTGTCGACCAGGTAGGCCAGCGGAAACAGCGCCACGTCCTCGCCCACGCGGCTGTAGGCACCCAGAATCGAGTTGTCCCAGTCGATGACCATCGGGAAGCCGATACCGGTGTCGGAGCGGGTCTTGTTGGCGAACGGCGCGTCGTCGCCGACGTGAATGCCCAGACCCTGGTAGCCCTGGGACGCGAGAGGAACGTGACAGCTTTCGTTGATTAGAGGCAACTCCTCTATGCAGGTCTGTCAGTAGGCGTTGAACAGCTTGAGGTGGACAACGGATTCGGTGTAGTCCGCCAGCCGGATGATGTGCCCGGCCACGATCGGCGTGATGAAGTCAGGCGCCTTCTCGCCGACCGCTGCGTTGGCCGGGTTGATCTGCATCTCGATGGTGACCTCGGCATAGTCGGGGTCGTTAGTAGAAAACGAGATCGTCTCGACGCGGGACTCGAGGCCCACGACCGAGATATCCAGGAAGGCGGTCTCGCCGGCCTCGATAACCACGTCCGCGGTGTCCGACCAGGTGACTGTGTCGCTCGAGGTCTGGAAGCCCGTGATCGTCAGCTGCGCTCGGCCGGTGTTGTCGATGACCAGGCCTGCACCGCCTTTGCCCTCGAACTTCGCCAGCGTCTCGACCTTCAGCTTGCGAGCGCCCAGGCGCTCCTCCATCTGCAGCTCGGCGTTCATCGCGTCGGGGTGCGCCATCAGCTGCATGATGTGGTCGTTGCCGGCCACCTGGTACCCGCTGCCGTCCCAGGCGACCGACGTGGCGCGGCTGGGGCCGAACTCCTCCCGGCCGATGACGACCGGGTTGGCGACGTCGGAGATGTCGTACAGGCGCGCCATGGTCCAGTCGGCACTCATCGCCAGCCCGCCGTCGCCCACCGCGACCGACCAGGTCAGGCCCTCGGTGTACAGCTGGCCCAGCTCTTTGGGATCGCCGCTCACGTCGAGGATGACGATGCCGAAGCCGGCGATGCCGACCAGCGCCGTGGTGTCGTCGATCAGCGTGACGCTGCTGGTCATCGCCCACTCCAGCGGGGGGGCCAGCGTGGTGGCGCTGCCGGTGGCAGGGTCGATGACCGTGGTGCCGAAGTGTCCGTCTGCGACGATCAGCCGGCCGTCGGGCAGCACGGCGATGTCGCGTGCGTCGGTAGCGCCTGCGATGGCGGTCGGGGCTGCAGACATGTCGGCGGGCGCTTTGAGGACGCCGCCAACGCCCGTCGCCGCGTAGACGGTGTCGCCGGACAGTGCCAGCGCCAGCGGCCACGCCCCGTCCATAGAGGCGCTGACCTCCAGGCCGGCTATAGCGTGCCATTTGCCGTCCGTGGTGGCGGCAACCAGCGCGTCGCCGTCCGCCGCCAGCGTGATGCATGTGGCGCTGAGCTTGGCGTCGCCGCCGTTTTCGCCGAGCCAGGTTGCGTTGGCGCCGCTGCAGACCGCCACCCCGGAGTTGCCGATGGCGACGGAGCCGCCCGTACGGGTGTATCCGCCCAGCATCTGGACGCCGCTCATGGTGATGACGTCCGCGACTGCACCCGTGACGTCGCCGGTGTCGGTTGTGTCGCCGGTGTCGGTTGTGTCGCCGGTGTCGGTCGTGTCGCCGGTGTCGGTCGTGTCGCCGGTGTCGGTCGTGTCGCCGGTGCCGGTCGTGTCGCCGGTGCCGGTGTCGTCGCCGCCGCCGTCGCTCTTGATGGGGGTGGCCCCGCATCCCAATGCCGCGATCGCAACCCCTATCGCCAGCAGTTTCATCAACCTTGATACCATCTAGTTCCTCGCTCGTTTTGCGCCGCGGGATGTTAGCATGCGCCGGTGTCCGAAAGCACCAACGAAGCCGTACTCCATGCTCTGAAAACCACGGGCATGCTCCCCATTACGTCCGTGAAGAACGGCGGGCCGTCCGTGGTCTCCATCGTAACCGGGGAGACCTTGCGCGGCAGTTGGTGGGGCCATGCGCAAGGGGGTGAGATCTGGCGCATTCTGGAGGCCTTGGACGATGATCCGGACGTGTGCTGCCACAAGCTGGCCGGCGGCAAGGTGACGCTGGTGCATCGCTCTTTGTGGCCGGCGCTGTACCGGCTGGCGCTCGCCGCCGACCGCACGCGCGGGCTGTCCGAGCTGGGGCGACAGCTGCTGGCGGCCGTTCAGAAGGCGCCTGTACGCCTGGATCGCTTCGAAACGCCGGACCGCAAGAAGCTCGGCAAAGCGGCCACGATATTGGAGCGGCGGCTGCTGGTGACGTCGGCTGCGGTGCACACGGAGACCGGCAAGCACGCGCGTGTGCTCGACACCTGGCAACGCTGGAGCGATGCGGCGACCCGCGCGGCCGCCGACCAGCTGACCGCCTCGGGGGCATTTGAGCGGCTCAACGACGCCTGCCACGGCGTGCTGTTGCCCGAGATCGCGGTTGCGCAGTAAGGTCGCAGCGCAATGGGCCTCTTCTTCATCACCCCCGGTCGGATCAAGGCCCCCGAGTTCATGCTTCGGCCGGACGCGCGCAGCCTGAAGTCGCTGCTGATCCCCACAACTGTGGCGGTTTTGGAGGGGCCGGACGGTGACGTGACGCTGGTCGATGCCGGGTTCTCGCAGGCCGAGATGGAGGATCCGCTGGGCACGCTGGGGCCGCTGCACGCTGCGATCAACACCATCGAGGCCACCATGGCGGACAGCGCGGTGGCCCAGCTGGCGCGGCGTGAGATCACCGCCGATCGGGTGACGACGATCGTGGCCACCCATCTGCATCTGGACCACGTTGGGGCGTACGTGGACTTCCCCAACGCCGAGTTGGTTGCGCCCGCGGCGGAGTTTGCCAGCGCGCGGGAGCGAGGCACGCTGGCGGGTTACGTACACACCAACTCAATTCTGCGTACTGGGCGGGCGCGGCCGTTCTTGTTCTCGGGCGATCGAGCGCACGGCTTTCCGCGCCATCATGACCTCTTCGGCGACGGTCGCGTGGTGCTGTTGGATGCGCGCGGACACACGGCGGGCAGCGTGGCCGTGTTGCTGACGGATGCCGACAGCGGCCGGACGGTGCTGATGGCGGGCGATGCGGCCTACACCGGCGCGGAGTATCGGCTGGCGCGGATGAGCCGGCTGATGAAGGCCGTCGGCTTTGACCACGAGCGCATTCGCGCGACCTGGGGCGCTCTATACGACTTTGAGTTGAACAACCCGGAGATCACCGTGGTGCCGTCCCATGATCCCGAGGTGTTCGAGGGGCTGCGCCATGCGTGAGATGCCGCGCTCTGAGCTGGTTTTTCTAGCGCTCTCCGGGACATTCCTGGTCTCGCTGGTGGTGGCCAACATGATCACGGCCAAGCTGTTCGTGCTGGCGGGGGTCACGCTGGCGGCGGGCATCATCCCGTATCCGGTCACCTTTCTGGCCACCGACCTGATCTGCGAGCTGTACGGGAAAAAGCGGGCCAACGCGGTGGTGTGGGTCGGCTTCTTCTTGTCGATGTGGGTGCTCATCGTGATCAAGCTGGGCCAGTGGGCCGAGCCGTTCGACGGGCTGAACCGGCAGGCTGAATACGACGTCATCTTCGGCAACTCGGTCCGGGCGATCTTCGCCAGCATGATCGCTTACCTGGTGGCGCAGCTGATCGACGTGCGCATGTTTCACTTCTGGAAAGAGAAGACCAAAGGCAAGCACCTGTGGTTGCGCAACAACGGGTCCACGATGGTCAGCCAGCTGGTCGATACGGTGCTGGTGGTGTCGATCCTGTTTTGGGGGGACCTGCCGCTGAAGACGATCGGTCAGATCATCGTGGCGGGCTATCTGTTCAAGCTGGTTATCGCCGCGGTCGACACGCCGTTTTTCTACTTTGGCGTCAAGCATCTGGGCGCCTGGATCGACCCGGACAAGGAGTCGCCGAGGGTCGGTGGGGATCTCGTGATGCTGGTCGTGGTGCTGATGGCTACTTCCCTGCTCGTAAACGCCGCATACGCTTGGGGCACCGTGGGCGGCGGCTCCCAATTGGTGGCGGGCGTGGCGGTGATCGTGGTGTGCACGATGGCGTTAGCCCGCGGCAAGGGGTAGTCTGCGCGCCAACTGTTGGAGGGCACAAGGATGGCTGACGCAAAAATCGCAGACAAGAGGCCGTGGGTGGGCACGCTGGAAGCAGGGACCTACTGGTGGTGCCGGTGTGGCCGATCGGCCAATCAGCCGTGGTGCGACGGATCGCACGCGGGCACGGACTTCGTGCCGATGGAGGTCGAGATTACCGAAGAGCGGGTCTACGCCATGTGCCAGTGCAAGGTGACCGAGAACTCCCCGTTCTGTGACGGAACCCACAGCAAGCTGTAGCGGTAAGTGGCTGACAAAGGCCTGAGGACCCGCGCGGTATGCGTTTGTGGGCTCTCGAAGGACCTTCCATGGTGTGACGGCGCCCACGCGGGCACCGGAAAGAAGCCGCGCTTGATCCAGCTGCCGGAGGGCGTGGACAAGATGTGTGACTGCGGCAACACCACGACGTTTCCTTTTTGCGACGGGAGCGACCCGTCGTGTGATGAGAAGAGCACCGGAGAGAAGACAGATGGTAATGAGCTGTGAAGACGTAAAGGCGCAAATCGAGGCCGGTATCCCCGGCGCCGAGGCCAGCGTCACGGACATGACCGGTACCAGCGATCACTTCGACGCAACCGTCGTGGCGGCCGCGTTTGAGGGCAAATCCCTGGTTCAGCGCCACCAGATGGTGTATGCCGCACTGGGGGACGCCATGAAGGGCCCAGTGCACGCGCTCAAACTAAACACCGTGACCCCACAGGAGTAGGCAGCCATGTCACGCGACGTAAAAGACGAGATCTCTGCAGCAGTGACGGAAAACAAGGTCGTGCTCTTTATGAAGGGCAACCCCAACTTTCCGCAGTGCGGCTTTTCCGCCCAGGTGGCCGGGATTCTGAATGAGCTGAAAGTGCCCTACGTGGGCGTGAACGTGCTCGCCGATCCCGATGTGCGTCAGGGCATCAAGGACTTCTCCAACTGGCCCACGATTCCGCAGCTTTACATTGCCGGCGAGTTCGTCGGCGGGTGCGATATCGCCACCCAGCTCTTCCAGAGCGGCGAGCTTCAGAAGAAGCTGGATGAGGCGCTGGCCAGCTAACCGCGCACTGCGGGGCTGGACGCCGGTTGAGCGAAGGAGTACCCTTCCGTCAACTATGGGTAAATTCGATAATCCGAAACTGATGAAAGGCGGGAACCGCGTTAGAGGGGAGCTGGACTTCCGACCCCTCGAGGTCGTTGTCGAGTACGACAACGTCGAGCGCGCGATCAAGATCCTCAAACGCAAGATGGCGGACGAGGGGATTTTTCGTGAGCTGAAAAAGCGCCGGTACTACGAGAAACCGTCCGAGGCTAAGAAGCGCAAAGAGCGCGAGGCAGCCCGGCGGCGGCGCAAGTCAATGCGCAAGTTCCAGCAGCGCTCGCGCTGATTTAGCTTCTCTCCAAGTCTTAGACCAGCCACTCGAACCGGCGCCTCTGCCGGTCATACACCCGTGTACGTATACGCTTGAGACCGTTGTCCTCAACGGTGTAGATGTTGTAGCGCGCGCTCAGGTCTGGGTCGTCGGTGTTCTGCGTGCTGGAGCCTGACCCGATGACCATCATGGTGTGATCGTCGCGCGTGACGGCAAAGCGGTGGGCGCGGTGTGTGTGCCCGTGCAGGATCAGGTCGAACCCGAGCGATAACAGGCAGGCGAGTACGTCACCCCGATCCTTGAGCGAGGAGGTGGCCTCGGCGTAGGCGCCGCGTTCGTGGAGGTTGTGGTGGACCAGCGCCACCTTGAACTTGTCCTTGTGGGCGCCGTCGCTGAAGGCGTCCTCGACGCGGGCGAGCTGCTCCGATCCGACCTGGCCCCAGGCGCAGAGTATCGGCGTTTTGACGGCGCTGCTGAGACCGACGACCACGACGTCGCCCAGGTCCTTGATGGCGGGAAAGACCCACTCCTCGGGGGTCGTCTCCTCGCCGAAGAGCAGTGGGCCGAAGTAGCTCTCGAAGCGTCGCTGGCGCTCGGCTCCCTCCGTGTAGACGTCGTGGTTGCCCGGGATGACGGTGAGCTTGTCGTAGCCGCCCAGCGGTCGCAGCAGGCGTGAGGCGCGCTGAAACTCGCCCGGCAGGCTGAGATTGGTGATGTCGCCCGTAACGACGATGTGGTCCGGCGCCTGGATGCTCACGTCCTCAACGAGGCGCTCCGCGAGCTCCAGCGGATGGGCGTTGCGGCGCTTTGTGAGCAGGTTGAGACCGCCCGTGACCCTCTTGCTGAGGAAGTCACCGAAGCGCACGGCTTCGAGGTCGAGGACGTGAAGGTCGGACAGTTGTGCGATTCGCATCATGCGTTCGGCAGGGTTATGCATGGCGAACGGACAGTCAACCCTGACGTTGTGCGCATGGCGCGGCCCCGACGCCGCGAGCGGGGCGTCGGGAGGCTGGCGAAGCGAACTCGTGGACCGCCGCTGTGGTGGGCCCACCGCAAGGGCCACGAGCAGCCTCACGGCGCGTCGCTCGTGGATGTCGAGGCGTGACATGCGTGCAACGTCAGGGTCAAGGTGCTATGAAGTTCCGCTGATCTATGACGCCTCTTCCGGGGCGTGACAGGAGTCGACATGTCGAGCCAGATTCAGATCACCCTGCCGGACGGAAACAGCAAGGCGTACGACGCCGGCGTCACCGGAAAGGACATCGCTCTCAACATCAGCGAGGGCCTGCTGCGTGCGGCGTTGGCCATCGACGTCAACGGGACGCTGCAGGACCTGCATCTGCCGATCACGGAGGATGCGACGGTTCGGATCATCACGTTCCGGGACGATGAGGGCGTGGAGGTGTTCCGGCACTCGAGCGCGCACCTGCTGGCCCAGGCGGTGGTGGCGCTGTTTCCCGATGCGCGGCCGACGATCGGCCCGGTTGTGGAGCAGGGGTTCTACTACGACTTCCACCACCCGCCGTTTACGGACGACGATCTCAAGAAGATCGAGCAGAAGATGAAGGAGCTGAGAAAGGCCAAGCTGCCGTTCCAGCGCCATGAGGTCGACGCCGACGAGGCGCGGAAGGTCTTTGCCGACAACCGCTTCAAGCTGGAGTTGATCGACGGCTTTGAAGAGGGGTCCAGCTACTACACGCAGGGTGACGACTTTGCGGATCTGTGCCGCGGGCCGCACGTGCAGCACACCGGGCAGATCAAGGCGTTCAAGCTGACCAAGCTGGCCGGCGCGTATTGGCGTGGGGACTCCGAGCGTGAGCAGCTTCAGCGGATCTACGGGATCAGCTTCCCGGACAAGAAGCAGCTGAAGGCCCATCTGGCGGCGATCGAAGAGGCCAAGAAGCGCGATCATCGCAAGATCGGCATCGAGATGGAGCTGTTCAGCTTTCACGACGAGGGGCCGGGCTTCCCGTTCTGGCACCACAACGGCATGGTCCTGCAAAACGAGATCATGAAGTTCTGGCGGGAAGAGCACGACGCGCTGGGGTACGAGGAGATCAAGACCCCGATCATGCTCACCGACGAGCTGTGGCATAAGTCCGGCCACTACGAGAACTACAAAGACAACATGTACTTCAGCCAGATCGACGAACGTGGATTTGCGGTGAAGCCCATGAACTGTCCGGGCGGCATGCTGGTCTACAACAGCCGCCGGCACAGCTATCGCGAGCTGCCGCTGAAGGTGGCCGAGCTGGGGCTGGTGCATCGCCACGAGATGTCGGGCGTGCTGCATGGCGTCTTTCGTGTGCGGATGTTCACCCAGGATGACGCCCACGTGTTTTGCACGCCCGAGCAGACCAAAGACTCCGTGATCGAGGTGCTGCAGCTGGTCCAGCGCGTGTACGGGGCCTTCGGCTTTGAGGATGTGCACCTGGAGCTGTCGACGCGACCCGAGAAGAAGTACATCGGTGAGATCGAGCAGTGGGACCAGGCTGAGGACGCGCTGCGAACCGCTCTGGAAGAGCTGGAGCTGGACTACCAGCTGAACCCGGGTGACGGGGCGTTTTACGGGCCGAAGATCGACTTCCACATCCGCGACTGCATGGGACGCAGCTGGCAGTGCGGCACCATCCAACTGGACTTCAACCTGCCGGTGCGCTTCGGGTCGACCTATACCGGAGCCGACAACACGCCGCATACGCCGGTGATGATCCACCGTGCGATTCTGGGCAGCCTGGAGCGCTTTATCGGCATCTTGATCGAGCACTACGCGGGCAAGTTTCCGCTGTGGCTGGCGCCGGTTCAGGCGGCGGTTCTGCCGGTCAGCGACAAGTTTCTGGACTACGCGCACGAGGTGACCGCGACGCTGAAGAAGGCGGGGCTGCGGGCCAAGTGCGACGGTCGCAACGAGACGCTGGGCAAGAAGCTGCGGGACGCACAGCTGGCGCGTCACAACTACCAACTGGTGGTCGGTGAACGAGAGGTCGAGACCCGCACCGTCAGTGTTCGTACGCGCGCCAATCGGCAGCTGGGCGCGCTGGGGATGGACGCCTTTGTCAGCCGCTGCAAGGACGAGATCGCCTCACGGCGACTGCCTGAGGGCGAGTAGGTGATTCAGCTCCGCTCCGCTGTTGAGGAGCTTGGCCGGGTGCACCTGGTCGAGGGCCTGAGCTATCCGGCCTGGCAGGCGGACGAGTCCGTACGCGAGCAGCTGGACGGAGGCGTTCGCGAGCGCCTGATGAGCATCCCGCTGTCGGCGAGCCAGAAGGTGCTGGTGATCGGGGCCGGCTGGCCGCGCCTGGCGGTGGATCTGGCGGACCGTGGGGCCTTTGTGACCGTCGTGGATGCCGATCCGGAGCGCATCCGAGCCGTCAGCGACGCGGCGGCCGCTGCGGGACATCTCAGCCGAGTGACGGTGCAGGCCATCGACTACAAGGCGCTGAACTTCGAGCCCAGCGCGTTTCGCCTGATCGTCGCGTGGGATTCGCTGAACCTGTACTCGGAGCAGCTGCCGCTGTTCAAGAAGATCAATCGCGAGCTGAAGGCCGGCGGTCACCTCTTTTTGCGCGCGTGGGTCCGGGGCGAGACGGACAACGAGGCGCTGCGCCGGACCGTACGCAGTCTGTTGCCGCTTGTCGCGGCGGGCGAGCGTGCGGCGCTGTCGGCCGACGGCTTTCTGATGCCGTCCCGCGGCGCGTTGAGCTACGAGGGCCTGGTGGAGGAGGTCGAGCAGCTGCTGGTGATTCAGCATGCCACGCTGCACCACGCGATCGCCGGGGACTTTGCGGACCTGGCGGCCGGGGTGGGTGGCGCCTTCCGTGGGTTGTTGGGGCCCGCGCTGAAGCTCGATCAGCGACTGTTGGCGTCGCGGCCCGGACTGGCTCGATTCGTTGCCATACAGGCGGTCAAAGAGAAGCACCTCGGCACCGTCTTCAAAGTCGGCGGCTAGAGCTCCACTCCCTTTCGCACACAGTATCGAATCACCGCTGCCCGACGGGTACGCGGCACCTTGTACAGTGCAGCTTTCGCGCCGCCCAGGTCTCCACGGCCGCAGTTTGCCTTGGCGATGACCACCGCTGCGCGAGCGTTGCGAGTGTGGCGCAATGAGCGGTTGGCAAGGTGCATGGCCTTGGAGAAGTCGCCTCGGCCCAGCGCCTGCTCGGCCAGCTTGGCGTCGGCCTTGGCTTTGGCGGCGGCGACCGGGTCCACCGGCTTGGTTGGCGGCTTGCGTGGAGAGGCCAGCTGGATCTTTGTGATGCGCCTGGCTTTGGGCGGTGGCGCGTCGGCGGCGCCTCGTCGTGCGACTCGATTCGGTGCGCTTTGCGGGCGTGAGGCCGCCGCGGGCGCCGGCGGCGTGGCCGGAGCGATGGTCGGCTCGGGCTTGACGGTCTTCTCTGCCACGACCGGCGGCTCGACGATATCCAGCTTTTCTGGCGCCGCCCGGCTTGTCGTGTCGGGCTCCGGCGAGGCCTTGTTGGCCCACGGAGCCCACTGAACGACAGCGATCACCGCGCCGACAACGACCAGGCCGCTCAGGAGGCCGGTCCACGGAACGCCGCTGGCTGGCGCTGGAGCCTTGATCGTCTTCTGGTAGGGCAGGTCGGCGCTGGGCGGCGGGGCGTTCTCGATCAGCGCGGACTCGATGGTCGCCGGCGCCTCTATCGGCTCGGGGGCCGCGTCGCCGCAGAAGGTCCGCACAAACTCCCCGAGTGTCTCAAAGCGCTCGGCAGGGTCCTTCTGCATCGCACGATCGATGGCCGCGGCGGACGCTTCGGGCAGGTCGGGGCGCAGCTCAGCGACCGGGCGGGCGGGCTCGTGCAGCACGCGATACACGATGGCGGCGGGCATGCCGGTCCCAAACGCCGGCGCGCCTGTCAGCATCTCGTACGCTACCGACGCCAGGGCGAATTGATCGGTGTGGGGACCGACGCGCTCGTTGTCGCCCGCAGCCTGCTCGGGGGCCATGTACTGCGGCGTGCCGATCATTGTTGCGCGCGCCGTTTGGACGCTGGTGGAGCCGAGGATCTTGGAGGTGCCGAAGTCGAGCACTTTGAGCTGCTCGGTGCCTACGCCGTCGAGCACACGCTCTACCAGAAAGACGTTGCCGGGCTTGAGATCGCGATGGACGACGCCCTGGCCATGCGCTGCCTCCAGGGCTGAGCCCATCTGCCGCACGTACTGGCGCGTATCCTCAAAGGTCAGCTGCCCCTCAAGCATCCGCTTGCGCAGGCTGCGGCCCTCCAATAGGGGCATGACGATGTAGGGGATGCCGGACTCATGCACGTTGAAGTCCACGACCTGGACGATGTGCGGGTGGTCCAGGCGCGACGTGATCTCGGCTTCTCGGCGGAAGCGTGCAAAGGCGACCGAGTCCATCTCGGGGACGCGATGCAGCACCTTGACGGCGACGCGCTTGGGCAGACGCAGATGCTCCGCAGCCCAGACGGTGCCGGCGCCCCCCCGGCCGATAGGCTCGAGCAGGCGGTAGGTCTCGCCAAGTACCGCGCCGGCAACCAAATCAGCCACGAGCGGAGTATACTACGCTCCATGGCATCATCGATTTTCCGCGTGTTGGTTGTGACAATGCTGCTCGGCAGCGTGGTCGCCCAGGCAGGCGACCCGAAGCCGAAGCCGGTCGATATCAGGCCGATCCATGACGATTTGATCGTGCTCAGCGACGGCTCGGATCACTTCGTCGTGCTGAAGCCTTTCGACCGCGCGAGCCCGCAGAACTTCTTCTACGGCACCTCTAAGAGCTTCTATCGGCAGAAGACCGTGGGCGCGTTTCGGAGCGGCCAGGAGCGCTTCGAATGGACGTTTTGGGAGCCTCGCTGGAATCCACGGGCGCAGCGCAGCGGCCGCATGGGCAATCTCAAGTTCAAGGACGGCGTTTACACCGTGCTCTGCTCGGGGCGGTTGACCACGTTAAAGCCCGTCCCCGACGCACGCCGCCGCGTGATCCTGGGTACCGGGAACTTCTTTGAGCGCAAGTGGAATCGGCGCGGCTTTGCCCTGGCGCGCGATGAGACCGGCGTCTACTTCTTTGTGGACCGGCTGACGGATCGCGAGGACAGCCGCTCGTTTCGCGTCTTCATGGGCCCGCGTGGAAACATGAAGCAGCTGAAGATGAAGAACGTGGTCTACGACAGCGCGGGCGCGATCTTCGCGACCAACAAGGGTGATTTGCGGCTGGTCTTGAACACCAAAGACGCCGCCTGGGTCGAGGGGAAGAAGCGCACAACGCTGATCCACCTGCCGCTGCGCGACAATCGCTACCTTATCTATGCGGAGCTGGGTGTTTACGAGGGCGAGACGCTCGGCACGCCGTGTGACGATCTATAGCGCGTCTACTCGGTCTCGTTCTGGATGTAGAGGGCCGCGCCGCTGACCGCCGAGCACTCACGACGGGAGGCGTCCTTGTCGCCGAAGCCGTAGCGCTCGAACGTGGACGTGATGCCGTCGCAGTCCAGGTCGGCCTGCGCTCGCGCGACAAACAGCGAGTCACCCAGCGTTCCGGAGCTTGTGTAGGAGTAGCCGAAGTAGTGCTGGTCGCGCATCTCGAAGTTCAGCGACTCCCACACCTGCTGGTCCCAGGCGACGCTGTCCACGTCGCAGCGGTTGTCCTTATCGGAGTCCAGGGCCCCGCCGCAGCACTGCTTGTTGGTCATGTCCGGCGTCACGCCGATGCTGCGCGGAAACTGGCAGGGCAGGGCGGCGCCAACGCCGCCGAGGACCTGGCCGCGGGCGTAGTAGGCCGCCGAGCCGGAGTGCAGCTTTTGAAGCTCGTCGATAGCCTCGACGGTCTTCACACGGCGCATGTACTTGATGAAGGCCGGGATCGCGACGGACGCCAGAACGCTGAGGATCGCAACAACGACCATCAACTCAAGCAGCGTGAACCCTTTCTGGCGATCAGCGGTCATACACCTCTCCCTACACCCTGGAGAACGTGCCGAAGTGCGTAGCGCTTTAGGGGGTTTTGGCTAGTAGCTCATTTGAACGGTCCCGGTCACTGCCCGCCGCGGGGTGCTTGCGGGCGCCGGTGAACCACAGTCCAAACGCGGTCTGCTGGACCAATTGGCCGGACCATGCGAGCAACCCGAAGGCGGTTGCGGTGGGATCCCCGACCGCCACGCCGTACAGCGCCAGCGGCTTGAGCAGGAAGTACCAGAACACGCCGACGTTGGCCGGCGGGTTGGGCAGCATCATCCCCACGATGACGCAGCACATCATGGCGTAGGCGGCCAACAGCGGGATGTCCAGGCCGTCGAAGCCCAGCGCCAGCACGTAATAGCCGTAGCCGTTGAGCGCCCAATAGATCAGTGAGTAGAAGACGAAGCTCCAGAAGTAGCGCGCCTGGGGCAGGGCGCTCAGCCCGTCAAAGAAGCTCTCCAGAATGCCGCGGATCTTGGCGGCCAGCCCCTTGGAGACCAGCCCGATCAGGCGGTCCAGCACAGCCAGCGTCCACCGGCGATTGACGTGCGCCGCCACGAGCACGCCCATGGCGCCGCCAAAGACCAGCAGCGCAAACCACGCGCCCAGCTCGATCTCCTCAAACCCCGTCCCACGGGGCAGAAAGAACAGCACGATAAACAGCACCAGGCTGACGATGAGCCCATCCACCACGCGCTCGATCACCACCGTGGCCAGCGCCTCGCTCATCTTGATGTCGCCGCGATCCGCGATCAGATACGGGCGCGCCAGCTCGCCCAGACGCAGCGGCAGCACAAACAGGTACATAAAGCCGACCGCACTCACCCGGTTCAGCCGCCAGAAGCCAATGTCCGCGATAGGACGCAGCAGCGGGTACCAGCGCACCACTCGAAGAAAGTGGATGACCGTAAGCACACCCAGATATGGCAGCAGGTAGATAAGGTCGAAGCGCCACGCGTCGCCGGAGCTCAATGTGGTGCCGCTCAGCGCCAGCCCCTGACCGAACAGGCGGTCCAGCGGCCAGTCCAGCGCTGACAAGTAGATGAACAGCGCCCCGATCATGAGGCCGACCACCCACTTGAGGCCGCGTTTGGTCCCCTCGATCAATGTCGGTCCTGCGTCAGCACGCGCGGAACTCTATGGACAGCGCCTCAGTGTGTCAATTACGAGGTTGGGCCGATGGTCTCCTAAGCGGACGCCTCCCGCGCGATCTTCTTCTCGAATCGCCCGATCTGGCGACAGAGCCGATCGCGCTCAAAACAGTCCCAGCTCGGGACCTTCTCCAGCAACGCCCGTGCCGCGGCCAAAGCCCCCTGTGGGTTGCCCGCGCGACGCTGTGCGGTGACCAGCTCCAGCAGCGCCTTGCGATACGTCTGTGGATCCAGCCCCACGCCCTCGACGGCGCCCGTCAGCAAGGTCGCCGCGCGCTCGTTCTGCTTGCGTCGCAGCGCAGCCCGGCCCAGGTTGTACTGGATCACCGCATGACGTCCCGACGCATCGCTGAGCACGTTCATCATGTGGCGGGTCAGCGTGATCATGCTCAACACGTCCGTGCGGTTGTGTTTGAGCACCGGGTCCACCGCCGGCGCATAGCCCGTCTGCAGATAGTGAAAGTACAGCGCCGGCACCATCATGCCCGGCACGTCATCCGCGCGCTCGGCCGGGTCGATGTGCAGCACCTCGCGCTCCAGCGTCTGCAGCTTCACGTTTTCGTACAGCCCTTTGTACGCCTGGCGGCACACGTGCAGCAGATCCAGGTGTGGGCGCAGCTTGAGCTGAGCGTCGATCTTCGACATCAGCCGCGTGATGCACAAACGCGCCTGCAGCACGGACAGGTCGTAGCTCTTGCCGTTGAAGCTGACGATGTAGCCGAAGCGCTCGAACAGCTCCATAAAGCGTCCCAGCACTGGCATCTCGTCGCTGGGGTTCTCCATGCAGAGCTGCTCCAGGACGACCTGACCATCCTCGACGTATGCGCAGCCGATCAAAAACGCGAACGTGCCGGCGCCGTGGCTGAGCCCGGTCGCCTCGATATCCAGATACAGCGCGTCATCGGGGTCGAAGCCGCGCAGGCGCGGATCGCTGAGCAGGTACTCCAGATCCGGGATCTCCACCGCCGCCGGCAGCGCGTGAGTCTCCCGGTAGACGTGGCAGTGGCCGTATGGAGTGTTGGCCATCCACCAGGGACGCAGTGCCGCAAACGACTCCGACGCATCCACGACCGGGTCGTGCACGAACTCGAGCTCGGCCACATCGGGGTCCGGGGCGGGAGCGTCGAGCCGCGCCAGGCGGTCGCCGAGACGTAATAGGGCCATCAGTGCAGGACCGCCGGCACAGGCAGATCCGGCTGTTCGGGCTCCAGCAGGCGCTTGATCAGCTGCAGCGGCAGCGTCTTGAACAGCGGATCCGGATGCACACTGGCGCCGATGCAGCTGGGACAGCCCGCCTCGCAGCGGCAGGCCGAGATCAGATCCCGACTGCCGGCCAGCAACGGCTCGACGATCTCGTGAAGCCGATTTGCAAAGCCGACGCCGCCCGGGAAGTTGTCGTATAGGTACAGGCGCGGGCCGCTGTCCTCCGGTTCGTCGACGGCGAGGCCCAGATCCGCGCGATTGCACATCATCCGCAGCGCCGCCACCGTATGCAGCGCCCGGCCGACCGCACGCAGCGCATCCACGACCTTCTCGCGGCCAACTTCAAAGCTGTCGATGATGGTCTCCGACACGGTGATCCACGTCGCCGGCGTGTGCATCTGCATTTCGGGCAGGTGGATCTCGCCGTAGCCTACGTTCTCGTGCGTGTCGAACTTGACCTTCTTGAAGCCCACGACCTTCTCGGTGACCAACACCTCGCCGTGGTCCGCGATGCGTCCACGCCCATCCACAGCGATGACCTGCACCTTGAGGTTGGTGTGCGCGTAGGTGAAGTAGTCCGGCGCGACCTTCTGCACGTAGGCCTTGTGGTTTTCGTAGTCCAGGCGCTCCACCTGGTACTGCTCGCCGTCCAGGTTGTAGATAGCGTGCTCGTACAGGGTCGTGTGGGCCGCCTCGAACGGGACCTCCGCGATCACCTTGGTCCGCTTCAAGTCGATGACCGCGAAGTTCTCGTCGCCGATCGACCGTAGGCTCACGTGGCTGGCGGGGTAGCTGCGATTCATCCAGTGAAACAGCCCACCCGCTGAGTGCAGCACGCCGTGGGACTCCAGATGACGGAGGACGGCCGTCGTATCGGCTGCGGTCATGGCGCCAAAGGTGTCATTCGGCTTGAATGGCAGCTCAAAGGCGGCGCACTTCACGTGATCCAGCAGCACCAGCAGGTTGTCCGGGTCGATGCGCGCCTCCTCCGGGCTGCGATCGAAAAAGTACTCGGGATTTTGAACCACGTATTGGTCCAGCGCCGTGGATCGCCCGATCAGCACCGACAGCGACTCACCCGTGCGGCGGCCGGCGCGGCCCGACTGCTGCCACACGCTGGCGACGGAGCCGGGGTAGCCCGCGATCACACAGGCGGTCAGCTCGCCCACATCGATGCCCAGCTCCAGCGCGTTGGTTGCGACCACGCAGCGCACCTTTCCCGCGCGCAGTCCGCGCTCGATGCGGCGACGGCGTGTTGGTAGGTAGCCGCCGCGGTATCCGACCACCTGATCCGGATCCATGGACCGGCGGCGTAGATCATCGCGCAGATACTTGACCAGCAGCTCCACGTTCAGCCGGCTGAGCACAAACACGATGGTCGGTACGTTGCGCATCATGAGGTCGGAGGCGACCGCCCGCGCCACCTTGATGTAGCTGCGACGGATCCCCAGCTGCTGGTTGACCACCGGCGGGTTGACGAACAACACGTGGCGCGCGGCGCGCGGCGCACCGGAGCGGTCGACCAGGTTGACCGTGGACTCCAGCAGCCGCTCCGCGTGCTCGCGCGGGTTGGCGATGGTCGCGGACGCCGCGATGAACGTCGGGTTGGACCCGTGAAAGGCGCAGATGCGCTTCAGGCGGCGGATCACGTTGCCCAGATGAGAGCCGAAGACGCCCTTGTAGGCGTGCAGCTCGTCCAGCACCACCCACTTCAGGTTGCGAAACAGCTTCAGCCACTTGGTGTGGTGAGGCAGGACGCCGGCGTGCAGCATGTCGGGGTTGGTCAGCACGATCTGACCCATCTCGCGCACGGCCATGCGGGCGTCGGCCGGGGTGTCGCCGTCAAACGTGAAGGTCTTGATCGGGGCCTCGCACTCTTCGATGAGCGCGTGCAGGCCGGTGTACTGGTCCTGCGTCAGCGCCTTGGTCGGGTACAAAAACAGGGCGCGGCCGTCCGGCTTCTCGAGCAGGTCGCTGAGCACCGGCAGGTGGAAGCAGTACGATTTGCCGCTGGCCGTGGGCGTGACGAGCACCGTGTTGCGCCCTGCCATGGCGCTGTCGATCGCCTCGACCTGATGGGTGTAGAGCTGGTCGATGCCCCGCGCCCGCAGTGTTGCCACCAACCGTGGATGCAGCTGCCGTGGAAACGGCCGGTACCGGGGGGGCGCGGCGTCCATGCGGCGTACGGCGGAGATGGATGGGCCGATGCGGCGATCGTCCAGCCACTCGCCCACGAGACGTGTAATTTCAGTTGAGGCAGACATATGTTCAGTGGTGACCATAGTTTCAGTATCTGCCGCTGTCAAAACATCTGTGCGCTTTTTAGGTGATATCGTTGGCCCACGGTGCTGAACCCTTTTGATCCGAACGCCAGCTTTGAGATCGCGCGCGCGCAGATCCGCGCGCAGGGGAACGCCGCCCTGATAAAAGGCGCCGCTTTCACCGCCGCCCTCGGGGTGTTCGGCATGGTGCAGATCGGGATTCTGATGCTGCTGGGCCGCGACGGCTTCGAACTGCCCTTTGCCTTTGCGACCACCGGCGCCGTGGTCTCGCTGGTGATGCGCTCGTTCGCCAGGCGGGGCCGTATGAGCGGACCGACCAAGTACCTGATCTTCGGCGCCCTCGTCTCCACGCCCTCAGCGTTCCTGCTGGCGTCGCCCTTCATGATGCCCGGTGGCGCCGCCACGTATCTCAACGGACCCAACATCATCGTGTACATCCACATTCTCATCATGAGCCGCCTGCTGTTGGACGAGCGCCTCTCCATGACCATGGGCGGCGTGGCGGCCGCGGGGTACGGCGCGGCGTGGTTGTTGGGCCGAGCCGAGCTGGGGCTCATCACGGCGCCCGACCCGGTCATGCAGCAGGATCTGACGGAGCCGGGCCTCTATGCGATCAAGGCGTGCATGATCTTCTTTGGCGGCGGCGCCGTGGCCATCTACGCCAAATGGGCGCGCAACGTGGTTCTCTCCACCGTCAGCAAGGCCTACGAGCGTGGCAACTACACTTTGATCGAGTCGATCGGGCACGGCGGCATGGGCGAGGTGTGGCGGGCCGAGCACCAGATGCTGGCGCGCAAGGCCGCCGTGAAGCTCATCCGCGCCGACATGCTGGGCTCGATGAGCGCCAAGGACAGCAAGACCCTGCTGCGCCGGTTTGAGCGCGAGGCCCAGGCCACGGCCGCGCTGCGCTCCCCCCATACCATCGAGATCTACGACTTCGGACTGGCCGACGACGGCACCTTCTACTACGTCATGGAGCTGCTGGATGGGTTGGACCTCCAGAGCCTGGTCGAGCGTCACGGCCCCATGCGGCCGGAGCGCGCGCTGCACGTGCTGGCGCAGATCTGCGATTCGTTGGGCGAGGCACACCACGCCGGACTGGTCCATCGCGACATCAAGCCGGCCAACATCTTTGTGTGCCGGTATGGGCTTGCGGTCGACTTCGTGAAGGTTCTGGACTTCGGCCTGGTCAAAGACCGCGTGGACGTGGACGGTGTCAGTCTGCCCGCCAGCGCCTCATCGGATGCGGGGCTGACCCAGATCGGTGGTGCGGTGGGTACGCCCGCGTACATGCCGCCCGAGGTAGTCGCCGGGCTGCCGGAGGTCGATCACCGTGCGGATCTCTACAGCGTCGGCTGCGTCGCTCACTGGCTGCTGACCGGCCAGCTGGTCTTCGAGGCGCCCACGGCCGGTGAGATGGCGCTGCGGCACCTGGAGGCCGTGCCGGACCCACCCTCGGCGTGCACCGAGCTGGAGCTGCCCGACGGCCTGGATGAGATCGTGCTGCGGTGTCTTAACAAAGAGGCCGCGGATCGCCCAGGCAGCGCGGGTGAGCTGGCAGAGCAGCTCGCAGGCCTGCAGACCCGAGCACAGTGGACAGCCGAGCGCGCCGAAAAGTGGTGGGCGCGTACTAGCTGACTCAACCGGTCAGGCCAACCACGCCGGCCGCCAGCAACATCAGGCCGGGCGTCAATCTGCCCGCCAGCGCGCGCAGGACCCGGCTCTGTGCGGCCGCCGGGCTCAGGTCGGTCACCACGTACGGCTCACCGCGCCGGCACCCCAGCGTGATCTCCGCGCCATCCAGCACGATGACCTGGTGGCAGTGGTAAAGCGCGCCGGGCAGGGAGTCGGGGAGCTGCCGTGAGACCTCGGCGCGCGCTTGAGCGGACAAGCCGTCCCACTCGGCCGTCCAGGCGTCCGAGGCGCTGTCGCTGAGGTGCAAGAAGACCGCATCCAGGTCCAGGTCCCAGCTCTGCTCACCGACCTCCACACGGATGTCGCTGGCCAGCTCCCCGGTTACCTCGTCGTCGCGGCCCTCAGACAGCAGACGTCGGCGCACGGTCCAGCTGCAATAGGCGGCCGGCAGTTGATTCAGTGGAGAGTGAACGAGCGCACTGGTCGCGCGCAGGGTGCCGTGGCGGGCATCGACCCATAGCGTGTGGAACGCCCAGAAAGAGCGCACGCCCGTAGCCAGCAGCACGGAGCCGCCGGCGACGAGAAGAACGAAGAGAACCTCTACTTGAAGACCTTCTCTTTGCTGGTGCGGAACATCGCGGGCAGGAACGACTTCTTCAGGCGCAGCAGGCGGTCGAACTTGGCCTTCTGGCGTGCATCCGTGTACAGAGCCGTCGGCTTGCGGATCTCACCGTCGATGAGCTGGTCGCTGAAGTCGTAGAACTTGGACTTGCCACCCTTGGGCGGCGCGGCGAACACCGGCATCGCCAGCGCGAAGGCCACAATAAAAACGATCAGGGCTGAAAGGACTCGCTTCATTGGCTCGCCTCCTATTTGGTCGCGGCCGGCTTGGCGTCCGGCTCGGTCTTCGTCTCAGGCTTGGCCTCGGTCTTCGTCTCAGGCTTGGCCTCGGTCTTCGTCTCAGGCTTGGCTTCCGGCTTCGCCTCAGGCTTGGCCTCAGGTTTTGCGTCGGGCTTGGCTTCCGGCTGCTTGGCCTCGGGCTTGGCGTCGCCCGCGGGCTTGGCGGCAGGCTTGGCCTCACCATCCGTAGCTTCGGGCGCCTTGGGCGTGTCTGCGCCACCCTCGCCCTCACCCTCTTTGTTCTCCGCATCCGGCGGAGGCGTCTTGAGCATGCCGGACGTGATGACTTCCTTCAACACGGGGATCTTCTTAACGAGCGCGTGTGTCGGCGGGAGGGCGGCTGCCCGTGCGTACTTCTCATAGTATTTGATCGCCACGCCGAGGCCCTCTTCCGTGCTGCCCTTCTTCTCTTCGTACAGCTTGCCGATGCGGAAGAGCAGGATGTTGCGGCGGCTGTCCATCTTGAAGGCGGACTCCCAGCCCTTGATGGCCTCGTCCCAGTTGCCCATGCCGAGCGTCGCCGACGCGAGCCCGATCACGGCCTCGACGTTGTCGGGCTGGATCTCCAGCACCTTCTCGAACTCCTCTTTGGCGCCGGGGTAGTTCAGGAAGTCGATGTAGATCGCGCCCAGGTTCATGCGCGCCGGGATGTTGCTTTTGTCGAGCTTGACCGCACGCCGGAAGTGCATCACCGCACGCGGCAGGCAACCACCGGAGCCGCACTCGGTGCTGTTCTTCAAGCGGACGTAGACCGTCCCCAGGTTCGTGTGCGCGTCGATCGAGTTCTTGTCGATCGTCAGCACCTTCTGCTCGAAGACCCACTTGGCGAAGTCCAGCTTGCCCTTCTCCAAGAAGATGAGCCCGCGCGTGTTCAGCGCGGTGACGTTGTCTGTCTCGATGGTCAGCACCATCTTGACGTGGTCCTCAGCCTTCTCCGTGTCGCCCTTCAGCAGCCAGTACAGCGCCATGGCGTTGTTGGCGGGCACGTTCTCGTACGAGCGCGCCAGCACCTCCTGGAAGATGCCCTTGCCCTGCGTCATCAGCGCGCCGGCCTGAGCGCTCTTGCCCGCCGCCAGCAACGTCTTGGCGTTGGCGAGGTAGATCTTGCCGACAAATGCCTTGGCATCGTCGTTGTCGGGGTTGGCGACCAGCGCCCGCTTGTAGGTGGCCAGCGCTTTGGCCGGCTGCCGCTTGCGCTCCCACACCTGCGCGATGTTGAAGTAGGGCTCCATGAAGGTCTTCTCGATGTCGATCGCCTTCTCAAAGAGCTCCAGCGCCTTGTCGTATTGCGGCGGCTCCTCGTGGGCCAGCTGCACGCCCTGACGGAACGCGTCCTGCGCCTCGTGGTCCAGACCCTCGACGTACTCGGGCGCCTTCACCTCTTTCTGGATGAAGACGTTCTCCAGGTCCTCTTCGGGCTCGTCCGGATCGGTCTCGCCGCCCGGAATCTGGGGACCGCTCGTCGTGCGCTTCGGCCCGGTCGTGCCGCACGCGGTGACCAGGAAGAGAGAGGCTGCACCGACCAGGATGCGACTCAGCGTGTTGTTATGGAGCTTCATGACTACTTGTCCTCCTTGGCCGGATCCTTGTTCGTGCGCTTGAGCATATCAACGACGACGGGTCCGCGCTTCAGCGTTCTGATGAAGTTGGCGGACAGCAGCGTGTCCTTGGTGTGCCGCGGCATCACCTGATCGTCACCCGTGATGGGATAGTCCTCGGGGCTCACCTTTGACGCGAACACGCCCGCCTGCTTGGCGCAGCGGTTGTACACACCCTTGGAGTGCGCCGCTTTGAGGGCGGCGTCCAACAGGATCAGCGACTTCTCCTGGACGGGCGCACCGATCTCTTCAAGAACGGCCCGGTACTCGTCTTCCTGCTCCGGCGTCAGCCCGAACGGGATGGGCACCTCGAACAGCTCTTTGGCGAAGTTGTAATACAGCAGACCGTTGCGGAACGCGGCACACGCGATCCAGCCTGCGTCCTTCATCGGCAGTACTCGGTCAAACGCCTGCTCAGCCGTCTGGTGCAGCTCTGCTTTGCGCAGCAGACCCTCTTTCAAAATCTTGGGCCGCAGCGTGCCCGGGATCTTGGCGGAGTCGAAGTCGTGGAAGATGTAGTCCGCCAGCCAGTAGGCCGCCTGCGCGCGATAACGACGCGCCGTCACGGCCTTGGCGGTCTTATCCGAGCCCTTCAGCGTCAGGATCTGCTGAACAGCTTTGGGGTACTCCGCAAGCGCGTTCTCAAACAGCGCGCTGGCCTTGCGACGATTCTTCAAGATCGTGCGCTTGGGCTTGCCCGTCTTCTTGTTCAGGTTTCGCTTGGAGTTGGTCGCGACCACATCCAGCTGCCGAAGCAGGTCGCCCGCGCGCGAATAGGCCTCGACCTTCATCACGTATCGGTCCGGATACTTCTTGGCGAACTGCGCGTAGTGCTTGACCGCTCGGGCCTGCGATTTGGTGGAGCCGATTCGCTCATACAGCAGGCCGATCTTGAAGAAGACGTCCGGTGCGTCGTCGTTGCTCTTGAAGAGCTTCAGATACTGCTGGAAGGCCTTGATGGCGCCCGGATAGTCGCGCATGGCCTCGCGGATCAGACCCGAGTTCACGATGGCGTCCGGCGCCTTGGGGTGCTTCTTGAACTTGCTCATCTTCAAGAACGCCGCCGCCGCATCCTTGAAGCGCGTCTGCGACTCATAGATGAGACCGATGGTGTACTGCGCCTCAGAAGCGACGCTCTCGCCCTTGAACTCTTTGATAACCCGCTCATACGTCTTGACCGCGTCCTTGATGCGTCGGGCGCGCTCATACAGCACGCCTACATTCATCAACGCCTTGGCGGCCAATGCCTTACGCTTGCGGCGGAATTCTTTCACCAGGCGCATGGACTCTTTGATCGCCTCGTTGTGCTTGCGCGCGCGGGACAGGTCCATGGAGTGCTCGTGAATCGCGACCGCGATGTAGCCCTCGAGCTCGTTTCTGTTCTTGAACTTGAAGTTCTTCTGGCTGATCAGCTTGCGCGCCCACTCCTCGACACGGCTCCAGCGCCGCAGCCGCGAGTACGCTTTGACCATCGTGACCGCCGCAACGGCCGCGAATTTGTGCTTGGGATCGTAGCGGAAGATGTTCTTGAGCCGATCGACCGCCTGCTTGAACTGGCCGTGACGGTAGAAGGTGTCCGCCGCCAGGAACATGATCTCCGGGATGCGCTTGCCACGGTTGGGGTTCTTGCGCACGAAGTCGGGGTTCTTGCGCAGGTTCAGCAGCAGGTTGACGTACTGGTCGGCCGCGTCGACATACGCTTTCTCCAAACGGTGCAGATCGGTGCGCTTGATTTTGCGCTCAATGGCCTCCGCCTTGGCCACATCGGTCTTGCTCAGGCGCTTGACGACGATCGCCGCCCCCGCCTTGCCGCTGCCCTCGCGAATGCCCTCTTTCACCATCAGCTCGTAGGAGGCGTAGATAACGCCGAGCGCGGCGTCCTCGATGTATTTGCCCTTGCCGTCGAACTCGATGACCTTCTGGTACTGCGTCAGCGCGTTCTCGTAGTCGTTGATCTGGTCGTACAGAATCTCAGCGTAGTAGAAGCGGATCGTGTAGATCTGCTTGGACTCGGGGAACCGCGCCAAAAAGACTTTGTAGTCCGCGGCGGCCCGCTTGTACATGTCGGCGGCCAGGTCCTTCTTGTTGTACTTGGCGGCTTTCTCAGCCTCGATGTGCCAGTGGTTTGAGAGCCACAGCAGGTTGACCTCGCACAGCCGGTGGGCCTGCTCGAACTCCTCGGTGTTGGTCTTGTTGGCCACGTACCAGCGGCCCTCGGGGGCGAAGAACGCCAGGATGCGCCGGATCTCTTTCTCGGTCTCGCCGAAGTCGTTGATCTTCTTGCGCACGTCCAGGCGCGCCTCGAACCACTCGGGGTTCTTCTGCGACGTCGGGAACTTGTCGATGAAGTGGTTGTACAGCTCCATCGCCTCTTTATCTTTGTCGAAGCCGACGTACAGCCCGGCGAGGACCTCCATGCGCCGATAGACGTCCTTCTCTTCCTTGACCACGTCGTTGAAGTACTCAAGCGCCTCGCGCCAGGAGTCATCCATCTCGGCCCAGGTCTTGACCAGGTCATTGAGCGCTTGATCGCGGAAGGAGATCTGACCCTTCTTGCTGCCGATGTTCTCGACGACCTTCTGGAACGTGGTCACCGTCTTACGGAACTCGCGCAGGTTGAAGTACACCCACCCCAGCTTGTAGAGCGCGTAGTTGAACATCGGGCTCGACGGGTGGTTGTTGATGATCTTCTCGTAGTTGGTCTTGGCGTAGTACAGCGAGTCCGTCTCGAAGAAGTGCTCCGCCAGCGCAAGGTGCGCCTGCGCGATGTAGCGGCTGCGCGGGTAGTTCTGCACCAGCTTCTGGAAGTAGGTGACGCCCTCTTTGACCAGCGCGCGGTTCTTGTTCTCCTTGCCCTGCGCCAGCGCGCCCCGACCCAGATAGAACATGACCTCGTCGATGCGGGTGTAGTCGGGAAACTGCTGAATGACCTTGCGGTAGTACTCCAGCGCCGTCGAGTAGTCCTCGCTGGGCTCCGTCGGCTTCACCGCCAGCGAGCCGGCTTCAAACGCGTCCGACTCCGCGTCGAACTTCTGGCGCGCCACCAGGTAACGGTGCTTGGTCTCCTGCCAGTAGGCCTCGCCCAGGCGGAAGTAGATCTCAGCTTTGTTGCGATACAGCGGGCGGTCGCGAAGCAGCTTCTCCAGCTTCTCGATCATGGAGAGACGCGTACGCGAGATGGCCTCCATCTTGGCCATCTGTGCCTTGTCGAGCAGCCCGGTCTCGAACTGCTTGAGGTCGAACCCGGCCTTCTGAACTCCGCCCTTTCTGGGAGGCGGTGTCTTGGGCGGCTGACCCTCTTGGGCGGTGGCGGTGCCGGCGAATAGCAGCACGAACGAACAACTCAGTAAAACAGCATGCCGACGCATCAAAAATAACCCCTTCGCGCGAAGCCTATGACTCAGTGATGACTTTCAACTCTAGCGGACGTCTTCGCACTCACTTTTCAGGAACGAGCGGAACCCACCGATCGCGTCCTTCCAATACTCACCCTCAAACTTCCAGCTCATGGAGTCCGAGCCTACGATCGCCGTACTACCCTCGATCTCGACATCGGTGGTGTCCGGTTTCTCTTCCATGCCCTGCAGCTCGCGGGTCTGCTTCTCCATGTCCTGGACGGACAGGTCGATCTCGATCTCCGTGCGCTTCACCGCGTACTCGGCCATCTCGGCCTCGAGCTGCTTGAGCACCTGCTGCACCTTGATGCCGGCCTCGTTGATCCGGCTCTGGCGCAGCGACCCGAGCTTGGCCAGCAGGTCAGCGCCAAACTGCCCCAGCTGGTTGCGTACCTTGCCGAGCTCCTTCTCCTCCCACTGAATCTGCTGCACCGTCTTGTAGAGGTTGTAGAACTCCACGTTGGCAAGCACGGGGTGGATGACGCGGCGGTCGATCAGGTAGGTCTTCTGGCCCTCGGCGATGCCGATCAGCGCTTTGTAGAAGTCCTGCGGGGTGCGGAGCTTGGCCAGCAGCTGCTTGAGCGGGATGGCCAGCGCGTTGACGTTGCTGTCAAACAGGTTGATCGCCTCACGGGCGTACCCGGGCCGGCACATGTTGACGTACACCGTCGCCTCCAGAATCCACAGCTCCGGGTAGAAGTAGTGGTCGAAGAAGGGCGAGTGCAGCGCCTGGAAGGTCCCGAGCGCGCGGCTGTAGTCGCCTTTGACGAAGTAGGTCCACGCCGACTCGTAAAACGCTGTCGCCAGCTTCACCGAGTCCGACGGAATCTTGCGGTAGTAGTAGATGGCCGCGTCGAAGTTCTCCGCCTCGTACGCGATGCGCGCCAGGGCCAGGTACGCCAGCGACGCGACCTCGCGCTGCGACTCGTTGGACTCCGTCGCGATAATCGCGTTCTGGAAGCTCTGGACCGCCGACCGATACAGGTTGTTCTGCACCTGCACCAACCCGGTCAGGTACAGCCCCTTGGCGTAGTCGGGGCTGGCGTCGCTGACCTGCTCGAAGTAGGTGATGGCGCGCGTGTAGTTGTTGTAGTCGTAGAAGAACTCGCCCAGGAAGTAGTTGTACTCATCCTGGAAGCCCTTGCTGTAACCGACGACGGGGAATCGCGTGAGCTCTTCCAGATCGGGCGGCGAGTAGTTGATGTTTTTGCGGATCTTGCGCAGCCGGCGGAAGGCCTGCTGAAACCACTCTTTTTCGGGGCCCTCGAGCAGCACGTCGACCAGATACTTGGCCGCCGACTGGTCCATGCCGCACTCGCTCAGGCTCAGCGCGATGCCGTACCACGCGTTGTAGTGCTCGTCCGTGCCGCGCGTGTAGCCGCCCTGCTGGATGAAGTCGAGGAAGGTGCCGATGGCCGCCACGCAGTTCTTTGCGCGCGCCTGCGACATGCCGCGACCCAGGATGCCCTGGGAGAACGCACGACGCTGAGCCTCTTCGGCCTTGGCCGCCTCAGCCGCCAGCCGCTCCGCCTCCGCCCGCTGCCGGGCCTCGATCGCCGCCCGCTCCTCGGGAGTCATCTCCTCGGGGTTGGTCGTACCGCCGCCGACGCCGGGGTCGGTGGTGGTGCCGCCGTCCTTCGAGCCGAAGAGCTGCGGAGTCTTGAGCATGTAGCGCAGCACCTTGTCGGGGATGCCGGCCTTTTTGAGCTCGAGAATCTCCGAGACCGCCAGCTTGAAGACCGTCTTGTCGCGATCGATGGCGCGAATCATCTCGTCCGCCGAGACGCCGATCTGCGCAAGCGTCATGATCTCCTGCGGGGTGATCGCGGAGGCGCTGGTGCTGGCCAGAAGCGTGGCGGCAAAAACGATGGAAGTAAGTTTTCGTGTCATGGCTGAAAGAACCCCTGCGTTGCAACGCATAACTTGGGCGTAAGGTTCGGTAACCATCACTAATTCGGCGCCGACGTGAAGAAGCTCACACCAAGCGAGAGCTCCGCCGGATACGACAGACCGCGCGACTCATCGGACGAGTCACGTGCGGCGTAGAAGTAGTGCCGGTAGTCGAAGCGCAGCGCCAGGAAGTCCAGCAGGTAGAAGCGCACGGTAGCGCCGGCGGTACCACCGACATCCACGCGTCCTGTGGACGCGTCCTGAGTCTCCTCGGTGACCTGCGTGCCCAGCGCCATGACGCCCAGGTACAGGCCGAAGTCGAAGTGTCCGAGCTTGGCGTCAAAGAACGCCACCTTGCCGTGCAGCGGCGTCCACAGCACGCCTGCGCCCGCCTGCCACTCCAGGAACTGGGGCAGGTTGGCGTCGATGGCGATACCCGGGAGCAGCTCGCTCTCCAAGAAGCTCTTGAGCTCCGAGTCGTTCTTCACCATGTAGGAGCCGGCCACCTCGACGGCCAGGTCCTCGGAGAAGTAGTAGTCGAAGCGCCCGCCGACCGGGTAGTACGTGAAGAAGTCATCGTTGGGGATGACTCCGGCCGTCAGCGCGAACTCGAAGCGACCCTGCTTCAGGAAGAGGCGCTTGTGGATGTTGCGGACGCTGCGCTTGCCGGCCCAGTAGCGGTCGAACTGCTTGTCCAGGGGGCCCGGAGGGGCCTTGGTCTGCGCGGTGCTCACGGTGGGGATGAGCAACACTGCGGCCACGGCGATGCAGAGCAGCGTTCGATACGTCGTGTTCATTGCTAAATCGGCCTCTCTCATTTCAACTGATAAATGCGCTTTCGACAGACGGTGAAGTTTTGTTCAGGTCAGGGGCAGGCAAGCTGCGGCGTGGTGCAAAGCTCGCTGCCGGGGCGACATGCACCCTCACAGCAAAGCCCGGTGTTGGCCCCGCAGGACGAGCCCGACGCAGCCTGGTTGCACGTGTGGGTGTCCGGATCGCAGCGGACTCCGCAGTCCGCCTCGCCGGCGCCCGTGCCGCAGTCGGCGTCGGACTGGCAGGCTTTGACGATAGGCAGGCGCTGGTCCGCGCCACCGTTGCCGAAGCCGAACTTGATGAGCTTGTCGATGTTGACGATGTCGTTGGCGCCCAGCGTCAGCACGCCCTCGAGCGCGTGGACCTGGCCGCGACCCAGCGTCGCCTGCGTGGAGTCCGTCAGGTACGCCGGGATATCCGCGACGACGCCCCAGTGACCGCCCAGGCTCAAGCGCACCTTGGAGACGGCCTCGCTGAAGGCCTGGCGCGGGAAGCCGGAGTTCTCGGCCAGCGTGTTGGTGTTCAGGAACTGGTAGGTGCCGCCGGTCAGGCAGGCGATCTCCTGCATGCGCGGGTCGGTCTCCACATAACCGTACGTCTGGTAGTGGATGAAGGAGATGTGCAGGTCGTTGCTCAGCCCGGCGTTACGACGCTTGGCCTGGTACTCCAGAATGGCCGTGCGGGCCGCCTCGTACGCGACCGCGCCGGGGCAGGGCTCCTGGGCCTTGGCGCCGCCAAAGTCGAAGCAGTACTGGAAGTCGGTGTTGGTCGGGTGGCAGGTGTCGGGACCGTCCGCGATGATGACCAGGTGCTTGGCCTGCTGCGGCTTGTCGCCCATGAACGTGGAGACCTGCTGCACTGCGGTCCACAGGTTTGAGCGACCCTTGCCGCCGCCCTGCAGGCCGGCCGTGGTCTCGCCGTCGCCGCTGATCGCGTTGGGCAGCCCGTCGCCGCCCAGGCTGAGCCGGCGGTCGGTGGTGTAGCAGTTCAGCGCCTTGGTCGCCTCGTCGGGGTTCTCCAGGCCGGGGATGTTGCACACGATCTGGACGCCGTCCTCCTCGTTGAAGGAGAAGACGATGGCCGGGTCCACGTCGTTCAGCGTGCCGACGAGGTCCTCGGCGGCGGTCAGGCGCAGGCCCTTGCTGTGCACGCAGTCGTTGAGGCTCTCCGGCAGCTCAAAGGAGCCCTGCTTGCCCTCGAGGCAGGTCGGGCGGAAGGCGCCGGGGAGCTTGGTGCCGTCGACGGAGCCGTTGGTCGAGCCGGTGTGGTCGATGAGCACCGCGACGCCGACCGGGGTGCCGCGGTGGTTGCCGTTGAGGTGGTCGACAAAGACGACGTCGTTGATCTGTGCGGACGGGTTGTCCGTGCCGCCGCAGGTGCCGGCGCTGTCGGCGCCCGAGTGGGGCGACGCGCAGTCCAGGCTGAGGTCAAACGTGTCTTTGCTGATCGTGTCGCCGATGCGGATGATCGTGCCGCCGACCACGTCCTCCTCGGGGCGGATCTGGGTGTCCTTGTCCAGGTCGATACGCGCGGTCGACTTCAAGTTGAAGTTGATCTGCACGCCGGTCGCGTCGCCGCCGCAGGCCGGGACCCAGATTTCACCCTGGCTGGTCTGCTCTTTCTTGACGGGCACGGCACCGAGCACCTGAACACTCTCGAACTGGACGGCGCGCACGGAGAATCGCGCGGTTGAGTCGCACGAGACGTGAAGCGCGCATGCCAGGCCGACGGCCAGGATGGTGCGGATTGAACGACTTGCTTTTAAGGAATTCTGGATGTGCATCAACAGGAGCCTCTAACAGCCAGCTTCAGGGAGGTCTCGGGCGGGGACCTCTAGTAAATTCGGCGTATTCTCTGCGTACGCCACCTTAACGTCAACCCCTTTGATCACGCGTTTGATCACATTGCCGGGGCTGGCGGGTGAGACGTCCAAGTTAATCGAAAGGAGAACTGGATGCGCCTCACCTGCACTTATTGGTCCCTTGCCCTCTTTTTTGTCATCGGATGTTCATCTGAAGGGGATCTGAGTCGGTCAATTCTCGGACAAATAGAGTTGAGTGACGCCGAGGTGGCGTTTGGGGCCGGCGACGTCGCGGTCGGGGGCTCGATCGAGTCGCTATTGGTGGTCCGCAATCTGGGCAGCGGCACTCTGACTGTCAAATCCGTCACTCTGGAGGGGCCGCCGTCCCTCGAGTTGGTGGATTCTATCTCCAATGTTGCGTTGGAGCCCAAGCCGGCGGGGGGCGACCTGCAGGTGATCGTGCGTTTCACGCGGCAGTCTGAAGAAGATCAGCCGGCGGGGGAGCTTGTGATCATCAGCGACACGCGCGCCGCCGGTGAGCGCGAGCTGCGGGTGCCGGTCCGCGTGACGCTGGGCGCCGCTGTGGTGCAGGTGTCGCCGCCGTCTCTGGACTTCGGGCTCGTCGGGTCGGGTGAAAAGAAGCAGCTGACCGTTACAGTCAGCAACACCGGGGCCGCGGCGCTGGACGTCTCCGAGATCAACGTGGCGGGGTCGCCCGACTTCAAGGTCGACTTCGGCGGCGCGTTCACGCTGGCGCCCGGCGAGACGAGGCCGATGGACGTTGTGTTTGCGCCCGCTGAGCCCGCCCCCGCGTCCGGCACGCTCACCATCTACAGCAGCGATCCGGTCCGTCCGGGCGGCGTGCCGGTAACGCTGCAGGGCAACCACGCGCTGCCGTGCATCGCGGTCAACCCGAAGAGCGTGACATTTGGCGGCAAGAAGCCCGGCACCAAGGCCGTGCAGCCGGTTGAGGTCACCAACTGCGGGACCGTGCCGCTGGTTCTCGACGGCCTGATGCTGTCGGCCGAGTCGCATCCGGACTTTGTGCTGCACCAGGTCGACCTGCCTCTGGAGATCCCGATCAACGACAAGCGCGAGCTGCTGATCGAGTATGTGCCGGCGGTGGTCAGCCCGCTGAACGCCGACAACCTGCCGGTCATGTCCGAGGCGACCATCCTGTTGGAGTCGAATGCGTGGGAGCCTATTAAAGAGGTCTTCGTCAGCGCGTTCGGCACCGACCAGATCTGTTGCACCCCGGTCATCCTGGTGCAGGAGGGCGAGCAGGTGGTGCCGCAGACCAACCTGCACCTGTTGGGCCAGCAGTCGACCTGCCCGACCGAGGTCGCGCAGTGGGAGTGGTCGGTGAAGGGCCCGGTCGGCGACGCCGGCACCTTTATCCCCAGCAACACCTTCCCCGACCCCACGTTTGAGGCAAACCTGGCCGGCGTCTACACCTTTGAGCTGCGCACGTGGGGCTCGGACGGCACCCCGTCTTGCCTGCCGGCGACGGTGGATGTGTTGGTGGTGCCCGACGAGGCGATCCACGTCGAGCTGCTGTGGACCACGCCCAACGATCCTGATGAGACCGACATCGGACCCGAGGCCGGTGCGGACCTGGACCTGCACTTCTGCCATCCGCTGGCCAACACGGGTGTGGATCTCGACGGCGACGGCGTGGGCGACCCCTGGTTTGACCAGCCGTTCGACGCCTTCTGGTTCAACGCCAAGCCCAACTGGGCGTCGTTTGACCCGTCCATCGACGACGATCCGGGCCTGGACCGCGACGACACCGACGGCGCGGGACCCGAGAACCTGAACCTGAACATCCCGGAGAACCTGACGTACAAGGTGGGCGTCCACTACTGGAGCGACCACGAGTACGGCCCGTCGCTGGCGACGGTGCGCATCTATGTATATGGCCAGCTCGTGTTCGAGGTGTCGGACGTGAAGATGGTCAACCACGACATGTGGGATGTGGCGCGCATCGCGTGGCCCAGCGGCAAGATCACGCTCGTGACCGAAGAGGGCGGCGGCTACAAGATCACGCCGTCCTACATCAACCCCGACTTCTTCCAGCCGTAACAGCAAGGCGAGGGCTTCAAATGAGATATCTAGTTGTATTTGTAGGGATATTTGCGCTCGCATGCGGCGATGGCGGCGACGGAGAGAAGGGCAGCAACTTCGGTGAGACGAAGTTCGGCGACATCCAGGTGGAGCACGAGTCGCCGGTCTTCAAGAAGGGCGAGACGGCGATCGGTGAGACCGCGCTCAGCATCGTGACGATCACAAACGTCGTGCCGCAGGAGGAGAACATCCTGCACGTCACGGCGCGGCTGGAGTACACGGCGCCGTTGTCCGTGGTGGAGTCCGACGGTCCGTCCTTGGAGTTGGTGGGCGGTGAGTCGTCGTTTGAGGTGGCGCCGCTGGCGCATACGGGCGATCAGACCCAGCTGCAGGTGCGCTTTCGCCGCTATGACGACGCGATCCCGCGCCGGGCGACACTGCACATCGAAAGCGACACCCAGGACGCGGGCCGGCGGCACATCACGGTGGAGTTCAAGACCGAGGAGGGGCTCGTGGTGGCGTCCGTCTCGCCCCCGCAGGTCGACTTCGGGTCGGTGAAGGCGGGCGAGTCGCCGCACCAGAACGTAGTGATCGCCAACACGGGCTCCGCGGATCTGAGGGTGTCGCAGGCGCTGTTTCAGGGGCACCCGGACTACCGCTTGATTCACCAGGGCGCCGAGTTCGAGCCCGGTGAGGCGGTGGCGTTTGACCCGGTCCTGACGATCCCGTCGGGTGAGAGCGAGACGTTTGTGGTGCGCTTCACGCCGCTGACGGCCGTGCCTGCCAGCGCCAAGCTGGTCTTCTATACCAACGATCCGGCGCACCCCAGCGGCATCGCGGTGGAGATCGTGGCCAACAAGACCGGCCCCGCGATCTCGATCACGCCCAAGAAGGTCGACTTCGGCGGCAAGCTGGTCGGTCAGGTCGCCGTGCTGCCGGTGACGATCAGCAACGTGGGCACCCAGCCGCTGGAGATCGCCGAGCTCTTCTTGTCGGAGGACACCCACCAGGACTTCTCGCTGCAGGGCGCGGAGGTGCCGGCGACCGTTCCGGTCAATGCAAGTATAGAGGCACAGGTGCGATACGCGCCGGCCGTGCTCAGCGAGCTCGTCGACGGCCAGGTCGTGCCGTCCACGGGGATCCTGGTCGTTGAGTCCGACGCGTTCAACGACACGGTGGAGGTCGGCTTGTCCGGCGTCGCCGTCAAGGACATCTGCCCCAACGCCATCGGGATCATCCAGGAAGGCGAGCAGGTGATCCCGCAGACCACACTGCACATCTTCGGCGACCAGAGCTTCGCTCCGTCCGGCGACATCGCCGCCTGGAAGTGGAGCGTGCAACAGCCCACGGGCTCATCGTCGGGCTTTTTGCCCAGCGACACCTTCCCCAACCCGACCTTTGCGCCCAACGTGGCCGGCGAGTACCAGTTCAGCCTCGACGTGTGGGATTCGACGGGCGTGAAGAGCTGCGTGCCCTGGAAGTCTACGGTGCTGGTGATCCCCGATGAGGCCATCCACGTCGAGCTGCTGTGGCACACGCCCAACGATCCGGACGAGACCGATCAGGGTCCGGAGGCCGGCACCGACCTGGACCTGCACTTTGCGCACGACAAGTTCGCCGCGACCAACCCGGACATCGACATGGACGGCAAGCCGGACGTCTGGTTTGACCAGCCGTTCGACACGTTCTGGTTCAACGCACACCCCAACTGGGGGAGCTTCGATCCAAGTATCGACGACGATCCGGGACTGGACCTGGACGACACCGACGGCGCCGGCCCTGAAAACCTGAACCTGAATATTCCGGAAAATACGGACTATCGAGTGGGCGTCCATTATTGGAGCGACCACGAATACGGGCCGTCCTACGCCACCGTTCGCATCTACATCTACAGCAACCTCGTCTTTGAGGTGGCGGACGTAAAACTCAGCCATCACGACATGTGGTGTGTGGCCACGATCGCGTGGCCGAGCGGCAAAATCACCCTGTGCCAGGAGCCGGACGGCGGCTACAAGATCACGCCCGACTACCAGAATCCCTTCTTCCAGGACGTCGGGAATTAACGCGATTTGAAAAAAAGGTGATCACATTTGTGCCTCTGGCGGGTGTCGGCCCAAGAACCCAGGCGGGGATGGGTTTCTTGAAATCGATTGACCCTGAAAAACGCGTCACCCTATAATGCATCGGCTCTAAACCACGCGATGCCTAGCGCGGTGCTGACTGGAGGCTCTTCTGTGATGATCAGGTTGTTTGCTACACGTTCACTTCTCTACACGCTCGTCCTTGGAATCGCTGCGTTTACTCTTGGTTGCGGCGGCGGCGGTGGCGGCGGCGGCAGCGGCAGTGGCGGCGGCGGCGGTGACCTCGAGACCTCCGACAAAGGCCAGATCGAGCTTGAGTACAACGATCAGCTCATCAACCTGAAGGGCTCGACGATCAGCTTCCAGAAAGGCCAGGTCAACGTTGACGAGCGCATCACTGAGACGCTCATCATCCGCAACGTCGCGTTCCCCGCAGAGGGCAAGAACGCGCCGATGAAGGTGACGCTGTCCTTTGATTACACAGCGCCGGGCAACACGACAGAGACGGAGCCGTCGCTGAGCATCAAGTCCGTTACGGCGGGCGCCTCCGAGGTCATCCAGGACGGCAACAACTACACGGTCACCATTCTGCCGCTGATCCGCGGTGGGGACGAGATCGAGGTCGTCGTCGAGTTCCTGCGCTACGCAGACTCGCTGGACCGCACCGCCAGCCTGAACATCGTCAGCGACACCAAGAAGGCCAGCGAGCAGAACGGCTCGGTCAAATACACCACGGAAGAGGGCCTGCCGGTCGCCAACGTGTCGCCCAAGCTCATCGACTTCGGTCAGGTCAAGGCCGGTGAGACCCCCGAGAAGTTCATCCAGGTGTCCAACACGGGCTCGGACCCGCTGGTCATTACAAACCTGCTCTTCCAGGGCCACCCGGACTACATCCTGTACTACAACGGCACCGACACGAACTACGAGCCGGGCGAGGAGATCAAGTTCGATCCCGCCATCTCGGTCGACCCGGGCGCTACCGAGACCTTTACGGTCAAGTTCACGCCGCTGACGGACGTGCCTGCAGAGGGCAAGGTCGTCTTCTACACAAACGACACCGCGCACCCCAGTGGCATCCTGGTGGAGATCAAGGCCAACACCGAGGGTCCGTGCATTCAGGTCAACCCCAAGAAGGTGCAGTTCGGCGGCAAGCTGGTCGGCAACAAGGCCCTTCTGCCGGTCGAGGTCATCTCGTGCGGCACCGCGCCGCTGGACATCACCAACGTGATCTTCACGGACGGCTCCAACCCCAACTTCAGCCTCGATTACACGACGCTGCCCGGCTTTGAGGACAACACGAAGCCCAGCACCGAGACCCCGCTCATCGTGCCGGTCAACAACCAGGCGACGTTCAACGTGGTCTACGTGCCCAGCATCGAGAACCCGCTTGGCGAGGACGGCCAGCCGATCTTCGACAAGGGCATCATCCTGATCGAGTCCAACGCGTTTGACGCGCAGCTGGAGATCGAGGTCAGCGGCCTGGGCGTCGAGAAAGAGTGCCCCACGGCTGTCGGCATCATTCAGGAAGGCGAGCAGGTCATTCCGCAGACCAACCTGCACCTCTTCGGTGACCAGAGCTTCGCTCCGGCGGGCGCGGTCGCCAGCTGGAAGTGGGGCGTGCAGCAGCCGACCGGCTCGGCCAGCGTCTTTGTCCCGAGCGACACGTTCCCCAACCCCACCTTCGAGACCAACACCGCGGGCGAGTACCAGTTCAGCCTGGAGGTGTGGGACGAGGCGGGCGTCAAGAGCTGCGTGCCGTGGAAGCAGACCGTGCTGGTCGTCCCGGACGAGGCCATCCACGTCGAGCTGCTGTGGCACACGCCCAACGATCCGGACGAGACGGATCAGGGTCCGGAGGCCGGCTCCGATGTCGACCTTCACTTCACCCATGACAAGTACGCGCAGTCCGGTCCCGACATCGACATGGACGGCACCCCGGACGGTTGGTTCGACCAGCCCTTCGACTGCTTCTGGTTCAACGCGCACCCCAACTGGGGCAGCTTTGACCCGAGCATCGACGATGATCCGGGCCTGGACCGCGATGACACCGACGGCGCCGGCCCCGAGAACTTGAACCTGAACATCCCGGAGAACACGCTGTACCGCGTGGGCGTCCACTATTGGAGCGACCACGAGTACGGCCCTAGCTTCATCACGCTGCGGATCTACATCTACTCCAACCTGGTGTTCGAGGTCACCGACGTGAAGATGGTCAACCACGACATGTGGGACGCCGCCACGATCGAGTGGCCCAGCGGCAAAGTCACCCTCGTCCAGCAGGGCGGCGGCGGCTACAAAATCACGCCGAACTACCAGAACCCCTTCTTCTTCCAGCCGTAGTGGTGCGCCCGCTCGGCGGGCCTCTTCCACTCTCCCCAGCCATGCGACCCTGCATGCTGGCGGCGTTGCTGTGCGGTACCCTTCAGCTGGCGGCCTGCGCGGATGACGCGGACACGGCCGCTCGGATCCACGTCGATGTGGAGTCCATCGAGATCGATGGTGCGCTGGTGGCTGTCGGTTCCAGCGAAACCCGGCACGTGCGAATCACAAACACGGCTCGGACGGCGCCTCTGACGGTGGGCGTGCGGCTGGAGTACGAGGCTCCGGCGCCGGGCGCGGACATGGATGGACCGGCGCTCGATCTTGTTGCCGGCAACGTCGAAGACGACATCGTGCTGGAGCCCGACTCCGAATTGCTGGTCTCCGTCCGGTATCGCCGCGCGGTCGATCTGCACCAGCGCTCAGCGACTTTGGTGATCACGTCCGACGCCGTCGATCAGCCGGAGCGCCAGGTGCTCATTACGGTGTCGCCGGGCGGTCACGACCCGCGAATTACTCCGGAGTTGGTGGACTTCGGCCAGGTGAAAGCCGGCGAGAAGCCCAAACGAGCGATCACGGTCGCCAACGCGGGCGTCGTCGATCTGAAGATCACCAACATGCTCTTCCAGGGACATCCGGACTACACGCTGTCACGTGACGGGGTGACCTGGGAGGTCGGAGAGGACATTCAGCTCGATCCGCCGCTGCTCGTCGTGCCGGGCGAAACCGACGTGTTCGACATCGGGTTCAAGCCGCTGACCAACGTGCCGGGGGAGGCCAAGGTCGTGTTCTACACAGACGATCCGGCGCACGCCCACGGCATCCTGGTCGAGGTGAAGGCGAATACGCAGGGTCCCTGCATTCAGGTCAACCCCAAGAAGGTGCAGTTTGGCGGCAAGCTGGTCGCCAACAAGGCCCTCTTGCCGGTGGAGGTCATCTCGTGCGGCACCGCGCCGCTGGACATTACGAGCATTGCGTTCAAGGCCGACTCAAACGCCGACTTCGGTGTCGACCACACGACGCTGCCGGGCTTTGAAGACGCCGGCCAGCCCACCGAAGAGACGCCGCTGATCATCCCGGTCAACAACCAGGCCACGTTCAACGTGGTCTACGTGCCCAGCATCGTGAGCCCGCTCGGCGAGGACGGCCAGCCGATCTTCGACGAGGGCATCGTCGTGATCCAGTCCAACGCGTTCGACGCGCAGCTGGAGGTCGAAGTCGCCGGCCTCGGGGTCGACAAAGAGTGCCCCACGGCTGTCGGCATCATTCAGGAAGGCGAGCAGGTCATTCCGCAGACCAACCTGCACCTCTTCGGTGACCAGAGCTTCGCTCCCACCGGCGGGATCATCAGCTGGAAGTGGGGTGTGCAGCAGCCGACCGGGTCAGTCGGCATTTTTGTTCCCAGTGACACATTTCCCAACCCCACCTTCGAGACCAACACCGCGGGCGAGTATCTATTCAGCCTTGAGGTGTGGGACGAAGCGGGCGTCAGGAGCTGCGTGCCGTGGCAGCAGACCGTGCTGGTCGTCCCCGACGAGGCGATCCACGTCGAGCTGCACTGGCACACCCCGGACGACCCGGACGAGACCGACCAGGGCGCCGGTGCCCTGCCGGCCACAAAAGCGGACGTGGATGTGGACGATGACTATCCGGGCGCCGACCTGGACCTGCACTTTACCCACGACAAGTACGCGCAGTCCGGACCGGACATCGATAACGACGGAGTCCCGGACGGCTGGTTCGATCAGCCGTTCGACGCGTTCTGGTTCAACGCCAACCCCAACTGGGGCTCGTTCGATCCGTCCATCGACGACGATCCCCGCTTGCACATGGACGATCGCGACGGCGCCGGCCCCGAGAACCTGAACCTCAACATCCCGGAGAACACGCTGTATCGCATAGGCGTCCACTACTGGAGCGACCACGGCTACGGTACGAGCTTCGCTACCGTGCGCGTGTACATCTACTCCAATCTGGTCTTTCAGGTCGCCAACGTAGAGCTGATCGAGCACGACATGTGGGACGCGGCCACGATCGACTGGCCGAGCGGCAAAGTCACCCTCGTCCAGCAGGGTGGCGGTGGCTACAAGATCACGCCGAACTACCAGAATCCGTTCTTCTTCCAGCCGTAGTGGCGGTCCGTGGCCATGTTACAGATCGCGCGTGTCGATGAAGATATCCGCGACATACTGAGATAGGGCGTGCCGTTGGGGCATGCCGAGGATCTCGTGCGCCACCGCGATGGCGGCTTCCCACTGGTCGCGTGCCTGCGGTCCTTTCATGTCCGGGGCGTTCACGAAGTAGACAAACGCCAGCACGGCCGCTTCTCCGAGCACCTCGCGCAGGTAGTAGAGATGAGCCAGCCGATTGGCGATCTGGTAGAACGGGCCCATCCAGTTCGCTGCCGCGAGCTTCTTGCTCTTGGGGGCCATGTGCGCCTTCGTCCGCGCGATCGCTTGTTGGATCATCGCCACAGAGTTTGGAGCGCTGGCTCCGCACGGGTCGCTGACGAACTCGGGGATGTTGGCTTTGGCCTCCACCAGGATGCGGACGTTGCCCGGTTGCCCGACGCCGAGCGCGTCCCATTGGGGGCCGAAGCGCGGCCAGAACGCGGACAGCGGTGTTGGAGGGCTTGGGAGGCCCAGCACCTTCAAGAAGTCGGCGTCGCGATACTCGGCATAGTCGTCGCCGGCCAGAGGCGACTTCCAGTCGACCCGGCTCCAGGTCATCTTGGGAAACGCGGCGGTCAGCTTGGCGTTCAAGAGCGCGGGCCTGTTGACGGCGACCTGCGTCCACCGGAGGCTGCCGCGCGGATTGGGGTTGGACGGGTGGCGTGACATTTGGCAATGATGGCACAACCTCCTTGCCCCTTCGCCTGCCACCGCGATACATGGGCGCCCATGAATCGTGCTCTGATCACCCTTGTCTGCTGCCTCTCCGCGCTCGTCCTCTGCTCCTGCGCCGATGACCCGGTCGGTAACTCTGACGGTGGCGACATCACGTCCAGCGCCGACGATGTACCGGCGCCAGACTCCGGCGTTGCTACAGCTGATACGACCGTCGGCCAGGCCGCCCAGCCACTGGGGCTGAAGGGGCTCAACGAGCCGGGTGGGGTTTGCGCCACGGTGGCCGACGCGCCGTGCGGTGGTGACATCATGGGTACCTGGGAGCTTGTGGACTTCTGCACGCCCGAGCCCGCGGGGGACGATCAGCCCTGCGAAGGGCCGGGTGAGGACGAGCCCGCCTGCGCCGGTGACGCCAGCAGCCGTATCTGCAACATCCTGTATGGCGGCACCGCGGAGTTCACTGCCGACGCGCTGGCGGCCACCTTCTCCGTGGCGGCTCGTGTGCGCTACTCGTTTACCGATCCCTGCCTGGCCGCTCTGGGCGAAGGGGCCGAGGGGCAAGCCGCCTGTGACGCCAGGGTCACCGACAAGCTGGCCTGCGACTACGCCGACGGCACCTGTTCTTGCGAGGCCGTCCTGGACCCGCAGTCCGAGCTGCAGACGGTCGCCATGAGCCTGGACGGGCACACGATGACGCTCGAGCAGGGCGGCAAAGAGGCCGTGGGCACCTATTGTGTGGACGGCGACCGGCTCACCATCGTCTTCGACCCGCACGGTCCGCAGGGCTGGCGCGCCTGGGTGCTGGACCGCGTGCAGTGACTTCTTCTTCTTCCGGCCGGGACGCCTTTACGAAAAAGGCTCAACCGCGGTGGGTCGTCGGCCGATACTGAACAAGGCGAGGAAGTGTGAGGCTCTTGGAGCCCGCAGTCCATGGAAGAGCACGACGCTGACGCCGACCTCATCCCCCAACAATTTGGTGACTACACGCTGCTGCAGCGCGTGGGGTCGGGTGGTTTGTCCGAGGTCTGGCGCGCCGTCGTGGCCATGCCGGATGAGGGCGAGCACACCGTTGCGCTGAAGCGTGTACGGGCGTCGATCGCGCACCTGCACCTCGCAGGCGAGCTTCTGGCGCGTGAGGGGCAGCTGGCGGCCCGTTTGGCGCATCCAAACATCGCCCGCATTTTGGACGCGGGCGTCATCGATGGGCGCAACTACATCGCGATGGAGTACGTCGACGGTCACGACCTGTTGGCGATCCTGGTGCAGGCCACGCGCCGCAGACGCCGGCTGCCGGCGGCGATGTGTGGACACGTAGCGGTCCAGCTGTGTCGTGCCCTGGAGCACGCGCATCTGGGGCCGGGCGCGGCGGTTGGTCAGGGGCTTGTGCACCACGACGTCTCGCCTGCCAACGTTCTGATCTCCAACGACGGTGAGGTCAAGCTGACCGACTTCGGGTTGGCCCTGCCCATGAACGCGGAAGAGCGCGCGGGGGCCCGAACAGGGGAACGGGCTCGCGGCAACGTGAGCTACATGGCGCCTGAGCTGTTGGATGGCGGACCTCTGGACGGTCGCGCGGACGTGTTTGCGCTGGGTGTGCTCTTGTACGAGTGCCTGACGCTGCGGCGGCTGTTTCGGGCCGGTACTGACCAAGAGACGACCGAGAACGTACGCACGCTTGATGTCGCGGCTGTGTTGCAGAAGGAGCGGAGGTTGCCGGGCTGGGCGCTGTCGATCCTTCGGCGCGCTCTGGAGCGTGATGTGACTCGGCGCTATCCGTCCGCGGCGACCCTGAGGGCGGACCTGGAGCGCGTGATGTCCAAGCGCGACCCCACGGACGTGCGACGTCAGATCCGCACATTTGTCGGCGGGCTATTCGCGGAAGATCTCAGCCACGCCACCGCCGCGGGCTCTGCAGCGCCCGATCCACACGTAGAGCGAGGGCCCTTCGACCGCAGCTGCGCCGGTCGTATGTTCGCGCGGTTTGCTCTGGCGCGAGTGCGCGGCAGGATGATGGTGACGCGCAACGGCACGTCGTTGTCGGTGTATTTTCGCGACGGCGTGGTGATCGCGGGCCGCGACGATGTGCGGGGGCGGGCCATCGATACCGCCCCGCAGCTGACCGAAGTGGTTGTGGACCTGTGGACATGGGACGACGGCACGTACAGCTGGCATCCGGACGAGCAGCCTGTGGATGGGGTCATGTGTGCGCTCGACCCGCTGCACCTGGTGGCGGTGGGCCTGCGGGTCGTGCAGGAGAAGGACCTGTTGCGGTTTTTCAGGCGAGTAGGCAATCCGCGGCTTACACGCGTCGATCGCGATCCGTTCGACCCGACTCGGCTGGGGCTGTCGGCCGCCGACGACGAGCTGCTGAGGACCTTGAAGTGTCCGGCGGTCACGGCAGGCCACATCATTCGCCAACAGGCCAAGGCAGAGCACGGCACGGTGGTCTATCTGCTGTATTTGATGCTGGAGACCGGGTTCTTGAGAAAGGCGAAGGGATCGGCTGACTGGTAAGTGGCGCTGTCACGGTGATTTCGTGCTAGCCTCGCCACCAGAACGTAAGGTCTGGTGGTTTTGAGATGGCCCGAAAGCTCGTGTTGCTGCCCCTCTTCTGTGCCCTGGCTTGCTCGCCCGCGGACCCCGCTGCGGACGAGCCTGCTGAAGAGCCGTCGGTCGATGACACGGCCGTGGTGGACGAACCTTCGGCGACCGGCAATCCCGCGCCGCCCACCGATCCCGTCGATGATCCCGTCGAGCGCACCGACGATCCGCTGACGCCCCCCGAGGATCCGGTCGAGCCTCCTGAGGACCCGGTCGAGCCGCCCGAGGATCCCGTGGAGCCGCCCGAAGATCCCGTGGAGCCGCCCGAGGACCCGGTCCAGGGCGTGTGCATCACCGAGACGGGCGCGGGGCATCACGTGTTTGCCTGCGCGTCGGAGCTGGCATGGGACGTGGAGGTGCCGCCGCAGTGCGTGGACGGCGGGTGCGGCCTCATCCTGGACATGCACGGGTGGACCATGACCGCCGATAAAGAGGACGCCAACACCACCATGCGGGCGCTCGGTATCGAGCATGGGTACGTGATCCTGCAGCCGACCGCGCCCGGGATGGCCGGCGGGGCGGCGCTGCCTACGTGGGTGTTTGACCAGCATCCCGCACCGGTTTTTGACGTGGTGCTGGAGGCGGACGCGCTGTTCGGCATCGACCCCAAGCGCCGGCATTCCATGGGCTTCTCGCAGGGCGGGCACATGACCTGGCGAATGTTGTGCGAGCACGCAGAGTTCTGGGCGTCGGTGGCGCCGCTGGCGGGCGTGAAGGGCTGCGAGTTTGCCGGGGACGACATGCCGTCGGTAGAGGTCGACGTGCTGGTGGCGTTTGGCCACAAGGACGCCATCCTGAACTTTGAGGAGAACGGGCAGTGGCAGATCGACCAGATGTTGGCGGGGTGGCCGTTCGGCGCGGGGGAGATCATCGAAGAGGCGGCCGGGCATAAGGCGACCCGGTATGTGACTGATTGGGGCACCGTACTGGAGTTCTGGGAGCACGACTATGCGTCGTCGTCGCCGATTCTGGGCGGGCACTGCTTTCCGGGCAGCGCGGACGTGGATGTGCTGCCGCTGGCCTTCGGTTGCGCGGAATCGGGCACATTTCACCTGGGTGAGCTGGTCATGGAGTTCTTCCTGGCCCATCCCAAGCCCTGACGTCCCGGCAAAGTCCTTGCAAATCGCGGGCTCACAATGGTTGAATCCGTCGATCCGGGTTGCTGATGTGAGTGTTGTTGGGTTGTTCCGAGGGGTTTTATGTTGCGTCGCGTTGTACTGCCGATTCTCAGTTGTTTTCTTGTACTGAGTTGCTGTCCCGACGGTGAGGACGGCTTCCAGGTCGGCGATACCGCGCTGATCGTCGTCACTCCCGACCCCATCTCCTTCTCCTCTGTCGGCATCGGCGACTCTGACGTCATCCAGGTCGAGATCCGCAACTCCCTGGACGCGCGTGGCGACCTGGACATCGAGTCCGTAGTGCTGCGCAACGCGACCGCCGATCTCTCCATCAACCAGCCGACTGAGACGCTGCTGAAGCCCGGCGAGTCCACCTTCATGCAGGTGACGTACTCCCCGACCGACGAGCTGGCCGACGGTGGCGAGTTGGTGATCGACTACTACCGCGCCAAGACGCCCAAGGTGGTCAAGATCACCACGCTGGCCCAGGTCGGCACACTGACGATCGACCCCAACCCGATCAACTTCGGCGAGACCATGGGCGGCACGCCGTCCGTGAAGAACGTCAAGGTCGTCAACAACGGCTCCAAATCGGTGGACGTGGGCGTGACCGCGATGGCGTTCGACGGCTCCGCGGATTTCCAGGTCATCGGTGTGTACGAGCTGGCTGACGGTGCGTGCGCGGGCTATTCGGTCGACACCGAGAAGGCGCCCGGCTACAACCTGGCCATCGGCGACGGGTACTGCGTCGACGTGCAATACGTGCCCTCCAACGGCGGCAGTGACGTCGGCAAGCTGCAGGTCTTCCCCCCGGCGGAGCCCGGTGTGGGGCAGCTGGACGAGATCGCGGCGGCGCAGGTGATCGGTGTGGAGGTCGGCCCCGAGATCGACTTCGAGCCGTCCGCGCAGATCGACTTCGGCGCCGTGGGCATCGGCGAGGAGAAGGTCGTCCAGTTTGGTATCTCCAACGACGGCGCTCAGCAGGATCTAATCATCGAGTCCGTGACCAAGGGCGAGAACCTGGGCGAGGCCTTCGCCGATGTGGAGGTCCTCACAGCTGTCCCCGCGGGCACCGCCATCGCGCCGGGCGCCGATCCGCTCGTCATCGAGGTGCGCTTTGCGCCCACGACCAACCATATCAACACCTTTAACCCGCTCGGCTATATCAACGTGGTCAGCAACGACTCCGACGAGGGCACCGCGCCCGTGACGGTCTTTGGCCAGGTCGCCTCCCCCGAGCTGCAGGTCAACCCGCCCGAGCTGCTGGACTTCGGCGTGTGCGCGCTGGAGTTCCCCAAGAAGGCGCCGCTGCACTTCACGAACACGGGCAGCGTCAAGGTCATCATCAGCGAGCTGTCCATCTCCAAGAACAGCACGGCTGACGAGTTTGAGATCCTGAACATGCCGGCGCTGCCGTTGGAGATCGAGGCCGGCGGGCACTTCCAGCTGGACATGCAGTTTACCAACCACGGCGGTGGCATCGGCGAGCAGGTCTGGGGTGAGGTCGCCTTTACCAGCAACGATCCCAACGCGCCCACCATCGAGCAGCTGCGCGCCGTTCGCGCCGACACGCCCGAGTGCAAGATCAAGCTGCACCCGCCCATCCTCAACTATGGGACGGTGTCTTACGGCAAGAAGAAGAGCCTGATCATGAACATCGAGAACGTCGGCTCGGCGCCGTGCTCGTGGAAGAACGCGACGCTGCGCGACGGCGTCGATTTCCTGGGCGTCTTCCAGGCGTGTCCCGAGTCGTCACCGACCGGCGCCAGCGCCAACTTCAAGATTCTCTCTACCCCGCCCGGGTTCCAGAACGGCATGCTTCCGGGGCAGACCTACCCGCTTGAGATCATGTTCGCGCCGGAGGCCTCCGGTTGGTTCCCGCTGCCCGATGAGCTGGCTGAGATATCCAAGCTTGTCGCGGCCGTGCAGATCGAGGTCTATGACTTCGCCAACCTTGTCGGGGGCGATCCCAAGGTGGTCAAAGCGCCGCTGCCTGACTCGGAAGGCAACCTGCCCTGCAATCTGACCGGGCAGAGCGGCAAGGCGCACCTCGAGGCGATCCCGGGTGAGGTCGACTTCGGCGTCACCACCGTGGGTTGCCACTCCCAGACGGTCACCGTCACGCTGTACAACACGGGCGTCGCCCCGCTCTCCATCTGCGACATCAAGCTCGAGGGCTGCACGCCGGAGTTCAAGCTGAAGTCCGTGCCGCCCATTCCGGTCTGCGTGGACGGCAACGGCACCGACGGTCTGGTCCTGAAGAAGGGCACGCCGCAGAAGTTGGAGGTCGTGTACGCGCCGCAGGATCTGACCGACGACGGCTGCACGCTGGCCGTGTACGAGGGCGCCGATGTGCCGTCCGTGACCGTGCCGCTGTACGGCTCGGGCACCTACGACGACGAGCAGACCGACGTGTTCACGCAGCTGTCCGGCCAGATGGTCGACGTGCTCTTCGTCGTCGACAACTCGGGCTCGATGGGCGACGAGCAGGACAGCCTGGCGGCCAACTTCCAGTCGTTTACGGCCTCCGCGCAGACCTGGGACACGGACTACCACATCGGCGTGATCACCACGGACATGGAGTCCAACAACTCGATGGCCGCCAAGCTGATGGGGCCCGACGATAAAGGCGAGAGCGACCCGCGCTTCGTGCTCACGGAAAATGTCGGTGACTTCAAAACCAACGTGAAGGTCGGCGACTGGGGCTCCGGCACCGAGCAGGGGCTCGTCGCCGCGCAGAAGGCGCTGTCCGCCCCGCTGATCAGCATGGTCAAGCCGCTGACGGAGTGCAACGACACGTCCGAGTGCCCGGACGGTGCGGACTGCGTGTCCTCGGTCCTCGACAAGGGCAAGAAGTACTGCGGCGGCTACAACATGGAGTTCCTGCGCGAGGACGCCACCCTGGAGATCGTCTTCGTCAGCGACGAGGAGGATCAGTCCGACGCCGACCTGAACTTCTACGTGGACTTCTTCAAGAGCATCAAGGGCTTCGCCAACGAGAACCTCTTCCACGCGCACGCCATCGTCGGCAAATCGGGAGGCTGCGACGGTCCCGGCGGCTCAGCGGCGGACGGCCAGCGCTATCGCTACGTGGCTCAGGAGACCGGCGGTAAGTTCCACAACATCTGTGATTCCAACTGGGCCCAGAAGCTGCAGGACATCGGCAGCATCGCCTTTGGCCTCAAGGTGCAGTTTTTCCTGACGCGGCCGGCCATCCCGGGCACCGTCGACGTCAAGATCGACGGTCAGCCCTGCAACGAGGGCTGGGAGTACCAGGCCGACGTCAACGCGGTGAAGTTTGATGAAAACGGCGCCTGTATGCCGCAGGAGAGCCAGAAGATCGAGATTCACTACGAAGTGATGTGCTTCAAAGAGTAGCCGCTCTCCACGTTACCCCCCGCGGCATCCTGCCGCGCCGCCCCTCAGGGGCGGTAGG
>CAZJHX010000008.1:77394-132720 GCA_964545715.1 uncultured Myxococcales bacterium
GTTTGTGCTCAAACGCCTCCCGGCCCCCCCGTTCCCCCCCCGGGGCCGCGGGCGGGCCCGCCCCTCCGGGGCGGTAGGCGGCCGCTCCTGCGGCCGCAGGCTAGCCGTGCCTCAGTTGTTCGTTCCTTAGACGAGGCCGCCGAGCTCCTTCACGACCGGGAAGGAGCGCCGATGGATCGGCAACAACCCCAGCTTCTGAATCGCGGCCTTGTGCTGCGGTACCGGATACCCTTTGTGCTTGGCAAACCCGTAGCCCGGGTAGCGCAGCTCCATGTTGACCATCATGCGATCGCGCGTGGTCTTGGCCAGAATTGAGGCCGCCGCGATGGACAGGCTCTTGGAGTCGCCCTTGATGATCCCTTGCTGCGGCTGCGGCACCACCGGCACCGTGCGGGCGTCCACCAGCAGCGACTGTGGACACGGCTGCAGCCCCTCGACCGCGCGGCGCATGGCCAGCAGGCCGGCGTGGTAGATGTTGATCTCGTCGATCTCCGTATTGGAGACCTCGCCGATGGCCCACGCGACGGCCTTCTCCTTGATGACCACCGCCAGCTTGTCGCGCGTCTCGGGGTCCAGCTTCTTGGAGTCGTCCACGTGCCGGATCTTCAGGCCCACCGGCAGGATGACGGCCGCGGCGACCACCGGCCCCGCCAAAGGCGACATGCCGGCTTCGTCCACACCCGCCACATGCGTGATGCCCTGGTCCCACAGCGCGCGCTCAAACTTCAAGACGCGCGCGAGCCGCTGACCCTCCGCCCGGTTCTTGCGGCGGCGCTTTCCGACGGCTTTCAGCACCGCCTGTACGCCCGCTCTTGGATCGGCACGCAGCTCCCGCTCCAGTGCCGAGGGCAGGGCGCGTCCCTCTGTCACGTACAAGCGCCGGAGCTCGGCCAGCTTCACGCCTCGGTGACCTCGATCATGCGCTCCAGCGACAGGCGCGCGTACTTGACGATCTCCGCCCGATCGGCAGGCTTCAGCCGCTCTCGCCAGCCGCTGCGCTCGTTGACGGAGTCGCCCGGCAGCACGCGGTTCAGGTCCGGCGCCTCACCCTTGCGCAGCAGGTCCAAAATCGCCACCAGGTGCGGCGGATCGTTGCGGCTCATCGTCGCGCAGCCGCAGCCCATCGACGCCAGCGCCGGGTCGGGCACGTCCGCCATGTTCACCACCTTGACGCCGCGTCGCTCCGCCTGCTCGCGGGCGTTCAGCACAAAGTGGCCTTCGGTGGCCACCGCAAAGCGGTCGCCGGGCTTGCCGTCCGCGATGGCGTCCCACAAGAAGCGCGTCGACCCGCTGCCGTCGGCGAGATCGACCACGCTCTTGGGGCACTCGGGGTGCACGATGACCGTGTAGCCCTGACCCTTCCAATACGTGACATGCTCCGGCTTGAACACCGTGTGCACGCCGCAAAAGCCGCCCCACAGAATCATGTCCGAGCGGTCTATTTGAGCCTGATGATCCGCGTCCAGATCCGCCCAGGTGCACCCCAGTCGCTCCTGAGGTCCCGGCCAGATCGACAGCTGATCGGGCCGCATGCCCAGCCGAGTGGCTGTGTTCTCGCCCAGGTGCCGGTCGGGGATAAAGAAGATCTTCTTGCCCTGCTTGCGGGCCCACTCGACCACCGCCGGCGCGTTGCTGCTGGTACACACCGCGCCGCCTGTGCGGCCGGCGATGGCCTTGATGCGCCCGCTGGTGTTCATGTACGCGACCACCAGCAGGTCGTCCCCATAACGCTGCTGCAGATCGTCAAAGGCCGGCTCCACCATGTGGTCCTTGGCCATCATCTCCATCGTGCAGCCGCTGCGCGGGTTGGTGATGTAGACGTCTTGATCCTCGGCCGCCAGAATCGCGATCGACTCCGCCATGAAGTGCACGGCGCTCTCCACGAACAGCTTCGTTTCCGGCCGCCGTCGTGTCTGCAGGGCCAGCGCATACGAGTCCGCGATGTGCCCGCCGTAGCGCTCCACCACCTTCACGATCTCGCCGCCCATGTAGTAGTGCGCCAGCAGGATCAGCGAGTCGCCAAAGTGCGCCAGCGCCGGCTTCATGTACCGATCCATCCACGGTAGCACCGTCCCCGGCAGCCGGTCTGGCAGCGCCAGGTACTCTTCGGCGTACGGCTTGAACTCCTCCTGATACCAGTCCAACGGCAGGTCGGTCTGGCAGATGGGGATGTCCGGCTGGATCTCGATGCCGCTCGGTCGGTAGGACCGGTCTACGTCAACATTCTTGTAGGTCATGGCTAGTCGTCGTCGTCGTCGTCAGCCGGATCGCCCGGCGTTACGACATCGACCTCGTCCCAACTGTCGTGAGTGTCCGAAATGGTGCGCTGAATCTTCAGCACCGCGTTGTGCAGCTTCAGCAGCGTCTCGGTTGGACGCGAGTACAGGTTGTACAGCTGCGTGTTGGCGTCGCGCAGACGCTTGCTGAGGTGGATGATGATCTGGTCCAGAATCTTGAACGCAAACGGGCTGCCCGCGTTGAACAGCCGCTCGAAGTCCTCGCGTGAGCACTCCAAAGTCGTCACGCTGGTCTTGGCGCCCACGGTGGCCGACCGCGGCTTGCCGTCGATCAGCGACACCTGGCCGATCATCGAGCCCTTGCCCAGCTGACCCAGCCGCTCTCGACTGTCGCCCTCGCCCAGGTCCTTGTAGATCTCGACGATGCCGCGGCACACGATGAAAAAGGAGAAGGCGCGGTCACCCTCGCGGCACAACAGCTCGCCCGGGCTGTACGCCTTGGACGTAAAGATGGCCAGCAGCGTGTTCTTTTCGCGCTTGTTGAGACCCGCGAACATCGGCAGGGAGTCGACCAGGTCGTAGAGCTCGCTTCCTACGTGCATCTTAGTCCCCGCTTGGCGCGTCGACGGGGCGCGCATATTTGGCCAGGCGGCGGTAGCGCTTCTCCATCAGCTTCATGTGCTTTTGGGGCTCGCTGAAGATCTCACCGATACGCAGGTTGATCGCCCTCAGACGCTCGCAAATCGTCGGTCCAAGCGCGCGCAGCACCTTGAACGCCGCCGGTCGCAGCGTGTCCCGCAGCTCCGCAAACTTGCGCTTGTCGATGTGGTACAGGATGCAGTCGTTGACCGTCGTGACCGTGGCGCTGACCGGCCCGTCGTCGATGAGCGACATCTCGCCGAACACGTCTCCCTTGTAGAGGTTGGCCAGGTGGGTGTCGTCCCCCTGGAACAAGCGCATGCGGCACGTACACAGGCCATGCACGATGACGTACATGCCGTGCCCGGGCTTGCCCTCCTCCAGGATGGTGTAGCCCTTGGGTGCCTTGAAGAGGCGACTGATTTGGATGATCTCGTCCAGCTCATCGGTCGTGAGCGTGCGGAACAGAGGCACCGCTTTATAGATTTTGGCGTAGTCTTCCTGCTTCATGAGCGACCGGAGTCTACCGCCGCTTCAAGCGCTTGTCGAGCTTGAGCAGGGCCCTGTAAATGCCCAACGCGATGCGGTTTTGGTACTCCGGCGTGAGCAGCGATTTGCCCTCCTCGGCATGGGTGAGAAACCCAACCTCGACCACAACCGCGGGCATCTGAGCCTCCTTCAGGACGGCAAACGGCGCCTGCATGACGCCGCGACGCGGAGCTCGCAGCGTCACGTGCAGCTCGTCGAGGATGATCTCCGCCAGCGCCTCCGCCTGCTCGTGGGCGCGGTGCATCTGGGCGTCCCGCAGCACTTTGTCTAACGCGGACGGCGCCTTGGAGCGCGCGGGGCCCGCGGCCTTGCCCGCCTCCTGGTCCTCCCACCCGACCAGGCGCGTGATCTCTGCGCTGGAGGACTCCGCCGACAAGAAATAGACCTCCAGCCCATGTGCCAGCGGGTTGGGGCTGGCGTTGCAGTGAATGCTGAGCAGGATGTCGCCGCCCACCTTGTTGGCGATGCGCGTGCGCTCGCGCAGCCCGACGAACTCGTCACCGTGACGCGTCATCGTCACCTTGGCGTTGCTGTGCTTGGTCAAAAGCGTGCGAAGTCTGTTCGCGATCGGCAGCGTGACGTACTTCTCGTGCTTGCCGTGTGCGCCCGGCGTGCCCATGTTGTGGCCGCCGTGTCCCGGGTCCACAACGATGTGTTTCAGGGTACCCAGCTTGCGCTTGGGCGGCCGCGCGGACAGGGGGGCGGCGAGGGTGAGAACCAACAAGCAGATCGGCAGCGTGCGCAACATGCGTGCGATTGTCGATCGGGTCGGCGAACACACCAATTTTTTCGCCCCCTGTGATATATGGACGCCCATGTCCGCAACAGCATCCACGTACGACAACTTGCTGGTGGAGCGGCAGGGCGCCGTCGGCGTCGTGACCGTCAATCGCCCCAAAGTCCTCAACGCCCTGGACGTACACACACTGACCGAGCTCTACGCCGCTTTTGGCGAGCTTGGCGACGACAGCTGTGTGCGCGGCATCGTGCTCACGGGCGCCGGGGACAAGGCCTTTGTCGCCGGCGCCGACATCGCACATCTGGCCTCGCTGGGGCCGCTGCAGGCGCACGAGTTCTCCCAGGTCGGCGGGCGAACTCTGCGCCGCATCGAGACGCTGGACAAGCCGGTCATCGCCGCGGTCAACGGCTTTGCTCTGGGCGGCGGCTGTGAGCTCGCGCTTGCGTGCGACGTGATCATCGCGTCCGAGAAGGCGCGCTTCGGCCAGCCCGAGGTCAACCTGGGCGTCATCCCGGGCTTTGGCGGCACCCAGCGCCTGTCGCGCCTGGTCGGCAAAAACCTGGCCCGCTACATGTGCTTCACCGGCGACATCTTCCGCGCGGACTGGGCCCTGGCCAAGGGCATCGCCGCGGAGGTCGTCGCACACGACGAGCTGCTGCCGCGGTGCATCGCCATCATGCAGAAGATCGCCGACAAGGGCCCGCTGGCCGTCGCGTCGGCTAAGCGCGTCATCCAAAACGGGTTCGACCTGGGGCTGGAGACCGCCCTGGAGCTCGAGGCCATGGCGTTTGCCAACCTGTTCGCTTCCGCAGACTCCAAAGAGGGCATGCAGGCCTTTTTGGAGAAGCGGAAGGCCACTTTCACAGGGGAGTAGCCCGTGCACATCGAGCTCACCGAAGAGCAACAAATGCTCCAACAGTCGGTTCGCAGCTTTGCTCGCGACCGCGTCGCCCCGATCGCCGCCGACATCGACCGGACCAAGCGCTACCCCAAAGAGGTCATCGACGAGATGGGCGAGCTCGGCCTGATGGGCATCGCCATCGACCCCAAGTGGGGCGGGTCCGGCCTCGACTACGTGAACTACGTCGTCGCCATGGAGGAGATCTCCTGGGGCTGCGCCACCGTCGGCGTGACGATGAGCGTGAACAACTCCCTGTTCTGCGAGCCGCTCAACAAGTTCGGCACGGACGCGCAGAAGGGCAAGTGGCTCAAGGGCGTGGCCAGCGGCAAGCTCGCGGGCTGCTTTGCGCTGAGCGAGCCCGGGACCGGATCCGACGCTGCCAACCAGCAGTGCGTCGCGGTTGCGGACGGCGACGGCTGGATCCTCAACGGCACCAAGAACTTCATCACCAACGGGCCGATCGCCGACGCCATCGTCGTATTTGCCATGACGGACAAAAGCGCCGGCGCGCGGGGCATCACCGCCTTCGTTGTGGGCATGGACGAGCCGGGCGTCAGCTGCGGTGAGCACGAAAAGAAGCTGGGTATCAAGGCGTCGCCCTGCTGCTCGGTCATGTTCGACGACTGCCGGGTCGGTCCGGAGGCGCTGCTGGGCCAGGTCGGCAAGGGCTTCAAGGTGGCCATGACCACGCTGGACGCAGGACGCATCGGCATCGCGGGTCAGGCGCTGGGTATTGCGCGGGCCGCGTTTGAGGAGGCGCTGCAGTACAGCACCGAGCGCAAGGCTTTCGGCGGGCCGATCTGCAACCTGCAGGCGATTCAGCACAAGCTGGCCGACATGGCGACGGAGATCGACGCCGCGCGCCTGCTGACCTATCGCGCGGCCTCGCTGCACGACCAGGGCAAGCGCCACAGCAAAGAGTCGGCGATGGCCAAGCTGTACGCCAGCGAGGTCGCCACGCGCGTGACCCACCAGGCGATTCAGATCCACGGTGGGTACGGCTATCTCAACGACTTCGGCGCCGAGCGCCACTATCGCGACGCCCGCATTACGGAGATCTACGAGGGCACCAGCGAGATCCAGCGCCTGGTCATCGCCGCCGCAACGCTCAAGGAGCTTGCCGCCTAGTGCTCTTTGAACTGACAGCCGATCACCAGGCGGTGATCGACCGCGCCCGGGCCATCGCGGACGAGGTACTGCGCCCCGCCGCGCGGGATCGGGATCGGGACGAGACCTTTCCGATGGCTGAGGCGCGCGTGCTGGCCAAAGCCGGGCTGATGGGTGTGGCGTCGCCTGCCGAATACGGCGGCTCGGGGCAGGGCGCCATCGAGTATGCGCTGGCCATTCACGAGATCGCCGCTGCCTGCGCCTCAACCGCGGTGACGATGGCGGTCACCAACATGGTCGGCGAGATGATCGTCAAGTTCGGCACTGAGGACCAGCAGGCGCGCTTTCTGCCGCTGCTCAACGGGGGCGACTCGCCGGTCGGCTCGTTTTGTTTGTCAGAGCCCCACAGCGGGTCCGACGCGGCGGCGCTGTCGGCAAAGGCTGTGCGCGACGGTGACGACTGGATCCTCAACGGCACCAAGATGTGGGTCACCAGCGGTGCGCACTGCTCGGTCGGGCTGGTGATGGCCCGCACTGTTTCGTCCGGCCCGCCCGCCCCCACCCGCCCACCCAACCGGGCCAAGGGCATCACGACATTCCTGATCCACCGAGACAACCCGGGTTACATCCCGAACAAGGCCGAGGACAAGATGGGCCTGCGCGGGTCGAACACGGCCGCCATCACGCTGGAGGATTGCCGCGTCCCCAACAGCGACGTGCTCGGCGAAGAGGGCGACGGCTTCAAGGTGGCGATGACCGCGCTGGACGGCGGCCGGGTCGGCATCGGCTCGCAGGCGCTGGGCATCGCGCGCTCGGCCATGCAGCTGGCGGTGAAGCTGGCCGGACCGCAGCCGTCCCAGGCGCAGCAGTTTCGCATCGCGGACATGGCGACGCGCTTTGACGCGGGCTGGCTCATGGTGCAGCGGGCGGCGTACCTGCGGGCGAAGGGCACGCGCATGACCCGACAGGCGGCCATGGCCAAGGTTTACGCCACCGAGGCCGCCAATACGATCGCGGAGCTGGCGTTGCAGACGGCGGGCCCCGAGGGGCTGCTGAGCGCCAATGACATCGAGCGCTACCTACGCGACGTGCGCGTGACGCGCATTTATGAGGGCACCAGCGAAATCCAGCGGCTCGTGATCGCACGCGAGCTGCTCAGGGGGATGTAGATTGAGCACAGAAGAAACCGGACGACGGGGACGGGTCCTCATCGGCAAGCCGGGCCTGGACGGCCACGATCGAGGCGCCAAAGTGGTGGCGCGTGGGCTCCGCGATGCCGGCTTTGAGGTGATCTACACCGGGCTGCACCAGACCCCGGCGATGATCGCGGCCGCTGCGGTTCAAGAAGACGTGGACTGCGTCGGGATCTCGATCCTGTCGGGCGCCCACAACCACCTGGTGCCCGAGATTCGGCGCGAGCTGGCCGAGCGCGGCGCCACCGACATCCCGCTGTTTGTCGGGGGGATCATCCCGCAGGCCGACGTGGACTCGCTCAAGGCGGACCATGGCGTGCTTGAGGTCTTTACGCCGGGCGCCACGCTGCAGTCGATCTGCGATGTGGTCAGCGCAGCGGTGGATGCCCGCGACATGTCGGAGCTTTCATGACGCGCGCGGTGCTGCTGATCTCCGGCGCCTGGTTGCTGGTGGCGGCCGGTCCGCCGACCTACGAGATCGCCAAGGGCAAGGCCACTGTGACCATGCTCAGCGAGGGCGGCTCGTACATGGGCATCATCACCGGCAAGCCCGGGCTGAAGGTGCCGCCGCACGTGCACAAGGACTCCGCTGAGCTGCTGTATGTGCTGGAAGGCGGCGGCTGGATGACCATCGCCGGCAAGCGCTCGAAAGTCGTACCCGGGATGGCGATTCAGGTGCCGCCCAACACCGAGCACTCCTTTGAGATCCCCGCCGACTTCAAAGGCGGCGACTTCAAGGCTGTGCAGGTCTACGCGAAGTCGGGTCCCGAGCAGCGCTTCAAGAAAGGACGACTGATCAAGCCGTGAACTTTGAGCTGACCGAAGATCAGGGTGTCATCCGCGGCATGGTTCGCGATCTGGCTCGCGCCGGGGCGCCCACCGTCAAGTCGCTGGGCGAGCTGGGCCTGATGGGCATCATGGCGCCCGAGAAGATCGGCGGCTCCGGCATGGGGCTGGTGGACGCCTGCGTCATTTTAGAAGAGCTGGCAGCGCGGCATCCATCGACGGCGCGCACGGTCCAAATCCACAACACGCTGGCGCTGGGCGCGCTGCTCGAGGCCGGCACAGAGGCGCAGCAGGCCGAGTGGGCCGAGAGGCTGGCGACAGGCGCGGCGCTCGGCAGCTTTGGCGCCACGCCGGATGGCAGTCGAGTCAACGGCGTCGCGCACGGGGAGACGGCAGATGTGGTCGTGGTCCTGGGCGCCGATGGTTTTGCGCTGATGACGGGCGGTGCGCCCCTGTGTCCCCCGGCCGGTATTCTGGGCTTTCGCGAGCTGCGCAAGTGCGACCTGTCCGGTGGGGCGTTGGAGCCGATGCCCCACGACGCCGCGCGGTCCATTCAGGCGGGTAACGTGGGCCTGTCGGCGATCGCGCTCGGCATCGCCCGTGGCGCGCTGGAGCATGGCTGCGCGTACGCTCAAGAGCGCAAGCAGTTTCGCAAGCCGATCAGCGAGTTTCAGGCGATTCAGTGGAAGATCGCGGACTCGGCGGTGGCGATCGACTCGGCGCGCCTGCTGGTGCACCGAGCGGCCTGGCTGCACGACGTGGGCAAGGCGTTTGCCCGTCAGTCGGCCATGGCGCGGATCTCCGCGTGCGCGGCGGCTGTCGAGGTCACCGATCACGCGGTGCAGATACACGGTGGCTACGGCTACACGACCGACTTTCCGGTAGAGTCCCTCTTCCGGGACGCGCGCGCGTGCGCAGCCGTAGGCGGGACCCCGGACGCGCAACGAAACGACGTGGCCACTTCATTGTTGGCCAACTTCTAACGAGGCAACGACAGCATGCACAGACTCTCTCTTTGGGTGACCATCTTCGCGGCGACAGCGCTGTTGGCCTGCAGCACGGAAGGCGGCAAGAGCAGCAGCGGCGACGGCGACGACACCGGCACCGAAGGCACGGGCGACGATGAGACCGCCAGCGACTGCGCCTATGCGGGCGCTTACGCCACCGAGGGCTGCAACCCGCTGTGCCCCGAGGACCGTGGCGGCTGCGACGAGGGCTTCAGCTGCACGTTTGTGGGCGCGGGCTTCGGCTGCGTCCAGATCCCCACAGGGGAGGGCGAGGCGGCCGATCTGTGGAAGGGCTGCAACGACGAGAAGCCGTGCAAGCAGGGCGGCTGCATCGACGTGCCCGAGCTGGGCAAGAAGTGCTCCCCGTTCTGCAAAGAGGACGCGGACTGCGGTGCCGAGTACCAGTGCTCGGTCGAGCTCAGCTACGGCGGGACGGCGCCGATTCTGATGTGCGCGCCAAGGCCGGCCGCGTGCAGCGTTTACAAGCAGGACTGCCCAGAGGGCGAGGGCTGCTATCTGGCCGGAGGGACTGGCTGCTACGAGGTTGGCGAGGCCAAAAAGGGCGACGACTGCAGCGAGGTCAACAGCTGTCTGAAGGGCCTGCTGTGCGTCAGTGACCGCTGCCACGAGGTCTGCAACCCCAAGACCAATGGTCCCGACCCCAAGTGCCACCTCTTCTGCCCGACAGGCGGCGCCATTCAGGGTGTGCCGGACATCGGCGTCTGCCCGCTGCCCGACAACGAGCCTGCGTGCAACATCATGGGCGACAACAGCGACTGTCCGGCTGGCCAGATCTGCTACTACGTCGCCTACACCGGCGGTCGCTGCCGCAAGCCGGGCTCGGGCGCCGTCTCGTCCAAGTGCGACGACGAAGAAGACTGCGCGGAGGGCCTGGCCTGCTTCCCGTCCGGTACCAACTGCAAGGCGATGTGCAACCCGGCCGAGGCGATGCACAACGAGTGCAGCAACGTCGGCGTCCCCTGCTCTCCGCTGCCGGGCTCAGCCGCCGGCTTCTGCGACGAGTAGCCCACTCTACGGGGACGCGACCAATCGCAGCAGCTGGCCGCGATATCGGTCTATCCAGGTGACCTCGCCCTGGTGCACCACCAGATCCGAGGGGCGCGTGTCGACCGCGAGCACCTCCAGGACGCCGTCGGGGAGCGCGACGCGGGCAATGTAGCTGCTGGCGGCCCAGTACAGGGCCCCACCGTCTTCCTGCAGCGCTTTGGGGCTGCTCTGAGCCAGCGCGATCGGACGCAAGGACGAGTCGGGGGGCTGCTCGGGGTCGAAGCGATGCACAAAGCCGTGACCCTCGGCCATCAGCAGGTACAGGGTGCCGCCGACCTGCACAAACTCGCGCGTGTGGAAGCGGGACGTGCCCAGCCGCGTGGTGGCCCCGGTCGCCGGGTCGAGTCGAAACAGGCCGCGTGGCTCGTCGCCTGACCAGCCCAGCAGATAGTCCGTGTCCCGCACCATCAGGCGGTCGTGTGGGCCCAGCCCTTCCGCGATCAGCTCCACGGCGCTGCCGGCGGTCGGTACTCGGAAGAGGCGTGCGTCCGAGGGGCTCTGCTCCGCCTTGTCCGGCTGGTCTTCCAGCCAGTAGAGATGGGCCGAGGCGGCGGTCACCGCGCGAAGTCCCGGTCGATCGAAGGCCAGGCTCTCGACCTTGTTGGTGTCGAAGCGCGCGAGCATGCCGGGCAGCACGCCGTAGAATTCGCCGTCATGGCGCAGCAGGACCACGCCTGGCGGCAGGTCGGCGCGCACGACCTCGTGTGCGGTGGCCGACGCAGCCGGGTCGACGCGAAGCAGGGAGTCGTTGCGCACAACAAGCCATGCCGCGCCGTCCCGAAATAACTGAGTCGCGTCCGAAAGGCCCGTGGCCAGCACGGTGGGCGGCGCCAGCTGGCGAGGGCGGGGCTGGTAGGTGTGCTGGGCGGGCGGACCGGCCAGGCAGACGGTGACGAGCAGTCCGGCGATCATGGCAACACCTCCCGCACGCACCGAAAGCCGGTGGCAGGGCTGCGACTGGTGGGACGCGCGTAGTCGCGGTCGTGCACGCGCGCGCGATTGGAGTGCGAGATGTAAGACCCGCCGCGCACGACTCGGTACAGGCCCAGCTCCGGCCCGGTTGGATCGGTGTGGCTGCCCGGCTCGTACGGTGCGTACCAGTCTCGGACCCACTCGGAGACGTTGCCGCTGAGATTGCCCACGCCGCTGGGGGTCGCCCCATCGGGGGTGCCGGCCGCGGCGAGGGGCGTCGACGCGCACTGCGCGGGCCCGCCGGTCAGATTGGCGCGCGCGCAGGTCGGCGCCTGGTCGCCCCACGGGTACAGTCGCAGGTTGTTGCCGTCGCGGGCCGCCTGCTCCCACTGCGCCTCGGTGGGGAGATCGCCCCCGTGCCATCGACAGAACGCGCGCGCTGACTCCCAATCGACGTTGCCGATCGCGGTGCCGGGGTCCACGGCCGACTCGAACATACCGCCCTCGATGTGAACGGGCTGTCTGGGGTGCCACGCCGCGTGCCCGCCCACCCGGCTCAGAAACTCGGCCCAGGCGCCTACGTGCACCTCGTCGCGCCCGATGGCGTACGCCGCCAGCTGCACGGTGTGCGCCGGCTCCGTGTTGGGGTCGGTCTGGCCGTCCTCGAACGCCCGCCCCATGGGGCTGTTTCCGCCGGCCAACGAGATCCACTCCAGGTGCTGGGATGGGCCGGTGTCGCGCTTCGGATCGGCGACGGTCGGCCCGAAGCTGCCGCCATCCGCCGGTGGTGGTGGGGCCGCAGCGGCAGGGCCCACGTCCTCGAGCGGCAGCGGATGATTGAAGATGAAGTCCCAGACCTGGGTATTGAGATCGCGCTGCCAGATATGCCCGGTCTTGGGGATGTCGTAGAACAGCAGCCGCCCTGCGTCACCCCAGCCGCCGTCGAGCAGCGCTTTGCGCGTGGCGTACGCCTCTTCGGGCGGCACATTGTCGTCCAGGCTGCCGGTCACGACGACAGCCGCCATCCGTCGCCCAGTGTAGGTTGCGATGAAGTCCTGAAACTCGTTGACCTCTACGAAGCCCGCCTGCGCCACAAAGCCGGCGAAGACGTCGGGCGCCAGGAACCCGGCGAGGATGCTCATGCCGCCGCCGCGGCTGTGGCCCGTCGCGTAGACGCGCGTGCGATCGATGTTGTACTTGGCGGCGATCTCGTCGCGGACCCTGACCAGGAAGTCCACGTCGGGCGCGTCCAGCCAGTCGCCTGCGAAGGCCTGGTTGTAGACGTGCCAGCCCATGATCCACCCGATCCAGCCCATGTTGCGAAAGTGTTGTTGCGCGTCGACCAGGATGAAGCCGTGCCGCTCAGCCAGCTGAGGCAAGGCGTTGAAGCCGCCGTTGCCGTACATATTGACCCCGAAGCCGCCCAGATAGAAGACCACCGGCGCGGGCCGGCGCGGGTCGACGCTGTCGGGGACGTAGGTCAGGTAGTAGCGCCGGAACTCGGCCGGCGGATCGCCGTCGACGCAGGCGCCCGCACGGTCGCACCAGGATGAGCGCGCCATCAATGTGCCCCACCACCACCCGGATCCGCCGCCGGCGCCGCCGGATCCTCTGGCGGCCAGGTCGTCCGACACGGCCGTCCAGTCATGCAGTCCGCGCTCAAGGAAGGTGCACGCTCCCCACAGATGAGGCGGCGGCTGTCCCTCACAGGCCGCGACGCAGTCCACCTCGTCGGTCCCAAACGCGCAGCTGCCCGGCTCGTCGCACACACCGTCCTGGGCGTGGTCGCACACGGCCGGGGACGCCGCGGTATCCGGCGGGTCGGTGGCGTCGGCCGGGGCCACGTCGGTCGCCGTGTCCGGGGGCGCCACCGGCGTGGGTTGGTCGTCGTCGGCGCACCCCGGCGCAAGGAGGAACAGGACCGCGAGCAGCCGGATACGGCGCGGGCTGGGTGGTGTCGGTCTCTTGGGCATGGACAGACTCATCATTTGGTTTTGAAGCAGTCTATCCGGGTATGACGCGTTCAGTCGGTAGTCTTTTTTCTAACAGGCAGACTGCTGAGATGGGTCGCCAGCCGATCGAGCGCCGGCTGGAAGCTGTCCGTACCGGCGCGCAAGCCCGAGGCAGCGGCGGCGGCCCCTCAAGGCCAGCAGCCCGAACGCCGCGACGATCAGGGACGCGACGCCCAATACGATCAGGTCAGTGTACTTTTTGGCAAAGCTCTTGGGGACAACGCGATCGGGATCGTCCGGGTCGAACTGGACGCGCACGGTGGCGCCTTGCGGATAGTCGCCCTCTTCCAGCGCGCAGTGGTCGCTCTCGCCGGTGAGCTGCCGGCCGTCATGCTCCCACGCAAAAGTGGGGCAGTACTCGGAGTGGGCGGTGCCGCGGGACTCAACGCGCTTCTCACGGACGGATTGTACGGTCGCGTCGGCTTCCGCGGTCACGCGCGTCGCACGGTAGACGGCCATCGAGCCACAGGCGAACAGGCAGAGGCCGGCAAGGAGCAGCATGACGCCGCCGAAAGCCCCCCTGTTTCTGGCCGACTTGACCCAGTCGCGCTTGGCGAACTGTGCATCGATAGCTGCGCGTTGTTCGGGCGTCATCAGTTGTTCTCCATCTTGAGCATTGTGCGCGCCTGGAGGGCGACCTTGCGATCCTGATTGCGGACGAAGCCGGGGCTGGCGTCGTAAGCCTGTAAGGCCTCTTCCAGCAGCGCGACGGCCTCGGCCTTGCGACCCGCCTGCATCAGATGATCCGCCAGCTCTTTTTTGGGGCCCAGCCGCTCGCTCTTTTTGACCACCACCTGCAGCAGGTCGATCGCCGCGTCGGTGCGTCCGCCCGCGCTGTACGTGCGGGCCAGGTCGTAGCACGCCGCAAACTCCAGGTAGCTCACGTCCAGCTCGACCAGCGCCTCCAGCGCGGCCTGCGCCCGGTCCCGGTCGCCCAATCGGATGGCGCACGTGGCCAGGCCGTACAAGGCGTCTTTGTCTTGTGGGGTCTTGCGCAGCACCTCATCGAACAGGTCGGCGGCGCGCAGGTATTCGCCCTTGTCGTGGAGCCCCTGCGCCAGCCGCACCTGGTTCAGCAGGCTTGGGCTGTTTTTGTAGGAGTACTCCAGCTGCTTGATCGTGGTCTTCTTCTGGCTGAGGGTGCGCACGAGGTCGGCCGCGGCCTGTCCGGTCACCTTTCGTCCGCGCTTGGCGTCGGGCAGGTACTCGGCGAAGAAGTACACCACCTCGCCGAACGGCATCATGATGATCAGGTACCAGAACCCCTGACTTTTGCGCCGCACCGCGTCCACGAGCATCCAAATCGAGAACAGCGTCTGCAACGCCCATAAGACGCGTATCACCATGGTTTAGAGCCTAGCGCGATTTTCACCTGTAGTCCCCGCTAGTTGTAACAATCGTTGTTGACTCTCCCAGCCCTGTTTCGAGTATGCTCCGCTCAATATGAACTTCTATCTGAACAAGACCCGGATAACGCGTCGCCAAGCCTGCGCTCAGCGCGTTGACGACGTTGCCTACGGCTCCCAGCCGTCGGACCCCACGGTCAGGTAGACAGTTCAACTTGTCAGCCGGCCGCGGACCCGCGGGAGGCTGACAGCTACTCTTTAGATTCTCAAAAGAGCTCTGCTTTCACTTCCCGGGAATTCCGCGCCCGGTGAGGGATATTTGGTGCGTGAGATGAGACAGACAGCACCCCGAGGAACATGGCGAGAGGTCGTGCACGTGGCATGGCCCCTCGTCGTGTCCATGCTCAGCTACACGCTGATGGGGCTGGCAGATACGTTGATGGTGGCGCGCTTGGGCACGTCCGCGGTGGCCGGCGTCGGCATCGCATCGACCGGATACTTCGCGATCGTCTGCTTCGGCATGGGTCTGCTGAACGGGGTTCGTGTCGTCGTCGCCCAGGCGACCGGCGCACAGGTCCCGGCGCGTGCGCGTGCGGCAGCCCATCTTGGCTTGATGATCGCGGTCGTCCTGGGCCTGGTCGTGTTGGCCATGCTGCCCCTGGTGGGGCCCATCATGCACTTGATGGGTGGCGGCGGCGTCGTGGCGGCGATCGGATCGTCGTACCTGTCGGTGCGCCTCTTCGACGTCATACCCGCGTTCATCAGCATCGCGTGTTTCGGCTGGTTCGAGGGCAAGGGAGAGACCCGGGTCCCAATGGTCGTGCGCATTGGCGCCAACGTCGTCAATGTCGCGTTGGACTACGTGTTCATCTTCGGGCTCGGTCCCATCCCTGCGATGGGCCCGGTCGGGGCGGCCTACGCTACCGTCATCGCGTTATCGCTGCAGGGCAGCATCGCGCTGGCGCTGCTGTGGTCGCGCACGAACACGGGTGAGCGGCGGTTCTCGTTGGACGGCCTCGGTGAGCTCGTGCGCATCGGTGGCCCCATGGGCGTGCAGTGGGCGTTGGAGGTCCAGAGCTGGGCCATCTTCGCCGCGCTGGTGGCGCGTATGGGCGAGGCGCATCTTGCGGCTCACACCATCGTGGTCCGCATCTGCAGCGTCAGCTTCTTGCCCGGGCACGCCATCGGCGACGCCACGAGCATTTTGACGGGGCAGGCGGCGGGCGCAGGCGATCGTCAGGCGGCGCACAGGGCGGCTAATTCGGCCATGTACGTGGCGGTGGCGATCATGGGCGTGATGGGCGTCGTGTTCTACCTGGTGCCCGAGCTGCTGTTCGGCATGTTCCGGGCGGAGCCCGACGTGGTGGCGGTCGGCATCGACTTGATGCTGTGGGCCGCGGCCTTCCAGCTGTTTGACGCGGTGCTCATGACGCGCACCGGTGCGCTCAACGGCGTCGGCGACACGCGCTACGTCATGGTCGCCTCGGTGGGCATGGCGTGGTTCCAGCTGCTGCCGGTGGCGTGGTGCCTGTGCAACGGGCTGGGCTACGGCGCGCCCGGTGCGTGGGCGGCGTTGACGCTGGAGATCCTGCTGTTGTCGGCCGTGATGTCGGCCCGCTGGCACCTCGTCCTTCGCCAGGAGCGCGGCTTCCAGCTGGCTGGTACGATGGCCGAATGACCGCGCTCCTGCGCATACACGCCATCACGCCCGACAGCCGGGTGAACGGGCCGGGCCGTCGCAGCGTCCTGCACCTTCAGGGGTGCACGCTGGGCTGCCCGGCCTGCTTCAACCCCCAGACTCATCCCCACGCCGGCGGCACACTGCGGGACGTCGAGTCGCTGGCCGACGAGCTGCTCTCCGGCCAGCCGGACGGCGTGACGGTCAGCGGTGGCGAGCCGTTTCAGCAGGCGCCGGCGCTGGTCGGGCTGCTGCGGGTGCTTCGCGGCCGCGGGGTCGACTCCATCCTGATTTTCAGCGGGTATTCGCTCAGCGAGATCGACGCGCTGGAAGGCGGGCCCGCCGGGCTGGAGCACACGGACGTGCTGGTCGCCGGCCGCTACGATCCCACGGTGCATGTGGACGACGCGTCGCTGATCGCGTCCGAAAACCAGCGCATCCACTTCATCACCGGACGTCACGGTCCCAAAGATGTCGACCTGAGCGGCGGCAACGTCGAGATCACAATTCGTCCCGACGGCAGCGTGACGATGACCGGCTTTCCACCGCCGGCGATGCGTCGCGCGGTCGGGCGTTTGGACGACTGAACTCCTAAGGCGACTCGACCGTCGGCGTACCCATGATCTGGATACGCGACGGCTTGGACGGGTTGTCCCACGCCGGTGTCGTGTCGCCCTTGAACTCCACGCGATTGATGATCGCCTCCACCCGCGTGGTCTCCTCCGGCACAAACGCCCCCAGCTGCAGCACCTCGTAGTCTTTGGGCCCGATCAGCCGCGGCGAGGCGGTGGCAAACGGGAAGTCGCCTATCTGCTTGCCGTCCTTGTCCAGGTAGTTGAGCGTCATCTGGATGTGGACGATGCCGACGTCGCGATAGTTGAAGATGCGCATGTCGGCTCCGCGGCGGTCGCCTTCGCCGATCATTTTCACGAACTGGGCCAGCACCGGCGCCCCGCCTCCAGGCGCGGCCGGCCAGTCGACCTTGGGCTTCTCGGCCTTGGCCGGCGCGTCCTTTTTGCAGCCCGTGGCCAGCGTGAGGCAGGCGGCGGCGAGTGCGATCCCCATCAGGCGAATCATTTCGGTGCTCTCCTTCTACGTTGTTGGGGCTCGATCCACTTGCAGCGTGGGCCGTCGCCTGTGGGCGGGTTTTGCAGCTCCCAGAGCGTGACGCCCCAGACGCGGCGGCCGGGGCGCAAAAACTTGTTCCACGGGTCCTCGAAGCGCTTCACCGGGCGAAATTGTCGTCGGACGGTCGGCAGACGCATGGCCAGCCGGTCCCCGACATAGCCGCTTGGCGCGGTGACCAGAAAGCGCAGGCGGTCTTTGCAGATCGCCTCAAAGTAGTCCTGCAGCGTCAGCAGCCCGGTCTTGAAGCGCTTGGCGTTGGTGTCGACGATATCGGCTGCCAGGCGCCGGCCCGACGTCAGCGCGACTGCGGGTGCGACCAGAGAGCTGCCGGCGATGGTCTCGTCGTCTTTGCTGTGCTCGCGGATGTAGTCGCCCACCTCCTGCGCCACCGACAGGTGCAGGCTCTTCTGCCACAAGACGTGTCGGTAGCCGGGCTCCATATGGCCGCGCGTGCGATGGTCGCGCCAGAAGAGGGCGCGCACGACAGGGCCCGCCACGGACTTCATGGTGGCCGGCTCGATCCACCGGTAGCTGCGCGTCGTGCCGGCTTGGATGAACTCGCTGTTGTTGCCCTTGCCCCGCTTGGCGCTGAAGATCCAGTTGGCCTCGGCCGCCAGCGGGATCCAGCACGCCCAGAACACCGCGATGGCCACCACGCCCAGTGACAGCGCCTTTGCCCGTCCCGCGGCCAGCTCGCGCAGCTCGTGCACGACGGCAGAGATCAGCGAGGCCACCGCGAAGCCCGTGCAGATGGCTGCCGTCGGGAAGAGCAGCGCAAAGTAGAAGCTGTACAGCTCCTGAAAGCGCGTGAACTCGATGAGCAGGGTGACGCAGACCAGCAGCGCGATCTTGATCGCGCCCACGCCGCGCTCGGTAAACAGCTTCATCGGCGAGAAGAACCAGCCTGCGGCCTCGACATCCACCGGCTCGCCGACATGCGCGTACCCGCGCAGCTGCTGCCAGGCCATGAGGACGGGCGCCAGCAGCACGCCCCAGACCAGGGGCGTGTGGTAGTAGAGCATCTTGATGAAGACGTGGGCCTTGGCCTTCTCCTCTTTGAGCATGTGGAACTTGTAGACGGACTCCACGTACGCGTCGCCGCCGATGCTCCAGAACAGCAGGTTGATGCCGCCCGCCACAGCCGCAAAGGTGACCAGCTGGCGCACCCCGGCCCGTTTGGACGAGAAGAACGCCAGCACAAGCAGCGCCAGTGCGCCGCCGATGGCGTAAAACCCGGTGGTGACGGCCAGGCCGAGCATGGCGCCCGCGGTGGCGGGACGGTCGCGCAGCAGAAAATAGAGGCCGGCTGTCAGCCACACGCTGGTCAGGCTGACCCCGTTCATGTTGGTCGACGCCTGCAGCAATTCGAACGCGAACAGGAACGAGCCCAGCGTCAGAAACGCGGCGAGCCGGCCGACGCGATCGCGCACCATGTGCCAGCACAGCAGACCGGTCGCCAGCGCCGCGATCGTCGGAATGGCCTTGGCCAGCGGCAGGCTGAAGCCGAAGACGGCGAACAAGACAGCCGGCAGGCCAATGTGCATCGGGGGATGGGCGAAGAAGAAGTCGCGATAGGGCAGCACGCCCTTGGACAGCAGAACCGCGTCGTAGAAGTAGATGTTTTCGTCTGTTGTGGACCAGCGCCAGGTGAACGACTTGAGCAGCAGCCACAGCGCGCACAGCAGCAACACGGCGCCGGCCTCGGTGAGCTTGGGCAGGCGATGGCGCACCCAGTCAGGTTGCCTTGCGGTGGGACGAAGACCGGCGGTGAGCCAAAGCACGGCGGCGCTGGACAGCAGCAACCCGGCCACGGCGGGCGCGGCGCTGTGTCCCCCCTCGACGGCCAGGGCGATGCGAACGGCCTCCCAGGCGGGGATTGCGCCGACCAGCAGCTTGCCGGCCAGCGATGACAGGGACTCGAGGTAGACGCTGACCAGGCCGAGCAGCGCCAGTCCGAGCAGGATGATTGACCCGGCGTTTGGCTGATGCGCGATGGCCAGCCTCAGGTCGCCGACGATGTCGACAGGCTGCAGGAGTCCGGCCAGCAGGAGCGCGCATCCGGCCCCGCCGAGCACACGGTTGCCCGCCAGAAAAGCGGCGCCTGCGATGGGGACGCCGATCGCGACGGGAAAGCCCCAGATCCGCTCGCCCAGTCCGCCCATCGGGAGACTCAAAAACTCCGGCGCGATGCCCATCGTCAGGGCGAGGAGTCCGGCGCCGGCGGTTGCGGCCAGGCCGGGCAGGTGGTCGCGGGTGGTCTCTCGCAGGGCATACAGCAGCACGCCGATGCTGCCGAGGACGAGCGCCGTGCGGATGACGACTACAAACGCGCGTGGGGAGCGGCCGGGCCCGTCCAGGTCGAACGCCAGCAGCAGCACCAAAAGGACGCTGCCGACAAACACCTCGATGCCGATGTCTCGATCGGCGGTCGCCTCGGCGGCGTCAGGGCTCCCCGCGTCAGGGGTCACTGGGCCGATGACTCAGCAGCGCCCAGCAGGCGCTCGAGCACTTGATCGGCGGCGCTGTACGGGTCCAGTGTGCGCGCGGCCATCTGGTCGACGAGCGAGTCGCCCAGGCCGTCGATCGCCAGTACCCCTTCGACGTGTTGCGCCAGCCGGTCGCGAAGCACGTTGCGCAAAAGCCACGCCTCTCGGCCGCGCAGGCGATCCCGCAGCGTGTCGGTGGCGCTCAGGTGCGCGTGATGGGTGTCGATGGCCTCGATCAGCTCGGCGATGCCCTCGCTGCGGATGGCGACGGTCTGCAGAATCGGCACCTCCCACTGCTGGTCGGGCGCCACCAGGTTTTGTAGGTGCTTGAGATCGGCCACGGTGCGCAGCGTGCCCTCGCGGTCGGCCTTGTTGACGACAAAGATGTCGGCGATCTCGAGGACGCCGGCCTTGATGGCCTGGATGTCGTCCCCCATCCCCGGGATCAGCACGACGACCGACGTCTGGGCGGTGCGCACGATGTCGATCTCGTCCTGACCGACGCCGACCGTCTCGATGAGGATCCGGTCAAAGCCCATGGCGTCCATGACGTGCACGACGTCGTCGGTCGAGCGCGATAGGCCGCCCAGCTGCCCGCGGGTGGCCAACGAGTGGATGAACACGCCGGCATCGGTCGCGTGGCTCATCATGCGGATGCGGTCACCCAGAATCGCGCCGCCGGAGAATGGCGATGACGGGTCGACGCAGACCACGCCCACCTTGAGGTCCTGCTTGCGATAGAGGCCGATCAGCTGGTCGACCAGCGTGGATTTGCCGGACCCGGGGTTGCCGGTGATGCCGACGGTCTGCGCCTGGCCGGTGCGCGGGTACAGCTTGCGCAGGGCGTACTCGGCGCCCGGGACGCGGTCGTCCAACAGGCGCATCAGGCGTGCGGCGCTACGTATCTCGCCGCGCTCGATGCCGGAGACCAGGGCGTCTGCGCGCTCGGGTTTCAAGACGAACTTAGTCCGCTGGGAGGCACCGGCCATCGCGGGAGAATAGGCGCGCCGCGCGGCCGAAGTCAACGCGTCTTGCGGGTCGGTGGAACGACCGATATCATCCCGCCGATGCGTGTACTGCTCGCCATAAGCGTGGTCGTTATCTCTTGTGCCGGCTGCTCAAAGGAGGCGCCGGGTCATACGTCGCGCGCTCGCCCGCAGGTCGTTGATCCGGCTGAGGCGCCGACAATTGTGGTGCACCCGAACAGCAAGGACATGGTGTTCCGTTTCTTTCCGCAGGGGCAACGCACGGCGGACCTGGCCACGCGCATCGACAAGGTGCCGGTGTCGGCGCGCGATCTGGTGATCGTCGTTCCCGACGTGGAGGTGCCGGCCGGGCTGGTCTACGTGGCGGATCTGCGCAAGCCGGGCGCCGACGGCGCGTTCCCGTACAAGGTGTTGGACGCGGCCGAGTTCGATCGCACGTTGGTCGAGGCGCGGGGCGAGGAGCCGCCAAAGATCGCGACGGCGTCAACGGCTGCCGCCAAACCCAAGTCGCAGCCGGTCGCCGGTGGCAAAAACGAGATCATCTTGTACAGCACGTCGTGGTGTGGCGTGTGCAAGCAGGCGGCGCGGTGGATGCGCAACAAGGGCCTGCCGTTTGTCGAAAAGGACATCGAGAAGCAGCCGGGCGCGCGGGACGAGATGGTGCGCAACGCCAAGGCGGCGGGCATGTCCAAGTCCCAGCTGAACGGGGTGCCGATCATCTATGTGAACGGCAAGATGCTGCCGGGGTTTGACCCACGCGCGATCACCAATCTGTTGAAGAGCTAGCTGCTTATAGGTAGGGCAGGAGCCCGAAGAGCAGCGCGCCGGTCGCGATGCCGGCGCCCAGACCCCACAGGAACATCTTGCGTGCCCGGATCATCTGCTTTTGCTTGGGCATCAGCAGGCCGGAGAGGTGGGTCATGACGGTGTCGGAGTCGTGGCCGGCCGTGGGGATGCCGATGCCGCACAGCAGGTAGCGCACGCTGTCCTTGACCCTCTCGCGGGCGTCGCCCTGGGCGCTGCTTGGGGTTTTGGCGCATGGCCTTGGCGATGATGCTCCACAGCATCGGGTTGATCTCGATGGGGCGCTCGACGCGGTCGGTGTCCAGGGCCAGGCGCGCCTCCAGGTACAGCTTGGCCTGCTTGACGTACTCCTCGCGGGTCTTGGCTTCGGGTTTGAAGGGCCATGGGCGCCGGCCGGTCAGCAGCTGGAAGAAGATGACGCCCAGGCCGAAGACGTCGGCGGGCGTGTCGGACTGCAGCTTCTCGGGATCGTGGACGCGGGCGTCGGCGATCTGCTCGGGCGCCAGGTACTCCGGCGTGCCGCGCAGCAGCCCGGCGTCGATGTCGACTTCAAAGTCCCGGCCCTGCAGGATCGCCTCTTCCTCAAAGAGCTTCAGCAGCCCCTGGGAGTCGCGAACCAGGCCGAAATCGAGCAGCTTCACGACCATGTTGCCGCGTGTGAGCATGATGTTGCGCGGCTTGATGTCGCCGTGGCTGAGCCCGAGCTTGTGCAGGCCTGCAAACGACTTGCACAGCTGCACCATCAGCTCGCATACCGCGGCCTCGGTAAGCTGGCGTCCGGTGTCAAAGACGGCTGTGAGTGTGAAGCCGTCGACATACTCCATTGCTAGAAAGCGCGTGCCGTCCGCTGTGTCGCCTTCGCCCTTGTAGGCCACGACGTTTTTGCTCTTGGGCAGCGCGCTCAGCACTTTTATCTCGCGCAGAAAGCGCGGCATCGTCTGTGGGTGCTCGCCGACGGGGATCTTTATCGCGACCCGCTCGCCTTTGGGCGACTTCCCTTCAAAGACCATTGCGAATGCGCCGCGATCCAGCAGCTTTGTGCATTCCCACCCGTTCGGCATCGCCGGCATACTGTCCGGACTTATAGCCGCCACCATCTCTAATCCTCCCTCACTTCCTGCGAGTCTTCCGCCTGGGCGCCACCCTTACGTTTAGCTCACCCTTCTTAACATCGACTGTGACTGTGCCTTTTTTCTGCCCGAAGGTACGGAACGCCGTGTCTTCCAGCAGGTGCGTCATGATCGCGTTGAGACCGCGGGCTCCCGTTTGCCGGGTAACCGCCAGGTCCACGATGTGGTCGATGACCTTGCCGCTCACCTTGAGCGCCAGCCCCTCGTCCTCAAACTCCCGAACGAACTGCCGGATCACATTATCGCGCAAAATGGACTTCAGCGTCTTTTTGTCCAACGGCGCCAGCGGCACGATGCGTGTGAAGCGTCCGATCAGCTCCGGCAAGAAGCCGTAGGTCTGGAAGTTTTCGATCTGGCTCAGCTCCGCGTCATCGTACCGGGCGGCGATCTGCTCGTGCTGCCGGCCCTCGGGTGCGCCGAGAAAGCCCAGCCGGCCTGCTGCGGCGCGGTCGAGCGAGATGCCCTTGAGGCCGCTGAAGGCTCCACAGCCGATGAAGGTCACGTCGTCGGTGCGCATGCTGACCTTGCCGGAGTAGGCGGAGTTGTTCTGGTCGAGCGGGACCGGGATCTCGCCGACCTCCATCATGCGCAGCAGCTCTTTTTGGACGCCCAGTCCGGAGACGTCCTTGGTGGACCCCTCGCCGTCGAAGCGCGCCCGATTGGACGAGGACGCCAGCTTGTCGAACTCGTCCAGGCAGACGATGCCGGTGGACGCAAAAAGCGGGTTGTCGCCGGCGCGATTGAGCAGCTGCGTGAGGATGGTGACGGCGTCGTTGCCGATATACCCGGTCTCCGAGAAGCCGGTCACATCCACGACGACGGTGGGCAGCTTCAGGATCCGCTCGAACAGCAACTCTACCAGAAACGTCTTGCCGCACCCGGTCGGTCCCACCAGCAGCGCATTGGGCTTGGGCGCCACCTGTTGGCGCTCGACCTGATCGAGATAGATGCGTTTGAGCCGGCGCACGTGACGGTAAGCGACCAGCGACACCGAGCGCCGCGCGCCCTCCTGACCGCGATATCCGAGCCCGCTGAGCAAGTCGTAGACCCGCGTAGGCGCAATCGTCGGAATGCGCTCCACATATTGCGCCAGGCTCATCGCGCGCTGTGGGATCATGGGTCCCCCGTAGGCCGGTTGGGTTTACAGCATACCAGAGTCCCCATTTTTTTGACCGCCCCCAAAGACGACCTCATAGTCGATCCGCCACACACCAGGGGGTCCTTGTGTCCGCTCCAGCGATCGCAACACCGAGCCCGGGAGTTACCGGGACCGAGCTCATCGTCACCGAGATCCATAATGATATCGAGGCGTACGTCAGCAAGGCCGTCGAGCTGACGACCGACGGCATGAGCCTGCAACGCAGCCCGGCGCTGACCAAGATAGGTCGCTTTCTGTGGGTGGAATTTGTGCTGCCCAACTACGGCCAGATGCGCGTCCTGGCAGAGATCGCCGGTCGTAGCGCCGAGACCAACCGCGTCGTCTTCCGCCACTGCTGGCCGCAGGACCGCGCCGCATATCTGAAATATGTCGCGCAGGAGCTGGTCGCCGTAAGCAACGGCGCGGCCTGAACCCGACCTACGAGCGGTTTCTAGCGCTGGAATCCGCGGGCGTCCGCTACGCGCTCGATCGCATCGATGCCATGTTGGAGTACCTGGGTCATCCGGAGCGCCAGGCCCCCCAGACCATCCTCATCGCGGGCACCAACGGCAAGGGCAGCGTCGCAGCAACTCTCTCAGCGATCGCCGCCCGCGCCGGCACCCGCGTCGGCGTGTTCACCAGCCCCCACCTCACAAGAGTCACCGAGCGCTTTCGCCTCAACGACGTGGACGCCGACTGGGCCACCTTTGACCGCATCGGCGCCCAGGTCCTGGCCGCCAACGAGCAGTCGGGCATCGGCGTCTCCTTTTTCGAGGCCATGGTCACGTTCAGCGTCCTCTGGTTCGCCGAGTCCAAGGTGCAGCTGCAAATTCTGGAAGCGGGTCTGGGCGGCCGTCGAGACGCCACCCGCTCGGTGCGAGCCACCCACGCCATCATCACATCGATAGGCAGCGATCACCTCAAGACCCTGGGCCCGACCATGGAGCACATCGCCCGCGAGAAGCTGGCGATCTGCGCCCCGGGCATGAAGACGGTCATGGCTGTCCCGCCCAGACTCCGACACCTGGCCCCCGAGGGCTGGATGTTCGACGTGGATGTCACCTTTCGCCGAACCAAGACCGGCCTGCGAGTGCGCCACCCCGAGGGCGTCCTGAACCTGCCGCTGCCCAATCTGCTCGGACCACACCAGCGCCGCAACGCCGCCATCGCCGCCGCCGCCGCAACCCGCCTGGGCTTCACCGAAGACCAGATCGCTGACGGCATAACCCACGTGAGGTGGCCCGGCCGCATGCAGCGCCTGGGCGGCGCCCCCGAAACCTGGCTGGACGGCGCCCACAATCCGGCCGCCGTAGCCCGCCTAATCAAGACCCTGGCCGAGCTCAACATCCAAGATGGCTTCACCCTGGTCTTTGGCGCCCACCCGTTCAAGAACACCCGCCGACTCCTGACCCGCCTGGCCGCCCGCGCCGGCACAGTCATCTGTACCCAAGCCGAGCGCCTCTCCCCGGCAAAAGACCTCGCCGCCCTCCTGCCCGGCCGCCCCGATGTCCACGCACAACCGGATTGCCGCGAAGCCGTGAGGCAAGCCAGGGCGCTGGGCCGCACAACGCTCGTAGCCGGCTCCCTCTACCTGGCCGGCGAGCTCCTCGGGCGCCTGGAAACCGATTCCCTCCAATCTCAATGCGACTGACCGGTCCGGCCTCCCCGTGCCGCGTGCGCCAAAAGGAGCGCGGTCACGCAGCCACCCCGGGCAGCATCAGCTGGTAGCGGTTTGAGACGGTCCCAAACGGGATCCGCGCCGTCATCATGCTGCCCAACAACCGCTCGCGCGTCGGCCCGCGCGGCCCCAAAGTCGCCCGCAGAAAGCGGTGCTGGTCGAGCATACGAAAGCTGATCCCGACAAGTGGGTCCACGGCGCCCGGGCGAACCAGCCCAGCGGCCGCGCCGTTGCGCAGGACATAATTGATCATGTGGAAGGCCTGCCGGACCGAGCGCCCCACCCCCGAGTAGAACCGCTCGGCAAAAACCGAGCCCCTCGGCATGCCCCAAGCCCGCTTCAATGCGCGGGCCAGCTGGCTGAACACGTACCGCAAGGCATCACCCAGCGCCCGCCGCGACTCCGGGATGCAGATGAGGTGAATGTGATTAGGCATCGGCACCACGGCCACGGTCCGCAACCCGCGAGGCACCGCCTGCCGAAGCAGCTCGATGAGGCGGTCCCGGATCCATCCCTGCCTCAACGACGGCAGCCCCGCCACCAGCTTCTGGGTGACGTGCATGGGCCGGCAGGTGGAGACATCCCGCCTGTGGTGGACCAACCGCCCGGTCTTGCGACTGCGTTTCACACGCGCAACATAGCTGAACAGACGAGCAGGTCAAGCGCTAAATACGAAATAATGCCCACCCATTACAAGGGCGCCTGCCAGCACCCCAGCACGCCTCAGTCGAGAGCATATACCCCCTCACCACTCGCCCGACGACCGCCCGTTACCGGCCGGCGGGCATAGTCCCACGTCGCCCCCCGAAGCACCCGCGCGCCGTCTCCAGCCACAACGAAATCCAACCCCGGCGCGGGCACGCGGCAGGACCTTGACAGCCCGCCCCCCACCGGCTACAAATCCGCCGATACGACGCGTGCAAACGCGTTTGGGCGTATAGCTCAGTGGGAGAGCGCCGCCTTCACACGGCGGAAGTCACAAGTTCAAGTCTTGTTACGCCCACCACTCAAAGCCTCGGTTTTGCCGGGGCTTTTTGTTTTTGGTGGCTGGTGACGCACATCACAGCGGCTGCGCGGCCTCCTGGCGTAGGAATGGCGGGACGTTCGGATCGTTGGCGATGCGGTCCAGGGCGTGACGGGCCGTGTGTCGGTCGTGTGGTCCCAGACAGCGCGCCAGGGCGATCCGGGTGAGCGTATCCGTGGCTTCGGCGAGCGCCTGTTTCAGGTCCTCGGCGGCGGCACCCTCGCATGCGGCGAGCTTCTCTTCGGGGAGGTCGGCTGCGGTCACGGCATCGAGCAGCATGCTGTGAGTACTTTCCGCCTCGTGGTGCTCGCCAGGGACGTGCTCGGGGGCGTGCGGCGCATGACGCGCGATCAGGGTGAGGGCGGTCAAAGCGCCACCCACCACGACCAACATCACGACCAGACGACGCGCCATGGCGTGAGTGCTGCCGGCGCGGCGCAGCCACACGACGACGCCGACGAGCGCCAGTATCGCGGCGTACACGCCTACGACCGTGGGGCCGCCGGGGAGATCCAGGCGGACCGAGAGGCCCAGGCCGCTGACGCACGCGAAGAGGCCGACGGCCCAGCCGACGATGAGCTGGTTCCTCAGGGTGTTGACCAAGAGCATGGCCAGGGTGGCCGGCGCGACCAGGAACACGAACACCAGAAGCACCCCGGCTGTCGCGACTGAGTGTGTTACGACCACCGCGAACGTGCCGTAGAAGACGAGGTCCCACCAGCCCACGTTGAGTCCATCGGCCGCCGCAGCCTCTGCGTCTTCAGAGACTCGAATCAGCTGGCGTCGGGCCAGCACGTGTACCAGGCCCACGCCGCCGTAGACCCACGCTCCCGCGCTCACGGTCTCCCAGCTGACCCACAGGAGGTTGCCGGACAGTGACTCGGTCAGGTGGTGTGAGCCTTCGGGGACCGCTGCCATCACGAGGAGCGCCAGCGCAGCCGCCACGGCGTACACCAGACCGATCAGCGCCTCCTGTGGTATCGGCGAGTCGCGGCCGGGGCGCAGCGCGGTGAGCAGACCGGCGCCGAGCAAGGCGAACACGAGAGTGAACGCCAGCGCCGCCGGGCTGGCGGGTTCGAGTCCCGCGAGCAATCCAACGAGACCTCCGAGGGCCGCGACCTGAGCGAGCGCAAGATCCACGAAGATCACGCCCCGGCGAAGCACGTGGAGCCCCAGCCAGGTGTGGATGCCGACCAGCAGCGTGGCCTCAGCCAGCGGCGCTCCAAGCAGGTCAACCAAGCTCATCGGACCGAGCGCTCCAGCGCGCGAACCCACCGCTCCACCAGGTCGGGATAGGTCTTCGTACCGTCGCTCCCAACGTGAAAGGGCACCATCGTGGGTTCGAGTCCGGCTTTGTCGGCCACCGCTCGGACCCGGCTCGGCGGGTAGTGGCGCGCGGCGAGCAGCAAGCGCACGTTTTGCTGCTTGACCGTCGTGAGCATCGAGGCGACGTGGGCAGCCGTGGGCGGGACACCGGGCTTCGGCTCCGCGACGGCTGCCAGTCGGAGGCCGGCCAGCTGGATGAGGTAGGTCCAGTTCTTGTGGTAGGTGGCGATCGGAGCGCCGCGAGCCTTCACCAGCCGTCCCAACCAGCCACCGAGCAGCGCCGACATCGGGCGACCCTGGTACTGCCGCTTCTCGAGCAGCTGGAACAGCTTGCCTTTGGCGGCGAGCCGGGCCGCCAGATCGCCACCCAGCGCCGCGACCAACTCCGGCCCGAACGTGCGAGCGTCCAGGTCGGCGACTACGCGCTCAGCGGCCCGGGTGTACGTGTCGCGGTGCGCGGGGTCCACGCGGGTGAGCGCGGTCGCGATGTTGCGGACGACGACGCGCATGTTCACCGGCGAGGTATGGATGTGGGGGTTGCCGTACACGTGGACATCGCCCCGGGAGCGGTCCACGGAGGCGGGGATGCCCAACAGGTGGACCCCCTGCGACGCGTTGACGTAACCGGGGGCACCGGGGCGCACGCGGGAGTTGCCGGCCTTTCGCAGCAGCGCGGGAACCCAGGTCTCGAGGTCGAGGCCGGTCACCACAAACAGGTCTGCTCGACCCACCTTGACGGCATAGGACGGCCGGGGGGCGAGCGTGTGCGCGTCCTGATCAGGCGGCAGGATCGACACGACCGTGGCCAGGTCGCCGGCCACGGCGCGCGCCGCCCAGGCGAAGTCGGGGAGCGTGGTCACGACGGTCACCTTCGCAGCTGATGGGGCCGGCGAGAGAGCCACCAGTGCGATGAGCAGCCGGAGCTTAGTAGCGTTCATGGCGGTGCGGTCCGATGGCGCCGGTGAGCTGTAGGGCGACCAGGTGGTTGGTAGCGTGTGAGGTGAGCGTGGCGCGGTATTGCAGCCGAAGCCGGAAGTACTCGCTTTGCCAGAAGGCCAGGTACGGCGTGATGCCCCAGGTCGTGTCGTTTTCGAGCCAGTCGCCCCGCACGCCCGCCTGCCAGCGCCGGTCGAAGCGGAAGTCTACGTAGGTGAAGGCGCCCTGATTCAGCGTTAGCGTGTCGTCGTCGCCCTCTACGTGAGTCGCGAGCCACTGGCTGCGCACAAACATTCGGAAGCGGTCCGGTCCGCCGGGGGGATCGTAGGCGAGCGTCAGGTCGGCCGAGTACACGTTTGTGAACCGGTTGGGCGACCCGGCGTGATAGCCGTGCTGGGCGCCCAGGCCGATCTCCATGTATCCGGCATCGGAAAACGGGACGTGTGTCGCGAAGTGCGCCAACGTGGCGGGCAGCCGCCAGGCGTCGTCGCCGAACAGCTCTTCGCTCTCGCTGTTGGTGACCTCCAGCGCGAAGGTGTGCGCCCAATCGCCGAATCCGCCGAAGAGCACCGCGAGGGATAGGCCGGTCTGCGCGAGGCCTTCGTCACCCAGCAGTGTCTTCATGGCCAGCGGCAGCTCCATCTGGTCCCAGGCGTGCAGGTGCCACCGGTTGATCGGTCCAAGGCTCTGGCGGAAACGACCCACCTTGAGATTCAGGTGCGGTAGGACGCCCACCCACTCGAACCAGGCCTCCTCCAGCTCCACGCCGCTCGGGCTGAAGCCCAGCGTGGTGCGAAAGGCCGAGAAGGGATCGATGTTGGCGCGAAGGTCCAGCTCGACCTCGCGAGGTACGAAGCGGAAGCCTTCGTCGCCTTCACCGATCACAGCGGCGTGGCCGTGCTCTTCACCCTCGTGCGCTGCGTGCTCGGCGTGCTCATCGCCGTGCTCGGCCGTTGGCACATACAGCATCAGGACATCGGCTGTGGCCGATATTTCGGGATTCAACCGGTTCAGCAGGCCGGTTGACCCGGTTGGTGGCGCCTGCGCGTCCGCATGCGGCGCCCACACCGTCATCAGAAGAGGCAGGATCGCGATCACGCGCCTGCCCGGATCGGTGGCTCTCATGGTCCCCTCCCCCGGGGTCGTTTTGTTGCAGTGGTTCGCTTACGCGGCGAACGCGAAGGGGGGAGATTGTTTGGGAGCCCACGCCAGCACGTTTCCTGTCGCGCGGGGCAGCCGTGTGACGGCGATCCCATTGGCGCTCGGAACCTGTGGAGCGACGGTGATGGTTGCATGGTGCGCCGGCAGCGGCTGGGACCACAGGCTGGCCAGCAATATACAGCCGTGCTCGTGCTCGTTGGAGTGGGAAGGCTCCCCAGCGACGGCGAGTGCGCTGTGAACCTCGACCTCCGCGTGAGCGTGCTCACCGTGCACCAGCTCACCGTGCTCGGCGCAGATCTCGTGCTGCTCGGCAGCCAGGTGGAGGGTGCCGCTGACGGGTGCAACCGCGAGCCCCAGCATCGCCAGGACGGCGGCCGCGCGATGGTGAGCGCGCTTCAAGGTCCGAACGTTGCCTTGTGCTTGTCGCTTCGTCAAGGTGTCTAGGGCTCACCCGGCCAAGCCGGGGCGCGGATCACTCCTCATCGACAACGGTCACGACCCGCTCGGCTGACCACTGTTGGTCGCCCAGCGTCGCCGTGGCGCGCACCGTGGCGGTTGTGCCGACCACCTCGGACGGGCTGGCGATGTCCAGGACGACTCGGTCGCCGACGCGGATCCAGCCCTCGCCGTCCTCCAACACCGACGCCGTGCTCAGGGAGGCGTGGGTCACGAAGCTGATCGGCTGGGCTTGCTCGTCGAAAGCCTCGTACTTCACCTTGACGCCGTCCGGGCCGAAGCCGCCCAGGCGGAGGGTGGCGTCGATGTGCCAGCCGCCTTGTGGGCCCGCCACCAACTCGATGGGGCCGCCGTCTTCCAGTGGGGCGAAGGTCGTGTGCCCCGTGCCGACCTCCAGGTAGGGGTCTCCAAAGACGCCCTCGCCTTCGACCACCAGGCCCGGCTGTGGGGCGCCGACCTCGAAGTCGGCTCCGGAGTCGTTGGTGTCCTGCCAAGCGCCGTCGACGCGGCGGCGGTGGAGTGACTCGCCCACGTACGGGCCCGAGACCCACGCAAAGCCCGTGTCGACGCTGTCCGGCAGGCGCTTGAAGGCGCCCGAGTCGGCGTCCATTACAGTCTCGATGGCGTCCAGCACGGACGTGACCGGCGCGGTAGGCAGGTCGCCCCACGGGCCGGGTTCGCTGCCCAGCGTGGTCTCCGCCGCAAGGATGACGATGCTGGGGCCAAAGACCGGGACCAGCCAGTCGTAGCCGCCGTTGTAGACCACCGACTCCAGGTTGGCGACGGTGGGGTGGTCGTCGTCCTTGCCGCTCTGCGCGACGTACGCCTCAAAGGCGGCGCCCGAGAGATCGATGGTCGAGAACGGCTGGTGGTTGGTGCCGTCGTGGGCGATGACCAGGCGGTAGCCCGGCTCGAGACGGACGCCGGCCGGCAGGCGCCACACCGACTCCAGCACCACCTCGTCCGGATGGCTGTGGCGATAGCTGTCCGGCTTGGTGCCCGGGTTTATCGCGCCGGCGGTCCCGTACACGTCGGCGATCATCACGCCGGACAGGTCCAGCGGCTGCTCGGAGGCGTTGACCAGCTCCACAAACTGGTCCGAGAAGTAGTGGTCTGCACCGCCGTAGGGCAGGGCGCCGCTGTAATACAGCTCTTCGATCAGCAGGTCGCCGGCGGCAGGCAGCACCGGCGGCGCGGGCGGTGGTGGACCCGTGTCCGGCTCGGCAGCCGGCACATCGGGCTCGGACGGCGGCACGTCCGCGGTGACGGGGGCGACGTCAGGCTCGGGCGCCACCTCGGCGGGATCGTCGGAAGAGCAGCCGGCCGCCAGCAGCCCGCAGACCAGCACCGTTGCTGTCAGGGTCGTCACGCGCACGTCATTCTCCATGGAGGCCGGCCAGGGGCAGGATGCGGCCCGTCTTTGCCATGTAGGCTTTGTATTCGTCGCCGAATTGGGCGGTCATCATCCGCTCTTCGCGCGGGGTCCGCAGCAGGTACAGCGGCACAAACGTCACGAGCGCGCCCCACCCGGCGAGCCAGTTTTGCAGCATGAGGCCCTGCGCGATGCTGAACAGAAAGATGGCCGAATACATCGGGTGACGGACGCGCCGGTACACGCCGCCGGTGATGAGCTGGTGATCGGCGCGGACCTCCAGGCTCACCGACCATTGCTTTCCAAGGTCCGCATGCGAACGCCAGAAGAGCCACAGTGCGACCGCCATGGCGCCGGCGCCCACCCAGGGGACCGCCGCCGGCAGCTGGTAGTTCGCGAAGCTCAGCCACGGGCTGAACAGATACAGGGCAGGCAACACCAGGCTGCCGATGGTCACGATGCCCAGCAGGGCCTTCTCCAGGCCGTCGACGTGCTGGACGGTTGTGTCCTGGCCTTTTACACGCTCTGAGAAGACGTGGCGGATGCCCACGTAGATGAACATGCCGATGAGGAACGCGATGTTCCACGGCTGGGTGACCGGCAGGACGAGCATCAGCCGAGTCTACACGATGGTCAGCGCGTGTAGACCTGCCAACTGAAGTCGTCCTTCCAACATTCTCAGGTGTGTCGGGACCATACCACCGGCGACGGGCGGCATGTGGTACTGCTTTGTTGTGAGCAACCAGCACAGTCAGCCGCTGTCCTTCGCGCGCAAGTTCTCGCTGTGGTTCTTTCGCGAGCCGAACAACCCGTACGTCAGCCTGAGTGTCTCGGCCGACTTCGGACGCGCGCGCGACTATCTGGCGCGTGTGAACGAGACTGCGGAAACCCGGGTGAGCATTCAGCATCTGGTCACCGCCGCCATCGGCCGAGTGTACGCGGAGTTTCCCGTGGCCAACGCCAGCGCGGGCGCCACACGCATTCGACGCTTTGAGCATGTGGGCGTCGCCATGCCCGTCAACCTGCTCGACGGCCCGACCGGCGCGGCAGAGACGTCGTTGGTCATCCTGGAGCGCGCCGAGGAGCGCTCGCTGGTCGAGATAGCCGCACAGACTCGCAAACGCGTCACCGGTGAGCGCACGGGAAAGTCTGAAAACCGCGTCATGCGGTTCGCGTACAGGGTGGCCGACAAGACGCCGTTCGGCATCATGGACCTGGGGCTGACCGCGTTGGACCGCCTCAGCCGCGTCCCATTTGTCGGGCGGCAGCTGCACGAGCGCTTCCCTGTCACCGTCGTGGTGTCAAACCCCGGCGCGGCCCTCGGGTTGCCGCAAGGGGCCGCCATGCGCGGCGCGGCCTTTTCACCACCACAGCGTCTGGTCGGCGTGGGGTCGCTGGTCGGCGTGTTCCCGCTCCAGGACGAGGTGGTGCCCATCGACGGCACGCCTCAGGTCCGGCCCATGCTGCCGCTGCTCTACGTGTTCGATCACCGGCTCTTCGACGGCGTGTTGGCGGGCAAGATCCTCACTCGCCTGTTTGAAGTGCTCCAGGCACCCGAAGAGCATTTTGGCGCCGACGGCCGTCTCTAAGGCGCGAAGCCCGGTACGGCCAGCGGTGTCAGGAACAGGCCCTTGCCGATGCCCAGGCAGCCGTAGTGGTTGACGCCCCAGCAGCGGACGGTGTCGTCGGTCGTGATCGCGCACGTGTTAAACGTGCCGGTCGAGATCGCTTTCGCGGGCCCCGCGCCTTCGATCAATATCGGCTTTCCGATCGAGGTGTCGTTGTCCATCTTGCCCCAGCAATACACGTCGCCCCCGGTCGTGATGGCGCAGCTCTTGCGGCGGGCCACGGCGACATCGATGGCGTCGGTCAGCACCGGGTTTGAGCCGCCCACCTCACCGCTCTCGTTGATGCCCACGCAGTGGACCTCCTTGTCGCCGTTGATGGCGCAGGCGTGTTTGTAACCGACGTCGAAGTCGACGACGCCCGAGAGCTGCTTGAACGCGTACGCGGCCGAGCCCCACTGGCCTCCGATGCAGTAGAGATCCCCGTTGTCCAGCAGCGCGCAGCCCATGTTGTTGCCGGAGCCCACGGCCACGGCGCCCAGCAGCGGCTTCTTGGTCTGTGGATCCGCGCTGACCACATCGCCGTAGAACAGGAGATGGCCCGAATCGGCGCCCACCTGCAGGGGGCCTGAGCTTGCCGAGAGCGGCTCCTGGGTCTGCTTGAGCACCGGATCCGATGTGTCGTCGCTGCCGCTGGTGCACCACAGCTCGCCGGCCGTGGTCAAAAAGCAACCCACCTCGAACTGAGCCACGTCGTCCGGCGCGCCGACCGGGGCAGGCACCGACTTGTTGCCTCCCGTGGTGACGCCGAGCAGATCGTTATTGTTCTGGCCCCACGCGACGAACGAGCCGTCCGCCAGCTCAGCCGTCACCCGGTGGTCGATCACGTCGATGGCTGTCACGCCTGCCAGGTCGACGTCGCTGGGGTCAAACCACCCGGCGGCCACATAGTCGTTGCCCAGCGTGTTGCCAACCGGCATTCCCCAGCAGTACACCTCCGCGTCCACCGTGTAAGCGCAGGAGTGGTCTTTGCCCAGCGCGATGTCCGCCACGTCCTCCAGCCCCTCGACAAGCACCGGCGCCGCTTCAAAGCGCGAGGTCTCGCCCGTGCCGAGCTCTCCCCAGATGTTGTCGCCCCAGCACGCCACGGTGCCGTTCGCCAGCACCGCGCACGCGAAGCCGCCGCCATGGTCGATGCGGACCGCGCTGTCGATGCCGTCGAGCGGGACGTTTTGGAGATCCTCTGAGACCGAGTTGCCGGTGCACACCACAGTGCCGCCATCCTGAATGGCGCACATGCCTTGCCCACTCCTGGCGAAATCGACGATACCCTCGAAGCGACGGGCGGGCGCCCAGCCACCGTAGTCGTATACGACACCGTTGGACGCGAGGTAGCTGCTGTGGTCCGACATCACGGGCCGGTCGAAGTTCTCCTGAGCGACGAACCCGGCCTTGATCCACGACCCCCATTTCCAGCACTGAACGCCCGCGTTGTAGCTGCTGAGACACGGTCCCTCGTTGAGGTGCGTTCCCTTCTGCTTCACCTCGGACGGCACGTCGTTGAAGCCGCTGTTGCTGAACTTCCAGCACCACGGGTTGCCGTTGTTCGCCAGCACGCAGTTGCCCGAGACGCTTTTCACCTGCCCACCTTCGGTGACCACCACGCTCTTGGGCTCGTGGGGCGGGCTGTAGTCGGGCTCGTAGACCTTCAACGACGAGCGCATGCCCCAGCACCGGGGCAGACCGTCGGCCTGTATCGCGCAGCCCCACTGTCCGGCAAAGATGGGCACATCATGGGCGATGCAGTGTCCGGATTGGCACGTGCCGCCCGGACATGGCTCGTCCCCGGAGAGGTTGGTGTGCGAGCAGCCGCTGACGGGGTCGCAGACGTCGACAGTGCAGAGGTTTCCGTCATCGCACACCGCCGCTATCGCTGCGTTGCCGCACCCACCGGCCGCATCTGAGCAGGCGTCTGTTGTGCAGATGTCGTCGTCAGCGCAGTCCGAGGGGCCGAGCGCGTGGCACGGGGACGCCGGGTCGCACGACGTTCGGCCCCAGCGGTCCATCGCCAGCAGCCAGCGCTGGCCGTTGTACAGCGTGTAGCTGGTCTTGGTGGCCCCAACCGCGACCACGTCACCGTCGCCGGAGATCGCCGCCGCCGTGACGCGACTGGTGTTGACACCCTCAAACGTTCGGCTCCACAGCTGCTGTCCGGTGTCGGTCATGCGCAGCATCCAGGGCAGGTCGGTCTTGACCCCATCCTGCTGGGTGAACCCGAACGCGATCACGCCGCCGTCGGGATGGACCAGCAGCGTCCGGCCCTCGTCGTGGCCCGTGCCGCCATGGCGGTTCGGGACGTCGAAGACCTGTTTGCCGCCGTCGCCCACGAAATGGATCTGCTTGTTCTCCTCGATCACCAGCTTTCCGTACATCAGGTCCATCGACCCGCGCGTCTTGCCGGCGGTGTAGCCGAGCACTCCGAGAGCGCCGTCCGGCAGCTCCGCCACGTCGGCGACGACCTCCGTGACGTGCCCCTGCGTCAGCCCGTAAAAGTCGAATGTGCTTGTGATGCCGTCCTCGGTCCTGCCCTGCAGCAGCCCGTCCATCGTCTCTTTCACGCCGTCCTGCCCACCGGCCAGCACCAGATCGCCCGCTTTGGTCACGATGACGGCATGCCCCACGGCGTCGCCCTCCTTGCCGGTCTGCTTGCGCCACACCTCGCTGCCGTTGGGGCTGAACCGCGCGTACCAGACCTGGTCGTAGGGGACGTAGTCCGAGAAGATGGCGGGCGGCGGCATCTTCTCCCACTTGAAGTTGGTCGTCTCACCGATGGCCGTGATCGCGCCATTGGGGTGCACCACCACATCCCTGAAGCGGTCGTCCGGGATGTCCCCCGGCGTGTTCGGCCCCTTCTTGAACGCCAGCGTCTCCCACACCACCTCCCCCTTGGTCGACAGCCGCATGACCCAGCCGTCCGCGTGGTTCTCGCTGGACCAGCGCTCGCCCACGACGACGTAGTCGTCCTCCAGGGCCGCAATCCCCCAGAAGCGGTCGTCGCCGTTGCTGCCGTAGACCTCGTCCAGCACGATCTCGCCCACGCCGTCCAGCCGCAGCAGCCGGCCGTCGTTCTGGCCCGCGCCCTTGGCGTCCGTCCACCCGACCACAGCGTAGCCCCCGCTCTCCTCCACGAGAATGTCCGTGCTTACGCCGCTGTCGCCGATCCACTCGCCCGTGCGCTGCGTGATCGCGCACTCGCCGTCAAAGCACTTCTCCCGCGTGCAGATGTCGCCGTCGTCGCACGGCACGCCGTTGGCCACCGGCGCAAACACGCACTCGTCCACGCAGCCAAAGCCGATGCAGCAGGAGTCCGCCGTGCAGGGGTTCTCGTCGTCGCACTCGACCACGACCTCACTGAGGCACTCCCCGCCGACGCACCCCGAGTCGCTGGTGCAGGGGTTGCCGTCGTCGCAGGGCACGCCGTCGGCGACCGCCACGCAGGTGCCGTCACCGATGCACGTGCCGGTGGTGCACGGGTCGCCGTCGTTGCAGGAGTATGGCGCTCCCAGGCACAGCCCGCCCGAGCACGCGTCGTCCGCCGTGCAGGGGTTGCCGTCGTTGCAGCCCACCCCGTCCTCCGCCGGCACCGCCGCGCAGCCGTCGTTGGCCTCGTCGCAGATCCCGGTCTCGCACGCACCGCCCGCGGCGCTGCAGTCCTTGGCGGCGCCCGCGCATTGGGTGTCCTTGCACACGTCGCTCACGGTGCAAAACAGTCCGTCGTCGCAGGACGTCGAGTTGGGCGCGTGCGTGCAGCCGGCGATCACATCGCAGGAGTCGGTCGTGCAGACGTTGCCGTCGTCGCAGGGGTTGGCCACCCCGCCCTGGCACAATCCGGCCTGGCAGACCTCAGAGATCGTGCACGGATTGCCGTCGTCGCACGGCGCGCCAAAGCCCTGATCGATCAGCTTGCCCTGGGCCGCGTCACACACCTTGCACGGCGCGCTGATCGAGGGCGCCCCATCCGCCACGCATCCATTGGGCGTGACGCAGAAGCCGTCTTCCACCGCGTTCTCGCACGCCCCGGCCAGGCACGCGTCCGCGGTGCAGTCCAGACCATCGTCACAGTCACCGCCTGCCAGACACTCGCACTCGTTGTTGAGCACACACAGCCCGGCCGCGCACGTTCCCTGGCCGACACACTCGCCCTCCAGGATCTCGCACGCCACCCCCTCGATCGGCGCGTGGATCACAGCGCCGTCCACGCACGAGTCGCTTGTGCACGGGTTGTAGTCGTCGGTGTCCAGCGGTGTGCCCAGACACGCCTTCTGGCCGATCTCGTTGACCGTGCATGCATCGGACGAGGTGCATGCGTTGCCGTCGTTGCACGAGTTGCCCTCCACAAACAGCGTCTGCGTGCACCCGCCCTTCTTGGTGCACACGTATGACCAGCACGGGTTGTTTGCGGACTCGGTCTCGCAGGTCTCGTCATCGTCATGCTGGCAGGCCCCGCCCGCATCGCACGATTCGAGAGTGCACACGTCCTGGTCACTGTCGCAGTCGGTTCCCTCGGGCGCCTGGATCGGCACGGTGCACAGCCCGGTGTCGGTGTCGCATTGCAACGACGCCACGCACAGCTCGGTCGGCTGCGGACACTGGATCTTGGTGTCCGGATCCGCCTCGCAAACCCCGCTGACGCACTGGGCCGACGAGAAGCATGCGACCTGGCAGGCGTGACCGTCGTCGGCCGGCGCGTACACACAACCCTGCTTGGGGTCGCAGGTCCCGGGCCGGCACACGTCCTCGGTGTCGCAGATGACGTTTGTGCCGCCCACGCAGACGCCATGATCGCAGCGGTCGTCCTCGGTGCAGGGGTTCTCGTCGTCGCATGGGGTCTCGTCTTCCACGCCGAAGCAGCCCGGGCCGGGATCGGTCGTCACGTCGGCGTCGGTCGTCGCTTCCACGGCGTCGCCGCCGGCTCCCGTATCGACCGTGCCGCCACTACCCGTCACAGAGGCGACCTCGCTGTCGCCACAGCCCACCGCCAGGACAAGCCCGACGCCCACAAACATGTATCGCTGCATGCCGCCATCGTACTCTTCGGCGGCACAAATCACATGTGTCAGGTCAGACTTTCGGCGCCCACTGCCCGTCTGTGCACACGAAGATCACGCCGTCGCGCTCCGCTTCGTCGCCGTCGTTGCACGGGGCCTCCTCGGTCAGCCCGGCGCACCGAGGCCGGCACAATTCGTCGTCGCCGCCCTCCGATAGACACTGGGCGTAACATGCGACGCCCGGGTAGCACCGCTCGCGGCACAGTGGCGTGTCCGGTTGCCGAGCAAAGCACTGTGCGTAGCAGGTCGCGCGTGGGCGGCAGCGTCGGCGACACGCGATCTCGTCCCCCGTCTTCGCCATGCAGTCGGCACCGCAGCGGGCGTCTGTTCCCTCGGCGCACAGCGCTGCGCAGCGCTCCTCTCCAAGCTCGCGCTCCAGGCACCCGTCGAGGCAGGCGCCGGCCCCCTGCTCCAACGCGGAGTCCTGATTGGTGATGCCGGAGTCGTTGTCGGAGTCCGCGCCGCAGGCGAGCAGACCCAAGGACAGCAGGGCAAGACCGGGTTTCAGGAAGGTCATGTTCAGCCTCCAGTTGCGGGGTTGGCTCCCTCAGCGATTATGCTCGCGGGCATGGCGCCGGACAACCGATACATCGCATGACCTGCCGGCAGCTTGTGCGACGCGTCATGGTCACTCGTCCAGCTGCCAGATGCCGGAGCCCACGACGTAGAAATAGAGCGCTCCTCCAGCGCTGACCATCCGCGACGTCCACTGTGTGGTGACCACGGTGACGGGGCCGCCGTCGATCGGCATGCGCTGCAGCGTGCCGTCGGCGCTGAAGTACAGCCAGTCGCCGTGGACCTGGGCAAACGGCGCGTATGACGTCACGCTGCCGCCGTTGCCGACGATCTGACCGCTGGACAGGTCGGATTTCAGGCGTTGGATCGCGCCGCCGACGCTGACGGTGAAGAGGTCATCGCCGACCGGCGCAACGGCCGCGACGCCGTGGATGAGGTTCTCAAAGCCGCCGCCGGCTTTGCTGATCCGGTAGGTCTGGTAGGCGGTGGCGTTCAGCGTCGCGTAGTCGCTTGTGAGCACCAGGTTCTGGGCGTGCTGCTTGGAGACGGTCTTCAGCGCCGCGACCTCCTCGACCGCGCCCGGGCCGCTCTTTTTGCGTCGCTGCAGGGCATACAGGCTGTTGCCGCGCTCCACCCAGTACACGTGGGTGGCGTCCAGCGCGATTGGCCCGCCGCCCGGCTTGGTGGTGAAGCCCTCGACGATGTTTCCGTCCAGGTCGGCCTTTCGTATGTCGGCGTCCGTCGTGAAGAAGAGGTCCGAGCCCTCGGCTGCGACGCCGTTGACCGTATCGTCCGTCGCCACGATGGTCTCGGGGAACTCCTCGCCGGAGACGTCGGCCTTGACCACGTCGCCGCCGCTCATGGACCAAACGAGATCGGTCTCGGTGGCCGCCAGCGACACCAGGTTGGCGTCCACCGGCATTACCAGCTTGATGGGCGGGGGCGTCTGGGCCATTGCGGCGCCTTCGCCCGGATCGCCTTTCGGACCGGGCGCGCCTGTAGCGCCGACATCCCCTTTCGGTCCCGGGTCTCCCTTGTTCCCCTGTGGCCCCGGCTCGCCCTTGTCGCCCTTGATGCCCTCGGCCGCTGACAGGCCCGCAAGCTGCTCCTCCAGCGCCGTAATTCGCGTGTCCATGGCGGCCAGCTCGTCGTTGCACGAGCACTCCGCTGGGGCGGCGGGCTGGTCCTCCTGCTGGGCGTCGGCTGTGGCGATGTTCTCCTCGACGGCCGCTGTCGTGCATCCGATCACGATGCCGGCCACGACAAGTGCCACTCTCGAGTTCATGGGCTCCTCCAAAGCTGTCTGGTTACCGCCAGCCTACCCTGACGCGGGCATGGCGCGCCATGTACACTTGCTTCCATGCAGAGGGCTGTGTTGGTCGGGGTGATTGGACTGTGCGCCTGTTCGCAGGACGCCGTGGCTCCCGCGGGGCAGGTGTCGGATGCCGGCGCAGACACCGTGGCCGTGGTGGACGTGGCGGCGCCCGTGGACGTGCCGGCGGTGGACCTTGGCACCGATCCGGGCCCGCCGGACACCGGGCCGACGGTGGACCTGCCGCCTGTCGAGGGGGCGTTCATGTCGCCGTGCGACGGCAACGGGGACTGTGACTCCGGGCTTTGCGTCACGCATCTTGGCGACTCGGTGTGCAGCAAGGCCTGCGTCGACGACTGCCCCGACGGGTGGGAGTGCTCGCAGGTGGCCGGCGCCGCGGACCTGACGTACGCCTGCGTGTCGACCTACACGCACCTGTGCCGCCCCTGCTCCAGCAAGGAGGATTGCAAGTCCGCGTTTGGCGCCGAGGACGTGTGCGTGCAGTACGCTGACGGCGCTCAGTTCTGTGGGGCGCCGTGCGTCGATGGCGGGTGTCCGGACGGATACGCGTGCGACGCCGTGTCGACCATCGACGGTGTGGTGGTCGAGCAGTGTGTGGCCACGAGCGGCTTGTGTGCCTGCTCGGAGTCCGCCGTGGAGCTGGGCTTGGCGACGCCGTGCCTGGCCCAGAACGAGTTCGGCACGTGCACCGGACAGCGCGTGTGCACGGACCAGGGGCTGAGCGCGTGCGACGCTGGGACGCCCGCGGAAGAGGTGTGCAACGGCGTTGACGACGACTGCGACGGCGTCATCGACCAGGACGTCTGCGATGACGGCAACCCGTGCACTGAGGACACATGTGACCCGGAGGCGGGCTGCACGCACGCGCCGGTCCAGGCTGAGTGCACGGACAACAATGTGTGCACGCTGGCGGATCACTGCGACGGCGGGTCCTGTGTCGGGACCGTGATCGACTGCTCGGACGGCAACGACTGCACGGTCGACCTGTGTGACGAGACCGGCGGGTGTGTCTACTCGTTCAACGCCTCGCCGTGCGACGACGGGGACCCGTGCACGGTCGCAGATACCTGCGGCGGCGGGACTTGCGCCGGCTTTGCGCTGGCGTGTGAGTGCGAGATCGACACCGACTGCCTGGCGCTGGAGGACGGCGACGTCTGCAACGGCACGCTGGTCTGCGATACCGGCGTGCTGCCGCACGTATGCGTCGTGGATACAGAGACGATCGTCACCTGCGACGAGGTGGACGGGCCGTGCGTCGAGGCATCGTGTCATCCCCAGACCGGCGAGTGCGGCGAGGAGCCGGCCAACGATGGCGGCGTATGCAGCGACGGTGATCCCTGCACGCTGGGTGAGACATGCGCTGAAGGGCAGTGCGGCGGTGGCGTCTCTCTGGGCTGCGACGACGGAAACGCGTGTACGGATGACAGCTGTGGCGCGGCCGGCTGCACCTTTGTAGCCAACGCCGAGGCATGTGACGACGGCAACGCGTGCACCAGCGGCGATCAGTGCTCCGGCGGGGCGTGCGCAGGCGCGGCGGCGGTGGCGTGCACCGACGGCATCGCGTGCACGCAGGACGGCTGTGATCCGGCGACCGGCTGCACGTTCGACGACATCGAGGGCGCCTGCTCGGACGGCGATCCCTGCACGGTCGGCGACGCGTGCTCCGGTGGCGCGTGTGTCGGCGGGGCACCGCTGTCATGCAACGACGGCAACCCGTGCACCGACGACGCCTGCAGCCCCTCGGTCGGCTGTCAATTCACGGCCAACAGCGCCGACTGCGATGACGGCAACGCGTGCACGCCGACGGACGGGTGCGCGGGCGGCAGCTGCGTTGGCGCCGGTGCCCTCGAATGCGACGACGGCAAGCCGTGCACGACCCACTCTTGCGATCCGGCCACCGGCTGCAAGCAGGCGTTCAACACCGCGCCGTGCGACGACGGCGACCTGTGCACGACCAGCGACGTGTGCGCCGGCGGAGCCTGCAAGCCCGGCGCGGCGCTTCCGTGTACGGACGGCAACCCCTGCACGGACGACGGGTGCGCCGCCTTGATCGGGTGCACGTTTACGGCCAACAGCGCGGCCTGCGACGACGGCAACAAGTGCACGCCAAACGACGGGTGCGTTGGCGGCGCCTGCATCGGCACGGGGGTGGTGGCCTGCCAGAGCAACGAGTGCCAGACCGCGGCCTGCGACCCCGCGAAAGGCTGCGAGACCACGCCGCTGTCCGGGCCCTGCGACGACGGGGACACGTGCACGACCAGCGACGCGTGCTCAGACGGCGCGTGCAAGGGCGGCGGGACGTTGCAGTGCTTCGATGACGAGCCGTGCACCGACGATACGTGCGAGACCGACCAGGGCTGCGTCTTCACCGACAACACGCTGGCCTGCAACGACTCCGATCCCTGTACGGTCACAGACGTCTGCTCGGTCGGCGCCTGCGTCGGGTCCGGCGCGCCCACCTGCGATGATGACGACAAATGCACGACCGACACCTGTACGGCCGGGGATGGCTGCACGTTTACGCCGCTGGCGTCCTGCTGCGGCAACGGCGTGACCGAGTCGGGCGAGCAATGCGACGACGGCAACGACGTGGACGACGATCAATGCAGCAACGCCTGCGCGTACGTCGGTGGCTCGCCGGCGGTGAAGCTGACGGGCAATCCCGATGCCGCCACGGTCTTCAACACCATCGAGCGGACCTTCTTCTACTCAAACAACCTGACCAACGGCATCTGGCATGCGCCGTCCAACAAGATCCTGACGGGGCATTACAGCAACCAGGGCTACTACAGCCACTCGGCCAACGCGGGCGGATGGCCACAGCAGCCCAACAACGGGGTGGGTTTCCACGGGCGCATGGTCCACATGCCGGCGACCAACACTGTGGTGTGGATCAACGCGCCCAACAGCAACGGCATGGGCCCGGCGACCGCCAACCAGCTGCGCATCGGCAGCATCGATCCGGCGACCGGCGCGCTGTCCGCGGGCGTGGTGCCTCAGATGAGCGACGGCTTCACCGGCGACTGCAGCACCACGTCATCGTCGGCGACGGACTTGTTCTTTTTGCAGAGCACCAGCGTCGTGCGCCAGTACAGCACCGCGGCCAACAGCAACGTGCTGACCTTTCAGAAGACCATCACGTTGAACAGCCCGCTGCCGGCCAAAGCGACGTGCTCGGCGGGCAACTGCTACGGCGGCACGTTTGCGTGGGACGGCATGTACTTCTACTTCCCCGAGCGCCAGGGCAGCCCGGCGGACAACAAGAAGTACTGGGTGTTCAACGGCTCGGGCGTGCTTCAGTCCACGTATTCGATCACCGGCAGCGGGGGCATCGCCGGTCTGTACTTCGACTGGTCCGTAGGCCGTTACGCCAGCCACGACGGCTACGGCACGCGCCAGGGCGGCGCTCTGTACACCTGGCAGGGCGGCAACCACAGCGACGACAGCCAGTCCTACGGCCCGCCGTCGCCGTATCATAGTCTCTAGCGGTCCCAGTTTCTCCAGGGGCCCAGATCCATCCGGGCGCTAATCGGCTCAGGGGCACATTGATCGCGCCCGGGATATGGGCGCGGGCAAACTCGGCCGGCGTGCGGACATCGACAAGCGCCGCCCCGGCCGTGACCGCGGCGCGCATCAGCGCCACCTGTTGCGGACTGCGCCTGGCGCCGGCGATGCGATAGCCCAGAAAGCCGATGGCGCCGATCGTCAGCGCGATGGTGAGTGGGTCCATATGGCGTAAGAGCCGGTAGCCCGCCGAAAGGTGCACACTTTTTGCGCGGGCGTCGGGCTACTCCACCATCTCCAGCGTGTCGCGCGCCCACGTGGCGTCCACATCGCGCAGCAGCTGCTTGGCCAGCTCGGCGATCACCGGCTCGTCGTGCCAGATCGCGCCCTCCAGAAAGCGCAGCTCCCGCGCGTCGTCGCGCCGTCCGCCAGCGATCGCTCGGCACCGGCCGCACAGCAGCGCCAGGGCCTCCAACTCGGGCTCGTCGTCCGGCCTGGTGTCGTACGGACGCAGCTCGTTGTCGCCGTCGCACAGCTCGCAGCGCCGCTTTGCGCGTCGCGCCAGGTCTTTGCCCAGCAGGTTGATCGCGTCCCTGCGCTCCTGATTCTTGTCGTATCCGCGTGCCATGCGCCGAGCCTACAGCAACCCGCCCCACCCGTGTTAACATGCCGCGCCGATGACTGAACACGACGCGATTCGCCAGGCCGCCGAAGCCTGGATGGCCATGGACCCCGACCCCGAGACCCGGGCTGCCGCCGCACAGCTGCTGGCGGACGATGACGCCGTCGAGCTGGCCGGCTGCTTCGGTCGGCCGCTGCAGTTTGGTACGGCGGGCCTGCGCGGCTTGATCGGCCCCGGCCCGGGCCGGATGAATCGGGCCAACGTGATGCGCGTGACCGCGGGACTGGCGGCCTATCTGGGCCAGACGGTGCCCCGGGCACGCGAGCGCGGTGTGGTGATCGGCCATGATGCCCGGCGCGGCTCGGAGGTCTTTGCGGCAGACGCGGCGGGCGTGCTGAGCGCCGCGGGTTTTCGCGTCATCGTCTGTCCGCGCCACGCACCCACGCCGCTGGTGGCGTTTGCGCTGCTGCAATGTAAGGCGGCCGCCGGGATCGTGGTCACCGCGTCTCACAACCCGCCCGCCTACAACGGCTACAAGGTGTACTGGGACAACGGCGCGCAGATCATCCCGCCACACGACGTCGGAATCGCGTCCGCCATCGCCGCCGTGACCGAGCCGCCGGCCCGCGACCAGCACCGCGTGGAGTCCGCCCCCGCATCGCTGATCGCCGACTTTCAGGCCGCCATCGCAGCGCAGGCGGAGGTCATCGAGGTCCCGGCCGGCGCTCCCGCCGTGGACGCGGTCTATACGGCGCTGCACGGCGTGGCGGGCTCGATCTGTGAGGCCACGATGGCCGGCGAAGGCCTGCGCGTGCATTCGGTGGCGGAGCAGGCACAGCCCGACGGCGCCTTCCCGACGGTGGCGTTTCCCAACCCGGAAGAGGACGGGGCCCTGGACCTGGCCGTGGCGCTGGCCGATGAGGTCGGCTCGGACCTGGTAATCGCCAACGATCCCGACGGAGACCGCCTCTCGGTGGCCGTGCGCTGGGACGGGGCCATTCGCCAGCTGACCGGCGACGAGATCGGCGCGCTGCTCGGAGATGCCCTGCTCGGCGCCCGCGGTGCCGTGTGCAACCAGGCCGAGCGCGCGTTTGTTGTGCGCACCATCGTCTCGTCCGAGCTGTTGGAGCGGGTCGCAGCGCATCACGGGGCGCGCTGCGTCGAGACGCTGACCGGCTTCAAGTGGATCTGGAACAAGGGGCTGGACCTCATCGGTGCGGGCGACACCTTCGTCTTCGGCTACGAAGAGGCCATCGGCTTCAGCTGCGGGACGGCCGTACGCGACAAGGACGGCATCGGCGCCGCGGCGGTGTTGGCGCGAATCGCTCGCTCCGGGCGCGGCATCCGGCAGCGCCTGATCGACATCTGGGCACGTCACGGCTATGTCGGCACGCGGCAGAAGTCGATCGTGGACGCGGAGCCGGGCGGAGTCGAGCGTCACCGACAACGCATGCGAGCCCTGCGCGCGGCCCCGCCGACCGAGGTGTCCGGCGTGGCGGTCACCCGAACACGCGACTTCGCGGCCGGAGGCGACCTCCCCCCCACCAACTGCTTTGCCCTGTGGCTGGCCGACGGCAGCCGGATCATGCTTCGGCCCAGCGGCACCGAGCCCAAGCTCAAGATCTACATGCAGGTCGACGAGGTGTGGTCAGACGGGGCTCAGATCGCCGCACAAAAACGGCTCGATGCGCTCCAAAACGATGTCGTGAAATTGGTCCTGCGCGCATGATCGTGTTAATTACGAGACATGTCAGAGCTCACCATCACGCGCGAGCTGATCGAGGAGCTGCCCAAAACTGACCTCCACGTTCACCTCGACGGTTCGATCCGCATCCCCACACTGATCGAGCTGGCCAAGGCGAAGGACGTCACGTTGCCCTCGTACACCGAGGAGGGGCTGCACGACCTGGTCTTCCGAGAGCGCTATACCGATCTCGCCGAGTATCTCACCGGCTTCCAGTACACCTGCGCCGTGCTTCAGGACATCGAGTCCCTGGAGCGCGTCTCCTACGAGTTCGCCTGGGACAACATCAACGAGGGCGTCTGCTACGTCGAGCCGCGCTTTGCACCACAGCTGCACATGGGCGAGGGGCGCACGTTCAACGACGTGATCTCGGCCGTGGACCGCGGTCTGCGGCGCGCCCGGGACGAGTACAACGCCAGCGACGCGGTCACCGAGAGCAAGAAGCCGGACTTTCAGTACGGCATCATCGTGTGCGCGCTGCGCATGTTCGCCGGCAACTTCTCCGAGTACTACGGGCAGCTGCTGGGGGTGCACTCGCATGCTCCACCCAAGAGCGTGTACGCCATGGCGTCCCTGGAGCTGGCTCGCGCGGCCGTGACCACCCGTCGCGAGTACGGCATCCCGATCGTGGGCTTCGACCTGGCCGGTCAGGAGAACGGCTACCCGGCGTCGGATCACGTCAAGGCCTATGCCTACGCGCACCAGCACTTCCTCAAGAAGACGGTACACGCCGGCGAGGCGTATGGGCCGGTCTCGATCTTCCAGGCGATCACGGCGCTGCACGCCGATCGCATCGGGCACGGCTACCACCTGTTCAGCCCCTGGCTGATCGAGGATCCGGAGATCGACAAGCGCCGCTATATCGATGAGCTGGCGCAGTATCTCAGCGACCGGCGCATCACGATCGAGGTCTGCATCACGTCCAACCTGCAGACCAACCCCAACCTGCGCATGGTCGAGCACCACGCCTTCCGCGACATGCTGAAGATGCGGCTGTCCGCCACCTTCTGCACCGACAACCGGACGGTGTCGCGCACCACGGTCAGCAACGAGGTCCACACCGCGGTGGAGGCCTTTCACATGACGGCCCGCGAGATGCGCCACTACCTGATCTACGGCTTCAAGCGCAGCTTCTACCCAGGGACATACCTGCAGAAGCGGGCCTACACGCGCACCGCCATCGACTACTACGACTCGGTTGTCGACCGCCACATGAAAGAACAGGGGGTCTCATAGCACGGGTGCCGCGCTTTCCCCGAGTTCCTGGATTCGACATGCGCGCCGTCCTCGGTCGCGGGGGGATGGCCACCGTCTATGACGCCGTCGACACCCGCTCGGGTCGCGCCGCCGCGGTCAAGATCATCGGCGGCGACCAGCTGACAGAGGCCGGTCGCAGCCGCTTCGAGCGCGAAGCCCGCGCCATGCTCAGCGTACACCACCCCAACGTCTGCGCCGCCTACGACTTCGGCGAGCTGGACGACGGCCTGCTGTACCTGGCGATGGAGCGCCTGCACGGCGAAGACCTGCGCGCCCGCTTCCAGCGCGAGGGCCGGCTGCCGGTCGCCACCGCCGTCCGCATCGTGCGCGATGCCGCCGCCGGACTGGCTGCCGCCCACCGCCGCGGGCTGATTCATCGAGACGTCAAGCCGTCCAACATCTTCCTGGTGCGCACCAGCCCCAACTCGCCGCCCAACGTGAAGGTCGTGGACTTCGGCCTGGCGATCTTCTCGCACGGCGGCGACGGCGCCAAGGTCACCCGCACCGGCGAGATCGTCGGCACGCCCGGCTACATGGCCCCCGAGCAGACCCGAGGTGACCGCCGTGAGGACGGCCGCACCGACATCTTCAGCCTGGGCGTGTGCCTGTATACGGCGATCACCGGGGTGTCGCCCTTCGGCAGCGACGCAGCGATCGCGATCGTGGTGCGCATGCTGACGGTGGACCCTGAGCCGGTCCGCAATCTGTGCCCCGAGCTGCCCATCGAGCTGTGTGACCTGATCATGCGCGCCATGGCCCGCGATCCCGAGATTCGGCACGAGTCCATGACCGCGTTTGTGGCCGCCCTGGACGAGCTGATCCCGTCGCTGTCGGACAAGGTGCCCAGCATCTGGCTGGCTGATACCGACGAGGTCCGCTACGAATACAATGCGCTGGAGGACGAGCAGCGCGTGGTCACCGCTATGGTGGCCAACGGCGTGCGCAACGTGCCCGAGGTCGTCGGCGTGATCCGGCGCTACGGGGGCACCCCGACCGAGCTGTCGACCGATCAAGTGGTCGGCCTGTTTGGCGCCGAGAGCCTGCAGGGCGACGAGGCGGATCGCGCGGTGCGGGCGGCCCTGGCGCTGGAGTCCAACTGCCGTGTGATCGGCATTGGAACCGGCCGCGCCCAGCAGGGACACGGACACTTCTCCGGACAAGCGCTGATGGGGGCCGAAAGCGTCACGGCCGCGCTGCCCAGCGGTGTGCTGCTGGACGACCATACGCGCCAGAGAATCGGCCAGAAGTATGTGACGGAAGGCTCGCGCGTGATCCGCCTGGCCGACGCCATGCCGCAGGCGCAGCGGCTGGATCTCGTGGGGCGCGACGCCGAGCTGTCCGACATCGGCGGACGCATGCGGCGGGCCTTTGACGAGGAGGAGCCGGCCGGCGTGCTGCTGCTCGGTGCGCCCGGCGTGGGCAAGACGCGCCTGTGTCAGGAGTTGGTGGCCTCGATTCGGTTTGAGGATGCGACCGTGCTCACGTTCGAGGGGCGCGGAGAGTCCAACCGTCGCTACAGCAGCTGGCATGCGGTGGCGGTGGCGCTCAGGGAGCTGGCCGGTCTCACCGAGGACAGCCCGCCTGAGCGCTGCATCGAGGTGATGCGCGAGCTGGCCGCCGAGGCCGGCGCCGAGGACCCGTGCGGCTACTTCCTGGCAGCGGCGATGGGCGCCGAGCTACCGGCCGGGATCAGTGACGCGATCGACACGGCGCGCAGCGAGCCGAAGGTGATGCGCTATCAGGTCGTCAACGCGCTGGGCGACTTTCTGGAGGCGTGCACGGCCGAGTCGTCGGTGCTCTTTGTCATCGAGGACGTCCAGTGGGCGGACTCGGCCTCGCTGGAGCTGGCCGAGATCCTGTCGAACCGGATGCAGCGCGCGCCGTTCTTTGTGCTGATGACCGGGCGGCCGCACGCGATCACCGAGCGGGCGGAGCTCTTCGAGAGCCCGATCCTGGAGCAGCGCCACATCAAGGAGCTGTCGCGCAAAGCGGCCGGGACGCTGGCCAACAAGGCGCTGGGCGGCCTGTCCGCGGAGATCACCGACACCATTGTCGACGTTATCGCGGAGCACTCGGCGGGTAACCCGTTTTTCATCATCGAGATCGTGGACCACATCTCGGAGAAGCTGATCGCGCACGGCGCCGACGGCTTTGACCGCGACGCCTTTACGTTGCCGCTGACGGTTGAGGCGGCCGTCCAGTCGCGCCTGGATCACCTGCCCGCGACGGACAAGGACCTGCTGAAGCGGGCGTCGGTCTTCGGTGAGCGCTTCTGGCGCGAAGCGCTGGAGGCCCAGGGCGGTCCGGAGATCGGGGACGCGCTGGCGCGGCTGTGGCGTGGTGGCCTGGTGCTGAAGCTGGCGCGACGGGATGTGCGGCTGGCGGGCTTCGAGGAGTACGCCTTCAAGCACCGGGTCGTTCGAGAGGTCGCGCATGGGATGCTGACCCGCGCTCAGAGGCGCGCGCTGCACGAGGCGGCGGGGCGCTGGCTGGCGGCGATTCCTCAGGCGCCGATCGCCGAGGCGGCGGGGCATCTGTCCGAGGGCGGCAACGCTCGTGCGGCGGCGCCGTTATGGGCTGGGGCGGCGGAGCAGGCGCGGCGCGACGGTGACCTGTCGGGCGTGCTCAAGAACCTGGATCGCGCGCTGCAAGGCACCGAGGATCCTGAAGAGGCGGCCCGCTTGAGGCTGCTGCGGATCACCGCGGCGGTCGAGAGCGGTCACTACGATATCGCTGAGGCCGAGCTGCGCGACCTGGAGCCGCAGCGTCCGCTGACGGACGTCGGTATGGAGGCGCAGGCGCTGTTCTGGCAGGGCAGGGTGGAGCGGGTCCACAAGGGCAGCGGCAGCGGTCAGAACCATCGCGCGGCGCATGCGCTGTTTGGGCATGCGGCCGAGCTTTATGAGCAGGTCGGCGATATGCCGGGGCTGGCGCGCACGCTGGCGTCCATGGGGATCTCCGAGAGCTATGGCGGCCTGGGCACGGGACGCGAGTTGGCGGAGCGCGCGGTGGCGGTTGCGGGTGAGAATCGGCGGGCGCGGGCCCAGGCGCTGGCGTCGCTGTCGCTGCTGCTGACCAACGCCGGCTTGCTGTCCGACGCACGCGCGGCGGCGGAGCGGGCGCTGGATGACGCGGTCTCGGCGGGCGATCTGGCGCTGGAGGTATCGGTGCGCGGCGACCTGGCGTATCTGCATGTGCAGCTGGGGTCTTACGCGGCGGCAGCGGACGCGCTGCGAGAGGTGATCGAGCAGGCCAAGCGTGTGGGCGATCTGAGGTCGCAGGGATACGCGTGGCACAACCTTGGGCTGGCGCTGCTGCGTTGTGGCCACCTGGAGCAGGCGCTGGACGCCGAGGACAAGGCGCTGGACATGGCGGCGGAGGGCGGCAACACGCGGCTGGCGGCGTACTGCCAGCTGTATCGCGCGCTGATCTTGCTGGAGACGGGTGAGCTGGATCGGGCCTTCAAGGCGGGCCAGTCGGCCCTGATCTCCAACGCGTGTACGGCCGAAGAGCCGTCGGTGCGGACGGCGCTGGCGATGATTCACCACGCGGCGGGACGTATCCAGGACGGGCTGGAAGAAGCCGATCGCGCGGCCTCTTTGCGCGAAGACGCGGGCGGTAGGATGCAAGAGCTTGAGGCGGAGCTCTTCTGGGTTAGGTCCGCGCTGTTGTACGATAGCGGCCTGAACGATGAAGGCGATGCAGTGCTTCAATCCGCTCGAACGATCATTTTAGAAGCTGCCGATACGGCGGCAGGCGGCAAACAAGCGCGGCGGCAGTTCCTTTGGGGGATCCCAGTGCATCGCTGGATTCTGGAGCTGACAGGAGACCGCGGCTGAGCGCACTTCCAGAAGTCCCCGGCATCGAGTTGACCAACCTGATTGGCAGCGGTGGGATGGGTGCGGTTTTTGCGGGTCGCTACACGAACACCGGCAATCCGGTGGCGGTGAAGATCCTGCTGGGCACCGATACGCCGGATGCGATGCGGCGCCGCTTCGAGCGCGAGGCCAAGGCGATGATGGGCCTCAAGCACCCGGGCGTGTGCCGCGCATACGACTTTGGCGCGCTGCCGGGTAATCGGCTCTTCCTGGTGCTGGATCTACTGAAGGGCGAGGATCTGGGCCAGCGCCTGGACCGCAAGCGGGTCTTAAAGACCGCCGAGGTGCTCAGCATCGGGCTGGAGGCGGCGGCCGCGCTCAAGGCGGCGCATGACGCCGGTCTGGTGCATCGGGACATCAAGCCGTCCAACATCTTCATGCACAAGGGCGAGGACGGGGTCGAGGTCGTCAAGCTGCTGGACTTTGGGCTGGCGGTGGTTGCCGGGGGGGATGCCGCGGAGACGCGGATCACGCGCACGGGCGAGGTGCTGGGCACGCCGATGTATATGGCGCCCGAGCAGGCCCGGGGCGACAAGAGCGAGGACCACCGCACGGACATTTATGGGCTGGGCGCGGTGCTCTATCGGGCGCTGGCAGGGGTGCCGCCGTTCGGTGCGGGGACCATGCTGGAGCTGCTGGTGAAGCTGCTGACCGAGCAGCCGACGCCGTTGAATGAGCTGCGCCCCGATCTGCCGGGCGGCCTGGTGAGCGTGCTGATGTCGGCGGTCTCGCCCGAGAAAGCGGATCGGCCGCTGAACGTGGCCGCGTTCGAGGCGCTGTTGACGGCGCAGCAGGGCGCAGTTGACGGCTTTGTGGACACGCACCGGCCGGCAAAGACCGGGGATCTATCAGACGCGCCCACGCTTGTTGACGAGCAGCGCGTGATGACGGTGATGCTGGCCAACGGCGTCAACGATCTCGATACGGTGATCCTGGCCATCGAGGACCAGGGCGGACGGGCCACGCCGCTGGGTGGGGGCCGCGTGGTGGGCCTGTTTGGCGGCGACGTGCGGCAGGGTGGCGAAGCCGTCCGGGCCGTGCGGTCGGCGCTGGCCATTCGCGACAAGGCGGCGGTGATCGGTATCGGCACCGGCCGGGCCATCGGGGGCAAGGCGCACTTCTCGGGCCAGGCGGTGAACGCAGCTGAGGGGGCGACCCGGGTGCTGGACTCGGGCGTGGTCCTGGACGAGGCGACCGCGCGACGCGTCGAGGGCCGGTTTGCCATGGACGGAGCGCGGGTTGACCGCGAGGTGTCGTACGCGGCGGTGCGCGCCGAGCTGCCGCTGATTGGACGCGAGCTGGAGCTGGCCGAGCTGAAGGGCCATGCGCTGCGCGCGTTTGAGGATGAGGAGCCGGTGGCCGTGCTGGTGACGGGCCCGCCGGGCATCGGGCGCTCTCGGATGCTGCGCGAGGCGACGGCGGCGATTTTGGAGGCGCAGCCGGACGTATTTGTGCTCAAGGCGCGCTGTGACAGCAACCGGCGGTATCAGAGTTGGTGGCTGGTCGCGACGGTGCTGCGCGGCTGGGCGCGGGTCGCTGAGGGGGCGCCGGACGATGAGGTCCGGGCGGTCATGCAGACCCTCGCGCAGGAGGCCGGGCTGGAGGAGCGCGCGGGACACCTGTTGGCGGCGGCGTTGGGTGCGCCGGTGCCGGCCGGGGTGTCGCCGGTGTTGGATGCGGCGCGGACGGATGCACAGCTGATGCGCGACCAGATCGTGCAGGCGCTGGGCGACCTGATCGAGCGAAAGGCGCACGAAGGGCCGATTTTGATGGCGGTGGACGACATCCACCTGGCCGACGGGCCCAGCCTGGAGTACCTGTCGATCATGCTGCGTCGCCTGGAGGAGGGCGCGCTGGCGATCATCGCGACCGGCCGGGACCACACGATCCGGCTGCGGTCGGACGTCTTCGACAACGCGGATTTGCGCCGGGTGGAGCTGCGCGAGCTGTCTAGAAAGGCGGCGATCAAGCTGGCCGTGGCGGCCGGCGTGGACGAGCCGATCGGCGACCTGGTGGCGCGCCAGAGCGGCGGAAATCCGTTGTTTGTGGAAGAGATCGTGAATGCGGTGGAGACGGGTGACCACGACGCCGAGACGACGATCGGCTTCCGGATGCCGCTGACGATGGAGGCCGCGATTCAGGCGCGGCTGGACCACCTGCCGCCCGAGGACAAGGACCTGGTGAAGATCGCGTCGGTCTTTGGCGTGCGCTTCTACCGGCAGGGCCTGGATGCCCTGGGTGTGCCGGGCGCGGCGGCCAGCTTGAAGCGGCTGCGGCGTCAGAATCTGGTCGTGCGCGACCGGACAGGCGACGAGACCACGGACGCGTTCAACTTCCGCGTCGGCGTGGTGCGCGACGTGGCGTACGGGATGCTGACCGACGACCAGCGCGCGGGACTGCACCGCAAGGTCGGAGGCTGGCTGTGCGAGACCGGCGCGGGCAAGGCCAATGAGGTAGCGCGCCATCTGAGTCTGGGTGCGGATCATGAGGGCGCCTTGACGTGGTGGGTGCGCGCCGGTGACGAGGCCAAGCGGGACGGCGACGTGGCGGCGGCGCTGGGTGCGCTGGAGCGTGCGCTGCCGGTGTCGGGCGACCGCGAGCTGGAGCTGCGGATCACGAGGTTGGAGTTGTGCGCCAGCATCGGCAACCTGGACGCGGGCGATGACGAGGCCCGGGCCATAGAGGCGCTGGCCGCCCAGATGACGCCGAGGCAGGCCGCCGACATACTGCACTCAAAGGCCACGCTGCGTTACTGGCGCGCGGACTACAAGCGCGCTGCCGAGTACCTGGACGAGGCGATCGCCCACTACGAGACGGTCGACGACACGAAGGCGCTGGGTAACGCACTGAGTTCGAAGTCGTTCGCGGCGTGCCTGGGCAACCTGGGCGACGCCCGAGGCTTTGCGGAGCGTGCCCTGGATGTGTTGGCCGACGAGCCGATGCTGAGGGCCCGGGCGCTTCAGGCCATCCATTACTGCGACATGTACCAGGGCAATCGGGCCGACGCGCGCCAATCCGCGATTCGGGCTCTGGCGGCTGCCGAAGCCGCGGGTGACCTGCGCCGTCCCCTGGAGCTGCTGACGGTGCTGGGCCACTTCGACGCCGAGATCGGTCGCTACGAGGACGCGGCGGTCAAGCTGCGCGAGGTCGTCCAGGGCGGCCAGCGCATCGGCTATAACAGCGTGGTCGGCTACGGCACGCACAACCTTGCGTACGTGCTCTGCCGGCTGGGCCGCCCCGAGGAGGGCCTGGCCATGCAGGACCAGGCGCTGGAGCTCGCCCGCGCGATGGGCCACGAGCGGCTGCAGCTGGGCTGCCTGGCGTATCGGGCGCTGGCCCTGCTGGATTTGGGTCGCCCCGTGGAAGCGGTGGTTGCGGCCGAGCTGGCGCTGGACCTGGCTGAAGGCGACGCGGATGAGGTGATCGCGCGCAGCGTGCTGGCTATGTCCCACCTCAAGGCCGGCGCCGCCGAGGCCGCCCTGAAAGAGGTCGAGCGGGCCCGCAAGCTGCGCGATCAGGCGGGAGGCATGGCCGAGCTCGAGGCCGAGCTGCTGCTGACCCACGCCGACGCCGCCCTGGCCAACGGAGACCTGACCGGCTCCCGCAAACGCTTCGAAGAGGCCCAAGCCCACGTCCTCAAGCGCGCCGACGAGCTGGCCGCAACCCCGGAAGAGCGCCAGTCGTTCTTGACCGCCTCGCCCACCCACCGCCGAATTATTGAGACCACCCTCATAGACGCCTGACCGGGCATCTTTGTCTTGGTTGGCACCTCAGACTGCCATTGCCGACTTAGATACCGTATCTACTGCAGGTTTGGCAGCTCAGACTGCCAATGCCGTCCTGGATACCGTATCTACTGCAGGTTTGGCAGCTCAGACTGCCAATGCCGTCCTGGATACCGTATCTACTGCAGGTTTGGCAGCTCAGACTGCCAATGCCGTCTTAGATACCGTATCTACTGCAGGTTTGGCAGCTGAGGCTGCCAATGCTGACCTGGATA
>CAZJHX010000009.1:0-40840 GCA_964545715.1 uncultured Myxococcales bacterium
CATCGCCCTGGTGGCGGCCGGTGGCGCAACGGTGCTGGGCGGCGTGATCTGGTGGCTTGTGTCAGGTGACAGCGGGGCCGAGCCGGTCGTGCGCGTCGGGTTTCAGCCGTCCGGTCTGATCACTGTCGAGGGCGGGTTTTGAGCGGCGTTCGGCTGGTTGGGGGGCTGCTGATTGTGGGGTTGGCGGCGTCGGGCTGCTTCTCTGAAGTTTTCACCGCGCGCGGACTATCCGTGCCAGACGGATTTGGACTGCACAGGTGATCGGAAGTGCCACCCCGAGCTGAAGGTCTGCGTGCCGGCCGAGCAGGTCGAAGGAAAAACAGATGTAGCCCCGGATGTGGTGATCACGGATGTGCCGCAGATCGACGTGGTGGACGTGCCCGACCCGCCCGATACCAGTGACACCGGCGACGACCCGGATGTGGAGGATGCCGCGGATGTCGTGGATGTCGACGACATCGACGTGACCGACGACGTGGCGACCGATACCGGTCCGGACACCTGGACCGACACGCCCGACGTCATCGAGGACGCCGGTCCGCCCGACGTTTTGACGCCCCAGGGCTGCGAGGTCGAGGCCGACTGCAACGACGACGAGCCGCCGGACTGCCATCGCTGGACTTGTTTTGCGACCAAGGGCGAGTGCGTCTTGATCGCGCTGACCGACTGGGCGGCGTGCGGCGATCAGGAGGTGTGTGTCGGGCCGTCTGCGTGTTTCGGGGGGCAGTGCAAGTCGCTCGGGGCCCCTCTGGTGTGTGACGACGGCAACGAGTGCACACAGGACGAATGCGTCCCGAAATCCGGCTGCAGCTTCAAGCCGATCACCGGCCAGCAGTGCGAGGACGGCGATCCGTGCACCATTGGCGATGACTGCGCCGCCGGCGCCTGTGTGGGTGCGGGGACGTGCGGGTGCGCGACGGACTCGGAGTGTGAGGACGTGCAGGGCCAGGACAAGTGCGTGGGCTCGCTTAGCTGCGACGCCGAGGCCGGGCAGTGCGTGTTCAACCTGGCGGAGCCGTGCGTAGCGCCGGGGCCGTGCCACAGCGCGACCTGTGATCCACAAACCGGAGAATGCGCTGTCGAGGTGCTCGCCGACGGGACGCAGTGCAGCGATGGGGATGCCTGCACGTTGGGCGATTATTGTCTCTCGGGGACGTGCCAGCATCTGGCGGCTGTGGACTGCGACGACAAGAACGAGTGCACCAAGGACAGCTGTTGCGGCGAGATCGGCTGTGACCTCTTCGGCTGCGTCAATGCGCCGCTGGGCGCCGGCGGCGACAATTATCCGTGTGACGACGGCGTCGCCTGCAATGGGCCGGACTATTGCGACGCCGGGCTGTGCATCAGCAACACGACCGCCGAGCCGGTGGGTGACTGCGATTGCGCGAGCGACGAGGACTGCGACACGGACGATATCGATCAGTGCGTCTCACAGCTGGAGTGCCTGGACGGGGCGTGTGTGTTGGTGCCCAAGCAGGTGCTGTGTCCCCCGGTTGCCGGCGGTCCATGCCTGATCAACGCCTGCGACCCGGGCACCGGGCTTTGCGATGTGGTGGCCCCTGTGACCGGAACGCCGTGTGACGACGGCGAGGCGTGCACCATCGGCGACCAGTGCGAGGGCATGCTGCAGTGCGGGGGGACGCCGATCCAGTGTGCCGACGGCGATAAGTGCACCGGCCCGGCGACGTGCGAGGAGGGAGCGTGCAAGCCGGGCGCGCCGGTCAAATGTGACGACGGGATCACGTGCACGAACGATGGTTGCGACGGCGCGACTGGGTGCACGCACATCGGCGACGACAGCAAGTGCGGCGACGGCGATCCCTGCAAGGGCGTGTTTACCTGTGTCGTGGGCGGGGGCTGCCAGGGGGGCGATCCGGTGACCTGCGATGACGGCAACTCGTGCACCAACGACTCCTGCGTGGAAGGAGCAGGGTGCACATTCACGCCGGTCAGCGGGGGCTGCGACGACGGCAACGCGTGCACTGCAAACGACGCGTGCACCGACGAAAAGACGTGCGTCGGGGATCCCGTCGATTGCGATGACGGCGATCCCTGCACGCAGGACTCGTGCGCTGTAGATACGGGGTGCGCCAGCGCCTGGACACCGGGGGAGTGTTATCGGTCCTGCGCTCAGGCGAACGCGGCCGGCGTCGGCTCCCAGATGGTGACGATCGACCCCGATGGTGCGGGCCCGGGCGCCGGCTTTGACGTCCAATGTGAGAACAGCAAAAACGGCGGCGGCTGGACCCTGGTCGTGGTGTCCAGCGACGACGGGGAGGACACCTGGACCTGGGCGGACCGTCACCTGTGGGGCAGCGAGGTTCCCGTGGGGGAGGCTGCGCTGCCGACGGAGGATCACAAGTCCGCCGCGGCGTATACGTTGCCGATGCGAGACGTGCTCTTTGTGCATGAGCCGTCGGGGAAGTGGGCGGCCTACCACGACGTCAGCACCACCTCGCAGACGCTGACCGAGCTGGTGCTGGAGCTCGGCGGCGAGAAGTCCTTGCCAACGTGTTGGGTTCAGGACACCGACGGCTTCCCGATGAGCGCGGGCAACCTCGAGGTGGGAAAGGACCTGTGCAGTACGACGCTGTTCTTTCACGCGCAGGACCAGAATGGCGGCGTGTTGGGCTTTTGTCCCACCGGGTTCCTGCGAAATGACGCATGGGGGCCGGGCTGGAGTATCAAAACCACGAACGGATGCCCGTTTGACGATCCGGCGGCAGGCGGCCTGGGGCCGGACTCGGGAACCGGCGAGTGGGAAAACGAGTCACCGGCCCGGGGGTTTGGCGGTGCTCTCGAGCTCAACGACGGGCTGCCGAACGAGGGGGCGAACCGGATCTCGATGTACGTGCGAGCGCCGCTGGGCTGCGAGGGCGCCAAGGACGGCGACCCATGCGACGACGGCGACCCGTGCACCGAAAAGGACGCGTGTGATGAGGCGCTGGCCTGCGCGGGCGTGCCGCGGATCTGCAACGACGACGAGGTGTGCACGGACGACGTCTGCGAGCTGGGCGAGTGCGTCTTCAAGCCGCTGGACTGCGCTGACGACGACGCCTGCACGCAAGACGTCTGCAAGCTCGGCGTCGGCTGCACGAGCCAGGGCTTCTTTGTGGCGCACTGGCCGATGGATGCGCTGGTGGACGGAGGGCTGCCCGACGCCTCCGGCAATGGCCTGACGCTGGCGGTGGCGGCGGCCGGCCCGGTCACCGGCAAAAACGACGACGCCATGAGCTTTGACGGTGAGGCGGCGACGCTGACCCTGGTCCAGGGAGCCGGCCTGCCGGTCGGCGCTGGACCCCGCTCCGTCGAGGCCTGGATCTACCCGGTAGGGGGCAACACCGACAACAACACCCAGAACATCGTGACGTACGGAAAGGCGGCGCCCGGCGCGGTGTTTACGCTTGGGCGCAGCACCGGGGGATTGCTGCTCTTTGACGCGATCGGCGGCACGCTGACGGGGTCGACGCCGCTGCCGGAGAACGACTGGCACCACGTGGCGGTGACCTACGACGGCACGACGGTGCAGCTGTATGTGAACGGCAAGTTCGATGACGAGAAAGCGATCCCGCTGGCCACCGCGCTGCCCGAGCCGGGCGTGCCCGCGCTCTCGGTCGGTGGTCCGCTTGGGCCGGCCAGCGCATTCAACGGGCTGATCGACGACGTCGCCATCTACGACCGGCCGCTCGACCCGGACGAGATCGCTGCGCATGTCACCGACGGATTGGGCTGTGTGCAGCTGCAGTGCGACGGCGAGGCCGACGGCGTCATGTGCGACGACGGGGACCCGTGCACCATCGCGGACACCTGCGATGGGGGGACGTGCACCGGCGGGGCTGTGGTGGCCGACTGCTGCACGACCAAGGCCATGTGTGACGACTTCAACGACTGCACGCTGGACAAGTGCGAGGAGACCAACACGTGCACATGGTCGGCGGAGGCTGTGGACGCCTTCCCGTGTGACGACGGCCAGTTCTGCACGGCGGCCGATGCCTGCACCGCCGGCGTCTGTCAGGGGAGCCCGCTCGACTGCTCGTCTTTGGATGCACCGTGTCTGGTGGGGCTGTGTGATGAGACGGCGGATGCGTGCGTGGAGCAGTTCAAGCCGAACGACACCGCCTGCAGCGACGGTAATTTCTGCTCGCTGAACGACTTCTGCCAGGAGGGGGCGTGTGTGTCCAACGACTCTCCGAGCTGCTTCGCGCCCGAGTGTGAGTTGGGCGTTCCCGGCGCCTCGCCCTCAGCCGATTGCGCGGCCTGTGCGCTGGGGGCCGCGTGCACGGGGGTGGGGTGCGACGCGGCGTGCCACACGTGGGAGACGTCCGCGGGTCAGATGCCGGGCTGGGCCAAATGGTCCGGCGCCGCGCCCAGCTTTGAGCACGAGGTGATGACGCTGAACGCCAAGGAGGCTGGGCTGGTCGACTGGCGCGGCGAGTTTGAGCTGCTGGGCGACTTTACGGTGGAGGTAGTAGGCATCGCGACCTGGACCGGGACCGATCTGGACGCGGTGAAGGGGTGGTTGGGTCTCAGCTGGTGCGGAGCGCCGGTCCTCGACGAAACCAAACTGTTTGTGGGAGGGGCGCTGCACAACCAGGCGGAGACCTGGGCTGTCTTTGACACAAACGCGCTGCTGGGCGCCCAGGACGATGCCAAGAAGCCGTTCCATGTGCGGTTCAGCCGGTCCGGGAACGACGTGGTGATGCAGCGGCTCGTCGCCGGCAAGTGGGTTGTGCTGGACTCGTGGGAGCTGACCGATGACACGCCGGCGCTGGCGCTGCACGTCGGCCATCGCGATGCCACTGCCGACGGTGACGGCTCCCTGATCATCAACCGGGTGACGCTTTGCGGGTGCGACAAGGACGGCTGCGGGCAGGGGCCTGAACCCGACTGCGATGACGGCATCGTGTGCACCGTGGACAGCTATGATCCGGCCACTGGGTGCGAGCATGCCCTCAGCCCGGACCCGCTGGTCTGCAGCGACGGGGACCCTTGCACGTTTGACCTGTGCCATACGGCGCTGCTTGGGTGCGTGCACCAGGCCGAGCTCGGGATCGCGTGCGGATCCGATGCGGAGTGCGACGACGGCGATGCGTGCACCGACGAGGCCTGCTTCAACGGCACGTGCTTCCATAAACCCAAGGACTGCCAGGCCATCACGGGCGATCTCTGTCACGAGTACGTGTGCTCGGCGGGCAGCTGCGTGGTCGACGTGGAGGTCCAATGCGGCGATCAGGTGTGCGATCCCGGCCAGGGCTGCGTCGACTCGCTCTGCGACGTCGCGTGTGAGCAGGACGCGGACTGCGCCGGGGCGCTTTCGGTGTGCCGGCAGGGGTGCTGTGCGACGGGGCCAGCGGCGGAGATCTGCGACAACGAGTTGGATGACGACGCCGACGGCGAGACCGATGAGGCTGCCTGCGTCCGCTTTGTGGACATCGACGCCGATGACGAAGGCGACGGCAAGACGTGGAAGACGGCCTTCAACACGCTGCCGGACGCGTCGATGGCGTCCACGACAGGGAACGTGCTCTGGGTCGCTGAGGGAAAATACGTGCACATCGAGGGCACGGCGGGCGGTCGTGTGCTCACCGGCGTGCCGGGGGTTGACGTGTACGGCGGGTTTGCGGGCGGAGAGGTCGCCTTGCACCAGAGGCCGTGGCCGTTGGCGGAGACCGTATTGGACGGCGAGTACAAGGTAACCCAGGTCGCCGGGGCCGCGTCGGGCACCCGCCTGGACGGGCTGGTGCTCACCCATGCCAAGGGGCAGGACGGCATTGCGCTGGTCATGTCCGGGTCTGCGGGCACGACCGTCGCTGACTGCATCTTTCGCGATAATGAGGGGCGCGCGGTGGCGTTGTCGGCGACACCGTCGGAGCAGCCTGTGCGCTTCGAGCGGTGCCTCTTTCATAAAAACGAGGATGGCGCCGTCGATGTCCAGGGCGACGGCGACGTGGAGTTCATCGACAGCACGTTTACGAACAACTCGCGCCCTAACGGAGGCGGGGCGGCGCTGTACCTGCGGACGACGACGGGCAAGCGCCTGGTGCGCCGCTGCGTGTTCTCGGGCAATGAAGCGACCCTGGCGTCGGGAGGCGCGATTCAGCACCAGGACGGCGATGTGACGGTGGACGGGTGCACATTTGACGGCAACACGGCCGGGCACGGACCGGGCGGGGCCATCCTGACGTCGGCTACGGGCGATTCGCTGCTGGTGACCGACTCGGTATTCACCGGTAACAGCGCCTCGACGTGGACCGGCGGTGCGATAGACGCGCAGGTCACGGCGGTAACGATCAAGGGCAGTCGATTCGTGAGCAACGGTACCGTGGGCGGCGGGGCCGGTGGTGCGATCAGCATCCATAACGGGGCCACGTTGTCGGTCGAGGACAGCCTGTTCAGCAGCAACGAGTCATGGCAGGGGGGCGCCATCCGGGTGGACAGCGGGTTCGACTTAGAGCTCACCGGCTCTACCGTGCGCTGCAACGGGGGCATGGGCGTGACCGTGAAGACGACGCCCACGTTGATCGAGGACTGCGACTTTTGGAAGAACCTGAGCGGCGCCGCGGACGTCACTCTGGGCAACAACGAAGGTACCGTGGAGCGCAGTCGCTTTGCGGGCAACTCGTCGCCGGGGTCCGGAGGCGGACTCTCGGTCAGCTGCGGCAGCGCGGGCAGCCTGGTGGTGAGAGACGTGGACTTCGTCAAAAACGAGGCCGGCTCCAAGGGCGGCGGGCTGAACGCCTATTGCCCGACCACGGTCGTCAACTCCACGTTTGACGGCAACAAGGCGCTGGACGGCCACGGCGGCGGTATGTACCTGTCCGGCGGCAGCTGGGCGTCCGTGGTTGTGGCGGCGAGCACGTTCCGCAACAACACGGCCATCAACGCGGGTGGGGACTCCAGTGGGGGCGCCGCCTTTCTGCACAGCGACGACGGCGTGAACGTCTTGAACCTGGTGGTTCACGGCAATGCGTCCGACGCGGTGGACCAGCTGGATCTGCAGGCGGGCGGGCTGCTTGGGGAGACTGTCTGCGAGCCGGCGGTGGACCCGTTTGAGATCGGCGCGCTTGGGCGCCTGTATCTGGATCCGACTGTCGAGTCCGGGTGCATCGACATCGGTGGCGGCGACACGTTGAAGAGCTATCTGGAGTGGCAGTCCATGACCACGAGCGCGAGCGGGGCGCTGGATGAGGGTGAGGCGGACGCCGGGCGACACTATCGGGTCGTGGACTTTGATGAGGACGGCTTCTTGCCGGATGGGCCGGACGACGGCGGTGTGCAGGGCGATACAGCGTGCACGGGGGGGCAGGTCCAAAACTGCGAGGACAACTGCCCGGGGTTGGCCAACGCCGATCAGGCCGATCTGGACGGCGACGGTGTCGGTGACGTCTGCGACCCCGACATCGACGGCGACGATGTGCCCAACGCCGACGACAGCTGCCCGCTGGAGCCCAATTGGGAGCAGGGTCCCAACGACGCGCTTGGCTCGTGTGACTGCACCGACGATCTGTGGTGCACCCAGGATCTGTACGACCCGGAGATCGGGTGCGCCAACCCGCCGTTGGACGAGTGCGGCGACGGCGATCCGTGCACCGACGAGGCCTGCCACGCCCTGCTGGGCTGCGTGAACCTGGCGGAGCCCGGTCCGGACTGCAGTGAGGATGAGGATTGCGACGACGGGAACGCCTGCACGGACGACGCGTGCGTCGCGGCCGGCTGCGTATATCGGCCGCTCGACTGCCAGGCGCAGGAGCAGGACTACTGCCACGAGTACGTTTGCTCCGCCGGCAATTGCGTGGTCGGCCCGGTGGTGGCCTGTGACGATCAGGTGTGCGACCCGGCGGTGGGATGCGTGGATGCCCTGTGTACGCAGGAGTGCTCCGACGCCGAGGGTTGCACGGTCACCGGCTCCGATGTCGCCGCCTGCCACGACGGCTGCTGCGTGGTTGGACCGCAGGCCCCGGACAACGTGCGTTACGTGCGGTGGGACGCGGAGGACGGCGGCGACGGGACCAGTTGGAAGCAGGCCTACAACACGGTCCAGGCCGCCATGGACGCGTCCGCCCACCAGGTGTGGATCGCCAAGGGGACTTACAAGGTGGTGTCCGGCCCGGTGTTGACGATGAAGCCGAGCCGGGCTGTTTATGGTGGGTTTGTCGGCAACGAAATCGCCCTGGTCCAGCGTCCGCGCCCGCTCCCGGAGACGATCTTGGATGGCGATCAGAAGCCCGGGCCGGTGGTGAATGGCTCGCTTCTCGCCAAGCTGGACGGTCTGGTCATAACAGGCACCGGCAACATCTCGCCGGCGGTCAGCCTTGGCATCGACAGCGGCATCACGATGACCGACTGCATCATTCGCAACAACGCGGGACCCGGGCTGGCCTCGGATCCGTCCTCGGGGTCCAACACCTACAAGCGCTGTGTCTTCTCCAACAACAAGGTCGGCGCCGAGCTGCACCGCTACCAGCAGGTTATCGGATGCTCGTTCGTCGATAACTGGCGCGGGATGATCATGGACGTGTCCTCGGGGGGCTCGGTCACCCTGAGCCGCAACGTGTTCTCGGGCAACATCGGCGGGGGCGGCCTCCACCACGTCGGCGGCGCGCTGTCGGTCGAGGGCTGCACGTTTGAGAACAACAGTCGAGAGGGCGCGGGCGGGGCCATCCACAGCGCGCCGAACTCCGGCCAGAAGCTGTCCGTGACCGACAGCATCTTTACGGGCAACACCAGCACCCTGGACGGTGGCGCGATCATGGCAGCGACGCTGGAGGTGACCGGCAGCCGCTTTGTGGACAACCACGCCACCGGCAGCAGCAGCGATGGCGGCGCGCTGTGGGTGGCCAAAGGGCTGACGCTGACCGACAGCGTGTTCAGCAGCAACTCGGCCGATCATGGCGGCGCGGTCTACGCGACAGGCACCCAGTACGTTGAGCAGGTCTCAGTGCACGGCGCGACCTTCATGTGCAACGAGAGCGCGGGCAACGGCGGCGGACTCTATGTCATCCCGCCGGAGGGTCCGCAGCCGTCTTCCAGCATCGAGGTCAGCGACCTGACGTTCTGGAAAAACGAGGCCGGCGACAAGGGCGGCGGCGCGTATCTCACGCTGGCCTCCGCCAACGGACACTTGAAGGACTCCCGCTTCGCAGACAACCACGCCAAGGACGTTGGTGGCGGGCTGTACGCGTACTGTCCCAACTATCGGCAGGTCGTGGTCCTGAGTACGGACTTTGCGCGCAACACGGCGGACAACGGCGGCGGCATGGGGTCAAGCTGCCGGGACCACGTGAACAACTGCGCCTTTGACGCCAACAAGGCCAAAGCGGGCTCCGGCGGCGCGATCTTTCACAAGGCCACCTTCCTGGCCTCCGTCGTGGGCACCTCCTTCCGCGACAACACGGCGACCGCGTCCGGTGGCGCGGCCTATGTGGGGCTCACCACGGACGTCACGTTCAAGCAGGTGGCGCTGCACGGCAACTCGCAGACTACGGGCGAGGCGCTGGAGTACGTCACCAGCAATGAGCAGGGCGCGATCTGCGAGCCCGACGGGGACCCGTTCGTCGATGGCCCGCACCACGAGCTCTTCCTGGATCCCACGCTGGACCCGGCAAACCTCTGCCTCGGCGCAGGCGGGGAGTCCTATGTCGGCGCTTGGACTACAAGCCCGGACGGCACCCCGGACGAGAAGCCAGCGGACGCCGGTCGCCACTACCCGATCGATCACGACGGCGATCTGATCCCCGAGGACGGCTCCGATCCCGGCCACACGTGGGGCGACGACTCGTGCGTGGGTGGCGCCGTTTTCCTGTGCGAGGACAACTGCCCGGGCATCTCCAACGCGGATCAGGCGGACGCGGACAAGGATGGGCTGGGCGACGTCTGCGATTCGACGCCGGGAACCTGACGCGGACCGACTCAGTCGATGAAACTTGCGCCTTTTCGCCGCTTTCCAGCGCCGCGCTTCGGTTTGGGCTTGGCCCGGGATCCGGCCGCCTTGGCGCGCGCCGGAGCGCGGACCGTTAGCATTGTGAATGTAATCGGGCCCTCGTGGCCGCCGGGGACGACCTTGACGAGCGTCCCATTGGACCCGACACGGCCCACCCGGCCAGGCCGATAACGACGCCCGCCGCAGCTGCGATGCCCAGCCGGCTACGCCTCTTTTTCGGGTCGCCGAAGGCGGCTGCGTGCGCCTCAGCGGCTCCGGGGCTCGCAGCAGAGGCCATCCCGTCCATGGTGACCACCGATTCTATGGCCGCAACCGCGCTGGGCTGCGTGGCGGCAAGTGTCGGCATGAAGCCCACACCGGAGTGATTTGGCTCGGCCTGCTGACCGACCGGCTCGGCCGGCGCCGGGAGAAGCCGCGGGTGCAGACCGATGCGAACCCGCTCGGCCGTTTCGGTACCCAAAAGCACGGTCTGCTCGCCTCGAACGCTCCAGAACACACAAAGCTCGTCTCCCGGTCGCGAGAGCATGAAGCCGCTCATGTCGACCAGGCCGCCGGTGTCTTGGCGCCCGACCTGAACGGTACCCGATTCATCCGCGGCGATGGGCGCCGGGGTCTCAGCGTGTCTGCAGCAAGCCAAGCGCATGTGCGGCGCGCAACGCGACGATTCGCAGGTGCCCATCACGAATGAGCTCTCTGTCTTCGACAACCCGTTGGAGCTGCAGCCAGTGGAGCCCCTCACCGCGGCTTGTGGTCTGGACCGCCAGCGGATGAACCACCTCTGGTGTGGCTCCGGGAGACGGATGGTATCGCCCGCCCAGCGGCCAGACGCGAGCCGCCGAGATCGTATAGCGCTCCCGCAGCCGCTGCAGCGCCCACTCGCGGGAGCCGGCGATCCCCCGCACTTCTCGCGGCAGCCGCCAGGCCGGCGCCACGAGCAGCTCGCTGGTGCCATCCAGGCACTGCGGGCCCGGCAGGTCGTCATCCGCCACGCCGATGAGCACATCGTCTCCCTCCCGACGCAACAGACAAAAGCAGATCGTGTTGAAGCTCAAGCGCCGCGGTAGCACAAACTCCAATGCTCGCTCGGCCACGATCTCACCGGAGCTGTCGCGCTCGACGAAGGTGCTGCAGCCGATCGCCAGAAAGCCTCCACTGCGCTCGGCGGTGACGCCCCGGAAGGCCCGACGACGGCCCGAGGGGGGCGCGAGTCGCTCGACAGCGCCGCTGGACGGGCCAGCTTTCAGCGCGATCTCGTCACCGATCCAAGGCCCTGGCGAGCGCTCACGACGAAGGAGGAGCTCATAGACATTGATCTCCAACCGAGCGTCCGGCAGTCCGCCGACCTGTGCGGCGCGAAGCAGCTGCCGCGACTCGATGGCCCGCAGCACGCCTGAGGTGGTGAATCCGGTCACGTTCGCCAGCCGCGACTGCACCCCGGTGGGATCGATCTGCACCAGAACCGAGCGGACCACCTCCTGGAGCCCGCCGGGAGATGGGAAGAAGCGGCCGCCGTGCTCGAAGCGACGGATCCGCTGCGCTCCGATTCCGGGAAAGCCGTTCAGCAGCGCGTCGACCGTCTCGCCCAGCGGCCGGTCGGTCTGCTGCACATTCAACGGCTCGGTGATGTAGCGCGCCGCGCGGGCCTGAGCGAGCGGCTGCGTGCCCGGATCTCGACAGCCGAGGATCGGCCGGGGGTAGCCTCGGCGCGCCAGGACCAAAAGTCGGCCGTCCTGCTCGAACCAGGGGATGACATCGACCGTGAGTCCCGGACGCCGTGCCAGGTCATAGACCTCGCCGGTCTCCACGCGCTGCCAGTGGGTCATCTGCAAGTAACCCAGCGGCTCGTGCTCCGGCCCTTCGTCCAACCGGACCCCCTCACCGGTCGGCACGCGCTGACCGACCAGCACGAAATTGGTCGCAGGGGGATCGACGCGGGCGCCGTCGGGGCGCCGGACCTCGAAGTGGCCGTCATACCGGTTGGCCACGATCCACGGATTCCAGATGGGAGTCGAGGCGAGCACGCGCATGCCGAGACCGTGGAAGACGGCTTCCAGCTCCTGCTGCGTGGCGTAGGTGTATTCCTCCTGAACCTCGAGCTCCCAGTCTCGGCGATAGTCCTTTCTGAGCACGAACTCCGCGCAGTGGGTGTGGCTTAGCTCGTAGCGCCGCCAACCGGGGCGCACCTCACCGAGCGCGCGATAGTCGAAGCCGCGCTCAGCCTCCGGCCGAAGGCTGCGGAACTCCCGGGCAAAGCGCTCGAACATTGCCGCCGTGGAGCACGTCAGCAGATCGTCCCCGTCATCGCCGTCCCCGCTGGGTAGATCAAGCCAGACGAGCGCGCTTCCCGGGTCTACAAAGTCACGCAGAATCAACACGCCATGTGGCTTCAGCTGGGCGGACTGCACGGCGATCGCTCGGCCGGCGGCGGCCCGGTCATAGTCATTGAAGGAGGTGACGTGGTGCAGCACCGACGAGCTCAGAATCGCTTCGAGGGTCCCCTCGGCGAAGCACGCCTCGGCCACGTCGCCCTCGATGAAGTGCAGGTTTGGTAGCGGGTAACGCCGGCGAGCGCGGGCGACCATTTCGGGATTGACGTCGACCCCGGTGACCCGCAGCTCCGGATACAACGAGGCCAGCGCAAAGCTCCCCGAGCCGCTACCCATCCCCATGTCGGCGATGTCCCCCTCGCTCAAGAGATGGGCCGCCGTCAGCGCGACTTTCTGCCGCATGGACGCGTCCATCCCGGCCAGGTAGCGCTCATAGGCCGAACCTTCGCCGCGATCCTGCTCGGTGTATTCGTCCTGGGGTGCATCCACGGTGCCCATTCTCCGCGTTTGTGGGCAACGGTCAATCGCACCGCTCCCGGCGCCGGCGGCCAGGCCCGCAACCGGGAACCGTCAACAAACCCCACCTTGAGACAGTCGCCGCCTCGCACACCGACCTTGCTACTGGGCGGCTGCCTGGCCGCTGAGATCAGCCTCCGAGCATAGACCCATCTATTCGCCTCTGACGTCGTCGTATTGGCGCTCGAAGACGCCCCCGCCCGCCTCTCCTTCTTTCACGGTCACATCGACTTTGGAGAATGTCCCGTGAGTACCCTCTTCCAGGCCTCGCACGAGCGCCAGGACGGCCCCAGGCTGGACGTCGCCGCAGTAGCGTCCGTCGGCGCCGGTAAACTTCAGCACAAGGTGCTTGCCTGAGACTGCGCCCCTGGCTTCGTAGGAGCACACGTTGCCCTGCGTCAACGACGCATCGCCATCGAACGTGACCGACAGCGATGTGACTTCGTCGTCCGAGACATACGTCCCCACAAACATGGGCACCGTCAGTCCAGAGTCGGCCGGCTCTGCCGTAGGGGGCCTGGGCCCAGGTGTCGCCTTTGTCGGCGCGGCCGATGACGGTGTTTTCGCCTTCTTGCTGCAAGCCCCCGCCAGCAGGGCTACGACGACGAAGAGTAGCCATCGCACAAGACGCGCTGCACGGATCTTCGTCGCACTCTCGAATCGGTCGTTCATCCTCTGCCCCTCCAAGCGTTACCGGCCCAGCTCCGTACCCTACGCGGTTTCGTCTTCCGGGGCGCCGCCTACGTAGGTGGAGTACTTCTTGTCGATGCCCACGATGTGGCCGACCAGCCAGGTCTGCAAAAAGACCAGGATGCGGTCCATCACCGCCGGGTCGCCGGAGACGACCTCAGCGCGCAGGCTGTCGACCTCTTTGATCAGCTGGGCGTGGGTCGCCTTGTGGTTCACCAGATCCGGGTAGTTCAGCTTGGCCAGCATGGCCTCTTCGGAGTGGAAGTGGGTCTTGGTGTAGTCGATGATGCCGTCCAGGACCGGGGTCAGCTCGTCCAGGTGGCGGCCCTTCTGGATGACCTCATCCAGCTCGTTGATGAGGTTCAGCAGGCGCTTGTGCTGTGCGTCCATCGCGTGGTTGCCGACGCTGTAGTCGTCGGACCATCTCATCAGCGGGGCCAGGACGTCGCCCGGCAGGACGCGCTCTTGGGTGGCGTATTGGGACTCGAAGCCTCTGGGGTATTTGGTCATGCCGGTGACGACGCGGTGCATCCAGAAGAGGCAGAGGGCTGACAGGAGGAGGATGAACATCCAGCAGCTGGTCCACAGACCCGTGCCCTCGAGCAGATAACCGAAGATGATCGGGCAGAAGAAGCCGCCCAGGCCGCCGAGCACGCCGACCATGCCGCCGACGACGCCGACCTCGTTGGGGAAGTAGTCCGGGATGTGCTTGTAGACCGCTGCCTTGCCGATGCCCCAGATGCTGCCCAGCAGGATGACAAGGATGGCGAAGATCCACAGGTTGGCCTGGAAGTAGATGCGGGTGACGCCCTCTGCCAGCAGCTCCTTCTTCTCCACTTTCTGGTCGGGCTTGACGGTCGCTTTGTGCCAGATGTCCTTGGTCGGCAGGATCAGCGGGCGGTCGTCGCCCTGGACCAACTCTTCCGGCTTTTCGAGCAGGTCGTATGTCTGGTCGCCAACGACGATCTTCGTAGGCGTGACGTCGGTGACCACGCCGTCTTCGGTGGCGCTCACGCCCTTGCCCGGGGAGACGATCTCCATCTTGGGCACGATGACCATCACGCTGACGGCGACCGACGTGCCCAGCACCCAGTACATGACGATGCGTGCGCCGAAGCGGTCAGAGAGCCACCCGCCCAGCGCCCGAATGACGCCGGACGGGAAACTGAATAGACCGGCCAGGATGCCCGCTGTGACCAGCGTGACGTGATAGACGTTGACGAAGTACGGGACCAGCCACTGCGACAGGGCCACGAAGCAGCCGAAGACCAGGAAGTAGTACAGCCCGAAGCGCCACACGCGCACCTGCTTGAGCGGGGCCAGCAGCTCGCGGGTGGTCTTTTGGGCCACGTCCGGCTTCTTGTTTTTGGTGAACATGACGAACACGACGCCCATCACCACCATCATGGCGGCGTACATGAGCGGAAGCTGGCGCCAGCCTTCGATATTGGCGCCGTCGTCGGTCAGCCAGTTGAGGATGGAGGGCGCTAGAAATGTCGTCCCGGCGGCGCCGGCATTGCCGGCCCCGAAGATGCCCAGCGCCGTGCCCTGCCACTTGCGCGGGTACCACACCGACGTGAACGCGATGCCGATGGAGAAGCCCACGCCGGTCATGCCGAAGCCGAAGCTGCACAGCGCGAAGTACCAGAAGGAGTCGGCGTAAGAGAGCAGGGCCAGCGGAATCGCCGTAAAGAAGAGCAGCCCTGTGAAGATTGGCTTGCCGCCGTACTTATCGGTCAGGATCCCGCCCGGCAGGCGAAAGATGGCGCCGGTCAACACCGGGATGCCCATCAGCCAGCCGATCTCGACCGGCCCCCAGTCGAAGACCTGGTTGGCGGCCAAAAATGTCACGAGTACGCCGTTGAGCATCCACGTCGCGAAGCAGATCGTGAACGCCAGCGTGTTTAGAAACAGAATCCGATGCGACATCGCCGTGGCTTCTGTTTGCATGACAGCCTTCCTAGGCGGGTTTGGCTTTTGGGGGAGGCAGCGCCATCAGGCCCAGAACCAGCGCGGTTGCGGCGATGCCGTAGACCGGGATGTAGGGTCCATCGTTGAGAGACGGCGCGACGGCCAACCAGAGGTCAAGCCACCGTCCGGCGAGCGCCAGCAGCGCCACCTGGTAGAGGACGTTGGGGTTCTTCTTGGCCTTGGCCGACATCAGCACGATGAACGGCACAGCGAAGTTGATGACCCCGTTCAGCACAAACAACATGGTCCAGCCGCCCGTCATGCGGTGCACGAACCAGCCGGCCTCCTCCGGGATGTCTGCGTACCAGATCAGCATGAACTGGCAGAACCAGATGTAGCCCCAGAAGAACGAGAACGCGAACAGGAGCTTGCCCAGATCGTGCAGATGGTTCTCTTTGACCATCGTCCCGCCCGCGCGCTGGTGCTGGATGGCGAAGATGATGGTGGCGGCGATGCCCGCGACGTACACGCTGCTGAAGCCGTAGACCCCCTGCATGGTGCTGAACCACTCGGGCCCCACCGACATCAGCCAGCCCCACCACGCGAGGGAGATGGTCAGCCCCAACACCTGCATCAACACGACGCCGGTGCGGACCATGCGTCCGGTGGCGGCGGCGCTGGGGTTGTTGACCGCGTTGTTCACGGCTTTGACCAGCGCGGCGATCATCAGGAACCAGGCCACGAGCACCACGGCCGCGCGGATCAGGAAGAAGGCCGGCGTGAGCCACGCGGCTTTCAGCTGCAGGATGTGGCTGTGTGCGACGACGTCGGCGTCAGTCCACGGATACAGTTGGTAGAGACCGGCGAGTAGCACCGCCCCGACCGCAAGGGCGGTGATCGGAAAGAGGCTGGCCAGCTGCGTCGGAAACTTGGTGATGCCGTGCCACCACCGCGCCCCGATGGCGATGCAGATGGCCATCAGCAAGGCCGCGCCCAGCGGGATGGTCAGGCAGAAGATCGCCGCCGCCAGCGCGTCGCCCAGCGCTTCCTTGGGCTCCATGATGAACCCGGCAACCAGCAGTACCAGCGCGCCGCCGATGATCATCAGCAGGTTCGGGTTGCGTGGAGCGCGACTCGACGCGGGCGGTGGTGAGAGCGAGGTGATGCTCATGGTCTCAGTCTCCCTCGGGCGTCTGCAGCTTGCGGACGTAGGTGACGACCTTCCAGCGGTCGTCGTGGGTCACTTGAACGGCGTAGGCGGGCATGATCCCCTGGCCGTGGGTGACGATGTGATACAGCGTGCCGTCAGGCAGGTTCTTGGCCCGATCCGCCTGGAGGCTGGCCGGGTTGGGGAAGCGGCCGGCGCCGATGATCGGACCGTCGCCCTCGCCCTTGGGGCCGTGGCAGACCGCGCAGAACGTGCTGTAGATGTACTTGCCGCGCTTCAGCGTGGCGCGCTCAGGCTTGGCGAAGGGGTTGGTGAGCTCAACGCCCGCCCGTTTGGCCTCTTCCTTGCCGGGGCCGAAGGTCGGATGGACCGGACCAAATGGGACCGTGCCCTCTGGCGGCGCCATCAGCGTCTGGCCGTTGGGCGTCACCGGGTTGGGGTCGTATGGATCGAAAGGCACGGACTCGAACATGCCCGGAGACACCGCGTACCCCGGCTCCTCGCCGTCCCCGCTGCAGCCCAGCGCAAGCGGCACCAGAGCCAGCGCGCCGATCAGGCCGATCAGTCGATTTTCCATGACTCGATCACCTCCTCCGGGTCCAGTGCGGCGCACAAGGTTCGGAATCGCTCGGGCACGAAGCCGCCGTCCTTCTCGATCACAAGCACTACGAAGCGGTCGTCATTGACCCGAATGTGCGGCTGCGACTTGGGTATGTCCTTGCGCGGGCGCAAGCGGCACGCCCACAGCAGTCCGACGACGGTGGCGATACCGCTGAGCAGGACCGTCAGCTCAAACGACACCGGAATGAGTGCAGGCAGCGCGATCATGGACTTGCCGCCCACGTTCAGCGGCCAGCTGACCGAGTGCGTCCAGATCTGTACGAACAGCGCTATCGACAGGCCCGCCGCGCCGCCGATGAGGCTTGCGTACGCCAGGCGCGTCTCACGCAGCCCCATCGCCTCATCCATCCCGTGCACGGGAAACGGCGTGTGCACGTCATCGATCTCATAGCCGCGCGCGCGCAGCGTGGTCACGGCGTCCAGCGTCTGGTCCGGGTCGTCGAACACCACCGCGTGGAGCCGTCGACATTCAATGGGTCCCGCTTCAATGACCACCGTGGGCCTCCTCGTGCTTCTGCTCGGAGATGGTGTGCTTGACCTCGTGCAGGGCGATCACCGGGGCGATGCGCACAAACAGCAGGAAGCACGTGAAGAACAGGCCGAAGCTGCCCAACAGGATGCCGACCTCGACCGAGCTGGGCGTGTAGTAGCTCCAGCTGCCCGGCAGGAAGTCGCGGTGCAGCGACGTGACGACGATGTTGAAGCGCTCGAACCACATGCCCACGTTGACGAGGAGCGAGGCGACGAACAGCACCGGAATCGACCGTCTGAAGCGCTTGAACCAGAAGATCTGCGGCACGAAGACGTTGCAGCTGAACATCAGCCAGTAGGCCCAGGCATAAGGCCCGAAGGCGCGGTTGTAGAACGTGAACCGCTCGTACATGTTGCCCGAGTACCAGGCCATGAACAGCTCTGTGGTGTAGGCCAGGCCGACCAGCATGCCGGTCAGCACAAGGACCTTGGCCATATTGTCCATGTGCTTGGCCGTGATGTAGTTCTCCAGGTGCATCACCTTGCGCACGATGATCAGCAGCGTGAGCACCATGGCGAAGCCGCTGAAGATGGCGCCGGCGACGAAGTAGGGCGGGAAGATGGTCGTGTGCCACCCCGGTATGACGCTGGTGGCGAAGTCGAACGAGACGACGGTGTGAACGGAGACGACCAGCGGGGTCGCCAGACCGGCCAGGATCAGGCAGGCCTTCTCATAGCGGCGCCAGCCTTTTGTGGATCCGTCCCACCCGAGACTCAGCTTGGAGTAGAGCTTCTTTCGCCAGCCCTTGGCCCGGTCGCGCAGGGTGCCGAAGTCCGGAATCATGCCCACGTACCAGAACAGCAGCGAGATGATGAAATACGTGCTGATGGCGAAGACGTCCCACAGCAGCGGGGACCGGAAGTTGACCCACAGCGACCCGCGCGAGTTGATGTATGGCAGCACCCAGTACGCCAGCCAGGGGCGACCCATGTGGATGATTGGGAAGATGCCCGCACACATGACGGCGAAGATGGTCATCGCCTCGGCCGAGCGCGCGATGGACGTCCGCCAGCGCTGCCGCAGAAGCAGCAGAATGGCGGAGATCAGCGTGCCCGCGTGGCCGATGCCGACCCAGAAGACAAAGTTGGTGATGGCGAAGCCCCACCCGACAGTGCGATTCAGCCCCCAGACGCCGATTCCCGTAGCGATGGTGTACGCGACCAGGGCGATGCCAAGCAGCAGCGCGCTGAAAGCAAACAAGAAGCTGATCCACCAGGCCGCGCCCGCCTTGTTCTCCAGCGGAGTGGCGATGTCGTTGGTGACCTGCGTGTAGTTTCTGTTGCCGGTGACGAGCGGCTCTGAGTGTACGAAGACGCTCATGCTTTTGTGCCCTCCGACGCATTCCCTTTGTTGCGGATGCGAGCCAGGTAGGTGATGGACGGTTGCACCCCGAGGTCCCCGAGCACCTGGAACGCTCGCGGGCTCTTTCTGAGGTTGGCGATCTCGCCCTTGTCGTCAGCGCCGTCGCCGAACGCGATGGCCTGAGCCGGGCAGGTCTGCTGGCAGGCCGTCTGCACCTGCAGCGGACCCTCGGTGCCATCGGCCGACGCCTTGATGCGCGCCGCCTGGATGCGCTGCACGCAGAACGTGCACTTCTCCATGACGCCGCGCTCGCGCACCACCACGTCCGGGTTCAACGCCAGTCGCTCAAACGCGTCCCCGCGTTCGTAATCGAACCAATTGAAGCGGCGCATCTTGTACGGGCAGTTGTTGGCGCAGTAGCGGGTCCCGACGCAGCGGTTGTAGACCTGCTGGTTGAGCCCGTCGCTGCTGTGCATGGTGGCCAGTACCGGGCACACCGTCTCGCACGGCGCGTGGTCGCACTGCTGGCACAACATCGGCTCAAAGAGCACATCGACGTCGTCGCCGTCGCCCTGGAAGTAGCGGTCGATGCGCAGCCAGTGCATGTCGCGATGGCGCCGCACCTCGTCCTCGCCGACCACGGGGATGTTGTTCTCCGACTGGCAGGCCACTGCGCACGCGCCACAGCCCGTGCAGGTGTCCAGGTCGATGACCATCTCCCAGTGGGGTGACGGCTTGTTGACCTTGTCCCACAGGTCGTAGTGGATGTGATGGGCGTCCGGTACGTGGTCGTCGGGACCCGACACCTGGTGGATGATGGGCCGGTTTTCGTGCCTCAGATGGGTCTGAACAGCCGCCAGCGGGCGCTGCTCCCCGGTGCTGGTCGCCGTCGCGGCCAGCCCGGTCCACCGGATTTGCCCCGCGCCCGCCCTGGCCAGGGCATAGGCGTTGTGCTCTTCGTAGCCGACCGCGATGCCCAGCACCCGGTCATGCTGGCCCGGGACGATCCGGACCGGCAAGGAGAGGTCGGCGTTGCCTACCGTCACTTGCAGCACGTCGCCGTCCTGCATCGCCAGTCGAGAGGCGGCCGTCGGCGAGATCCGCACGCAGGGCGTCCACGCGACCCGAGTGACCGGATCCGGCAGCTCGGCCAGCCACGGGTTGCCGGCGTGGTCACCGTTGCCGCGCGCGACCTCTTCTATCAGGGCGACCTCAAAGCCGTCGCCAACCGGCATGCCGGACTTGGCAGCGGCCCCGAGCACCTTGGCCACTGCATCCCACGGCTTGGGACTGCGCGGGGGCAGTGCCGCCCTGGTGTTGGCGGGTCCGCGCCCGACAGCGACCGCGCGCTTCCAGGTGAGCTCGGCCGTGTCCGGCAGCACGTTCTGCTGCCAGAAGGCCTTGAGAAAGAGGCGGTAGTCCGTGATTTTCGCGCCCGACCAGTGAAGCAAGTGGGATGACGGGTGGCGCGTATCGAGAAGGGGGCTTGCCGTAGGTTGTGCGATGGTCAGGACCCCGGGCTGCGGCATCGCGTCACCCCAGGCCTCCAGGGAATGGTGCGACGCGGCCACAACTCGACACGCGGCACTCGTCAAGGTCGGACGATCCGTGACGGCTACCGCAAGAGGATTGGACGTGAGCGCGCGCGCCCATCCGGCCCCATCGGGCAGCTGGGCGACCGGATCGGCCCCCAGCAGGATGATCGCACCCACCTGTCCGTCGAACAGTTTGCGCTCCAGCGCCAACAGCGCGCTGTCACTACCGCGGCGCGCAAGAGACGGCTGCTCGGTGTTCAGCGTCTTACCGATGTTGCCGAGCAGCTGGTTGGTCAGCGCTACGGCGGTCTGCTCGCCTTGATCATCGGCGCCGCTGAGCACGAGGCTGCGTCCACGAGCGGTCCAAAGCTCCTCGGCCAGCGCCTTCACGCGGGCCGGATCCGGAGCCGGGGGCAGACCGGACAACGCGGTCCTGACCTTTGCACCTTGACCGGCCTTGTCCGCGACAGCGGCCAACAGATGCAACGCCACGATTCGCTGCTCTGCCGCGCTGGCGCGCCATCGCTCGTCGGCGTTGGCGCCCGTCAGCGACATGGAGCCTTCGATCTGGATGTGTCGAATCGCACCCCGCCGCTTTGCCAGGCGCCGTCGGTTGGCGTACTGACGCGTGTGCATTACCGGCTGCGGGCCCGTGCCCAGCGGGTCGGCGCCCATGCAGACCAGCACGTCCGTCGCGACAATGTCCAAGCTGGGCAGCAGCGGCCGCCCGTCCACGAGATTCCAGGCTTCGAGCGCCGCCGAGCGGCCGGACGGGCCGGGGTCGTACTCGACCAGGCCGCCCTCGAAGTTGGCCAGGAACTGGAGCACCACGCGGCGCGCGGCGGGGCCGGTGATGGTCGGCGACAGGACGACGACCTCTTTGCCCGCGGCTTTTGCCGCTGCCAGACCCTTGCGCACTTCGGCGTCCAGGGACGCCCAATCGGCTGCCTGTCCGCCGATGGTCGGCTTCTTGAGCCGGGAGGCGTCGTACAGCTCGCGAAGCTGGGCCTGTCCGATGGAACACAATCCGCCACCGCTGGGGTGGTCCGGGTTGCCCTCCAGCTTGATCGGGCGGCCGTCACGTACGGTCACCATCAGGCCGCAGCCCGATGAGCACGCGGTGCACGTGCTGGCGTAGTTGATGCTCTTGCCTGGCAGGATCTCCTCGGGGGGGATCAGGTACGGCATCGAGTATTTGACCGGCAGCTGCTGACAGCCGGTAGCTGCGGCGCCAAGACCCAGCCCCTTCAGGAATCCGCGCCGTCCGAAAGAGACGCCGCTGCCGAATGAGTTGGACTCTGTTTTCAGTGGTGACATACAGCACAATCCGTGAGGTGACTGTTGACGGTCGGTGGCGGGGGCTCTCCCTCCACCGCGGGTTTGCCGCCGGTGCGGTGGCAGTCAAGGCACCAGCCCATGGTGAGCGGCGCGTGCTGCTCGACCCGGCCCATGCTCTCCACCGGACCGTGGCACTGCTGGCACGCCAAGCCGGCACGTACGTGCGGCTGGTGGTTGAAGTACGCGTGGTCGGGCAGGTTGTGTACGCGCACCCACTCGATCGGCTTCTTAGCCTCGATAGCGGCGACGACCTTCTGTACTTCCACGTGGTCGGTCTTGACCTGCTTGTGGCAGTTCATGCAGACGCTGGCCGGTGGGATGCCGGCGTAGCGGCCCCGGTCGGCGCCGAAGTGGCAGTATTGACAGGGGATTTGCAGACCGCCCGCGTGGACCGCGTGGCTGTACGCGATCGGCTGGCTGGGCGCGTACCCCTGATTGGCCCGGGCGCGGGGGGGGGGCCGCGTACCCTTGTGGGGGCGGCGCGCCGCCCCCCCACAACAACGTCAAAGCGCCAACGAAGAAGAGCGTGTGTCGGTTCAGCATGAGATCTCCGCGTTCTTGCGGGCATAGAACCACCAGTTGAGAGCCAGGCAGGTCGCGTAGTAGACCGCGAAGCCGTAGAGCGCGTACTGCGGGGTGCCGGCCTTGATCTGGGTCGCGAAGATCTTCGGGATCAGATACGCGCCGTACGCCGCGATAGCCGACGTCCAGCCGAGCACGGGACCGCGCTTGTCCTTGTCGAAGATCACGCCGATCATACGGAAGGTTGAGCCGTTGCCGATTCCCGTCGTCGCGAACAAGAGGATGAACAGCAGCAAGAACGGCATGAAGTACTGCTGCGGATCGGGCGACTGCATGGCCAGCTGCACGTAGTAGCCGGCGCCGATGGTGGCGCCGATCATGATGATGGTGTCCCAGTGGGTGACCCTGGCCCCGCCGAGCTTGTCGGAGAGCCAACCGCCGAGCGGCCGGATGAGGGCGCCGACGCCCGCGCCGATCCAGATGTAGCCGGCCGATTTCAGGCCCGTCATCTGTCCCGCGTTGGGGCCGACCGCGATGACGCCGAAGACGTCATCGATCAGCTTTGGAAAGGCGTTGGCGTACCCGATGAACGACCCGAAGGTCATCACGTACAGATAGGTCATCACCCAGTTATGCTTGTCGCTGAAGATGGAGAACTGCTTCTCCAACGGGTCCTTGATCGCCTTGGGCGTCAGGAACTTCATCCCGCCCAGCGTGATGGCCACCGCTACGAGCACGATCAAGAAGGTCTTGATCAAGACCGGGAAGCCACCCCATGGGATGATCAGCAGAAAGATGCCGACTGCGGCGCCGACGTATCCCAAGAAGGTGAGCCACAGGTACTTGCCGACCGCCACCGGCGTCGGCCCGTGATCGTGGAACGGCAGGTTGTTCATGAATATGAATGCAAGCAGCGCGCACGTGCCCAGGATCGGGACCCATACCAGACCGGCGTTCTGGATCCACATGGTGACCGTGCCGCCGTCTTTGGCGAACGTGTAGGGGTCGCCGCCGATGCCGCCGAACATCCCGAACGTGATGACCCACGGGATCAGGAACTGCATGACGCTGACGCCCAGGTTGCCCAGCCCGGCGTTGAGCCCCAGTGCCAACCCCTGCATCTTCTTGGGGAAGAAGAAGCTGATGTTGGACATGGACGAGGCAAATGCGCCGCCACCGACCCCGGAGAACGACGCCAGGATGATGAACACGTAGAAGGGTGTTGTGTGGTCCTGCAGCCCGATCCCGGCGCCAAGCGCCGGGAGGATGAGCAGCAGCGTGGTCATGAACTTGACGTTGCGGCCGCCGCAGATGGCGATCATGAAAGAGTTGGGGATTCGCAGGGTGGCGCCCGCCAGGCCCGCGACAGCCGGCAGGGTGAAGAGCAGAGCGCGGTACGCCTTCTCCTCGTACGGCTGTCCGTCGTTCATGAAGGTGAAGTTGAAGAGCTCGCCACCGGAGCCGAAGTGCAGCTTCTGGATGTACTTGGCGACCATGCCCCAGTAGATCCAGACCGCGAAGCCGAGCAGCAGGTTGGGGATCGACACCCACAGGTTGCGGTTGGCGACCTTCTTGCCGGTCTCCTCCCAATACTGTTCGTTGTCGGGATCCCAGCCTTCGAGTGGATGTGGTTTCTCAGCCATTGGTCTCAGGCTCCCGTGCCTCGGCCCTGCTTCTTGTTCCAGATCACGACCTGGACGGGACGCCACAGGTACGGAATGGGCGCGACGAGCGCATGCACCAGCCGCGTGAAGGCGAAGAGACCGATCAGGATCCAGGCGCCGATGATGTGCAGTCGCGCGGCCAGAGGCAGCTCAGCGACCCGTTGGATGTCGGGCGAGAACTCGAAGATGGACCACAGGTACGGGACCGCCGTGTGCGTGTACCAGGCGCTGCCCCAGGTCAGTGTCAGGGCAACCCAGATGCCGGTGCCGATCTGCAGCAGCAGCGCGACGAAGACGACGACGTCCATCTTGCTGGTGTTGACCTGCAGGCGCGACGAGCTCAGCCGGCGCGCGATGAGCCCGATGAGCCCGATCAGGCAGAGCAGCGCGGCGATGAGCGCCGTCGACTCCAAAATAAAGAGGCGCACCGGCACCGACGTGAACATGGTCACGTGGCGCGGGAACAAGAACCCGATCAGATGCCCGAAGAACAGCGTCAGAATGCCCAGGTGGAACGGCACCGAGCCCCAGAACAGCTTCTTGGTCTCTAGAAACTGTGACGACAGGCTGGAGAACGTAAACGGGTTGTTGCGGTACCGATGGATGGAGACCACCAGAAACAGCACCATCGCGACGTAGGGCAGGGCCCCGAACAGCAGCAGATCAAGCATGGACGGCCCTCCGTTGGTTTCGCTGTGCTTTCTTCAGGGCATCCAGCGGCACCATGCTCTCCGGCGGCGTCTTTGGATCGCGCGTCGGGAACATGTCGGCGGGGATGCACTCGGTGTCGAACGCCTTCTCCAGCACGGCCGGTAGCGCCCGGAGTACAGCGGCCCACGGCGACTTGTTCTCGCCGAGCTCGCCGTTCATTCGCACCAGTGACGGGAGTACGGCGTGGCTGATGAGCAGCTGTGCCTCTTCGTGGTCCTGGATGCGCGCCGCCAGCCGCAGCACGCACGGCAGGTAGTCCGGGAGATCCTCGGGCGGCGGCTGCCCGATCTTGCGCAGCTCACCGACGAGCCCGGCCATGAACGCGCCGCGCTCGTACTGCTCACCGAAGAGGTGGTAGCCGATGTTGAGCGTGCACACCGGCGACAGATCGAAGAGCTGTGAGTATTGCTCTTCGATGCGGCCGATCGGTGTGACGGTGGCGTAGGCGTGCAGGGCGTCCAGCGCCTCGCGCAGCTCCTGAGCGTCTTCGGGACACTCACGGACTGCGTCGCGGCACTCTTGCCGGCTGGCCAGGGTGGGGTACTCGATGACGTCGGCGACGCCGTCCAGGAACGGATGGTTGTTGGTGACTTGCATGATTTACGCTCCTCGCTCCGGACGTTTTCTGAAGCCCATGCCGGCAAAGCCCTTGGCGGCGCCGGTGTCGTCTTCGAGCATCTCGATGGCTTCTTCGCGATGCATTGGCGGGATGACGAAGCGCTCGTCGAACTTCGCCAGAGTCGTCAGCTTGTAGATGGCCTCCGCCTGTTCGCGGGTGCAGCCGGCTTCGGCCAGCACCGTGTCGACGGCCTCCATGGGGAGGTCGCCCGTGGTGACGGCGCGCCGGTACATGCGGACCGCCAGCTGCTTGCGCAGGGCGTAGCGCACCGGAGCCTCGTTGCCGGCGCCGAACAGGCTGGCCATGTACTGCAGGGGCAGGCGGTACTTGTCGACGTTGCCGAGGTAGTCGGTGCCGATCTTGCCCTCCGCAGTCGGTGTGCCGAGCGCGGTGTCGTACCCGTGGTCGCCGACCTGCGCCATGACGGGCAGCATCGGAGGCACGTAGAACAGCATGGGCAGCGTGCGGTGCTCGATGTGCAGCGGCAGCGCCAGGCCCCACTCCATGACCCATCTGTAGACCGGCGACTCCTGCGCCGACTTGATGACCTCAGGCTTGATGCCGTTCTTGCGCGCGGCAGCGATGACGTCCGGGTCGTTCGGGTCCAGCAGCATGCCGCGCTGGGCGTCGACCAGGTCGCGGTCCTCGCTGTTGACGACCTCTTCGATCTTGTCCGCGTCGTAGAGCATGACGCCCAGGTAGCGGATGCGACCCACGCAGCTGTGCATGCACGCGGGCGCCTGGCCGGTCTCCAAGCGCGGGTAGCACAGGATGCACTTCTCGCTCTTGCCGGAGGACCAGTTGAAGTAGGTCTTCTTGTACGGGCAGGCGGTGACGCAGAAGCGCCAGGCACGACAGCGCTCCTGGTTGAGGAGCACGATGCCGTCCTCGCCACGCTTGTACAGCGCGCCTGACGGGCACGCCGCCACACACGCCGGGTTGACGCAGTGGTTGCAGATGCGCGGCAGGTAAAAGAACACCATCTTGTCGATGTCGAACAGCTGCTGGCGCTGCTCGGGCGTGATGTTCTTGAGGTTGGGGTCGTTGGCGGCGTAGACCGGCGAACCACCGAGGTCATCGTCAAAGTTGGGGCCGGCCTCGATGTTCATCGGCTCGCCGGTGATCATCGAGATGGGACGCGCCGTCGGCTGGTCAGTGCCCTCCGGCGAGTCGAACAGGTCCTCGTACTTGTACGTGAACGGCTCGTAGTAGTCGTCGATGGTCGGCAGGTTGGGGTTGTGGAACACCGTCATGGCGCCACGCACCTTGCCCACCGCACGGACCTGAACGCCGTCGGCGGTCTTTTCGAAGCCGCCCTTGTACTTCTCCTGGTCTTCCCAGGCGGTGGGGTAGCCGGTACCAGGCTTGGTCTCGACGTTGTTCCACCACATGTACTCGGCGCCCTTGCGGTCGGTCCACACGTTCTTGCACGCGACGCTGCATGTGTGACAGCCGATGCATTTATCCAGGTGGAAGACCATGGAAACTTGAGATCGAACGTCCATTAGTACTCCACCTTGCTGAGCTTCCGAATGAGGACTGAGGTGTCACGGTTCACGCCGGTCGGACCCCAGTAATTGAAGTGGAACGTGAACTGGCCGTAGCCCCCGAACATCAGGACGGGCTTGAGGCGCACGCGCGTCAGGCTGTTATGGCCGCCGGCACGTCGACCGCCGCGCAGGGGCGACTTCGGGATGCTGATCGTCCGCTCGGGCGAGTGGTACATGATGCACACGCCCTTGGGGATGCGGTGGCTGACACAGGCGCGGGTGCAGACCACGCCGTGGTCGTTGTGGACCTCGACCCAGTCGTTGTCCACGATGCCGATCTCCTCAGCGTCCACAACCGACATCCACATGGGCTCCATGCCGCGCGACAGCGTCAGCATGCGGTGGTTGTCGTAGTAGGTGCTGTGGATGTGCCACTTGCCGTGCGGGGTCAGGTAGTTCAACCGGACGCCGTTGGCGGTGGTGGCGCGCAGGTCGCCGTACTGAGGAGGCGTCGGCACGGGCTTGTAGGTGGGCAGCTGCTCACCGAAGTCGATGTAGCCCTCGTGATCCAGATACAGCTGCTGGCGGCCCGTCAGCGTGCGGAAGGGCACCAGGCGGTCGATCTGCGTCGTGAACGACGAGTAGCTGCGGCCCTTCGTCAGCAGACCCGACCAGCACGGGCTGTTCAGCAGGCGGCGCGGCTGGCTTTGCAGGTCCTTGTACGTCGCCCGATGATCGCGGTTGCCGGCGGCCAGGTCGACGAGGTCCAGACCCGTCTTGCCTTCCAGGTACTCATAGCCCTTGTAGGCGACCTCGCCGTTGGTCTCGGGCGCCATGTGCAGGATGACGTCCGCGGCGTACACCGCCTCGGCGATCGACGGATACGTCTCGCCGTCCCACGTGATCGTGGGCTTGCTGGCCAACAGCTCGTCGTACTGTTCGGAGACATCGATCTTGATGCCGTGGGCGCCGATGTTGCGCATCTTGGGGCCCAGTGAGCAGTATCGCTGGTACAGCTTCTGGTAGTCGCGCGTGACCACCGTGAGGTTGGGCATCGTCTTGCCCGGGATGGCCTCACACTCGCCCTTGGTCCAGTCTTTGATATCCAGCTGGGCGATCTCCGCAGGCGTATCGTGCGCCAGCGGGGTCATCACCAGGTCCTCGACCGGCTGCGGGAAGTGCCGTCCGGCCAGCTCGCTGGTCTTCTTGGCGATGCCCTTGAAGAGGTCCCAGTCCGAGCGCGACTCCCATGCGGGAGGCACGGCCTCAGACAGCGGGTGGATGAACGAGTGCAGGTCCGTACTGTTGAGGTCCGGCTTCTCGTACCAGGTCGCCGCCGGCAGGACGATGTCGCTGTAGAGCGCCGACGTGTCCATCCGGAAGTTGAGGTCGCAGACCAGGTCCATCTTGCCCTTGGGCGCCTCACGCCAGACCACCTCGTCGATGGCCTTTTCGGCCTTCTCCTCGGCGATCTTGTTGTTGTGCGTGCCCAGGTAGTGGTGCAGGAAGTACTCGTGCCCCTTGGCGCTCGACATCAGGGCGTTGCCGCGCCAGATGTACCAGACGCGCGGGAAGTTCTCGGGCGCGTCCGGGTCGATGACGGAGAACTTCAGGTCCCCCGACTTCAGCCGCTCGACCGAGTGCTTGACGATCTCCTCGTTGGTCGTGCAGCCCGCCGCGCGCGCCTTGGTCACCACGTCGAGGCTGGACTCGTTGAACTGCGGGAAGAAGGGCAGCCAACCCAGCTTGGTCGCCTTGATCTGCAGGTCGATCGTGTGGCCCTTGGCGTGCGAGTTCTCGTCGGGTACCGGGTGGTACTCGGTGAACTCGGCCTCGTAGCGCCACTGATCACAGTGCACGTAGTGCCAGGACGGCGCGTTCTGAAGCCGCGGCGGCCCGTGCCAGTCCTTGGCGAACGCGATGGAGCCCCACGGAGCCACCGGCGCCAGCTTCTCCTGCCCGACATAGTGGTTGAGACCGCCGCCGTTCTTGCCGACGGAGCCCACGAGCATCAGTGCCGCGATGGCGGACCGATACATCAGGTTGTTGTGGTACCAGTGGTTGATGCCCGCGCCGATGATGACGCAGACCGCACCGTTGGTCTGGAAGGCGGTGTGAGCCCACTCCCGCGCGAACTGCAGCACCGTCTTGCGGTCGATGCCCGTCCACTTCTCCTGCCAGGCAGGCGTGTAGCTGAGGTCCGGATCGTCGTAGTCCGCCGGGTACTCGCCCTCGAGCCCGCGGTTGACGCCGTAGCGACCCATCAGCAGGTCAAACGCCGTGCAGCACTTGACCTTGCGGCCGTCCTTGAGGGTGATCTCCCGGGTCGGGACGCCACGCAGCGAGACGCGCCCGCTGTCGTACTCTTCAAACTCGACCAGCGCCGTCGTCTTGCTGGACTTCAGCTGGGTCAGGGTCGGCTTGATCGCCTGGCCGGTGGTCGGATCCTCGAGCTTGAGGTTCCAGTCGCCGCCTTTCTCCGCCCAGCGATGGCCTGCGCCGCCGCCCGGCATGCGCAGGTCGCCGGTGATCTCGTCGACGACCACAAACTTCCAGTCGCCGTGCTCTTCCTTGGCGTAGCGCGGCAGGTCGCCGGCATGCAGGAAGCGCCCGGCCCGGTGGCCGCGAGAGGTCGGATCCAGCACCACCAGCAGCGGGCTGTCCGAGTACTGGCGCAGGTAGTCTTCAAACTGCGGCGTGGACTTGTTGTGGTACCACTCCTGCAAAATCACATGGACCACGGACATCCAGATGGCGCCGTCCTGACCCTGGTGAATCGGGATCCACTGGTCGGCGTACTTGGAGACCTGGCTGAAGTCCGGCGAGAACACGACCAGCTTGGTGCCGTTGTGCCGCGCCTCAGCGATGAAGTGGCAGTCCGGGGTGCGCGTCATGTTGGGGTTGGACCCCATGATCGCGATCATCTTGCTGTGGTACCAATCGGCGCTCTCCGCCACGTCGGTCTGCTCGCCCCACGCCTCGGGAGAGGCCGGCGGCAGGTCGCAGTACCAGTCGTAGAAGGACAGGCAGATGCCGCCCATGAGCTGCAGCATGCGGGCGCCACTGGCGTAGCTGAGCTGCGACATGGCCGGAATGGGCGAGAAGCCGACGATGCGGTCAGGCCCGTACTTCTTGGCCGTATATATATTAGAGGCCGCCAGGATCTCGGTCGCCTCTTCGTGCGTCGCCCGCCGGAAGCCGCCTTTGCCACGCGCGCGCTGGTAGCGGCTGCGCAGCTCTTCCGTGTTCTGGATGTATTCCCAGGCGTCCACGGGGTCTTCGTGCTTCTCGCGCGCCGCGCGCCAGATGTCGATCAGGGCGCCGCGGATGTACGGATACTTCACGCGGATGGGGCTGTAGAGGTACCAGCTGTACGAGATGCCGCGCTGGCATCCGCGAGGCTCATAGGGCGGCAGCGTGGGGTCGATCTCGGGATAATCGAGCTGCTGCATCTCCCAGGTGACGATGCCCTCTTTGACGTAGATGCTCCACGAGCAGCCGCCCGTGCAGTTCACGCCGTGGGTGCTGCGCACAACTTTGTCGTGCTGCCAGCGGTTGCGGTAGAACTCTTCCCACCGTCGCGTCTTCGGGCTGATCAGGTCTTTGATCCACTTCATGCGATGGCCTCCGGGGGTCGCGTGAGAGGTTTGCGTACGCCGCGCAGACGGCGCGACCAGGCCGCGTTCAGCAGCGCCAGAGCCAGAAGGGCCCCGAGGATGCCGACGAGCAGCAGGCTCAATGAGTCGCCCGCCACCGGCTCCCGGCGATTGGCGTCATAAAGGAAAGCGCGCAGGGCAAAGACCTCGGTCTCCGCCAGCGGGTGGTCTGTAAAGACCTTGTTCATCAGGGGGAACGCCGGGTTGCGCAGCGCCGCATCCAGCCCTTCGTCACCCAGCCGGGCGAACACGTTCGTCAGGTCCTTGGCCAGCTCGCCGCCGGGGATGAAGCCGCCAACGCCTTGCACCGTGTGGCACGCTACGCACGGCGGCGCCCCGTTCTCCAGGCGCGTGTGCCCGAGGAAGAGCGCCTCGCCCGCGTCGAAGTCGGCCTGCACCGCCTTTGTCACCGGCGTAAAGGCCGGCGAGAGGTTGCAGGTCTGAGTGGAACAGCGCTCGATGATCTCCACCATGGCGGTGGCCTCTTCATCGCTCAGCCCCAGATCGGGCATCCGCACGTTGTTGTACTCCTTGACCATGGCGCGTGCGTCCGGGTCGCTGTCCAACATCGAGCTCGGTGTTTGGATGAAGCGCTTCAGCCAGGCCGCGTCGCGGCGCTGGTGGGCGTTCTTCAGGTCGGGACCCACGCGCTTGCCCTTGCCGACGGTGTGGCAGGACGCACACTTGCGACCGAACAACGCCTCCATCGGGTCCTGGGGTTTGGCCTCAGCGGCCGGCGCCTGTGCGGCTTCCGGGGTCGCCTCAGGGGTGGTCGGTTGGGCGGCGTCCTGTGCGAACGCTACCTGAAACGGGATGATTAGCAGGCTGACTGTGAGCCAAGCAAACGTGCGCACTTGATTCCTCCTCGTGCTCGCATGCGGTAGGAGCAAGAGGTGTGCCGCTCAATGATATCAACGCTTTACATGGCGATCCTGACAGCCGTCATAGGTTCCACTCTCAGAATTGAGAGTGCGCGATCCGGGCCTACACGCAGATCTGAGAGTCTTGCGATGCCACGCCTTTGAGGCCCAGCTTTTCCAGGCGCCGATACAGGGTGGCCGGCGAGATGCCCAGCTCGGCGGCGGCACGCTCGCGGTTGCCTTCGCACAGGCGCAGGACCAAGGCGATGTGGCTGCGTTCGAAGCGGTCGACGGCGTCTTGAAGTTGAAGCGCGCCGGCGCTCTCGCGGATGTCGGGGGGGAGGTGCTCCAGGCCGATCCAGCGGTCGTCGCTGACGATCAGCGCGCGCTCCAGCACGTTGGAGAGCTCGCGGACGTTGCCCCGCCAGGGATGCCGGCAGAGCGCACGCATCGCCTCTCCGGCGACCGAGGCCGGAACGCCCCGCGAGTGGCGGGCGAGCAGGTGCTGGATCAGCAAGGGGATGTCGTCCGGGCGCTCGCGCAGTGGCGGCACATCGATGCACACCACGTTGAGCCGGTAAAACAGGTCCCGGCGGAACTCGCCTTTTTCCACCATCGCCGGCAGGTCGCGATTTGTGGCGGCGATGATCCGCGCCTCGAACGGTACCGGCAGGTCGCTGCCCAGCGGCCGGACCTCGTGCACCTCCAGCGCGCGCAGCAGCTTGGCCTGCACCGGCAGCGCCAGCTCACCGACCTCGTCCAGGAAGACCGTGCCTTTGCCGGCGGCGCGCAGAATGCCGTCGCGTCGCTGCTCAGCTCCGGTGAACGCCCCGCGCTCATGTCCGAAGAGCTGGCTCTCAGCCATGTTTTCGGGGATGGCGCCGAGATTGATGGCCAGGAACGGCTGCTCGGAGTTTTCCGATTGGTTGTGGATCGCCCGCGCTACGACCTCTTTTCCCGTGCCGGTCTCGCCCGCGATCAGCACGGTCGCGCTGGCGCCGGCAGCCCGTTGCACCCAGCCCATGACCCGCTTCATGCCCTCGGACTCCGCGACTACGGCCGTGGTCTTGCGCTGCGCCAACAGCGCTCGCCGCAACGACGCGTTTTCGCGAATCAGCGCGCGCTGATCCAAAAGGCCGCGCACCTTGCGTACCATCTCCTCGAGGATCAGCGGCTTCAGCAGATAGTCGTGGGCGCCCAGTCGCAGCGCCTCAATGGCCGAGTCTACGGACGCGAACGCCGTGATCAGCAGGACGCACAGCTCCTGATCCAGCAGATGCGCGCGCCGGATGACCTCCAGCCCGTCCATGTTGGGCAGCCTCAGGTCCGTGATCAGCAGCGAAAACGGCTCGGACTGAAGGCGCTCCAGCGCTTCTTCCCCGCTCGCCGTCGCCACGACCTCGTAGCCCTGACGGCGCAGATAGCGGGACAGTGCGTCGCGCTGGGCGCGCTCGTCCTCGACGATCAGTAGGCGTTCAGTGGACATGGCTGTACTCCCCGAGGCGTTCGGCCGGTACTGTGGCGACCGCCGGCAGCGTCAAAACACACGTGGTCCCCTTGCCGGCTGCGCTGTGTAGCTCGAGCTCGCCGCCCGCCGATCGCACGATGTCGCGACAGATGCTCAGCCCCAGCCCGGTGCCCTGGCCCTCGCCCTTGGTCGTGAAGAGCGGCTCGAAACAGCGCTCCAGAACCTGCCGCGGCATCCCCGTCCCCGTGTCGCGGATCCGCAGGGCGACACGATCGCCGATCGGGCGGCTGTCCACGCGCAGTGAGCCTCCGTCAGGCATCGCATCCAGCGCGTTGATCATCAGGTTCAGGACGACTTGCACCAGATGGTCCTCCACCATACACACGGGCGGCGCCTCGGCGTCCGCGTGAATCTCCACGTCCACGGTCTGCAGGCGGCTGTCGTGTCGTATCAGGCGCATGGCGTCCTCGACGACGGCGTTTACAGACACCAGCGTCTCCGAGTCTCGCCGGCGCCGCGCAAAGTTCACCATCTCCTGCAGAATGCGGCGCAGCCGTCCGACCTCTTGTCGAACGGCGCGCACGTCTGCGGTCGCCTCATCACTCAGCGACCCGTCATCCAGCAGCTCCATATGCATGGCGATAGCGCTCAGCGGGTTGCCCATGTCGTGCGCGATACCCGCTGCCAGCAGCCCGAACGCCGCCATCTTCTCCTGGTGGATCAGGCGTGCCTGCAGCTTCCGCTGCTCGGTGATGACCTGCTCGACCATCACGGCGAAGGTCTGCCCGTCGGGCATCTCGACGCGGTGGAAGTCAACGGACAGCACCTCTCCCGTGCGTGGGTCCGTGCGCTGCGTAGCCGTGGAGTGTTGCAGTCCCGAGTCCATCACCTGCTGCAGCGCGCACTTGCCGCACTGACTTGGCGCGCAGCCGCCCATCACGTCGCCGCAGGTCTGGCCGACCATCTGTCTATCGTGGACCTGCTCGGCCACGTTGTTTGCGCGTACGACCTCGCGCCGCTCGTTCAGAACCAGCAACGCCGTGGGCAGGTTGTTGGTGAGGCTGTCCAAGAGGTGAGTGGCGTTGGCGGCGGCCGCCCGCTCTGCTCCCAACTCCGATACGAGCGCGTCCCGTTCCCGACGGAAACGACGTACCAGCGCCAGCAAACCGAGCGTGGCTCCGACGGCGCACGCCAGGGTGACTTTCAGCGCGATCCATGCTTCCTGGGACAATATGTCCTCCAATCGGACCCCCTGTGGGGTGATTCGCCCCGATAAGTCGCTCAGGCGTTGACCCGGCTCAGTGGTTGTCGAACGCCGGGAAAAGCACGTGGCTCTCCAAGTGGATGTGACGGCGCGTCTCCAGGTCAAACAGACGCAGCGTGTCCCACAGCGCGGTCACGCTGCGGCAAGCGCCCTCGGGCGGCGTGAACTTGTCGGTCAGCTGGGTGATCGCATCCAGCCCCGCCCCCGCGTCCTCGTGCTCCGCCGCCATCACCGCCAGCGGGCCGTCCAGAGGTGGACCCTGCGAACCAGCGAGCATCGCCTGCATCATGGGAAACAACACCACCTCCTCCTTTCGGAAGTGGCTCGTCAGCTCTCGCGCCAACCCAAACCACGCCTCCGCAAGGTCCGGCACCAGCTGGCCCCAGCGCTCGCCGTGCACGCGCAGCACCTTCTCCATCAGTGTGCTGATCTGGTCCATCAGCGCGTATCCGCCGGCGTGGTAGCGCTCCAGCAGGTGCTCGATCAGCGCCTCCGCGGGTTCCGCGCTCCAGTCCACCGTATCCGGCTCAGACCGCTTCAGCGCAGCGTTCAGGTCGGCCTGCACGTGGTCCGCCTGCAGCTCCAGGCGCTCACATGCAGCACCCAGCTGCTCATCACCGTGGCAGCAGAAGTCGATTCCATATTGTTGAAAGACATTGGCCGTGGCGGGATAGCTCGCCACGATACCAGCAACCGTCATAGTTCCGTCGATACTCATGGGGAGTGGTACTGCATGCTCTGGGCCAACGCGGCTACTCGGTGCGCGCGGGAAAGACTCGGAAGCGTACGCGGCCGATCAAGCGGCCATCGGTGGTCTCGACGTCTACGCTCCATCTGCCGACCGCGTCCTTGGGGATGGCGCCGGGCGGAAGCTCGGAGCTGACCGTGACGATGTTGTCCTCGGTCTTCTCGCGAATGGTCTCCTCCACCCGATGGATCTCGTCCCCGCCAAAGCGCCACACATGGTGGAACTCGGACTCGGGACCACCCGGCGCCAACACGCGGGTGCGGGCCTCCAGCGTCTCAAAGCGATCGGCGCGGATGGCTTTCAGGGCAAACTGCAGGCCCCGGCTGTCCGACATGCCGACCGCTCCGCGCACCATGTGATGCGGCACCGGCGGCACCAACGAGCGCACCCACCATGGCGCCGCCGCGGCAAACGCCAGTGACGCGACCAGGGCGCCCAGCCAGCGCTTGTCCGTCAGCGCCGTCAGGCGCACGTTAAAGACCCAGAACGTCGCCATCGACGCGACACAGGCCATGAGCAGCGCCCAGCGTGCGTCCAGCGCCGGCCACAGAGATGGGATGGCCAGATTCAACGCCGCGAACAGGGCAAAGATGAAGTAGGACGAGGCCAGCGCGCGCCGCGCCATGAGGATGCGGTCGAAGAAGAGATCCAGTGTCGCCAGAATCGCCATCAGGCTCAGCCCGATCAAAAACCACTGGTTGGTTGTGCCGAATGTCGTCGACCGCCAGTAGAAGGGCAGCAGGAAGAAGAGCATGCCCTGGTAGAGGTTCTTCAGGACGAAGGTAAACGCGACGTAGCTCATCTTCCGCCGCATGGTCTGCTCGCCGTCCAGCGGCTCACGCCCGAAGATCCGGTAGAAGACGACGATGATCAGCCAGACCGCGATCAAGCCCACCGTCAGCCACCGGGCCTCGTCGAAGGACTGATCGGCGTAGTAGACGACCGCCGCTCCGACCGCCAGCGCCCAGAAGGAGTGCAGCCACCACAGCCGCCGAGACCACTTCTGCGCGCGCGACGTCTCCGGTGGTTTCTGGGCTTTCGGCTCCACGCTCATGATGCCGAACCTAACACGTTCGAGTCGGCACGGCGCTTGCGATAACCAGGCTGCGAGCACGGCAATGAGGCCGTCTCAGCAGCATTTGTCACACCTTGGGACAGAGGCGCTGTCAGACCGGAAACGAATCGAGACAAAGGGGACATCGACATGAACAACTACCGCCGCAACACGGTCATTCTCATCATTTCGGCAGGCATGCTGTTTGCCGGCAGCGCTCTGGCCGAGCCGCCCGTCAAGAGCCGCACCGAAAAAGCAGCCAAGCCCGAGGTCCGCTTGAAAGACCAGCGCGCAAAGCGCCCGGTGCGCGTGAAGCGTGCAACCACAACCCGCCCGGACCGCCGCCTGCCCAAGACGGGCCGCAAGCACGCCAAAACGCCGCGGACGAGAAAGGCTGAGGCCGAGAACCGGGCCAAATACGCCCAGGAGCGGGCCCGTCGAGCGCGCATCATCGCGGAGCGTCGTCGTCACGCCGCCGCCATGGCCAAGTTCAACAAGATGGGCCGCCGCGCGACCGCCGCCAAGGACCGGGAGGCCATGCGGCGCATTCAAGCGATGATCGTGGCCGAGCGCGCGCGCAACATCCGCGTGCTGAAGCAGCTGGCGGCCAAATAACCCCGCTCAGTGATTGGAGACGCACTCCAGACACGGCGGTGAGTCGCAGGCGCTGGCGTCATTCATCATGCCGCAGATCCCGACCTTGCCGGGCGAGTGAATGCAGTGCTGCCCGACCTCCTCGCATGCCTTAACGGGGGGAGGGCGCTTGTCCTTCTCATCGGGGCAGCCGCAGAAGAGCATCAGCGCCGCCGCGATCAGGGCGCAGACGGCTCTCACTCGCGCAGCGCCTCCTCCAGGTGCTCTCTAAAGAACGGTGTCCGCCGGGCGGCCGAGAAGCTGCGGTCGTCCGGCACGTACGTCTGCGTGTACGCCATGATGTGCCCGTGGCTTTTCACCAGAAAGCGCTTCGGGTTGGACGGCGCCCGGTCCAGCTTGCGCTGAAAGCGGTCCCATTTGGCAAAGTGGGTGTCCGCCCCTGCAAACGCGCGGCACGGCTTGCTCTCGGGGTTGCTCCGACAGCCAAGCCACTGCTGCGGGATGGTCTTGCGCCACAGCCCGGCGGGCCCGGTGATGGCCGCCATCAGCTCCACCAGCGCGCCGTGCAGCTCGGTTGCGGGAGCGCCCGGATCGGCGAGCACAGCGCGCCACCCCTTGATGAACTTGGGGTCGCTGCGCATGAGCAGCTCGCGGATCTCCGTCAGCTTGGACTCGGCAGTCGCGCGCCCGAAGCCGGTCGCGATCTCGGGCGCCGCCTCGTTGGGCCACGCGGCGTAGAGTCCGTCAGCGTCTATCGTCTTGACGGGTGTCGGCGGGTCAAAGCGATCGGCCGTCTGGGTCGGCGCGGCGCTGCACCCGATGAGGCCGGTGACGAGGGTCATGAGTCCGAGGCGAAGCATCGCCGAAGCATGCCAGTTTCTAGCGAACCATGCGCGGGGTCCGGCCCGTGACCTGCTTGAACGCGTGCGAAAACGCGCTCGGGGTGCTGAAGCCCACCGCCATTGCGATGTCCGTGATCGAGTGATCGGTGCCCGTCAGCAGCTCCATGGCGCGCTGGACTCGCGCGGTTCGCAGGTAGCTCCTGAAGGTGCCGCCGGTTTCACTTTTGAATCGGCGCAGCAGCGTTCGCGGCGAGAGGCCCGCCGCCGCAGCACAGTCCGCGGCGTCCGTGTCGACCAGGTCCGCCAGCACGGCGTCCATGGCGGCCTGCAGCTGCGGGGTGCGGGCTCGCGGCAGCGCCAGGGGAAGGGACTGGCTGAGCCAGTGGGCGCTGCAGTCGACCAGGGCTCGAAAGAAGCGGTCCGCGGTCGGATCGTCCACGGCGCGATCCGGGCCCCAGCGTGCCGCCCACCCCACCATGTTCTGCACCAGCGGCGTGGCGGCGAACACGCGGCAGTCCAGCGCGACGTCGGCCCAGTCAGCGTCGAAGTAGACCGTCTGCAGCGCCGTCTCCGAGAGCACCGCCACGCTGTGCGGGACGCCGGCGCCGATCCAGGCCGCTCGCTGAGGCGGCAACAACCAACGGGCCGATGCGACCTCCAGCCGCATGGCGCCCCGCTGGGCATACAGCAGCTGATGGCGCGCGTGGGTGTGCGTGTGCCCGTCGTGCGGCGCCAGTGTGTCGGACAACACAAACGCGGGGGCAGAGACTGAGTCGACGTCGATCATGGCGATATTTCGATAGTTTATGTCAATAAGTCGAAAGAAAGACAGATTTGAAACCCCTACTGTGTGCCCATCACTGAGGAGGTGACGCCATGCGTGCCCGTTTGATGACTGTCTTCATCCTGCTCTCCATCCTCGCTGCCCCGGCTGCTGCGGCGACCTACGACGTGGGCGTCTTCGAGTCTCGGCCGTACGGCTTTGAGACCCGGTCCTATTGGATCGAAGGTCCCGACTCGCTGGTGGTCATCGACACCCAGTTCACGCCGTTTATCGCCGGCAAGCTCATCGACACGGCCGAGTGGACCACCGGCAAGAAGGTGAGGCTGGCGATCGTGCTGCACCCCAACCCGGACAAGTTCAACGGGACGGCGACCTTTCAGCAGCGCGGCATCAAAGTCGTCACGTCTGCTCAGGTCCTGAAGTGGGTGTCGTCCGTCCACGCCGACCGCTTGGCGGCGTTCGGCGGTCGCTACGCCCCGGATTATCCCACCGCGACCCCGGCGCCGCAGTCGTTTGGCGACCACACCCGCACACTGCGTGCAGCCGGACTGGACCTGACCCTGCACGTGCTGGGCGCGGGCTGCAGCGAGGCCCATGTGGTGGTGGAGTTTCGCGGGCACATCTTCACCGGCGACCTGGTGGCCAACGGACATCACGGCTGGCTGGAGCTCGGCCGCACCGAGCAGTGGCACAAGCGCCTGAACGAGCTGAAGGCGCTGAAGCCGCTCCATGTTCATCCGGGTCGCGGCGCGTCCGGCGACGCTCGGCTGCTGGATGCGATGGCGGCGTACCTGCGACGGGTCTCGGGCATCGTCGCCGCCGCCCAGCCGCAGGGAGAGCCCTCGGACGCAGCCGTCGCGGACGTGGTGACGTCGGTCAAAGCCGCGTTCCCCCGGTACGGCTATCCGGTGTTTCTTTGGATTGGCGTGCCGGCCGAGTGGCGGCGCCAAGCACGGACGCGCTAGTCTGGCGGTGGATGTCGACCGTCGGAGCCAAACGTGGGAGTCCGGGGCGGTGCCCCTCCTGCGGCACGGTAGGTCGCGTGGGCATGGCCTGCGCCCAGCCACGCTGCGTTGAGCGCGGCTTCCACGCCATCCCGCACGCCCACTTCGACCGCATGGGTGACGTCGCCGAGGCCAGCCCGCTGATAGGCCAGTCCATCGAGGAGTACCTGGTGGTGGGTCGAATCGGCGCCGGGGGCTTCGGCCAGGTGCTGATGACGCTGCAGATGCCGATCGGCATGCCGGCCGCGCTCAAGCTGATCCAGGCCGGCGACGGCGACGACAAACTGGACATGATGCTGGAGAAGTTCGAGGACGAGGCGCGGGCGCTGGCCACGCTGACCCACCCCAACATCGTGCGGCTGCTCAAGTACGGCTCGTGGCGCGGGCGGCCGTACCTCGTCATGGAGTTTGTGGACGGCGGCGTCAGCCTGAAGCCGCTGGCCCGGCCCAAAGACGGCGGGCGGCCGGATCCGGCCATGGCGCTGGGTGTCCTGAACCAGGTCCTAAACGCGCTGGAGGCGGCGCACGGCGTGGGCATCGTGCACCGCGACATCAAGCCGGACAACATCCTGCTGCGTCCGGTGGCCGGCGACGAGCACCACGTCAAGGTGCTGGACTTCGGGCTGGCCAAGTTCTTGTCCGAGGGCACCGGTACCAGCATCGCGCTCGGTACGCCCGGGTACATGGCGCCGGAGCAGATCAAGGCAGCGGGGATGGGCCCGTGGACCGACTTGTACGCGGTCGGTGTGATGGCGTGCGAGATGTTGACCGGGCGCTGGCCGTTCGAGGGCCGCACGGCGCAGGTGCTGATCGCGTGCAAGCTGGACCCGGCGTTTGACCCGGCGCCGCAGCTGGAGGGCCTGGATGTCGATCCGGAGATCCTGGCGTTTTTGCGGCAGGCGCTGGCGCACGCGCCGGCGGATCGGTTTCGCGACGTGGCCTCGTTTCGAGCGGCGCTCAACGCGCTGGATGTCTCGTCTCTGGAGCCGACGGACACCGTGGCCGCGGCCCCGCAGCAGGGCGAGCCGTCGGGCACTCGGACGGCGCTGTTTTTGGGTCTGGGTGTGGTCGGTGCGCTGACCGCCATCGCGCTGCTGTGGTGGTTTAATCATCGCACCCCGGAGCCCGCCACGGCGCCCTCGGCGGACGCGCCGGGAAAGGTGGCGCCGGTCGCGGTCGGCGAGGCGCCCAAAGGGTGGACCTTTGTAGGTCCGGGCACCTTTGAGATGGGCTCGCCGCGCGGTGAACCGGGCCGGGAAGCGCACGAGGGCCCGCGGCATCCGGTGACGGTGACCCGGGCCTACCTGATGAAGAGCACCGAGGTGACGGCGGGCGAGTGGAAGGCGGTGCTGGGCAACGCACCATCGCTGTTTGAGTGCGGACCGAACTGCCCGGTGACCAACGTGACGTTCTGGGACACGCTGGCGTACTCCAACGCGCTGTCGAAAAAGCAGGGCCTCCACGAGTGCTACAACCTGCGCGGCTGCAAGGGAAAAGCCGGCGAGCAGCTGCTGTGCGAGACCGCGGTGTTCAAGGGGCCCGACTGCTCCGGCTTTCGCTTGCCGACCGAGGCAGAGTGGGAGTACGCCGCGCGCGCTGGACACGACCTCGTCTACTCGGGCTCGAATAATGCCGACGCGGTGAGCTGGTACTCTGGGAATAGTACCACCACAAACCCCC
>CAZJHX010000009.1:40850-47191 GCA_964545715.1 uncultured Myxococcales bacterium
ACGCCGCGCGCGCCGGCACACAGTCCCCGACCTATGCGGGCGGCGTGACGCTGAGAGGCGCCAATCGCGCGGACGAGCTGGAGGAGATCGCGGTCTATTCCGGCAACAGCGCGGCCGACTATCCGGGCGCAGAGGACTGCTCAGCGTGGGAGGGCAAGCCGCACAAGGCCTCGCGCTGCGGTCCGGCGCCGGTCGCGGGCAAGCGGCCTAACGCGTGGGGACTGCACGATCTGCTGGGCAACGTGTGGGAGTGGGTCTGGGACTACAAGGCGCCGTATCCGGACGGGCTGGCGGTGGATCCGATGGGTCCGGCCAGCGGAAAAGAGCGTGTCAATCGCGGCGGCGGCTGGAACCCCGAGGCAAAGTATCTGCGCTCGGCGGCCAGACACTCGGCGGACCCCGGCTACTCGTGCGTTGGTCTGGGCTTCCGCCTGGTACGGACAGCGCCGTAGCAACAGCCTCGGAACCTTCAGCCAAACCGGGTGTCTGTTCGGTTTGACGTTCAAAAGCTGGAGGGAACGATGCGATTGTTGAGTGCGGGCGTTGTCAGTGGGGTTCTTCATGTGTCGCTCATTTTGGGAGCGCTTTTCTGGTGGCGCGAGACCGATGACATCAAGCGAGACCCGGTCGTGTTCCGGTCGGTGGACTTCGACGTGTCGTCCGCCGAGGAGGTCGATCTACCGGAGGCGAAGCGCGCCGAGTCCGCGGCCTGGCCGGCGCCCCCGCGGGCGCCCGCCACGGGGCCTGCCGGGCTCGTCAGCGCGCTCAAGCCCACGGAAGAGCGGCGGTCGCTGATCGACGCGCTCGGTAGCAGCGGTGGGCACCGTTTCTCGGCCCCCGCGGCGTTGTCCGGGGGGGAGGCTCGTCCCCTCATGTTTCGCGCCAAATCGCCCAGGAGCGCATCGAAGCTGCGGATCGGCAGTGGTCGCTCTGCAGCAGTGGGCCATGTCAAGAGACGCGGCAGCCGCAGGAGCCACTCGTCTCACGCTGCGGCGCCGCCGGCGGACTGCGAAGACGGGGCGCCCAAGGGTGGCGGACTGACCGCCGGCGAGTGGCGGGATCTGGACAACTGGCCGTACTGGCGCCGGCTGTCCAGCGATCGGCGGTGGGACCGCACGCAGCGTCTGTGGTCGTTCGATCTCGAGCGGCGACTCCCGGTTAGGCTGCGCTCTGGGGGCAAGCCGGTCGCCGACGCCGAGGTCACGCTGCGCTCCAGCGACGGGAGCACGCTGCTGTGGACCGCGCGAACCGACAACCAGGGCCGCGCTGAGCTCTTTGCGGAGCCATTTACACGCTCCGCTCGCCGCGAGGAGCGATATCGGGTCCACGTCGCCGGGCGCCTGGCCAAAACGGATGTGTCGTTGGAGCAGCTCGCGTCGGCCAAGCCTCTCGTGGTCGACGTGGTCGCCACACAGCCGCCGACGCGGGTCCTGGACCTGATGTTTGTCGTGGACACGACCGGCTCGATGGCGGACGAGCTTCGCTATCTGCAGACCGAGGTCCAATCTGTGGTGTCCCGGGTCAGCAAGGCCCAGCGCTCTCGACTCGACATCCGCGTCAGCGTGAACTTCTACCGGGATCACGGTGACGAGTACGTCGTCCTGCCGTTTCCGTTCACGTCAGCGAAGCAGGCCGCCGAGCAGCTGACCCGTCAGCACGCGACCGGGGGCGGCGACACACCGGAGGCGGTGGACGAGGCCCTGGCCGACGCCGTCTCCAAGCACGATTGGAGCCGGTCCGCCCGAGCGCGCCTGCTCTTTTTGCTGCTGGACGCCCCACCACACGTCAATCCGAGTGCCATCGCCGCGGTCCATCGGGCGACTGCGGAGGCCGCCTCCAAGGGCATCCGGATCATCCCGGTGACGGGTAGCGGCATCGACAAGCGGACGGAGTTTCTGATGCGCTTCATGGCCATCGCCACCGGTGGCACCTACGTCTTTCTGACCAACGACAGCGGGATCGGCCGCGCCCACATCGAGTCCCATAAGGCCGGCCCGCGCCAGACGATCGGCGAGACGCGGATCCAGGCCCTGACGGATCTGCTGGTGCGGCTGATCACCACACGCGTGTGAGTGTGTCGCTGCTATAGTCCGCCGATGCAGCTCCTCGACAAGATCGTCACGCACCCCGGCGGCGCCCACAAGGACGAGGTCCTCGCCGTCTGCGTCCTCATCGCCAAATCGGGCGCCCCGGTCCAGCGGCACGAGCCCTCCTCCGACGAGCTCAACGATCCCGCCGTCGCCGTGGTGGATATCGGTGGCATTCACGACCCGGCGCTCATGAACTTCGACCATCACCACTTCCCGCGCGAGCACGCACCCACGTGCGCGTTGAGCCTGGTGCTGGACCACCTGGGTCTCTACCAAAACGCGCTCCACTTCTGTGACTGGCTGGAGACCGCCGAGTGGTTCGACTCCCGCGGCCCCGGCAAGACCGCCAAATGGCTGGGCGTGCCGCGCAAGGCGATCTCGCGCCTCAACTCACCTATCGACCTGACCCTGCTCCGCCGGTTTGCGGGCGCAACCCACCTTCAAGCGGGCGACACGCTGTACGAGTACATGCGGTTCGTCGGCGAGGATCTGTTGGAGTACCTCCAGGCGGCAGGCGCCCGCCTGGCCTTTGCCGCGCAGCACGCTCAGCGCTGGTCCATCGCCCACGGCGAGGACGTCATAGAGGCGATTTTTCTGCCTCGGACCGACCCGCCGGCCGACGAGCCGAGCGTCTCGGTGGCCAACTACATCCGCGCTGAAGGGCTGGAAGACACGATCGCCGCCATGGTCTACCCGGATCGCCGGGGTGTGGGCTACGGGATCGGCCGCTACGAAGACCACCCCAACCTCGACTTCTCGAAAGTCGAGGCGGAGGCCGACGTCCACTTCGCCCACAAGTCCGGCTTCATGTGCAAGACGTCGGCGACTGACCCCGAGCGTCTGCGCGAGCTGATCCAGAGAGCCTGGACTGGCCGCTAAACGTCGCCGCAGTGCCAGCAGGTCTTACCGGACCCACACACGTCGTTCTGGGACTTGGTTTTGTAGCAGTAGTGACCCGTCCCCTTGCTGGTCTGACATTCGTCCTCTTTGCAGTTCACGCAGGTGCCGTCCATGCAGTCGCCGCTGTCGCCCGGGTCGCACGCGCCCTTGCAGCCCTGACGGTTGTTGCACTGGCCACCGATGCAGGTGCGGTTGTTGCCGTCGGTGTCGCAGCAGTCGCTGTTGGCCGAACACGAGCTGGTACACGAGCCGCCGCTACACAAGTTGCCCCCGCAGCTTGTCTGGGCACCGCCGCTGGCGCACGCGCCGGCGCCGTTGCATTTGATCGCCGCCTGCTGCGTGCAGCCGTCGGCGCAGCTGGCTGCGACGCACACCTTGGAGGTGGGTTGAGTCGTGGACTGGCAGCCGCCGTTGCAATAGTAGTCGGTGCATCCGGTATCGCTGGCGTCGCAGTTCTGGCTGCCCGAGTCGATGCACTCCCCGGTGATCTTTCCGCTGCAGTAGTCCGGCGGATGCCAGGTGTTGCCGACACACTGGCCGCTCGAGCCACTCGTGCACTTCGTGGTGGGGCCGAGCGCCTGCACAGCGCACCCATCCGCAGCGCAGTATCCATCGCGGCACTGGTTGTCCGGCTCGTCGCAGTCCTGTGTCTTGCTGACGCAGTCTCCCGCGGCGCAGCTCCCCTCCTCGTGCCATATGTCGCCGATGCAGCCGTCCGCACCGCACGGCGTTCCGTCCTCGGCTGTCGTCGTGATGCAGCCCAGGATGTCGTCGCACGCGGGCAGCTCGCAGCCTTGTAATGGGGCGTCACACTCTGTCTCGATGGCCACGTCCTCACAGATCCCGTTGCCGTTGCCGCATGCCTTTGGGATCACAAAGGTCAGCCCGTCGCAGAATCCCCCGTCCGAGCACGGGTAGCCGGGCGCCTCGTTGCTCCAGCTGTCGGCGCTGCTCGCGGGGATGCACCGCTTGCAGGCGTCGTCGCCGGTCTCCCCGAGCCGGTCGCCCGAGGTGACGCACACGCCGTCGATCAGGCAGAAGCCGTCGCTGAGCGTGAAATAGCAGCCGATAAACGCATCACACGTGTCCGCGGTGCACTCGAGCCCGTCGTCGCACTCCCCACAAGAGCCCCCGCAGCCGTCGTCGCCGCAGGTTCGGTCGCCGCAGTCCGGAACACAGCCCTCGTCGACACTGGGTTTGTCGCCGTCGGCGTCGGCGTCGGCGTCGGCGTCGGCTGCTGCGTCCACCGGCACGCCGGTCGTGTCGACAACGGTGTCGGCAACGTCGACAGCGCTCGCATCCTGTGCGGGGACGATGTCCTCGGCGGGTGTGGTCGCTGCTGAGTCGGGCGCGGGATCGGACGAGGCGCACCCCGCCGCGAGCACCACAACGGCGGTTCGCAACAGAGTCTGCATATGAGCAGAGTACATCAACGAGGGTGGCGCATGCCCGGCGAACGGCTGAGACGCGTCCGCCGGGCAGCGCAGTTGAGAGGCGGGTCTAGTTGCCCGTGCCCGGCACGGTGGCGTCGGGCAGCCACTCGAAGCCGTCGATCAGCGCGGTGGAGTCGTAGAGCGTGTCGCCCACGTCCCACAGCGCGATGCGCAGCTCCACGATGCCGCCGGGGACGACGTTGCCCGAGGTGGTCAGCCAGAAGGTGCCGCCGCCGATCGTGCACTGACCGTCGGCGCCCTCGAAGCCGGTGCCCGCGAGCTGCTCGTTGCCCAGCGCGCACGAGGACGGGCTGATGTCGCTGTCCCAGCAACCGGCGTTATCCTCCTGGCTGTCACAGACCGAGAAGAGGTCGGTGCCTGCGGCCACGTTGATGCCGATGGGGAACTGCTGCGTGCCGTCCGTGTAGACCATCAGGTTCTTGTCGGTCGGGTTGGGCACCGCCGGCTCGCCGTCGGGGGTGCTCACCAGCGTGACGAACTGGTCGTTGAAGCTGGAGCAGACGAACTCGGGGTACTCGGCTGACAGGAAGTAGCTCGAGAACGAGAACGCCTTGGCGTTGGTCGGAGCGCGCAGGCGCAGCACCAGCATGACGCTGTCGCGCGCCAGGTGTGGGCTGCCGGCGGTGCCGGAGCCGCAGTCGGGGGCGGCGGGCAGGGCGTTGGCGCTCTTGACCGGCAGCGAGGACGCGGCGAACCAGTCCTTGATGCAGCGATCGTCCTCGCAGGTGGTGATGTCCACCTGGCTGGACGGCGCGTGGGTGGTGCTGACGTTGCCGCCGGCGGGGGCGCCGCCGTTGGGACCGGGCTCGGTCTGCGTCGCGTCCGCTGCGATGCCGCTGGAGAGCACGATCATGGAGTCGCCCTCGATCTTGCCGGGGCTGACGCCGCCGAAGCCGGTGCGGATCGACGCCGCGTTGCCGTCGCCAAGCTCGGTGCCGTCGGCGCGAACCAGCTTGGCCTCGATCAGGCCCCACGTCTTGTCACTCGCGTTCTCGGGCGCCTCCTCGGTCGTGCGGCAGATGCCCAGCGCCTTGGCGAAGTCGTTGGGGTCTTTGCTGTTGGACGCCAGACCCGCGTCGCAGGCGATGGTGTCCTCGGTGTCGAACAGATCGATGAGCGTGTTGCAGTTGTCATCGATGCTGTTGCCGACCACCTCGATGGCGCCGGGGTTGACCTTCTCGGGCTCGTTGCCGCACAGGCCGACCTTGTCGCAGCAGTCGCCGTCGCTGACCATCCACCCGTCACCGTCGCAGTCGGTGGTGGTGCTGTCGCACTCGATGCAGTCACCCTCGATGCAGTTCTCGGCGCCCGCGCACTGCTTGCCGCACGTGCCGCAGTTGGCGTGGTCCGTGTTCAGGTTGACGCACGCGCCGTCGCACGCCGCCAGACCCTCCTGGCAGGACAGCGAGCACTCGCCGCCGTCGCAGAAGAAGCCCGCGTCGCAGGTGTCGCCCGCCGCCGCGCCCTCGCAGGTGCCGGTGGCGCCGCAGAACGTGGCGCTGGTCTGGGGATCGATGCAGGTGTCGCCGCAGTTGATCAGCCCGTCCTGGCACGACAGCGAGCACTTGCCCGCGTTGCACACCTGGCCCGCACCGCAGGTCTTGCCCGCGGCGGCGCCGGTGCATTTGCCCGTAGCGCCGCAGAAGGTGAGGTTGCTCTGCGGATCGACGCACTTGCCGCCGCAGCTGATCAGCTCGTCCTGACACGACAGCGAGCACACGCCGTTGCTGCAGACCTGACCCGCCCCACACTGGGCGCCGGCGTCTGCGTTTTCGCACGAGTCCTTGGCGCCGCAGAAGCTGAGGCTGGACTTGGGATCGACGCAGGTGCCGGCACAGTTCAGCAGGCCCTCCTGGCACGTGAGCGAGCACTTGCCCGCGCTACAGACCTGGCCCGC
>CAZJHX010000009.1:47291-94097 GCA_964545715.1 uncultured Myxococcales bacterium
GCAGGCCCTCCTGGCACGTGAGCGAGCACTTGCCCGCGCTACAGACCTGGCCCGCCGCACACTCCGCGCCCGCGGCGGTGCCGGTGCACAGACCGGCGGCGCCACAGAACTTCAGGCTGGAGGCGGGGTCGATGCACTTGCCGCCGCAGTTGATGAGCCCGTCCTGGCAGGTCAGCGAGCACACGCCGTTGCTGCAGACCTGACCAGCCTCGCACTGGGCGCCGGCCTCGCCGTCAACGCAGCTGTCGGTGGCGCCGCAGAAGCTGAGGCTGGACTTGGGATCCACGCAGGTGCCGCCACAGTTGAGCAGGCCCTCCTGGCAGGTCAGCGAGCACTTGCCCGCGCTGCAGACCTGGCCCGCGCCGCACTCGGCGCCGGCGTCCGTGCCCTCACAAAGGCCGGCTGCGCCGCAGAACTGCAGGTTGGAGGCGGGGTCGATGCACTTGCCGCCGCAGTTGATGAGCCCGTCCTGACACGTCAGCGAGCACAGCCCGTTGGTGCAGACCTCACCGGCCGCGCACTGGACGCCGGCGTTGGTCTCCTCGCAGTTGTCGCTGGCGCCGCAGAAGCTGAGGCTGGACTTGGGATCGACGCAGGTGCCGCCGCAGTTCAGCAGACCGTCCTGGCAGGAGAGCGAGCACTTGCCGGCGCTGCAGACTTGACCGGCTGCGCAGATCTGACCGGACTCGGCGTCCTCGCAGGTGCCCACGGCCCCGCAGAACGTCAGGCTGGACAGCGGGTCGATGCACTTGCCGTCGCAATTGAGCAGGCCCTCCTGGCAGGAGAGCAGGCAGGAGCCGTTGCTGCAGACCTCGCCCGCGCCGCACTGCTCGCCGGCGTTGCCGTCAGCGCAGTTGTCGACGGCGCCGCAGAAGCCGAGGTTGGACTTGGGATCGATGCAGGTGCCGCCGCAGTTGAGCAGGCCCTCCTGGCAGTTGAGGCCGCATGCGCCGCCGCTGCACAGCTCACCGGCTTTGCAGGTGACGCCCGCGTTGGCGTCCAGGCAGTCCGCCGTGGCGCCGCAGTACGTGGGGTTGGTGCTCGGGTCGACGCACGCCTGAGTTGCAAGGTCTCCACAGCTGAGCTGACCCTGCGGGCAGAAGAGCACGCACGCGCCGCCGCTGCAGATCTCACCCTCGGGGCACACCACGCCGGCGTTCTCGCCGGTGCAGTCGCCGCTGGCGCCGCAGAAGTCCCGGTTGTCGTTGGGGTTTACGCACAGGGTGCCGGCTGCGTCATCGCCGCCCGCCGAGCACTCGATGAGGCCGGGCTGACACTCCAGCGCGCACGTGCCGCCGCTGCACAGCTGACCGGCCGGACAGGCCGCGCCGCACGCGCCGCAGTTGGCCACGTCGGTGTCGTAGTTCACACAGGTGTCGCCGCACTCGGCCAGGCCGGGCGGGCAGGAGAGAGTGCAGGCCCCGGCGTCACACACCTGGCCGTCACCACACACGATTCCGCAGGCGCCGCAGTTGTTGCGGTCCCCGGCGAGGTCACGGCACGTACCGCCGCACTCCGTCAGATTGGACGGGCACGAGAGCGCGCACGTGCCGCCTGTACAGAGCTGGCCGGCGCCGCAAACGGAGCCGCAGGCGCCGCAGTTGGTCGCGTCGGTTGCCAGGTCGTGGCAGGTCTCGCCACATTGAGCCTGACCGACCGGGCAGGTGGTCACGTCGCCGGTGTCGGTGTTGTCATCTGATCCGCCGCGATCGGTGGGAGCAGCAGGACAGCCAAGAAGAACGAGAGCGGTACCGGCGGTCGCCAGGTACCGTACAGCTAGATTGGTCACGATTTACCTCCCAATTGAATTACGAGAGCAGCCAACGCGTGTCTCGTGGGAGGCATTCCTGAATCGATCTGAAAGTGGACTGATCAGTCAGGAAAAGGTGGGCTGGGAGCGTGTCCCTGCAAAGGGGCACGCGCCTAGAGTGGATGGGTTGGGTCGATGCCCGAGCGGAACGAGGTCAGCGGGGCTAGATCCGGGTCGTGTGCTGCGGTCCGGGGCTGCGCAACGCCAAACCCGCGGCGCCGGTGGCTGCAAGCAGCGTGATGCCGCCGGCCATGAAGACCGGTGGCAGCGTCAGCGTTCCCATCCACGCGATGAATCCGGCGACGTTGAACGCAAAGAAGAACAGCGCGAACGTGCCGATTCGGCTGTGCCAGGCGCTGTCGGCGACGGCGCGCGCCAGGTGCACGCAGACGGCGGGCAGCGCCAGGCCGTTGGCGGCGATGACAAACGCGATGACGACCAGCGCGCTGGTTGGGCTGACGACAGCGATCGATGTGGAGACAACCGCCAGGGCGGATCCGACAAGGACGCTGATGCGGGCGCCTACGCCCCAACAGGCCAACGTCCCCAGCCCGATTGCGGCCAGGTGTCCGAACAGAAGGATGGCTGAGATTTGCGAGTCGCCGCCGTCGGGAGCGCCGAACAGCCGTGTGCGAACAAAGGTGAAGCAGATGGCGAGCGCCAGGGTGGTGGCCAGGCAGAAGTAGACGTGTCTCGAGTTCTTGCGTGTGTTCATGGGACCTCCGATTTGGTTTGAGAAACGTCGGTCCACTAATCAAGTGATGTGCCACTGTCGCGGCTCTTGATGTTGATGTGATTACAGCTGGTTAGGTGGCTGCCGTGGGGCTGGTATGCCCCAGGCGCCTTCAGCGAGTGTCACAATTTGCGGGGCCCGGGCCCCACTTTCGGCAGGGCTACCAGTCGTTCATGCAGGCGGTCCACTGGGACGCGCACTCTTTGAAACAGCTGCCGTCCTCGCACCACCCGTTGTTGTCGCCGCAGTAGCCCAGCGCTTTGATCTTCTGCTCGGCGTTTTTGTCCAGCATGGAGGTGCAGTCGCCGTCGGACGTCATGGCGCACCAGGTCCAGCCAGCGCAAGTGCGCGGGTTCATGCACCCGGCGAATTCGGCGCTGCATTTCGTGTAGCAGGACGCGCCCGAGCAGCCGGTCTTCTCGATGCAGTCGGTCACAGCCAGGTCCTGGACGCGAGCCGTGGCGCTGGCGTTGTTCCAGCAGCTCTGCAGGCAGCTCTGGTCACCCTCGGCGCAGCCCCAGCTGCACAGCCACAGCCCGCCGCAGCTGTCGTCGCCCAGCGTCCACGGGTCGATCTGTACAAAGGCGCCCAGCGTGCCCGACGCGCTCGAGCTGTAGCTCCAGTTGCCGCCCGACGACCAGTCGCTCTCGGAGTACTTGTCTTCGTAGCCCGAGGGGCCGATGCCCGCCGTAAAGTAGTCGTAGCGCGTCATGTTGGAGTCCATGTCGCCGCCGCAGATGGTGCCGATGCCGCTGAAGTACTCGCAGTTGTCCTGCGACGCCGACATCCCGGCGCGCCAGCGACCGCCGCCCAGCGACGTGGCCTCGGCCAGCGACCCCTTGGTGAAGGTGTTGAAGAAGCCGCCCTCCGGCCACACGCCGGTCACCGCGTCAAACAGCGTGATCCAGGTCGAGCCGTTCTCCGAGCCCAGGATGCGCCCACCGTCGTTGGCCAGGTACTTCCAGCTCGTGGCGCGCGAGTTTTTGGGGATGTCGCCTGACGCCGACACCGCGAATCCCTGGATCCCGGCGATGGTCTTGGGCTGACCAAGCGAGATGCGCAGCACGCCCTCGTGGTGCTCGGAGCTCTTGTCGCCGGCGTAGTTGCTGCTCTTGCTCGACTGCCAGACGATCTCCCACACCAGGTTCGTCTCCAGCTCGAAGTCGAAGCCGGCAGCGACGGCCGCAGGCTCGTTTTCGGGTGTCTCATTTCCGGGTGTCCCATTTTCGGGAGTCTCATTTTCGGAAATCTCACCGATGGGAGTCTCATTTTCGGGAGTCCCATTCTCGGAAATCTCACCCATGGGAATCTCATGGGACGGATCGCTCGGGCCGTCGCCGCCGCGTCGTGGGCCCGCCGGGCCGCAGGCTGCCAATCCCAGGGCGACCGAAACGAAGATCATCAGTGTCCCAAACTTACAAGCCGTCATGTGTGTCCCCTCGTGTGTCGATTGCATGGCGAGGTGATGAGCAAGGCTGGTGCCAGTTGCTAAACGGGGGCCTGCGCCCGATCGGGCACCGCGGGGCAGTCGCATTTGCGACAGGTGCGGTCGTCGCGGTGTGTCTTAAGGCTCTGGGAGGTCCAGCGAGAACGGCGCTTTGACGACCTGTGATCCGGAGAGTCGGTACACGATGTCTTTGCCGTCCAGCCGCAGGTTGCCCGGCTCGGGGTAGGTGGTGAGCAGCGTGCCGTCTGGCGCATAGCGACGCAGCTGCGCGCCGGCGACGTTGCTGCTGACCAGAAAGTCTCCGGTCGACATCGTCAGGATGCGGGGGCCGGGGGAGCCCTCGCCCGCGGTCGGGTTGGACAGCAGCGCGCCGGTGTTGCTGAAGAAGGTGGCGATCTGGGTCTTGCCGCCGCTGGCGGCCACCATGACGAAGCCGCCGTCGTCATTCATGCCGATGTTGTAGTTGTGCCAGCTCGAGGACGCGGCCGTCGGCACCTCGACCATCTCCAGGTCCAGCGGCGTGAGGCTGAGCTTGTAGCGCTGGTAGAAGCGGTGCTTGGGGTCCGACGCTTCGCAGCCGACGATCACCTCGCCGGTTTTGTGGTTCATGTCCATGACCCGTGTGAGCGCGCCGTTGCCGCACACGCCCTGGCCAAACGTCTGAGCTTTTACCAGCTTGCCCGTGATGTCGTAGTGCAGCAGCCGGTATTCGTTGCTGGTTTGATGCTCGTACACAATCGCCCCGATGGCGTAATCGGCCATGCGGACGTCGGCGTGTCGGACGATTCCGCCGCCCAGGTCGGGATCAGGGTTCTTGGGCCCACTGATCTTGTTGCACGCGTTGTTCAGGAAGACGATCTTGTTGCGCCAATCGTAGTTGGGCGCGCCCTGCACCATGGTGTGCCAGGTCACCAGGCTGTAGCCGCTGGCGGCACCGCGCGCGACGCCCACATGGCCCACATTGGCCTCCGCGGTGCCCAGCGTATACGTCGGCTTGGCCACTGAGCCGTCCGGGTTGAAGCACGTGGCGACGACCTTCTTGGGATCGTCTTTGGCGATGCCCACCACGATGATGGCGCCCTTGGCCGTCACGTCGAACTGGCTGCCGGAAAAGCCGCTGATGTTGAAGAGCTTGGCGATGCACGCGTTGGTGCACGCGTCGTCGTCCACGTCGTTGGCGTCGTCGCAGTCCTCGCCGGGCTCCTTGATGCCGTTGCCGCAGACAAACGTCGGGCACGTCTCGTCGGCCTGCCACTCCAGGCACGGGTAGGAGGTGTCGCTGACCTTCTTCCAGACCTGCACAAAGTCCCACCCGCTGTACGTGCTCAGCTGCTGCATCTGCGCTGTGGTCAGGCCTTTGCCGCCGCTACCTTTGGCGGTTCCGGACGCCTCAACGTCCCAAAACGACTTGCTGATCTTGGCCGGATCGTCCACGCCGCCCGCCAGTCCCGAGCCCGCGCCGACGATCGTCGCAAAGGAGTAGCTGTTGACGATGATCGAGTCGTTGCGCAGGCGCCCAGTGATGCCTCCGGACGAGGCCGAGCTGCTGGTCACCTTTCCGCCCGCCCAGCTGTTCCGAATGATTCCCGGCGTGCCGTTTCCGGGGTTGTTCGTGGTGTATCCGACCAGCGCCGCCGCGTAGCTGCCCCCGTTGGCGTTGGCCAGTGACCAGGAGTCCGCCACCGTGCCGTTCCAGTTGATGCCGACCAACCCGCCGGCATACAGCGGCGACGTGACCGTGGCCTTGGACCAGCACCGCCTGACCAGGCTGCCCGTCGAGTTCCATGAGACCAGCCCGCCCGCGTAGCCGCTGTTGTCCTCCTTGGTCACGTTGGCGGTGGTCCAGCAGTCCTCGACCTTGGTGTTGTGGTTTTGACCGATCAGGCCGCCGACCGCCTGGAACGCGCTGACATTGCCTGTCACCCAGCAGCCCGTCACAGTGGAGTCCGAGGCGTTGGAGGTCAGCGCCGCCACCCAGTTGTAGCCCTTGATGTCCACGTCGGCGAAACCCAGGTCGGTGATCGTCGCGCCACTCAACGATCCAAAGAGACCGGCGGAGCCGTCGGTCGAGATCGCCAGGTTGGCGATGACGTGGCCCTTGCCGTCCAGCGTGCCCTTGAAGCCGCCCAGCGGGCTGAAGTTGGCCACGGCGCCGCAGTCGAGATCGGCCACCAGGCAGTAGTCGGCCGCGAGGTCGTCGTTGATCAGCTGCAGGTCGTCGCAGGTCTGGATGGCGATACATCCCAGGCACTCGCCCTCAAAGCACTCGTTTTGGTCGCACTCGCAGACGCCGTCGCCGTTGCAGTCGATCTTGCCCGCCGGGCATTGGCACGTCGCCGGGCACTCGTCGCCGCTGACCTGGTTGCCGTCGTCGCAGTCCTCCCCGCTCTCCACCAGCCCGTTGCCGCAGCACTTGGGCACGGGCTCTGTGCCGCAGCCCGTGCCGTTGCACACGTCCTCCGTGCACGTGTTTCCGTCGTCGCACTCGTAGTCCGTGCCCGCGCAGCCACCCGCCTGGCAGCTGTCGTCTTTGGTACACGCCTCGCCGTCGTCGCACTCGAGGGCGTTGGCGGTTTGCGTGTGGATGCAGACGTCCTCGGGGCCGCAGTTGTCCAGCGTGCAGGGATCGCCGTCGTCGCAGCTGCTTCCGCCAGCCGAGAAGCCGTCGTCGCAACAGGCGTCGCCGTCAGCCTGGGGGTTGGGCTTGCACGGGAAGTCCAGCACCCACATCGCATACGCGGCAGACACGTAGACGCGACCGTTGTTGACCAGCTGCGGGTTGCGCGGAAACGACACCGCCGCCAGCAGCTGGGGGCCGCCGCTCAGCCCCGGTGGATACCGATCGATGCGGTTTTCAAACACCGCGCCGGCGACGATCGACCCGTCCGGCAGCCCGGCGAGTCCCGTGGTGATCCAGGGCACGTCGATGCTTTTTTTGAACTCTCCGCACAGAGGCGCTGACCAGCCGGAGCCGGGTACATAGCCGCTAGTGAACGAGCCGTCCGGGGTCACCGCAAGCGTCTGCGGCTCGGGCGCGTCCAGGGTGAGCTGCTGCACGATCATGCCGGTCTCCGCCGACAGTTCGAAGACCGCCGGCTCGCCGCCGGGAGGTGTGGCCGTGGTCATGATGTTGCCGTTGGGCAGCTGATGCAGCGACGTCAGGTGCAGCGTTTGGTCGCCGAACGCCGTGATCTCGCCTGTCGGCTGCAGCTTGCCCAGCGTATTGCCCGCGGCGATGGTCGCCGTCAGCGTGTCGGCGGCCTCGGCCACGTTGTTAAACGCATTGACCACCGGCACGTCGGACTTGTAGAGCACCACGCCCTCCGCCGACAGCCGAAAGACCTTGTGTCCGTTCAGCGACTTGGCGCTGAACTCGCCATTGCTGTGCCGAAAGGCTCCAAACACGTTGCTGACCGCCTCCGGGTAGTCAAAGACCTTGGTCAGCACGATCCCGGCGTCGTAGTGGTGGCTGGCGTTGAGCGCCGCAAAGTCCCAGCCGCGCGGCGACGGCGGATCGGCCTGCTCAAAGGGGCTGTCGGCGCCGCACAGCAGGTCCACGCACTCGCCATCAACGCACAGCCCGCCGTCGCACGCGCCGTCTGTCGCGGTAAACACGCACCCGGCGTCGGACTCGCACGTATCCGTCGTGCACTCTTCGCCGTCGTCACATGTCAGCGGTGGCCCCGGGATGCATGCGTCGCCCGTGCAGACGTCCCCCGCGGTGCATGCGTCGCCGTCCTCGCAGCCGCCGACGACCAGGGCATGCTGGCAGCCCGAGTCCGGGTCACAGCTGTCGGTCGTGCACACCTTCTTGTCATCACAGTCGAGCAGGGTGCCGCCACCGCACTTGCCGTCCTGGCACACCGTGTTCAGCGTGCAGGCGTCGCCGTCTCCGCAGTCTCCGGGCAGCTTCTTAGCCGTGCAGCCGGTCTCCGACTCGCAGCCGTCCAGTGTGCACGGCTCGTCGTCATCGCAGTCGACCGGGTCGCCGGCGATGCAGTCACCGTCTATGCAGAGGTCGCCCTCGGTGCACTTGTCGCCGTTGTCACACAGCCCGGCAAACGCCTCCGGCTTGCAGCCGATGCCCGGGATGCACAGGTCGAAGGTGCAGGGGTTGCCGTCGTCACAGTCCTTCTGTCCGCCCGACTTGCACTCGCCGCCGGCGCAAAACTCGTCCACAGTGCACGGGTTGCCGTCGTCGCAGCCTATGGGCGGGCCGGGCGTGCACTGTCCGGAGGCGCATGCATCGATGGGCGTGCAGGCGTCGCCGTCGTCGCACGGGGTGCCGTCGGGCGCGGGCTTGAGATTGCACAGCCCCGTCGCCGGCGAGCACACGTTCAAGGCGCAGTCGAAGCCCGTCGGCTCACACACCACGGCGGTGCCGGGCGTCGTCACGCATTTGGGCGTCTCGCCGCTCTGATCGCAGAGCAGCTCGCCGGCGCACAGATCGTCGTCCAGGCAGTCCGCGTCCGTCTCGCACTCGCACGGGCTGTCCGGGATGCACGCGCTGTCCTGGCACAACCCGGCATCTGAGCACGGATCGTCGCTGTCACACACCACGCCGTCCAACGGCTTGTGCTCGACGACGCCCAGCGTGCAGGAGTCGTCGGTGCAGGGGTTGTCGTCGTCGATCTTGAGCGGCTCGCCCAGACAAGCTGCCTGCCCCAGGTCGGTGACCCCGCACGTGTCGCTCGCCGTGCACGGGTTGTTGTCATCGCAGGACGCGCCCACGACAAACAGCGTCTGCACACAGCCCGACTTCTTGTTGCAGGTCCACGTCCAGCACGGGTTGTTGGCCTGCTGCTCGCTGCAGTTGTCCAGGTCACCGGTGGCGATGCATGCGCCCTCGGCGTCGCAGGTCTCCAGTGTGCACACATCCGCGTCGGAGTCGCAGACCGTGCCCGGCACCGCCAGGATCGGCACATCGCACAGGCCGGTTGCCGGGTCGCAGTGCAGCTGGTCGACGCATGGGTCGGTCGGTTTGGGGCACACGATCGCGGCCTGCTCATCGGGCTCACAAACACCGCCGGTGCACACGGATGCGCTGAAGCAGGCCACCGAGCACGGCGAACCGTCCGCCGCGTCGTCATACACGCAGCCGGTCGTCGGGTCGCAGCTGCCGGGACGACAAGCGCCCTGGGCATCGCACACCATGTTGGCGCCGCCGATGCACAAACCGCTGCCGCATTGGTCGTCCACCGTGCACGGGTTCTGGTCGTCGCACGCGGTCCCGTCGGGTTGCGCGGCGCAGCTGTCGGTTTGTATCCCGTCGTCCGGTACGTCGTTGGCGCCTGCGACGTCGGTTGGCGCGGCGATCGTGTCGTCGGTCGCGCCGGTCCCGGCCTCAGTCGCCGGGTCGGAGGCGGCGCAGCCCGTGAGCAGCGCGCACACAGCCAGTAGGCGGGCTACAGCGTCAGCCACGTCAGCACCAGCGCCACCGCTGCCGGAGCCGCTTGCAGAAACAGGATGTTGCGGGCCGCGGTGGCGGCGCCGTACACGCCGACCACGACCACGAAAATGAGCAGCACCATCGTCGCCGCTACGTCCCCCGCGATGACCGACCACAGGATCGCGCCCGCGAGCGCGCCGTTGTAGACGCCCTGGTTGGCCGCCAGCACCTTGGTCATCTCCGCTTCTTCCTTCGATTTGCGGAAGATCTTACGACCCTTGGGGGTGGCCCACAGAAACGTCTCCAGCACCATGAACCCGATGTGCGAGACGGCGACAAACACGGTGACCGCAGTCGCGGCGAGGGACAGCATGCAACAACTCCACGGACGATAGGGTCTCATCCTACACTGAGCGCACCCTCTTCGAGTAGACCCCAACGTTGCATAGTTGGCATGCGCCATGGGCCCAGAACGCGGCACTGCGGCGCCGTCGGGCTCCTTCTAAGGGCACCACCCTGAGTGCGTCGCCCGATACCCTTCGGCGGCGCCGCAGCACCACGTTCTGGCCCCCTGGCACGATGCCAATTACCCAACGTTGGGGTAGACTGTGTCCCGCATGCGATTCAAAACACTGGCTGCGGGCGTCGTGACGGTGCTGGCGCTTGGCTGCGACGCCGAGGTGACCATCATCTCGGGGCTGATCCATCCGGACTGCGCTGCGCAGGCGTGGGTCGAGGTGGTGCCGCTGGACGTCTGGGGCCGCACCGTCACGGGTGCACAGATCAGCGGTCACTCGGACGGGGCACAGGTCGAGCTGCCCGTCGGCTCGCAGGTGACCTGGGATGTCTCTGTGGACGGCTTAAAACCAAGCAACGTGGCCGCCACGTGGTCCGGCGAGGGCGACGGGGGCGCGCTCAGCGTCTCGGCCACGGACTCTGCGGCGGTGGCCGTGAGTCTGGATGTGCTCAACGTCGGGGAAAAGGGCTGCCGTGTATACACGGTCTTCGTCGGGCTGGACCACCCCTGGTACGCAGCCGGCGGCCGGGCGCCCCGTGCGGGCAACAAAGTGGCGCTGCTCATGGACGGCGAGGAGTACTGGGCGGCCGTTCACGCGGATCTGACCGCGCCCGGTCCGGCAAAGCGCGTACACCAGAGCACGTGGTGGTGGATGTCCGACTTCGAGTTGGTGCGCGCCGACAATCATCACGAGGTGGACCCGGCAGAGCGCTGGAAGACGACCATGCTCTCTGTGCTGGAGAATCGCGGCGGCATGAACCGGCTGAACGTGGCGCGCTTTGCCGAGGAGACGGCGCCGGGGATGGCCTACCTCAACACCGATCCGCTCGTGCGCGCGCACGGGCTGGACCACGACGACGACTTTGAGCTGATCTTGCAGGGCAACCCCACGGCGGCACCGATCTTTGAGCCGTACGCGGTGCCGGCGCGCCCGTTTTCGTTTGTGTCGCGTGTGTACGCAAACCCGCTGCACCAATGGCGCAGCTTTCACCACCCGATCGGCAAGCTGACGGCCGCGCTGTCCGAGCTGGAGGCGTCGTCCTACCACCAGAAGGCGCTGATCATCGACGACAACATCGCCTACATCAGCGGCATGAACGTCAAGAGCACCGACTGGGACTCCAACGACCATCGCGTTTTTGACCACCGGCGCATGATGTTCAACGCGACCCGGGAAGAGCGCGAGGCGGTGATGGCCCGCAAGGCCCTGCCGGACATGGGGCCGCGCAAAGACTACGGCCTGCGCGTGGAGGGCCCCGCGGCGCGCGATCTGGACGACATTCTGCGCGTGCGCTGGGACCATGCGCTGGCGACCGGCGCCATGTTTGAGGGGGACGCCACGCCGTACAGCCTGCTGGACCGGGCGCCGGCGGTCGGCGAGGTGACGGCCCAGATCGTGACGACCCTGCCCGAGCCGATTCAAGAGCGCTCGATTTTGGAGACGCTGCTGAAGGCGAGCCGCAACGCGACGGACTTCATCTATATAGAGGACCAATACTGGCGCGCTCCGATCCTGCACGAGGCCATGCTGGCCGCGATGGAAGAGAACCCGGACCTGTATCTGATCGTGGTGACAAAGCCGATTCCGCTGGTCGACGGCGGCAAAAAGTACACGGTCGTCGCCGACGAGACCTTCCGCAATGCCTACCCGGATCGCTACCTGCTGCTGCAGCTGAAGACGTTCGATCGCGAGGGCGACGAGATCTACTTCCAGAACGTGGACACCCACTCCAAGATCCAGATCGTGGACGACGTGTACCTGAACGTGGGGTCGGCCAACAAAAACAACCGTGGCCTGCTGTACGAGGGCGAGCTCAACGGCGCCGTGCACGACCGCCCGTTTGTGAGCGGCGCGCGCAACCGGGTGCTGGCCAATCTGGTGGGTGCCGACCACGCCGACGAGGTGCGCAACAAGTCGGGGGCCGAGGTGTACGCCGCTCTCAAGGCCCTGGCGGAAAAAAACGCCGAGGTGGAGGCGACCCTTAGCGCGGATCCCCACGCTGACGTTGCGCCCCAGGGCTTTGTTTACCCCCTGGTCATCACCCCCGAGTACCTGCTGGACGTCGGCCCCGACGTCTTCTAGCGCACTTCTGAGGCGGGCGAACGTTTGTTCTGAGAAGACCGGATTTTGCTTATATAACGCTGGGGTTTGTGCTAATTACGCGGTCATTGGGGAGGTGATGTATGCGTCTTTTCGTTGTCTTGGGCACGGTCGGCGCGCTGGTGTGCGCATGCGGTGGCAGCGATGATCCGGCGGTGCAGGCGCCGGTGGAGGCACCCCCGGTCGAGATCGATGAGCCCGCCGCGCCTGTCGACGATCCGGTGGCTGAGCCCGAGCTGGCCCCGCTAGCCGAGGTCGCCGTGGCCTACCAGGCGGAGAGCCTGACCGATATCGCGAAAAAAGCCCTGGGTGCGGTGCCGCGTTGGGTGCGTGGCGACCTGACCCTGTCCTGGTTGATGGTCAGCTCTGAGACCCAGGACGAGCTGGCGTCGATTCTGCTGACGACGGCCGACAAGCGCCTGGTGGACGAGATCGCTTTTGTGATGGCGCATATGAGTCCTGAGGTGCTCGAGGACACAAACTTCTACCCGTGGATGCTGCACGAGAACGCCGAGCTGATGTATGCGCGGGACGCCGACCTCAAATACGTCGAGCTGGTGGATGTGGGCACGCCCGGTGTCGACGACGACTGGTACACGACGGCGAAATACCGCATCGAGGTGGATGGCGAGGTGGTGGAGAAGACGATCGATCGCGACATGTACTACTGGTATGTGGTGCATCCGCGCATCGAGGATGACCGGCCGTACTACATCGATCCGGCCCAATACTGCCCCGACCTCAATGACCAATGCCCGTCGTCGCCGATGGGCCCCGGGCGCTTCTGGCGCGAGTTCTTGTGGGACGGTCATCAGGAGTACTGCACCGGCGCTCCCGACGCGACCGCATGCCCGATGATGGCCGACTATCTGGCCGACACGGATGTGTTGTGGAAGACGCGCAAGAACACGCCCGAAGACAACGGCGCGGTCGGGCAGATCATCCAGTGGATCCAGGCGCGGCAATACTTTGGCGCCAAGGGCGAGCGCTCGATACAGCCGGTGCGCATCGCGGTGCTGGGGCGCGGCAACTGCGGTGAGTGGGCCGACATGACCACGGCAGTGGCGCGCACGGCGCTGATCCCCAACCACAACGTCGGCGCCCACGCCAACGACCACACCTGGAACGAGTTCTGGGATGACGGCTGGCGCCAGTGGGAGCCGGTCGGCAACAAGGTCATCGACTATAACTACTATCGCAACGACGAGCTCGAGGCAGGGGGCAACCCGTGCTACGCCGTGACCGCAACCCGCGGCGACGGCCTGGTCTGGGACCGCAGCGAGCAGTACGCCAACACCTTCCAATTGACCGTCACCGTGCAGGACGTGGACGGGCGGCCTGTCGACGGCGCGCGGGTCGCGGTCTACGGACCCAACACCACCTATGAGGACATGGCGGGGACCTGGTGGTACGCCACCGAGGGCGTCACCGACGTCGACGGCAAGGCCCGCATCACGCTGGGTGAGAAGCGCACCATCGCCATCCGAGTGTCATCGGAGCTCGGCAACTTCCCGGTTGAGGACAACAAGGTCAATACGGTCGTGCAGGAGTCCGTGGCCGGCCAGGACGAGGCCTACACGGTGACCCTGGAAGGTGCGATGCCGGCGCCGCTGGCGGTGACCAAAAAGGCGGTGGAGCCCGGTGAGGATCTGCTCAGGGTGGAGGTGGCGCAGACCGTGACCGGGTATCGTCTGCTGGGCCAGAGCCGCTACGGCACCACGTTCAGCCTGGAGCACGACCGCGGCAAGCTGGACCGCTTTGTCCTCGACGGCGAGAACTACGCCAAGTTCCAGGCCGGTGAGCCGTTTGAAGCGGCGGATCTCGTCATGGCCGCCGACTCGGATGAGCAGGTGCTGGAGCTGCCCGCCGAGGGCGCTTGGACGCTGGTGCTCTCCAACAACGATCCACGCGCGACGGCGGCGGTGGGAGACCTGGTGGTCAACGCGCTGTCGGTTGATTTTGCGCTGCTGCCGGGCGATTACGTCGCGATCGATCTCACGCCCTGACGTAGTCTTACGGCGCCACACTCACGCACATTACCGCGAGCACGTCGCCGCAGCCGTGTGACTCCTGCTTCAACAGGTTCTTGCCGTCCACCTCGGTGGCCGTGCCCTGGCCCGATGCGGAGGTCCAGCCGCTGCATGTCTCTTTGGCCTTTCCGTTGACGTCGCTGCCTGTCCAGCCGTCCGCGTCGCTGTTGAAGCTGTTGTTCACCTCCTTGCCGTTAAAGGTGTACATGGGCGGACTGAAGTTCGGGTTGCTGCCGTCGAAGATGCCGCTGTAGCTCGGGTACAGCGTCTGGTTGAGGGTGTTCTGGACCTGCAATGACGCGTTGGCGCCGACGATCATCGTGGCGACGTCGCGCACGCCTGCGACCGACAGGAAGGCCTTGAACGTCTCGGTGCGCCCCGCCGCCGCGGCATCTGCCGCGCACTTGGCGTCGGCGCCCGTCAGCCCGCCCAGGTTGCCGTTGCTTGGCACATTCAGAGCGGCGATAACGATCTTGGTCAGCGGCTTTGTGCAGTTGTTCTGGGCATACGCCTGGCAGTCGTCCGCGCAGCCGAGCTGGCCGGTGGCGCCGGGGCTCAGCGACGCGCAGGTGGCGTTTTTCAGGTCGACGCCGTCACAGGTCTCAGCCGCGTCCGCGATGGCGTCGCCGCAGGTCGGCAGCTTGCAGGTGAGGCGGCACTTGTCGGGCAGGTCCGCGTTGCCGGCGCCGTCGTCGCACTCCTCGTCCGCGTCCTGGATCGTGTCGCCGCACTTGGGCGCCGTGCAGTCGATGCGGCACTTGTCAGGCTCGTTGGCGTTGTTCGCCCCGTCATCGCATTGCTCGGGGAACTCGGTGATGCCGTCGCCGCAGACCGGCACCAGGCTGAACTGGCGCCACACGTCTTTGACGCGCAGATAGGCTTGGCCCTGATCACTGCGATAGACGATTTGTCCGTCCTGCTCGTACGGCGCCATCGCAGCGGCGCTGTTCGCCGTCTGGACCAGCTGCGGGCTGTCCAGCGGCGCGTATCCGCTCAGGTCCGAGAGCTTGGCGTACGGTGACAGGTCCGGGGTGAGCGCGGCCGCCACGTCCGGGGCCAGGTGCGCGGCCGTGATGCACCCGCTGCAGTCCAGCTGGCCCGCCACGTTGGCCCTCAGCGCGTACGGCACATACCTCAGCGGTGTGCGCGGCAGCTCGGGCTCACCCTGCACGGCGACACCGATCCACAGCCCGGCGCCCGACGTGAACACGCCGCCAAACGGCTTCTTCTTGCCGATGACTACCGAGAAGACGCCGTCCGCAACCGACACGCCCGCGTCGAACTCCTCGTAGATGGGATCGACCGCATCCTCGGCGTCGTAGACGGCGATCTCCAACCCGTATTTGCCGTCTGTGGCGGCGGTTCCGCCCGCGTTCAGCAGGCGGCCCTGCATCTGAATCGTGAGGCCCTGGGCCCATGTGATAGCCGGCCAGACCAGCGCGGCCAGTAGAATCCAACGTGCTCGAATCATGTGGGAATGCTAGCAGAATCGCGGCTTAAGGGGCGTCCTCGACCACCTGCAGCACCCCGCTCAGCACCAGATACTGACCGTCGCCACTGTCGGTTGCGCTCAGCGACGCCGGCTTGACCCGGCCCAGATCCGGCAGCGGCAGCGCGCCGATGATCTCGCTGAAGAGCGGGCTCAGCTCCTCCAGCAGCGCCGTCACAAACGGCTCGACCGTGCCCTCCACCTTGCGCTTGACCGTGGTGTCGTCGGTCTCCAGATCAAAGCCGATGTTGAACGGGAACAGCTCCAACAACAGGGAGTCCGCCTCGGTCACCGCGCCCGCCGCCATCCGCAGCGAGATGACCCCGCGCGCCAACGCCGTCGTCTCCGTGGAGAAGTCCAGCGTCAGGTCGCCCAGCGCCACGCCGATGGCCTTGCTGTCCGGCACCGTCGTCATCACCGGCGGCAGCGGCGTGATGATCTTCAATATAAGCGGGTCCTCGGGGTCCACCTCATCGCCGACCGCGCCGACCAACCCGCCCAGAAAGCCCGCCACAAAGTAGACCGGCGCCTTCAGCTCATCCAGCATGGCCTGATCGATCGTCACCTGCAGGGTTCCGATGCGCCAGATCTCGTGCAGGATCAGGTTCACCAGGTCGTCGCTGATCCCAAGCGTCGCAAAGTCGCTGCGCGGGTGAAAGGCCTTGGTCGACGGCGTCCGCAGCACACCCGGATCCTCATCGACCGCCGTTTCGCCCGCCACGCTCAGGCTGCCGCTCAATCTAAGCTCGATGCCGTGCGTGTCCACGTCCACGTCGACGGCGGACAGGTCCACCGTGATGTCCGTGTCGATCACCGTGTAGGTGAGCGGCTCCGTGATCTTCGCCAGCCCCAGCTGAATCGACTCGGCCCCGAGCTTCAGCGCGGTGTCCGTCAGCAGCTTCTCCAGGCTCTCCAGCACGGGGCCCTCGATGCCGGCCGTCGCGGGCACCTCGCCGCCTTCATCGGTGACCGTCACCTCGGGCTCCTGAAAGTCGAAGGTGGGCTCCAACAGCTCGACGTCGTACACGCCATCTTTGGCCGCGATCGCCAGCGGCACCTGCAGCGCCACCTTTCCAATCGCGAACTCCACGTCGTACGCCGCCTCGGCCCCGCCGGGCGCATACAGCTCCAGCGACGATGTGGCCACCAACTCAAACACCGTGACCTGGATGGTCAGCGTGTCTTTCACCGCGGTGACAAAGACCTGGGTGCCGTCACCGATCGCCACGGTCTCGATCGACACCTTGGCCAGCGACGAGTCGATGATCGGGTTCTGACTCTGCGCCAGCGCCGTGTAGTCCAGCTCACCCGCCAGGCTGGCCACCAGCGTGTTGAACGTGCGCAGGCCCAACGGTCCGATGTGCAGCACCACCGCGTCATCGATCTCATCCGCAGGCGACCCGAACTCGCCGCTGAGCACGCTGACATGCTCCAGCGCCGTGTTGCCCGCGCCGTCCTCGACCTCCACGCGGATCGTGTTCATGCCGTCCACGATCGGGACGTCGACCTCCCAGTCCGGCCCCGTCGGCGACTGGTCCTTGCCCGCGACCGCCACTCGCGTGATGCCGCTTTCATCCGACGCGGAGAACAGCAGCCCGATGGCCGACGCGCCGCTCACTGTGGCCCCGCGAGGCGGCCCCGCGATCGTCAGCAGCGGGACCAGATCGTCCACATTGATCGTCACCGAGTCGGAGGCGCCGCTCTCGGGGTGCACCACCTCGATCGTGCTCAGGGTGCCGTCTACCGGCAGCCAATACGAGAACAGGCCGTGCTCCGACGGCACACTCAGCCCGTTGATGGTCACCTGGGCGGTAGCCGTGCCCGTGACCTCGCCCGTGACGCGCACGTGGGTCCCGCCGATCAGCGCACCGGACTCGGGCGCCGTGATGCGCACCGTGATCGGCTCCGGCTCCGGCAGCGGGATGCCGACCGGGTCGTCCGCGCACGCGGCAAAGCACAGACAAAACAGGCCGAGCGTGGCGAGCGCGGCTCTCAATCGACGACCGTGCCGTTGAGGACGGTGTAGCCCTCGATGCGCTCCAACGTCTTGGGATCAAAGCCCAGGATCGTCTCGGCAGGCACACCCGGAATCAGCGCGCTGATATCGAACTTGGGAATGGGGAAGCTCTTGAAGATTCCGTCCGCCAGCGTCGCCACCACGACGTCCTCGACCACGTTGGTCACGATCAGCTGCAGCAGGTTCTTGGCGCCCTCGATGGCTCCTGTGGTCTCCACCAACTCGAAATCCAGGTCGATCAGCTGGCTGACCCCAAACGAGATGTCCAGCGTGCCGTTTTCGCCGGCCGCCACAGCCAGGTCGATCTCAAACGACGCGCTCACAAACGCCACCACCGACGCCGGCTTCCCGTCGAACAAGAAGCTGGCCGCGATGCGCAGGTCGCCGATCTGCAGCCGCGTCTTGCCGTTGGGCGTGCAGCTTGTCAGCACGGGCGGCAGGAACGGCTGCACGTCCACCTGCAGTCCGGGCACCGGCAGGTCATCCTTCAGCACCAGCTCGATGGTCGCTGGGTCGATGGACACGTTCATCAGGCCGCCCCACCACGCGGCGAACAGCCCCTGGTTGATCAGGTCATCGTGCAGCGCCACAGCGATGTGTGCATCCGTCGGGATGTTCAGCGACTGCTCGTCGGCCTCGAAGCACCCGTTGCGCGCCAGGGACCCGTACGTTGACAACTCGGGCACCGCCTGCGGCGTCGTGGCGCTGATCTCCACGCCCACGACCGCGCCGTCGCTGCTCAAATAGATGTAGCTGGGCGCCACCGTCACGGTCACGGGCACCGCCGACGTGATGCCCAAAAACGCCGGGATCTCAAAGCTCTGAACGTACGTGCCCATGCCCTCCAGCAGGCCGGACAACATCGGCGCCACCACATCGACCAGCGCCCCCTCGATCGCAAGCTCGACGTACTGGCCGATCGTGTCGCCAAACCAGTTGGCCAGCCACTCCAGCGCACCGGCTGCGCCCGCCGTGATGTCGAACTCCAGCGTGCCCAACACCACGTCGAGGTCGTCCTCGGCGATCGTGACCGCGATCTCACCGTCGTCGTTCAGCTCGATTGCGGCGTACGCGCCTATCGTCACAACCGCGGCCGACGCCGTGCCGACGGCATCCGGACACAAGAAGCCGGGCGCTTTGGCGTCAAACCCGATCACCAGGTCGGTGAGCGTGCCGCTCAGCACCACGCCACCCGGTGCCGGCTTCACGTTCACGCTGTAAACGTTGTACTCCAGCTTGGTCACGTACACCGTCCACTCGCACCAGCCGAACCCGCCGCCGTCGCCTTCGCCCGTAATCGGGTACGGGATCAGCGCCAGGATGTCGGTGTTCTCCAGCACCAGGTGCACGACGGTGGCCACGTCGTCGACGTCGCTCAAGTCGTCGTCGTCCCACAGATCCTTGCCCAGAAACACGACCAGACCGTTGGTCACCGACGCCTGCTCAGACGCGCCGTTCGTGGTGTCGTAGAACCCCTCGCCCATCAAGAAGGTCTGCACCGCGCGCGCCTGCCCGACCGGGTCCGCCAGCTGCGCCGACAGGATGTTGATGCCGTGCGTGGGGTTGACCAGCGTGGTGTTGAAGCTGCCGTCCGGCGCGAAGTTGAGCTCGGCGCCGTTCACGGTCAGGTGGGCGTCGATGCCGATCGGGCTGAAGGAGGTGCCTTCGATGCCGACCTTCTTCTGGTAGGGCAGGGTGACGCCGCGCGCGGGCGCGGACAGACTGACCGATGGCGAGCAATCCGGCACCTTCAGCGGCGGATGCTCGCAGGACCCGTCGGCCAGGCACACGTCCTTGGTGCAGCCGTTGCCGTCGTCGCAGTTGCAGCCGGTCACGGTGTCGCCGCCGGTGTCCACGGTCCCGGTATCGTCCGGCTCGCCGGTGTCTGTGGTGTCGGTCGTGCCGGTGTCCGTGGTCGTGTCGCCGGTGTCGGTAGTGGTCGTGTCGCCGCTGGTGTCCGTGGTGGTCGCCGTCGTGCCCGTGTCGGCGGTGCCCGTCCCGGTCGTATCGCCGGTTGCGGTCGTGTCCGTGCCGCCGTCACCGCACCCCAACGCCGCGGCCATGAATACAGCCAGCGCCAGCCGCATCATGCGGTGCGCCTCCGCCAGGCCAGCCCGATGGCCAGCATCACAAACAGCATCAGCGGCGCCGTGGGCGAGCCCGTCGGACCCGACTGACAGCCGCTCTCCTCATCCGGGACAAACGGCGGCGGGGGAGGCGGCGGCGCCAGGATCGGCTCACTGGAGTGCTCTTCCCATTGCACCGGCGGATGTGTTCCCCGCTCGGCTTCCGTCGGCTGCGCGCGCGGCTTGGTCCACGGCGACACCGTCTCGTCCGGTGGATCCTCAGGCTCGGGCTCGGTCCGCTCGGGCGGCGCATCGTGGCCCGGCTCTTCGGTAGGCTCGGGCGGCGCTGCAGCCTCGACGCACGGACCGGCGGCCACCAGTGTCGCGGTCGACTGCAGCGACACCGCAAACTGGCGCTGCACCTTGCTGACGTCGAAGAGCTTCAGCGAGTCCTCCAGGTACTCGGCCGACTGCTTCTTGGCAAAGGCCAACTTCTTGAGCATGGCCAGGTCGCTGTTGATGAAGCCGTAGATCTCGAACATGACCGCGTGCGCCAGGAAGGTGTCGTCCACCACGTCCAGGTCCAGCGGGCCGTTGGCGCCGTCCAGCGTGTACAGCACGTGCGTCCAGCCGATCGACTGGGCGATGACCTGACCGGCCTCGATCAGCCCGCCGGGGCCGCGGATGTTGTCGATAAACGTGCCCACGTACGTCAGATAGGCGATGCTGGCGTCGATGATCAGCGTCAGCCCGAGGCTGGCGATGCCTTTGGCGATCCCCGCCGTCGTCAGCCCGGCCGCCAGCGCCGCCGATCCCTCACCCACGGCCACTTTCCACGCCGTCTTGGCGGTCAGCTTGCTGATGAAGTACGCCGTGAAGCCCTTCTTGATGCCTGTCCACAGCACATGCTTGACGCCGTCCGCCAGCGTGCTGCCGATCGACCCCGCGATGAGCGCTGGCGGGAGGACCTGCTTGAGCTTGGTAAAGCGCTCGGGTGAGTCTTCCTCGATCAGGTCGTGCATCAGCTGGACCGCGGCGTCGAAGTCGTCCCCGCCGGCCTCGATAGCCGCCATCAGGCGCTCCGAGACGACGTGTCCACTCAGATACGGCTCACCCGCCAGAATTGGGCTCAGCTTGACCAGCTCCTGGGCCGCCACACCGGCCGTGTTGAAGCCCTTGGTGACGATCATCGCCACCTTGAACGTCAGCGTGCCGACCTCCGCCTCTTCGGGCGTGCTCAGGCCGACCGTCTCTTTGACCCACTGCGTCAGCTCTTTACCGGACGCCAGCATGTCTTCCAGGAGCTCTTTGATGATCACGAACGGCTGCGTGATGTAGTAGACGACCTTGAGGTGCTTCTCGTCGTAGTACCAGTCGTAGCCCTCTTGCAGCGCGATGTACGTGCCCTTGTACCAGGGGTGCTCGCGGATCAGGTCGCGCCACAACAGCACCGCCTGGGCCGCCTTGCGCCGAATCTCTTGATCGCAGACCGCGTTGCCGACGTCGTCCAGGACCTGCAGCGCATGCAGATTGGCGAAGACCGTCCACGACGACGCGGCCATGAAGTCGACCGGCTCCGCGAAGCCCAGCGCCACCGTGTAGAGCTTGCCGTCGATGGAGACCTCGTGCGCCGTCACCGACGTTACGAGCCCCGTGCTGTCGGCGATGGGGTCCACGTTGGGCACCACGATGTTGTCGTCCGTGACCGCGACCGTCGGCACGACCTCCAGCGGGGCCGTCTCCAGCTCGGTCAGCGCCAGGGCCTCATCCTTGGGCGGCAGCGCGTTCTTGAAGACCTGATAGCGCCACGTGTAGTCCCCGGGCTCCAGCGCGCCGTAGCTGATGTCCAGGCCGTAGCTGATCTCGGTCTCCCAGGTGTGCGACTCGCCCGCGGACAGATTTGACCCCTGCGTCAGGCCGAACTTCAGCGGTCCGGACTGACCCTCCAGCTCCAGGTAGACGTAGATGTCCTTGATCTTGCCGGTCGTGTTGTTGGTCACCGTCACCGACGCCATGGCGTCCTTCAGGCCGGGAGCGCCGATCGTCGGTAGGTTGGGCGTGACCTCGATGTCCGGCGAGCCCACGACAAATGTGCTCTCAGCGCCGTTGTTGGTCTCGTCCAGCTCATCGATCTTGTCGCCCGGGTCGACCATGACGCTGATCGTGTGCTCGCCCGGCTCCTCGATCAGGATCGAGTCCTTCTCGGAGTTCAGCGAGTCGATGTCCAGGCCGCAGCTCAGCTGTTGAGTGCCGAAGACTTTGCCGTCCAGAAGAAAGTCGATCTTGATGTCGCCGCCGATGCAGGCGAAGTCCTTGACGTCCTTGGTCCCGATGTTGGTGATCTGCGCTTTGACCTCAACGATATGCCCGATGGCAGGCTCCGCCGGCGACAAGGTCAGCGCGTTGATCTTCAGGTCCGGCGCATCGGCCAGCGCGGGGCCGCTCAGCAGGCCGAGCGCGGCCGCCAGGATGATTAGTCGTGTCAACACCGGCGCAGTGTCACATAACTGCCCGCCAGTAGCCAAGCATTGAGTACCGGGCTACCTTTTGTGTATGAGTGTTGCCCTGATCACCGGTGCTAACCGCGGCATTGGACTGGAGCTCTGCCGGCAGCTTGCCGCGCGTGGAGACCAGGTTATCGCCGCCTGCCGCAACCCCAGCGATGAGCTCGCCGCCCTCGGTGTGCGGGTCGAGCCGGAGGTCGACGTCGGCTCTGATCCGGGCGTCGCGGCGCTGGTCGAGCGCCTGGACGGCGTCGCGATAGACGTGCTGATCAACAACGCAGGCATCATGCGCCCGTCCACGCTGCACAGGCTCAACTTCGACGCCTGCCGCGCCATGTTCGAGATCAACGCCCTGGGCCCGCTGCGTGTTACCGCCGCCCTGCTGCCCAATCTGCGCGCGGGCTCCAAAATCGGCATCATCACCAGTCGCATGGGGTCGGTCGCCGACAACACCTCGGGCGGCTCCTACGGCTATCGCATGTCCAAGACGGCGGTAAACATGGCCGGCAAGTCCCTGGCGCACGACCTGGCTGTTCGCGAGATCGCGGTGGCCATCCTGCACCCGGGCTGGGTCCAGACCGACATGACCGGCAACACCGGCCTGATCACGGCGGAGACCTCGGCCGCCGGCCTCATCGCGCGCATCGACGAGCTGACCCTGGAGACCTCGGGCGGCTTCTGGCACACGAACGGCGACGAGCTGCCCTGGTAATGCTCTTCAAGCGCTTCGCCGCCGACTTCTGGTTCTTCCTGACGCACTACAAAGCGTGGTGGATGACCCCCATCGCCGTGATCCTGCTGGGCCTGGCTCTGCTGGCCATCTTTGGCGAGGATCCGGCGGTCGCTCCGGCGATCTACGCGCCCTGATTTGGGCGATCGCGCGATCGGCCTGGGGTGCATGCGCGTGGCGCCGCAGGATGCGATTGCGGTCATTCGCGCCGGGTTGGACGCTGGGGTCACGCTGCTGGACACCGCCGACGTATACGGCGCGGCAATCGGCGACAACGAGAGGCTGGTCGCGCAGGCCCTGGACGGCTGGTCGGGTGACGGCGCGGCGATCACCGTTGCGACCAAAGGGGGGCTGACGCGTCCCGGCGGGCGCTGGGTGCCCAACGGCAAAGCAGCGCATCTGCAGCAGGCGTGCGAGGCCAGTCTGCGGGCGCTCGGGCGCGACGTGATCGACCTGTACCAGCTGCATGCGCCCGATCCGCGGACGGCTTTGACCACCAGCGTGCGGGCGCTGCGCAAGCTGCAGGACCGGGGACTGGTCGCGCGGGTCGGGCTGTGCAACGTGACCGTGGCCCAGATTGCGCAGGCCCGCGATCACGTGGAGGTCGCCGCCGTGCAGGTGGCGCTGAGTCCGCTGGTCGATGACGCGCTGGCGGGCGGGGTGGCCGCGTACTGCGTCGAGAACGGGATTCAGCTGATCGCGCACACGCCGCTGGGCGGGGCGCGCGGGATCAAAAAGCTGCGCAGGCACCCCGTGTTGACGGCCATCGCGGCGCGGCACGACATCAGCCCCGAGACGGTGGCGCTGGCCTGGCTGTACGATCTTCATCCGCTTGTCGTGCCCATCCCGGGCGCGACCCGGATCGCGACGGCGGCGGCTGCTCCGGATGTGCTGACGCTGACCGCTGACGAGCGGGCGGAGCTGGACGCCGCCTTTGTGTCCGGTGCGCGTCTGCGGGCGCCTCTGGACCAGCGCGCTCCGAGGCCGGACGCGGACGGCGAGGTCGTGTTGTTGATGGGCATTCAAGGCGCCGGCAAGAGCACCGCCGTGACCGCCTGGACCGAGCGAGGCTACGGGCGGCTGAACCGGGACCTCGCGGGCGGCACCCTGGCAGGCCTGCTGCCGAAACTGGATCGGGCGCTGGCGGCCGGTGAGCGACGCTGGGTTATGGACAACACGTACGGCACGCGGGTGGCGCGCGGGCGGGTGGTGGACGTCGCCTGGCGTCACGGTGTTCCTGTGCGCTGCGTCTGGATGGAGACGCCGCTGCCCCAGGCTCAGCAAAACGCCGTTCTGCGGCTGATCGAGCGCTACGATCAGCTGCCGGATCCCGAGGAGCTGAAGCGGCTGGCCAAGACCGATCCCAGCGCGTTTGCGCCCAACGCCCAGTTTCGCTACGAGCGGTTTTTTGAGGCGCCCCAGGCGGACGAGGGGTTCTCGGCCGTCGACCTGAGGCCGTTTGAGCGCCGCCCGACCTCGCCGGATGCGCAGAACCGCGCGCTGATCCTGCAGGCGGACAAAGCGCTGGACGAGCGGGCTGACGCGGCCGTCATCGCGCGGTACGCGGCCGACGGCTACCGGCTGCTGGCGTGGTCGTGGCAGCCCGAGGTATCGGCCGAACGGGTGACGGACGACGAGGTCCGAGCCACGCTGCAGGCCCGGGCCGGCGAGCTTGGGTTGGATATCGAGTTTGCCTGGTGTCCGCACCCGGCGGGTCCGCCCATCTGCTGGTGCCGGGCGCCGCTGCCGGGGCTGATCCTGGTCTTTTTGCGCGCCTATGCACTGGACCCGGCCCGCTGTCTGCTGGTCGGCGGCAGCCGCACGGACCGCACGCTCGCTCAGCGCGTGGGCATCGAGTATATGGACGTCGACGACTTCTACGCACAGAAGGAGCCCTGAATCCGATGGCAACGCTACCCACTCACGCCCGCGTGGTCATCGTCGGGGGCGGCATCATGGGCTGCTCCACCGCCTATCATCTGGCCAAGGCCGGCTGGAAGGACGTGCTTCTGCTGGAGCGCGGCCAGCTGACCTGCGGCAGCACGTTTCACGCGGCGGGGCTGGTCGGTCAGCTGCGGTCGGCGGCGCGCATCACAGAGCTGCTGGGGGACTCCGTCGCGCTCTACGACTCCATCGAAGCCGAGACGGGGCAGGCCACAGGCTGGAAGATGTGCGGCGGGCTGCGGCTGGCGTGCAACGAGCAGCGGATGATCGAGCTGCGGCGCCAGGCGACGACGGCGCACAGCTTTGGGCTGGAGATGCATCTGCTGTCGGCCAAAGAGGCGCAGGACATGTGGCCGATCATGGACGTGTCGGACGTCGTCGGCGCCGCGTTTCTGCCCACGGACGGCTCGGCCAGTCCGTCCGACGTGACCATGGCGCTGGCGAAGGGCGCGCGCCTGCACGGCGCTACGATCGTGCAGGGCTGCCCGGTGACGGGCGTGGACGTCACCGGTGGCCGCGTGCGCGGGGTTGAGACCGCGCAGGGGCGGGTGACCTGTGAGGTACTGGTCAACTGCTGCGGGCAGTGGGCTCGCCAGTTCGGCGACATGGCGGGCGTCCGCATCCCGCTGGTGTCCGTCGAGCACCAGTTCATCGTGACCGAGGAGATCGCAGGCGTCACGCGCGACTTGCCCACGCTGCGCGATCCCGACCGGCTGACCTACTACAAAGAGGAGGTCGGCGGGCTCATTATGGGCGGCTACGAGCCGGATCCCATCGCCTGGGCGACCGGCGGCAAGGTGCCTGAGGACTTCATCTTCAAGCTGCTGCCCGAGAACTTTGACCACTTTCAGCAGCTGGCCGAGCTCGCGATCCCGCGGGTGCCGGCGCTGGAGACGGCCGGGGTCAAACAGCTCATCAACGGGCCGGAGAGCTTTACGCCCGACGGGATGTTCATCCTGGGTGAGGCGCCCGAGGTCGTGAACTACTTTGTGGGCACCGGCTTCAACGCGTTCGGCATCGCGGCCGGCGGTGGCGCGGGCAAAGCGCTGGCGGAGTGGATCATCGGCGGCGAGCCTCCGTACGACCTGTGGCCGGTCGACATCCGCCGCTTCGGGCCGCACCACAGCGACGTCTCATGGGTGCGCACGCGCACGATGGAGCTGTACGGCAAGCACTACACGATCGGCTGGCCCCACGAGGAGCACACCAGCGGCCGGCCCCTGCGCCGATCTCCGCTCTACGACACCTTGAAGGGCGCCGGCGCGTGCTTTGGAGAGAAGCTGGGCTGGGAGCGGCCCAACTGGTTCGCGCCGCCGGGCGTCGATGCGCGGGACGAATACAGCTTCGGCCGCCAGAACTGGTTCGAGCATGTCGGCGCGGAGCACCGGGCGGTGCGGGAGGCGGTGGGTTTGTTTGACCAGACCTCTTTTGCCAAGTTCGAGATGGTCGGCCCCGACGCTGAGGCGGCGCTGAGCTATGTGTGCGCCGGCGATGTGAGCAAGCCGCCCGGCAGCCTGACGTATACGCAGCTGTTGAACACCCGCGGCGGCATTCAGTGCGATCTGACCGTGGCGCGTCTGGCCGACGACCGCTTCTACATCGTCACCGGGACGGGCTTTGCCACCCACGATTATCATTGGATCAAGCGCAACACGCCCGCCGGGATGAACGCGCAGCTTGTCGACGTGACGTCCGGGTACGCCGTCTTGGCGCTGATGGGTCCGCGCGCGCGGGACGTGCTGAGTGCGGTGACCGTCGACGACGTCTCAGACCAGGCGTTTGGGTTTGGCCGCGTGCGGTCCATAGGAGTCGCCGGTGCGCCGGTTCGCGCGCTGCGTGTGACCTACGTGGGCGAGCTGGGGTGGGAGCTGCATGTGCCGGTGGAGCTGGTCGCGACGGTGTACGAGGCGCTGAAGCTAGCAGGCGAGCAGCACGGCTTGATCGACGCCGGTTATCGGGCCATCGAGAGCCTGCGGTTGGAGAAGGGCTACCGCGCCTGGGGCTCGGATATCGGTCCGGACCACACGCCGCTGGAGGCCGGACTGGGTTGGGCCGCCAAGCTGAAGACGGACCAGCCGTTCATCGGTCGCGAGGCGCTGGAGCGGCAGAAGCAGGAGGGTCTGAAGAAGCGTCTGGCCTGCTTTACGGTCTCCGACCCCGACATCGTGCTGCTGGGCCGCGAGACCATCTATCGCGACGGCGAGCGCGTGGGCTGGCTGACCAGCGGCGGCTTCGGTCACACCGTGGGCGCGTCGATCGGCTACGGCTATGTGCGAAACGCCGGTGGCGTAAAGAAGTCGTGGCTCAGGGCGGGCGCCTACGAGCTGGACGTGGCGACTCGACGCGTGCCGGCAACCCTGCACTTCGGGCCGCTCTATGACCCGAAGATGCTCAAGGTGAAGTGTTAGATGACCAGGCGGAAGCCGATGGTCAGGCCGACGCCGCTGAAGTCGACCTCGTAGCCGGTGATGTCCTCGCCGTTGATCCGCACGGCCGTGCCCTTGCTGAGCGTCATGTCCGACTTGGCCAGGCGGTACATGAACTCCAAACCGAAGGCCAGCGAGCTGGTTGCGTAGAACTCGGCGCCCAGCCGCGCCTGCATGCCCACGGAGACGTCGCCCTCGAAGTCCGGGAGGCCGCCCAGGCTGTCCCAATAGCTGCCTGAAAACGCCATGATGGACGGGCCCAGCCCGGCGTGCAGATGGATGCGGTCGTGCACGGGGTAGTGGCCGCCGATGATGATCGGGACCTCCACGCCCACGTTCCAATACTCGAGCTTGTCTGGCGTCGCCTTGTACTCGCCGGAGGCCAGCACGCCGCTGCCGCCCACCTGCGCGTAGACGTAGTAGGGGGCGTAGTAGCGAATCGCGAGCTCGGCGCCGAGCACGGACGACGGCGCCTCATAGCCGGTGGGCGGGAAGCCTTGTCGCTTGAACTCTCCATTGACGGTGGTTGCGTAGCCGTCGAAGGCGCTCAGATCCGCGGTGGCGTAGTTGAAGTTGAAGACCACCGCCACCCGGTTTTCGCGGGCGAACCAGCTGTCGTCGGCGGAGGCCTGGGTGATGAAGCCCAGCGAGAGAAGACAGATTACAAGCGCGCGCATGGGCGCTTCGTATCATTTAAGAACGGGGGGAGACAACCGACGGCTGTCAGGCGCAGCGCTCGTACTCGACGCGAACGTTCAGGCGGAGCTCGGCGTCTGCGATCTCTTCGCGAAGGCGGCGCTGCAGCTGCATGCGAAAGCGGCGGGACTCGGGGGTGTCGGGGGTCAGCCGCGGCAGAATGGCGATGCAGATGCGGCCGCTGAAGCCCATCAAACGGTCCAGGGCGGCGGCGCGTCGCGTGAAGGCCGTGCTGACCAGGCTGTCCAGTGCCTGGATGTCGCGGCCGCCGGCTACCAGATGCAGCTCCATGCGACCGAAGCGATCCCGGTACCAGCGGGCGTCAACGAAAGGCTCGCGCGGCGGGCGGGCGGCCTTGAGCATGGTGAGTAGTGGCGTCATGGCTCATCGGAACGCACGGGATTTCAGAAAGTTCTGACAAGCGCCACCTTCCTTTAGAAAACCGGATTACGGACCGATTGGATCGGGTAGCTCAGCCACTCATATCCGGAGTCGATATTGTCAACTACACGAATCCGCGTACTCCTCGTTGAGGATGCCGACCTCGATCGCATCATGGTCTCCCGGTATCTGCGACGCAGCATCGAGCCCGAGTTTCAAGTCGATTGGTGCGGCTGCCTGGCTGACGCCCGTGACGTGCTGGCCGAGGGCCGGCATGACGTCGTGCTGTTGGATCTCAACCTGCCGGACTCCCGAGCGCTGAAGACTCTGGAGACGGTCGTGGACCTCGTGCCGCGCACCGCAGTCATCGTACTGACGGGCGCCGGCGACCACGAGTCGGGTCTGGAGGCCGTCCGCATGGGCGCCCAGGACTACCTGAGCAAGGACGACATCGACTGCCGCCTGCTGCATCGTGTGTTGAGCCACGCCGTGGAGCGCCAGACCGTGCACAACGCGGTCAGTCTGCGGTTTGCCAAATGGAGCAAGGTCATCCAGTCCATTCAGCTCGGCGACACCGACTCACCGCTGGAGAAGCGGCTGCCGCGCGTGTTCTGTGGGCTGGTCGACATGTACTCCGTCCTGCTGGCGCTGGACGAGGCCGAGCGCGAGGAGAGCGCGTCCTACACGGGTGCTCTGCGCGAGCTGGTCCGGCGGCTGGTCGGTGCCCAGGCGAGCGCTGCGGATGTGCTGGCGATTCACGTCGCCGCCATCGGTCGCCGCATGCAGGTCGGCGCTAAAGTGGACCACACTCGAGAAGAGGAGCAGCTGCTGCTGTTCCGCGTGCTTGGCCACATCGTGACCGGCTATCGCGACACCCGAGCCGGAGAGCTGGCCGGACCGCGCCGCTGGCCGCGCGAGATGGTCTGACCGTCCACCCGCCGACACCTCTTTACAAGCACACCAGACGCGGTACTTTGCCGCCCTATGGAGGCCCTCAACAGCCGGCTGAGCGCACTGCTGAACGACCCGCGGGACCTCCCGTTCGTTCATCTGGCGCTGCAGTGCTCATCGCTGATCATCGCGGCGGGGTGGCTGTATTGGCAGTTCTCCTGGCCGGTCGCCATCGTGTATCTGCTGGTCTGGGCGTTTGTTTTTCTCGACCGCTTTACGCTGATGCTGCACTGCGTGTCTCACCGACCGCTCTTCAAGAAGAAGCACAAGTGGCTCAAGCACTACATCCCGTGGGTGCTGGGGCCGTTTTTCGGGCAGACGCCCGAGACCTATTTCAGTCACCACATGGGCATGCACCACGCTGAAGGCAATCTGGCCAACGACCTGAGCTCCACGATGAAATACCGGCGCGACAAGGTCAGCCATTGGCTGCGGTACTTCGGCCGCTTTCTGGCGTTCGGGGTCTGGGAGCTCGCGGCCTACCACCACCGCAAGGGCAACAAGAAGCTGGTCAAGCGCACGCTGATCGGGGAGCTGACCGCCTTTGCCGTCATCGCGCTGCTGATGACGCTGCACTGGCGCGCCACGCTGGTGGTGTTTCTCGGGCCGCTGGTCGGCATCCGCATGCTGATGATGGCCGGCAACTGGGGCCAGCACGCGTTTGTCGACCAGGACGAGCCCGACAACGACTTCAAGAGCAGCATCACGTGCATCAACTCGCGCTACAACCGGCGCTGCTTCAACGACGGCTACCACATCGTGCACCACCGCAAGCCGTCGCTGCACTACACCGAGATGGCCACTGAGTTCGACGCCAACCGCGAGCTGTACGGCAAGCAGGACGCTATCGTGTTCGACGGCATCGACTTCTTTCAGGTGTGGCTGTACCTGATGCTGGGCCGCAAGGACTGGCTGGCCCGCCGCTTCGTACGGCTGCCGGGCGCACCGGAGCGCTCCGATGCTGATGTACTGCAACTTCTCGAGAGCCGTCTCCACCCCTTCTAAACCGAACATGGCACGTCAATTGCTGACCACTGAGTCATCAATTGGGGCGCGTTGTAAGGGGAGAGGGAAAGATGAAGCGTATTGCCGTGGTGATCGGTGTGCTGAGTGGGGTTCTGCCCCCCGTGACGGCACAAGCGTCGGACGTGCGGGTCTGTGTCGATGTGCAAATTCGTACGCACAAAGAGGACGAGCCTGAGAAGGAGGCTGCGCAGAAGACGCCCCCCGAGGCTGTGCCCCCGGCGGTGCGGACGTCCAAGCGGCGTCCGTATCCGTTTCCGCCGCGCGTGTTTCTCAAGCGCTTGATCGAGCACTACGTCACCCATGAGCGGGGCTTCGTGTCGGTCACGGACAAGTGCCAGCACAAGCTGACGGTAGAGCTGTATCCGCTGACGCGCGGGTGGACGGCGTTCGGCCGCTACACCGGCTACCAGGCCGAGGAGAAGGTGGACCTGGTCACGTATCGGGAGCTGCCGCGGTTGGCCGAGCGACTGGTGACCGCGCTGCTGTACGACAAGCGCGTAGAGGACACGGTGCACCGGCTCAACGTGCTGAAGGCGGACTCGATCCAGGACATCGAGACCATCCGCGGAGCCAGCCACTTTGTCGCGTCGGTGGGCTCCACACTCAAGGTCCCGATCGGCAACGGCATCCCGACGGCGGAGAACAAGACCGACCCGGCGGTGACCAAGCCGCGACCGCTGAACCACGTCAACCTGCAGCTGGGGTACAGGGGCTCCTATCCGTCCTGGGGTCTGGATGCGTTTGCGCGTGTCGGGATAGGCACCGGCCACAAGGCGACGATCAACAACAAGGGCGGCGGGCATGTGGACCACGACGTGGACATCGACCTGGGGCTGTCCTTTCTCTGGTACCTCAATCCGCGCGCGGTTAACGCGTTTTATGCGGGCGCGGGCGGGCTGTTCGAGATGAGCGTCTACAGCGTGATCAAGCCGGTGCAGCCCGAAGACGGCCAGCGCGACAACGACCGGCTCTTCGGTGCCGGGCTCACCGTTGTGGGGCTCTTCGGCTACGAGTTTCTGCGGACAAGCCGAGTGCGTCCGTATGTGCAGATGGAGCTGAACCTGCCCGCCTGGTACTTCACGTCGGAGAACGACTTCTCGTCGGTCAAGGCGTGGATTCCGGGCGCGTCGCTCATGGCCGGGATCATGTTCTGAGATGCGCTTTTTTGTAATGGGCGCCGTGCTCGGATGTGCGCTGCAGGCGGCGGCCAGTGTGCCGGTCTGCGTGCGGTTTACGTCCAAGGCGGTGTCGGATCCGCAGCCGTACGAGCGGCTGCTGGTGCACGAGGTGCGGCGCCACCCGGGGCATCATCCGGTGGATGACGCGTGCGCCACAACACTGTCGGTGGAGTACATACGCACCGCTCGCACCGGCTACATCACGGGCTTTCTGTCGGGTCAGGTGCCGGCGCGCGTGGCGGTGAAGAAGCGCGGCGACCTGGAGGACGCGATCACGTCGCTGGTCAGCAAGGTGCTCGACAGCGACCCGCACTCGCTGGCCCAGGACGCGGCGGCGTATTTGGATGCCCTCAGCAAGACCGAGTCATCGCTGCGCATGGGCACGATGTTGTGGGGCATCGAGGCGTTTCAGACCGTGATCCGCGGCGAGGGCGGGGTGGATTATCTGCCGGGTCTTGCCATGAACTTGCGGCGCGGGCTGGGCGCCTTCTCGGTGGGAGCGCGTGCGGCTGTCTCGTTTCTGCTGAGCGAGTCGGACCTGGCCGAGCGTCCCAAGACGACCCTGCTGGTACTGCTGGAGCCTGGCTTCGCCTGGTTTGCCTCGCCCAAAGGACGTACGTCCTTCTACATGGGTGCATCCGGCGGCGTGTCGGTGCTGCGTTATGCCGGGCACACGGCGGAGCAGGGCGACCACGGCATGACCGAGTGGGGCTTTGTGCTCGGCGCCCGCATGGGTGTGGAGCTGTTTCGCGCCAGCGACTGGCGCTTTGACGTCTTTGTGTCGGGCACGGTGCCGCTCTTCATCAGTCGCAGCCGGGAGACCACGCTTGTCGACGTGTACGCGCCGTCGGCGCACGCCGGGCTGGGCATCGCCTTCTGAGCGCGGTATTAGTTTGCCGGTGTTGAGGGCTTTACTTGTGATCCTGTGCCTGGCGGCCGGCTGTTCCGCGACGCCGGCATCCCACAACGCGTCTGATGTCCAGGACCAATCGGACGTGCCCGCTGTGCCCGATGTCGTGGCGACGCCGGATGTCCCCGATACCGCTGCGCCACTGCCCGAGGTGCTGGACCCCACTCAATACTGCGAGCTTGGCGTGGCGGTCTTCTGCGACTTCTACCTGCGCTGCGGGCGCATGGCGGTCCCGGACGTCGCGGCCTGTGAGGTCACTTTTGTGGAGGCGTGCAACGCCCGCTTCGAGCCCACGTACGTTGCGCTGGCGGAGGCCGGGTTGCTGACGCTCAGCCGGGCGGCGATGGACGCCTGTCAGGCGCATCTGGCCACCGTTGAGTGCGACCAGCAGATCTTCGACCTGGACGGCCCGTGCAGGGACGTCTGGCAGGGGCAGCAGGTCCAGGGCGGGGCTTGTGGTCCGGGGATCGAGAGCTTCGTGTGTGTCGAGGGGACCGCGTGTGTCCTGGGCCTGGACTTCTGCGGTACGTGCGAGCTTGCCGTCCCGACCGGCGGCGCCTGTGAGCCGGGCGTGCGGTGTGGTCCCAGCGACGCGTGCCGTGACGGGATCTGCGTGCCGCGGCCGGGCGTCGGCGAGGTTTGCGACGGCACCATTCCCTGCATTCTGGGGGCCGCGTGCGGCACTGACGGCCTGTGCGCCGGCGACGAGTGGGTCACCGTGGGCGCCCTGTGTGACCAGGATCGCAAATGCCCGTACAAAAGCGTGTGCAGCGGTGGCGCCTGCGTGGAGACCGTGCTCGTCGGAGGCGCCTGCACCAGCTCAGCCGGCTGCGCATCGGGCGAGTGCTCAGAGGGCGAGTGCGTGCCTTTCAGCGACTCCAGTGTGTCGCTCGCCTGCACCGGATCGCAGTGATAGGATCGCCCGCCATGAAAGCGACCACCCTCTTTTTGTGTGCTGCGGCCCTGCTCTTGACGGCGGCTCCAGCGTCGGCTCAGACCTGCGTAGACGTCGAAAGCGCCACCGCCAAGCAGCTGCAGACCCTGGCCTCCGTCGGTCCGGCGCTGGCCAAGCGCGTCGTCGACTATCGCCGCGCCCAGCGCGCCGCCGCGACCAAGGCCAAAAAGCCCAAGTGGAACTTCCGCAACTGGAAGACGATGTATCAGGTCAAAGGCGTGACCGGCGTGTTCTGCGAGAAGAACCGCGCACGGGTCTGCTTCAGCGGCAAGGTCCAGAAGACCTGCCCGAAGTACACACCGCCAAAGCGCTAATCGGGTAAAGACAGATCTCCGTGACCGGCGCCTTCAAGAAGCGAGAGGCGACCATCCGGCGTGGCGCCCTCCCGCTTGAGGATCTGCTCGATTGCCGCGGCTGATGCGGCTTTGACCGCGCGGTTGCCGAACAGACGATCGCGCGCGGTCACCAGCACCGGCACGGCCGCATGCGTGCCGATCTCACCCAGCAGCTCGATCAGCCCCGCGGCCGTCGCAGCGCTTGCGTGGCCAAGCACCGCCAGCACGCCGCGCTCATTCAAGAGCGGCTGCAGCGCCTCCGCATCAGCATGCTCCAGCAGCGCGACTGCCGCCTGATCCAGTACGTCGGCGTCCGACTCGCGACAGCACAGCGCCGCCAGCGCCTCCAGCCCGTTTGCGCCTAGGCGGATCGCCGCTTCGACGCGCACGTGCGGGTCGGCGTCGTTCACCAGCTTCGGCAGCGCGGTCTCCAGCGCCTCGGGAAACTTCCACGCAAGGAGCTCCAGATTGGCCAGTCGTACACCCGCATGCGGGTCGGACAGCGCATTGCGGCGCAGTCGCCTGGGGACGTCCAGGTCCGTGATGCGCAGTGACGCACACAGCGACGTGAGACCCCGCACCGCATCCAGCACCTGCACGGGCTCCGACACGTTGGTCTCCAGCGAGTGCGTCACGCTGCGGCTCCGAAAGACCGCCCCGGCCTTGGCCCACTTGCGCAGGCGGCCGCGCACCTGGGGCGTCAGCAGCGCCAGCACGGTCTCCACCGGCCCGTTGATCAACAGCTCGTCGTCGAAGCCGGAGTCCCCAGTGCGCACGTCCTCGCCCGTGAATACCTTCGTCAGTGCGGACATCCCCGACTCCATGCTGATTTGCAGCCCCTCGGGCATGTGGTCGTTGTTCACCTGTAGCGTCCACGAGTACGTCGCCAGTCCGCTGGACCGCGCGCGACGGCTCTCCACGCGGATCGTGCAGCCTCGGTGCCGCCCCGACCACGCCTTAACGCCGCGGCCGGTCGTGGGCGCCGCCCGCCGCCCCGCGCCACCGGCCATGCGGTCCCAAAAGCCCTTAATGCCGCGTCGAGTGCGGTTTTTCTGCCCGTCCCACCGCCGCCCCTCTTCCGGGTCTGAGCCGAATCGAGTCATGACCGCTGACGTTACACCGTCGTGACGCGCAGTGGTACGGTCGGGCGCATGAGCAACGGATCCCGCCCGGTCGTCCCCCCGCTCGTGCTGTCCAGCACGTTTGCGTTTGAAAACGTCGCCGAGGAGGCCCGCGCGGCCGCCGAGCGCACCCCGCACCTGTACACGCGCTGGTCCAACCCGACACTGCAGGCGGTCGAAGAGCGGATCGCCGGGCTGGAGGGCGCCGAGTGCGCGTACGTCGCGGGCTCCGGCATGGGCGCTGTCTCCATGGCGCTGCTGGCGGCCACGCGGCGCGGCGGACCCGCGCTGGTCCAGACCCCGGTTTACGGCGGTACGCACGAGCTGTGCGGTCATGTTTTGCAGCGGTTTGGCGTGAGCGTTGAGCGCGCGACCGTGTCCGACCTGCCTGCGGCCGCGGCGCGCTTGCCGGACAAGGCGACCATCTACCTGGAGCTGCCGGCCAACCCGACAAACCGGGTGGCGGATCTGCCTGCGATCCGCGCCGCCGCCCCGTCCGACGCTGTGATCGTGGTGGACGCGACGTTCGCCACGCCGGTGTGTTTCCGCGCCCTTGAGCACGGCGCGGATCTGGTTCTGCACTCCGCCACCAAATACCTGGCGGGGCACCATGACGTCATCGCCGGAGTTGTGGCGGGCAGCGGCCCACTGATGGACGAGGTCTGGACCCTGCGCAAGCTGCTGGGCGCAGTGCTGGATCCCTCGGGCGCTTACCGTCTGTGGCGCGGGTTGGAGACCCTGGACTTGCGCGTGCGCCGCCAGTGCGAGACGACCTCCCGGCTGGCGGTCTGGCTGCACGAGCATCCGGCCGTGCAGCGCGCCCACTACCCGACGCTGCCCGACCATCCGGACCATGCGGTGGCGACGCGTCTGATGAGCGGCTTCGGCGGCGTCGTCTCGTTTGAGGTGACGGGCGGATCCGAGGCGGCGCAGGCGGTCGCTGATCGTCTGCGGCATTTCGAACACGCACCCAGCCTGGGCGGCGTGCGGTCGCTGGTCAGTTGGCCCGCGGGTGTGTCCCACATCGGGTTGTCAGAGGCTGAGCGGGCTGCCAGCGGCGTGGACGGATCGCTGCTCAGGCTGGCGATTGGGGTCGAGGATTATGAGGTGCTGCGCGCCGACTTGGAGCAGGCGCTCAGTTCAACCCGTTGATCAGCAGCTCGTAGGTGTTGCCGCAGCCCGATGAGCCGTAGTTGCGCACCTCGACGATCCAGAACGCATCGTCGTCACTGAGAAAGTTCTCATCCCAGTGAATCGTTTTGTCTTCAAAGGCGCCGGCTGCCGCCGCCGTGGACGCCCCCGCCTCGCAGTCGGCCTCACCCTTGTACAGGTAGATGTCCGCGTCGACACCGCCGGCCTGCAGGCTCAACTCCACGATGATGTTCTCCAGCGGGTTGGCGGTGTCGTCTCCGTCAAAGCAGAAGTAGTCGACGGTGTCGTCTTCCGAGTCGAAGCTGGGACTCACCGACTCGTTGGGATCCGTCCCCAGGTACGTGCAGGCGCCGCAGCTGTTGTTGGGCTCGTGGATGTCGGGCTCCTTCAGCGCCACCCCATCGCAGTCCTCGTCCAGCTCATTGCCGCAGATCTCGGCTTGCGGCGGCTGTGCGCCCAGGCAGGTGCCCCACTCGCTCCAGCCACACTCGCCGTCGCACGTGCGCGTCTGCGTACCGTACTCGCACTCGCCCTTGTCGGTCTCCACACCACACGGCTGCTCTTCGGTGTCGCCCGGCGCGCACTCGCCGTCGCCGGTGCACTCAGTCCACTCGCCCCAGCCGCACGTCTCGCTGCAAGTGCGCTCCTGGGTGCCGCACCCGCCGCAGTCTTTCTCCTCCACCGTGTCCGCCGTGCACTCGGCGTCTTCGGGCTCCACGCACTCTGAGAAGTCGCCCCACTGGCAGGCGTCGTCGCAGATCGCGGTCTCCTTGCCGCACATGCCGCAGTCCTTCTCCTGGGGCGCTCCGGGCGCGCAGCCCGCCTCTTCATCGCACTCGCCGTATTCGCCCCAAGCGCACTTCTCGTCGCACACGCGGGTTCGGCTGCCGCACAGGTCTTCGCAGCCCGCGAGCTCCTCGGCGCCGGGCTTGCACTCGCCGACGTCCCCGCAGACCGTCCACTCGCTCCACACGCACTCCGCCGTGCAGATTCGGGTTCGCTTGCCACAGTTGTCGCAGGTCTCTTCCTCGGGCTCATTGGGCGCGCACGGTCCCTCGCCCAGGCAGGGGCCCAGGTCACCCCACTGTCCGTCCTTGCTGCACACCCGGTTCTGAACCCCACAGTTGCCGCACGGGACCTCCTCGGTCTCCAGGGGCTTGCACGGTGTGACGACGGGCGGCGGATCCTCCGGCTGAGGGCAGGGCGGCTCGTCCGTCTTGCCGTTGCAGTCGTTGTCTACGGCGTCGTCGCAGACCTCCTCGGTCAGCTTGGGCCCTTCGCACGGGCCCCACACGTTGCAGTCGCACGTCCGCGTGCCCCGGTGGCAGTCGTTGAAGCAGGGCTCGACGTTGCCGTGCACGCACACCGTCGTCTCGCAGTCCGGCTCCGGCTCCCCGGTGTCGGGCGTGTCGATGACCTTGCATGCGCAGTCGACTCCCGCACACGCCTTGCCGTCCGGACCCACACAGATCTCGTTGTTGGCGCAGTCCGTGTTGCCCGCGCACGTGGTCGTGGTCGGCGGCGGCGGATCATCCGAGCTGCATGCCGCGCACATGAGCGCGAGCACGGCGACGATTCTGAAGGTGGTCACGCGACAGAGCATACCCTACCAGTGGACCTTGAGTTTGGGCGCGATGACGATGTCCGTCTTCTCGACCCCGTCCGGCGGATCCGCGTCGTGGGCCATCGTGAACGCGGCGACCAGCGACAGGTGCTTCACCAGGCTCACCTCCAGCCCGGCCTCCTCCAGCAGGCGGTAGTCGCTGAACTCATCCAGCCGTGGCTGAAAATACGTCGTGCTGATCAGCGAGAAGTGCTCCGTCAGGTGCAAGCGCAGCAACAGGTAGCTGGTCAGCCGATGGTTCAGCGTCTCGGCCGGGTGGCTGTTGGTCTCGTCGATGTCCAGGTCCTCGCGCTCGATCATGTATCCGGCGCCCATGATCATCGAGAACGGGTCGGTCTTGAGCACCTCGCCGCGCACGCCCGCGCCGCCCAGGACTCGCAGGCTCAAGCGCAGAAACTGGTCAAACTGCAGCTGGGTGAACACCTCTGTGCCCACGCGTGGGTGCCACATGGCCGTCCAGCGCGCGTGGCCGAAGCCCTTGTTGAGATACGCGTCGCCCTCTTCACCTTTTTGCCCATAGTTGAAGGCGCCCTGAACAAAGGTCGTGTGCACCTCGTCGGTGACGTACTCCAGCCGAGCGCCGCTGCTCACCACGACGCGCGGGGCGTTGCCGCTGCGATACTGTAGCGACCCGTCTATCCAGCCGTGAAACCCGGGCTCGGCCGATCCGCGCAGCTTCTCGGTGTTGATCTGTGCGCTGGCAGGCAGCGCGATCAGCAGCGCAAACGCGCACAGCAACCCATTTGACGTCTTCATGTGCCCTCCGGCGTTTTTCGGTCGCCGAGTCTACTCCACGCAGCGCCGCAAATTAAACACTTGCACGTTTGCGCAAATATAATAATGTTTGGCTCATGACCGACTCACAACCGCTCAACACCGGCAACTTCAAGCGCCTGGCGGACGTGTTCAAAGCGCTGTCTGACCCCCGCCGCCTGCTGTTGGTCGGCCAGCTCGCCACGACCAGCACCCCCCTGCGCGTTACCGAGCTGGGCACGTGCTGCGGCGTTCACCTATCGGGCACGTCGCGCCACCTGGCCCTGCTTCGGTCCGCCGGCGTCGTTCGCGCCACAAAAGTAGGTCGCGAGGTCCAGTACACGCTGGACGTCAGCTGCCTCTCCACTCTCTTCCGCCAGCTGGCGGACCAACTGGACGCCTGCGCCGCCGCTGGTGGTGTCCTCGCGCCCGCAAACCTGCAATTAGATGAGGAGCTTCAACCATGACCCAGACCCATGACTCAATTCGCCAGTCAGTCTCCGAAACCTACGCCGCCGCAATCGAGGCCGCTCCCGAGGGCCAGGTCGCCTCGTTCGGCTGCGGCAGCCCCCTGGCTTTTGCCGGCGTGCAGCCGGGTCAGACCGTGATCGATCTCGGCTCGGGCGCAGGCTTCGATTTGCTGACGGCATCGGAAAAAGTGGGCTCCCAGGGCCGTGTAATCGGTGTCGACATGACCGACGCCATGATCGACGCGGCCCGTGACGCCGCCGCCCGCGCAGGTTGCGACAACATCGAGATCCGCAAGGGGATCATCGAGGCCCTGCCCGTCGAAGACGACAGCGCCGATTGGGTGATCTCCAACTGCGTGATCAACCTCTCGCCCGACAAGCAGGCGGTCTTTGCCGAAATCGACCGCGTGTTGGCCCCCGGCGGCCGCTTCAGCATCAGCGACATCGTTGTCGACGACCTGCCCCAGTGGCTGCGCCAGAGCGCCGAGGCCTATTCGGCGTGTGTGGGCGGCGCCATCTCCGAGGCCGAGTATCTCGAGGGACTGCGCGCCGCCGGCTTCGACGACGTCCAGGTTGAGCATCGCCTGGTCTACGACGCGACCCAGCTCAAGGGCCTGGTCCAGGGCGAGGCCGGCGGCTTGAAGCTGGACGCTGCGCTGCTGGACATGGCTGCCAACGCCGCTGCCGGCAAAGTCGCCAGCATCAAGGTGGTCGGTCGCAAGCGGGCCTGAATCGTGTCAACTCGTGGTACGCTTCCGGGGTGCCACACATCATTGTCGTCGTCTCGATCGCCACCATTGCGCTCGGTCTGCCTGCGTCCCCAGCGCAAGCCCAGCGAATCGAGCTCAGCATCGATGAGACAGTCGGCCCGCTGGGCACCATCATGACCGTCCCGGGCGGTACTGCCGTGGTCATCAAGGCCGGTGCCGTTCGCTCCATCGTCAAGATCTCAATCGCACCCGCGCCCCCCGAAGAGATGCCGCACCTGGCCAGGGGCTACACCCACGTCGGCACCGACATTCGCATTCGGGCTCGCGGCGGGCTGCCCGTCCCCGTCTTCTTGCGCGTACCCATCGTCGGCCTGCCCGAAGGCACCAAGGCCACCGAGCTTCGCCTCGCAAAATCCCAATGGGTCTATAAAGACGTCGTCGACGAGCAGGGCCGCTCCATGCCCGAGCAGGTGCGCGTTCATCCGTTGATTCAGCCGGACCACGTCACCGACAAGTTCGCCGTCTTTGCAATTCAGACCTCCAGCGCGATCACGTACCGCCCGCTGGCGCCGCCGCCGAGACGCCGCCGCCCCTGACGTACAGTGCAAAAGACGGATGCGGGCACGGCCGCGTTCGGATATCCAGCCGCCATGCCTTCTCAAGCTACATCCGCTGACGAGTGCGACTCTCTTCGTTCGGTTCTGGCGAACTACCCCGACGTGATCGACAGGTTTGACCGGGATATGCGTCAGACGTACGTGAACCCACGCGCGGCCGAGGTGACCGGGCTGCCCCAGGAGGCCTTTATCGGTCGTACGTTGACGGAGATGGGGTATCCGCCCGACCAGATCCTATTTTGGGAGACGCATATCAACGAGGTTTTTCGCACCGGACGCGAGGGGCGGATGACGTTCGACTACGAAACCCCGCACGGCCGCCGGCTGTACGAGGCGCGGCTTGTGGCGGAGCGTGACCCCGACACCCAGGTGATAGAGAGCGTGTTGGTGGTCTCGCGCGATGTGACGCGAGAGGAGCGGGCGCTGGTAGAGCTGAGGGCCAGTGAGGCGCGCTTCCGGTGTGTCTTTGAGCACACCACCGACGCCATGTTCATCGCAGACTTCGCCGGCGTGATCCTACACGCCAACCCGGCCCTGGCCACGGTGACGCGACGGCGGCTCTCCGCGCTGGTCGGGACCCCGGTCAACGATCTGTTCGTGGACGCTGTCCGAGAGAGGCTGGATTACGATGCGGTCCTGGGCGGCACGATTCTCGCTGGACGGGTGACGGTGCGCGGTGTGGCGGATGCCCCGGCATTGACGCTGACCATGCAGCCGTTGCGGACAGACGATGCGACGATCTCCGGTTTCTTCGGCTGCCTTCGATAAACTTCGGTAACATCGCCGCATGCATCTGCTCAGCGCGCTTCTGGCCACCGCGACGATCGCGGGGCCGCCGCCACAGCTCTCCGTCCAGGGCGTTCTCAAGGGCCCCGGGGGCGTCCCAGTCGACGGGACGTACGAGCTGACCTTTCGACTGTTCGACAAGGAGGCGGCCGGCGTGAAGCTGTGGCCGGCGGGCGATCCGCAGGCCGCGCAGATCGACGTGTCCGACGGGCTGTTCTCGGTGACGCTGGAGAACGTCGGCGCCGCCGTCTTTGCCGCGGGCGAGGAGGCCTGGCTGGAGCTGACCCTGCTTGGGGAGCCGCCGCTGCCCCGAGTGCGTGTTCGGTCCACGCCCATGTCGCTGCTGTCCCAAAGCGCGCTGGGGTTATCGTGCACGGCCTGCGTCTCTGTTGGCGCGCTCGCGCAAAGCGGCTGCACAACCGGCCAGACCCTGGTGTGGGGTGGCGAGGCCTGGGCCTGCGGCGACCCGCCGGTGCTGGCCGAGGCCGATCCATCCGTCGACGTGGAGACACCCGGCGCCGTCCCCGTCTGGAACGGTACGGCGCTCGTCGCCGGCGCCATCACGGATAACGGACAGGTCGGGGTCGGTACGGCCACGCCACAGGCGGCGCTGGACGTGGCCGGCGGCGTGCGTGTGGGCGTCGACGACGGAGAGTGCACGGCTGCGCGAAAAGGCACGCTGCGCTACAACGACGCGCTGCAGGTGTGCGACGGCGCCGCCTGGGTCGCGGTGACGGTTAAGGGCGACGACCCACCTCCGCCGACCACCCTGGCCAGCTGCAAAGCGTTGCTGGATGCCGGCAAATCGACAGGCGACGGCGTCTACACCATCGATCCCGACGGCGTGGGCGGTATCGTCGCGTTTCAGGTGTACTGCGACATGTCGACGGACGGCGGCGGCTGGACCCTGCTGGGCAAGCAGGTCAAGGGCGACTGCTGCACCAACTGGGCGGGCGGCGCCGAGACATCCGGCGTCGACAACCAGGGCACGTACTCCAACACGCCGATGCCCGGCACGAACTCGGGCACGACGACCCGCCTACCGTTCGAGGCCTGGAACGCACTGGCCAAAACCAACGCCGGCGGCGCATTCAAAAGCAACTCCAACCGCTGGGACGGCAACGGGTCTACCGGCGGCATCACCGGCTACTGGAAGGCGTCCTGCGTCATCGCCCACTGGGACCAGGGCTCGGCTGACTGCTACGTCGACTATCACGACCGCAACTTCACGACGCCACGGCGCACGGCAAACGGTGGCTCAGGCAGCCACGGTGCCATCCAGGGGTATGGCGGCACGCCCCTGAACACCCCGCACGGCAACGTTCAGCTCACAGTGACCGGCTTCCAATGCCCCGGCAGCTGCCCGGCGGTGGGGCATTACAACAAGTCCAACGGCCAATACGACGGCTACGAGCACGACGCGGGCGTCATGTTCTGGTTCCGATAGATGGCTTCCCGGGAGATGGCTTTGCTGAGGTGTGGGGGCGTCGCCTTTCCGACATTGTTGGTGCTGCTTGTTGCGGCGAGCGCCGGCGCCACGTCCAGCTCAAAAGCCTCTGCCAGCCCCATGGCGGGCAACGGGCACAACATCACGTTTGACGGCAAGGTGTTCATCGCGCGGCGCGGGGACAACAACCAGCACGGCTGGTACGCCATGGTGCTGCGTCCGGGCAAGATCGCGTACGTGCCCCACGGGTTGAATCTCAACGCGGGGGCGTTGAGTCCGCCGGTGCAGATCAGCGACGCATCCAACGGTGAAAACGCGCTGGCCATGTGCGAGACCAGCCCCGACAGCACCCCGTACGCCTGCGACGAGGGCGGCGCGGCTGCGGCCGGCGGGCCGTTTGCCTGCTACGACCTGTACGTCTTCGACTCCAACGCCGAGGCGGACCAGTACAACGGCTTGCGCAGGCGGCAGCTCAAGGTGTGGATCGCGTCGCCCGACACCGACAGCGCGGTCGTGCATAAACACCAGTGGATCGGCGGCATGATCCCGGTCACGGGGTCCAACGGCGCCGATTTTCGGGGGATAGAGCCCACCGTCACGCGCGACGGACACTTGATGATCTGGCAGGGCCACCCGGCTAACAAGGGCAAGATCGACATCCTGATGTATGCCAGCAGCGACGAGGCGTGCGCCGTCAGCTGGGACGGGCCGCACAACCTGTCGCACCTGTATGTGGATCCCAAGACCAAGGGCAAATACCCACTGGCCGAAAAGCAACTGAGGGCGGCGGACGGCACTCCGTTCCAGGACGGCGAGAAGTTTCGTGGCGCGTACCCCTGGCTTTTCGGCGAGGGAGACGCGCTGATCTTCACCAGCGTCAACCTGCCGTGCAAGTCGCCGGAGAACCCACCCGGCTGTGGCCCGCGGCGCGGCGGTCTCGCGGTTATCGGATACCCGACCAACTGGGGGATCGGGCATATCGACGGCGCTCTCAACCCGGCCACGGACGATCATGTGCGCCTGTTTTTCAGCTCGCCGGGACCCAAGAGCTTTCCGCAGCTGCCGGTGACGAGCGGCGCGGATGTCTGGCCGTTTTTCGGCTCCAATACGGCGAACTTTGGCGATGTGGTGTTCGACGACGCGCTGGACGGGCAATACGCCGGGGTGTGGCTCATGAACGAGTCGGTCAACACGGCGGGAAAGCTGGATCTCGGCCACTCTCCGGACTCGGGTGGCTACTTCAACACCGCCGAGGTGCACGGCGCCGTGTTTCCCAAAGCCAACAACGGCCTCTTCGGCAAAGCGCTGGTGTTCGGGGGCGACGGCGATCGGCTGAAGGTGCCGCATTCGAAGACCTTGAACCCGGTAAACGCCATCACCGTCGAGCTGTGGCTGCGACCTCAGAGCGCGGTCGACTGTGACGGCAACAACAACTACCGCGTGCTGCTGGCCAAGGGACCGCTGGGACCGGGGGCGTACAGTCTCATCCTGGAGGAGGGCGAGATCCTGCAAGCGAGGGTGCTTGCGGGCGGCGTCGAGCGCTCGGTGGCGGGTGTTCCGGTGCCGCTGCCCATCGACAAGTGGAGCCATGTCGGCTTCACGTACGACGGGGCGACCGGCGCGATGCGCTTGTGGGTTGACGGGGCGCTGGCCGGTGAGGCGTCCCACCCGCCTGCTGTGCTCGACGGATCCAAACATGCGCTGACCATCGGCGGTCCGGGCGGTGCACGCCCCAAGTGCCCCAATACGGACGGCAGCTTCCACGGACTGATCGAAGAGGCGCGGATCTCGCGTGTGGTGCGCGACCTGTCTGTGGCGGCGCGCCCGGGCAACCGCTCGCGCTTCGTCCAGCAGCAGGTGCCGTTGACGGTGGCCGCCGGCCAGCCCTTCAGTGCCACGTTCACGTTTCGCAACGTCGGGACCCATGCGTGGAGCAGCAGCACGGCGCACGTACTGGGCGCTCAGTCCCCGCAGGACAACAGCACCTGGGGGACGGGGCGTGTGGCGTTGCCTGCCGGGCGGTTCGAGACGGGCGAGACGGTCCTGATTCCCGCCACGCTGACGGCGCCCGCGACCCCGGGGACCTACGCTTTTCAGTGGCGCGTGCTGCAGGAGGGCTCCGAGTGGTTCGGCGAGTTCTCCGAGCCGCTGGAGCTCGCGGTGGTCGATGCCTGCCCCGGGGGCTGTGATGACGCTGACGCCTGTACGGTGGACAGCTGCGACGCGACCGCCAACGCCTGCGTGTATGCAGCAGCGGTCGACTGCGGCGATGGGTTCGATTGTACGGTTGACCTGTGCGACGCGGTCACGGCCGAGTGCTCGTGGGATGACGCGGCGTGCGAGTGCCAGGCGGACGAGGACTGCGATGACGCGGATCCGCTGACCACCGACACGTGCCGGCTGGCGGACCGAACGTGCCTGTTCGTCGTAGTCGAGCCGGATCCCGTGCCCGACGCGGGGCCGGAGCCGGCTGCGGCGGAGGCCGAGCCTGACGCGCCTGCGGTCGATGCGGGGATTGCGGCTGTGGACACGAACACGGTCGAGCCTCCGCCGGCGGAGACCATCGATGAACCGTCTACCGGTGGGTGCTCCAGCGTGCCTGGTTCACACCCGTGGCTGCCTGTCCTCTTGCTGGTGCTCGCAGCGGCGGCGATCCTGTCACGACGGCGCGCCTGATGCGTCTGCTCGTCAGCGCATTGCTGTTGGCCAGCTGCGGGACCTCGGACGTGGCCGACCCCACGCCCGCCGACGCTGCCGCGCAGGACGTGGTGCCGGACCCGGTGGACAGCTCAGCACCGGCGCCCGCATGCGTGCTGCGGGTTGAGGCGGACGCCCAGGCTGCGCAGGCGATCGTCGCGGCGGGAGCGTCGTGCCCGATCGAGGTCGTGCATACCGAGTCCGAGGTGCTGGAGGTGTGGCTGGAGGCCGCCGCCGCGCTGACGGTGGAGGGCCTGGTTACTGACGAGCCGGGCTGGGCCCGTCCGCGCATCTATTCGGCGGATGACCACCTGGGCGCTGTCTCACACATGGGGGACGAGGGGTTGGAGGTTTCGCTGCACGTTCGGCGCTACGAGCCGCCGGTCCAGGTCGACATCGATCGCAGCCTGGTGTGGACAGACGAGCCGCTGGTGTCGCTGTGCGGGCTGGACTGCCTGATGGGTGTCGCGTCGGACGACGGGCACGGTGGTGCGCTGCTGCAGCGTTGGTTTCAGCGGTTCGCGACGACAGACCACTCCGAGCGACTGGGCCCCACCCTGCTGCTGGACGCCTACGCCCAGGTCTTGGGGCCCGCTGCCGAGACGTGGGACCTGAGCTTGCTTCCTTTCAAAGTCACCGCCGTCCACAACCGCTTGGATTTGGCCACCGATGAGCACTGCGGAGAGCTGCGTGTCTCGCTGGCGTCCATCGATCCGGAGCACCGGCCGTTTCACCTGATCTTCCTCTTTCGCCAGGCGCCACGTCCGGCCGACATCTCACCGGGGGGCGCTGTTCATTGCACGGCGACGGCTTACGAGTGGGCTGGGCTGTCGGTGCTTACGGGAGACGCGCTCCTGGCCGCCGCGCAGGCGGTTATTGCAGAGGGCCTGACGCACGAGCGCTTTCTGCTGGCGGAGTCCACCGAGTTCATCGTGGCGCCGTGGGAGTGGCGCCAGTGGTTCGCGCAGGCGGAGGCGGGTGTGCGCGTGTTCGAGAACCGCCCGCTGTTTCAAACGATCGACATTCCGGGTCTCAACGCGCCGGGCGAGCTGCGCGACGACTTCCTGAAATGGGTTGCCGACAACGCGGCCGCTATCGACGCGCGCCAGCTGCTGATCCCCGACGCGTTTCGGGCCCCGTCCGCGCGCATCAACCAGGGCGTGCCGTGGGTGCCGCTGGACCTCTCAGGCCTGCCCGCTGATGTGGCGCAGGCCCACCCAACGCTGCGCCAGTCGCTGGAGATGGTCGGCTGTCCGGCGTGCCACACCGCGGACGCGGAGTTCATCCAGACCACGGAGGAGCGGACCTTCTCGCCGTTCTATGAGACGGAGCTGGATGCGCGCGCTGAGCACCTGACGGCCCGGCTGACCGACACACCGCCGACGGTGCCGTTCGGCCCGCTGCAAGCGGACCCCGTCACGCATTAGACCCTGGCGGCGAGGTCTAGTCTGGGATGCAGCCCTGAACCGGGTCGCAGATCTCGCTCGCCGAGCAGTCACACGCCATGTCGCACGCCGCGCCGTAGAAGCCGGCCGTGCAGGTGCAGGCGCCGGTGCCGGCGATGCCCTCGTCGCAGGTGCCGCCGTTCTGGCAGTCGCAGGCCGTGCACGCCGCGCCCCAGCTACCCGCCGCGCAGCTGCACGTGCCGTCGCCACTCGCGCCATCTGCGCAGAGTTGACCGGCGCCGCAGTCACACGCCGTTCCACAGTTCGCGCCGTGGAAGCCCGACTCGCAGGTGCAGGCGCCGGTGCCGGCGATGCCCTCGTCGCAGGTGCCGCCGTTCTGGCAGTCGCA
>CAZJHX010000009.1:94197-123799 GCA_964545715.1 uncultured Myxococcales bacterium
AGGCGCCGGTGCCGGCGATGCCCTCGTCGCAGGTGCCGCCGTTCTGGCAGTCGCAGGCGGTACATGCCGCGCCCCACTGGCCCTCGGCGCAGCTGCAGGTGCCGTCGCCTGTGTAGCCGTCGCTGCAGACCTGCCCGTCGGCGCACGCGCAGGCCTGGCACTCCGCCCCCCAGAAGCCGGCGTCGCAGTTGCAGGCATCCGCGTCCACGCAGTCCTCGTCGTCGCAGTCGACCTTCTCGTCGCCGTCGTCGTCCTCGCCGTCGTCGCACATGTACTCGCACTCGGCGTCGCCGCCACACACGCCCGCGTCGTCGCATACGTCATTGACGGTGCAATCCTGAGCGTCGTCACAGGTCGCGCCGGCGTCGGGCGCCTCCTCGCACTCACCGTTGGACGGATTGCACTCCAGCTTGGTGCACTGGGCCAACACGGCGGCGACGTCACACGTCACCGCGGTGGAGTCATCGTTGACGCATTTGCGCTCCTCGTTGCACACGAAGACGCCGTCGCACAGATCGGTGTCCAGCCCCGCACAGTCCGCGTCCACCTCGCACTCACACGTATCCTCACCGGCCATGCAGGCGCCCTCTTCGCACGTGTCGCCCGTGGTGCAGCTGTTGCCGTCGTTGCACGGCGCCGTGTTCTCGACAAAGACGCACCCTGCGGTCGGATCGCATGTGTCGTCCGTACACGGGTTGCCGTCCCAGCACGTGATGCCGTCGCCCTCGACGCATGCACCCTGCTCGCAGACCATCTGGCTGCACGCGTCGCTGGCGCCGCACGAGAAGCCGTCCGCGGCCGCCCGCGCCACGCACGCACCGGCGCCGTCACATGCCGCCACCTCGCAGTTGCTCGCGTCCGCCTCGGCGCTGGCACACGTCGTGCCGGCCGGCGCCTTGATCGCTTCGCATGTCCCGGCGCCGTTGCAGCGCGCCAGCTCGCATTCCCCTGGGTCGACCTGCGCCACGCACTCGGAGTCCGTCAAGCAGTCGACCGGCACAATCTCTTCCTCGATGGTCTGCTCGGCGCCGGTGGCGGAGACATCCGCTTCGTCCGTGCTCGACGTGCCGCACCCAACAAGAAGTGCGCAGAGGCTAAGGGCTACAAATCTGGTCTTCATATGTCCCCACATTAATGCGTGGGGATGCTAGCAACCCCCGCGTTCGGGGGCAAACTCATGAGGTGGCGGCAAGCTCGGTCAAAACAGACTCGGGCACTTTGACCAGCTTGTTGTCGCGATCCACACAGACCAGCTGAATGACGCCGTTGACCATCAGCGTGTCCGTGCCCTTGCGGTAGACGTTCTGTTTGAACTCCAGGCGATACTCGCTCTGTTGCTCGACTGTGGTGCGGACCTCGATCACGTCGCCAAGCCGAGCGCCGTCGCGGTAGGTCAGCTTGGCCTTGTAGACCACGAAGCCGACGTTGTCTTCGTGGTACAGCCGGACCAGCTCGTCGGGCCCCAGCAAATGCTCACGAGCCCGCTCCATATAGCGCAGGTAGTTGGCGTGGTAGACCAGCCCCGAGAGGTCGGTGTCCTCGTAGTAGATGCGGACGTCATGGATGGCCGGCTGCATGCCGGGAGCATACATCAATCTGGGATCGCGCAGTCGGGTCCCAGCTGCGCCCGGAATGCGCTCACCCCTTCCAGCAGGAGGGCGTCGTCGCGCGACGTGCGATCCGGCAGTGGGGCCTCCAGGGGCAGCTGTGTCAGCACAATGATTTGCGGAGCGTCGCCGGGTCCCACCGAGACGAAGCTGGTCGGGATCGCGTCCGGGGCCTCGAATGTATACTCTTGGACGATCGACGCGCGCGCCAGCCGACCCGCCAGCTCGCGTTGGCCTTCAGCGTCAAGCACCGTGATCGCAGCGTCCAGGGTGCCGCTGGACGACCTGAGGACCACGCCCCCGTGCGGGACGATGATCGGCGGCGGACAGTTTTGGAAATCGATTGACAACGGGTCGCAGTAGCTGCCGGGCCCCGCACAAACCGCGGCGGCGGCGGTGGCGGCCGAGGCATTCAAAAACGAGGTGAAGGTCTCCAGATCGTTGGCCTTGTCTGTGTAGAACACCTTCTCCTCGAGATACAGCCCACCTTTGCTGTTTACCCGCGACTGTATGGACGCTTGGACGTCCTGCAATTCGGCTAGAGCGGCGCCGCATCGGCTCTGATTCTCCTCCAGACGCTTCATGCGTTGCACCATCACATCCATCGCTGTGGCACAGTCGGCCTCGAATCCAGTCGACTGGTAGGGGTCCGGTCGCGGGGTGAACAACTGCACGAGCGTTGGCGGGTGGGGCGGCAGCGTTGACGCGGACGTGATCTGTGGCAAGACCTGGGCATGCAGCGCCTGAACCTGGGTGGCGCAGGTTGTGATTGCCCCTTGTGTGCAGGTGGCGTGCAAGCAGGCCAACAGGGCGAACTGCTGTATGGCCGCGCTCTTGGTGACCACCTCACAGTTTGTCTCGAGCTGCGGTGGGACCGGCGCCGGTGGACAAACCGAGAGGTTGGGCGGTGCGCCCAACAAATCGCCGCCCACATCGACGAGGGGAAACGAGAAGCTCCCCTTGCCCGTGGCCGGTGGCGCGATGTCGCCCGTTGTGGTCAACAGCCCCTGGGTCGTCAGCGCGACCGCGTGGATGTCCCGGGCGTCGCTGCTCCCGTCAAAGATGATCGCCTGAACCGCCTGGATTTCGCCCTCGCCGAGGTCTCCTATGAATGGGGCATATCGGTAGGCGCCTGACCCGCTCACGGAGTCGGCGATCAGCAGGCCCTCCACCACCGCGTTTGTGGACTGGACGGCCGCTCTTGGCGCCAGCACGGTGCCGCGCAGCTGTCCGTTGTGGAGCTCCAGAGCGACGACCTGCGGCATGTTGAACATCACGTTCTGCGCACCCAGCCCCGACCCCAGCGAGACCCCGAAGTTGGCCAGGCTGACGTCGGTGCCGGAGACGTTGATCACCGCCGAGGCGCCCGGCGGCAGGTCGATCCGAAGCGACTGAAGGCCCGAAAGGTCAGCCGCCGAGATCTCAAAGACGTTGATCTCGGGCTGGGAGCCAACGAGCTCCGCGGTGCCGTACGCCGTCACGTTGGTCGCGCCGTCAACCGGCAGGGCCAGCATCTGTAGGCCGCCCGCGATCACGTCCGCGTAGCCCTCGCTGAAGTCGATAGGCTCGGCGGCGATCAGCGTGCCGCCGTTGAATGCGACCGTGTTGCCGGCGTCAGCCGCGCCCGAGTGCACCGCATCGCCGTGCAAAACGCCGTTAGTCAGGGTCAGGTCGTGGCCGACGATGACTGCGCCGCCCGGCGACTGATGCCCGACGTTGAACCCGTTCAAAACGACATTGCCGCCGGCCGCGATTCCGCCGCCCACGTCGCCACCACCGTTGTAGTCGCCGAAGACGAGCACATTGAGCTCGCCGACTTCCGTCATGTCTTCAAGCTGCGCCGAAAGCTGGCCCAGGGGGCGGTCCACCGCAATGGCGGACACCGCGTCGGTCTCGGCGACAATACGCTCCGTACATTGAACCAACAGTGCGCATGCGCACCCCAACAGCGCCGTCGCGCGCAGAGATAGATGCCTTTCCATACGGCGAGCGAATCATTTTCAATTTACGGCGTAAATTCAATTGTAACGAAGGAGAGCTAGCCGAAGAGGCGGGTACGAAGCTCGGTCAGCCAGCGCCCGGTCGGGTCGTCCGGGAAGCTCTCGCGGGCCAGGATCCGGTGCGACTCAGGACAGCCCTGCTGCTCGGCCAGGACCAGCGCCAGCACCGCGTGCTCTTCCGTGACGCCGTACTTGGCGACATGCTCTGCGACCTTGGCCGCAAACTCCGGGTCGGGCGGGTTGGCGGTCTCGTCGGCGTTGCTGGGGCCCAGCGCGTTGATGGCGGCGATGACCTTCTTCTTGCGGTCGCCGTAGGGCATCGACGACAGCTCGTCGGGCATCAACGGGCGGCCGATCCACAGGTCCTGGGTGCCCATGCCGATCGGAAACTCGATGCGCTTGTCCAGCGGGCTTTGAGGCAAACCGCCAGTGAAGCGCAGCGGGACGACCGGCACGCCGACCTTCAGCGCCATGTCGATAAAGGCGCCGCTCATCTTCTCCACAGGTTTGCTGCTGTCGAACGAGCGCGTGCCCTCGACGTGGACCATTACAGACTTGCCCGGGCCGGCCATCTGCATGGCCAGATCGCCGATGATCCTGGGCAGCGACTCGCGGTCCTCGCGGTCGAAAAAGGCGATGACCTGCGGGTCCTTGACGTCCGGATACGTGAAGCAATGCGCGATCAGCTTGCCCAGCCAGGTGTGCCGGTGCTCGGCCTTGGCCAGGGTCACCGTCGGTACGCCGGCCAGGCCGGATGCCAGAATGGAGAACACCAGGCTCTCCACGCCGGTCTGGTGGTTGGCCAGGTACAGCGCGCTCTTGCCGTGGATGGCGTTGAACGCGGCCGGATCCGGCAGCACCACCCGGCGGACGAAGCGCTGAATCAGCCCGTAGTACAGGTCCTCGACCGGCCACGGTTCGCGATCGAACCACTGGGTCCAGAAGTCGCGCACAACCCCGATATCCAGGGTCTCGGCGCCGCTGGTCACGACCGTGGTGTCGCCGTCTTGCGTCGTCACAGTCTCGAACGTGTTGAGGGGCAGCGCCGCTGGGACAGCGCCCGGGTGCACGCCGATCTCGCGCGCTACGTGCTCCTTGGCTGCGATGGTCTCCACGTCTCGTGCGCCGTACAGCCCGTCGATAGTGCCCGGCAGCCAGTCGCTCTCGGCCACGCGTGCCTCAGTCAGCCGTGTCGCGCCATCATCGTGATCGGACAGTGACAGGCCGTCCACGAACGCCCGATCACGCAAGAAAGCGCGGCGGTCCAGCGGGTTGGCGCGGCCCAGCGGGCCCTTGGGGAACAGCGCCTCGACCAGCCGGAAGGCTGCCCAGACTTTGTCACCCGTGATCAGCTGCACCTGAAACGCCGGGAAGCGCGGGCCGCCGAAGAAGCCGTCAAAGCGCACCTCGCAGCGCACCTCGCCCTCGCGCGGCGCCGGTCCGTGAATCGACAGCTGCGGGATCATCGCCGGATAAGCGACGTGATCCTCGGGGATCTCGTCCGACCACAGATGCAGCCGGTCGTGCGGAATAGCGTGTGTCGCCGCGTCCAGCAGCCCCTGGTTCAGGGTGCCGAACGGAACCGCGCCAGCCCCTGCATTCAGGATCGCCGACGCGCCGGTGTCGCCGATGCGCAGCGACTTCAGCAGCTGGAAGGCCGGTCCATGGAAGAGCGTGCCCGCCGCGTACGGGTTGGGCGCCTCGTCATCCTGCAGCGCTTTGAACGGCGCCGGCCCCATGACATAGCCGTTGCTGACCAGCACCGTGCCCTCGGCGATAGCGCCGTCGTCGTTTGTGAGCGACACCTTCGAGCGTCGCCCGTCGGTGTGGATGTCGTGCCGGATGATCGTGGGCTCGCCGATCGGCAGCCACCGCTTGACCGCCACGTTTTTGGCGCCGTTGATCACGCGACCTTCACCCGCGGCCGCCCCGGCCAGGCGGTCCAGCATGGACATCATCGGCAGCGCCGGCACGGTCCAGGTCGGGCAGTGATCGGCCAGCCACGTGTCTTGTGCCGGATCGAGCGTCTCGTTCCACAGCGTCGTGTCCACGGCGCCGCTCGTGATCCGCATGCCCAGGTTGCTGGCCTCGTAGATGCGCATCCCGTCGACCCAGAGCGAGGCCTTGCAGATGGCGAACGGGCCGCGCTCGTCGGCGCCCTGCTCGGTGATCTCGATGGTCGAGTGCACCAGCTTGTTCTTGGGCAGCACCTGGCCGCGGTACTTCCACGTCAGCGGCGCACCCAGCATCAGCGGCTCAAAGCGCGGCTCGGCCACACCCTGGTCCATGCCCTTATGCAGCATGGCGAACTGCAGCAGCTGAATCATGGCGCTGATCCCCAGCGAGCCCGGCTGCACCGGGTCCTGGTGGAAGTGGGCTTTGAAGAACCACTCGTCGGGATCGATGTCCTTGACCGCACGGTAGCGGCCCAGTCCGGCGTCACCGGCGTCCGGCCAGATGCCGTCCACGCGGTCGATCATCAGCTGGAAGGGCGCAGGCAGCCTGGCGGTGCCGCCGAACCAGCGGTCGTCCTTGATGCGCAGGTTGACCGTCTCGTCGCAGGGCGCCTCCAAATGGGCGCGATGGTCGTCTGTGATCGGCAGCCCGATCTGGTTGGCCAGCGCCGCGCCGGGGAAGAAGCCGAAGACGGTGTCCATCACGTAGATGGGCTCCGGATCATCCTGCAGGAAGCACTCGACGTCGAAGCCCTCGATGATCATCCCGCCGGCGTTGGACACCGACTTGATCTTCACGCGCGTGGTCAGGGTGCCGCAGCCGGGCAGCAGCTCGCGGGTCAGCGTGCCGGTGCCGTCCAGGTTGCGGAAGAAGAGCGCCTGGTCGGACCCGACGATGCTGCCGACGCCCGACGCCAGCCAGCCGCACGGTTGCAGCGCCGCCTCCAGCAGCACGCAGAACGGCATGGTCTCGCAGCCGTTCTCGCGGAAGTACCAGACGTCCTCGGGCACGTCGTACTCGATCTCGATGATCGCGCCCGGCTTCGGGCCGTCCAGCTCGGGCTTCACCGAGGTGACGCGTGACATGAAGTGGTATGGCGGTCCGGGAAGACGCGGGACGCGGCCGCCGTCGTCGTACGGCTTGTACATCTCGCTGAACGCCAGGCTGGGCTTGCCCCAGGCGCACGCCAGCAGGGACGCGTAGTCGAAAACAAAGCCGTCTTTGGCTACGTGGACCGGCTTGGTCTCTACGTATTCGTCCAGCAGATCGGGGCGGCTGTCCATGGGCCAGCTGGGCACCAGGCGCAGGCCCATGCGGCGGCAGTGGAAGGCCTTGAGGCCGTCGACCGTGCACAGGAGATCGGCGTAGATGGTGGGCTCGGGGCCGTCGATGATCTCCTCGATGAAGACCTCGTAGATGAGCTCTTTGGAGTCGGGATCCACCTCGCCGCGACAGCGCAGCTGATACGGGATGTCGGCGACCGGCTCAAAGCGCCAGCCGTCTCGATCGATGGTGTAGCCCAGCGACGTCATGTAGACCGCCATCGCCTGCAGGCAGCCCTCGAACATCAGGGTGCCGGGCATGCACGGGTCGCTCTTGAAGTGCCCGTCAAAGAACCAGTCGTCCGGCTCGATCTCGTCGACCGCGCGCAGGTAGCCGCGGCCCCAGGCGCCGCCGTCGCGCTCCAGGTGGGTCACGCGGTCCATAAACAGCATGCGGCCGCCGGAGATGCGGGCCGTGCGCGTGTGTGCGCAGGCGGTCTCAAAGCCGGGACCGAAGCAGTCGTAGGCGCGGCCCTCGCTGAAGGCCTGTAGCTCTTTGGCGGTCAGCGACGTCTTGGTGCACTCGACGGCCGGCGGGTCCATCCGCGGGTTGTCCGTGTGCTCTCCGTCTTCGGGCGACCACAGCACACCGGCGGAGTCCAGCAGCTCCTCCTCGGTGAAGAAGCCCGCCTGGCCCTCGCGGACCGACAGCCGGATGTCGTCGCCGATGCGGCAGTCGTAGTGGAAGAAGAACAGGCGGATGTCGCCCTGGCGCGCGTGGCCGTCGACGTGGATGTCGTACTTCAGCGTGTCGCCGACCGTCGGCAGCCCACGGTGATAGGTCAGCTCGCAGCCGAGCAGGCGATAGACGCGGTCGCTCTTGTTGGTGAAGTCGATGCCCAGGTACGAGATGAGCATCAGGTCGGCCTGACCCGACTCGATCATGATCCCCGCGGGCATGCGGCCGTCGTGCAGCCACCAGCTCTCCTGGGTCACGTCGGTCTCGGTCCATATCGTGCCCTTGCCCATGGAGCCCGCGACGGCGTCCAGGCCGGTCATGCGGTCGGCCAGCAGCAGCGGCGGCTCGGGCATACGCACCTGGCGCTCGTATCCGTCCTGTTGCTTGAACAGGTCGCCGTAGATCTCTGAGATGCGGCCCGATGCGTGAGTCTTCAGGCCCTCGCGGTCCAGCGTGAGTCCGGTCGGCTTCTTGAGCGTAGCCACCACCGGCTCGGGCGCCGCAGGCACCGGTTTCGGGGTGGGGGCCGGGGCTTCGGCGACGACCGGCGGTGCTTTGGCGACGACCGGCGGCGCGGGGACCGGGATCGGCGGTGTCGGAACCGCTACGGGCGCTGCCGGTATGATGCCTCCCGAAGACCGCTGATAGGCGTCCAGGAGCCCGGCGTTCGTGCGGGCGCGAAGCTCCAGGAACTGCTTATGAACGTGTCCCTGCTGGGCAACGAACTGTTGATGCACATGCGAAAGCTGCGCGTGATAGGCCGCCAGCTCCATGTGGAATCCGGCGGCCGCCGGCGCGGGCGGTGGCGTTACGGCCGGCGCGGGTTGCGGCGCGGGCGCGACGTCGGGTGCGACGATTGGAGGTAGCTCAGGTGCCGTCGGCATGGTCTGTACTCCCGGGGACGGCTGCAGCGGGGCCAGCCCCACGGTCTGCGGCGCCTTCATGGCAGGCGGTGTGATCTCAGGCCAGTGGCCGGCGAATTTCAGCGCGCGCGCGGGCGCAGTGGCCGCTTTTGGCTCGGCGGGGCCGCCGACCAGCGCCAACTGTGCGGTCTGTCCGCCCAGCGCTGACAGGGCCAGCGCAACGGTGTCGCCTTCGGATGTCTGGGATGCCGCCTCAGCGATCTGGACCAATCCCGCCGCGGCGTGTGCACCACAGTGAGCGCTCTCGATCGCCTGACCGCTGACGTCGTCGAGAATCGCGATGACCGGATGACGCTTCGCCTGCGCGTCCGACAGGCGCTCCAGCACCAGCACAACCGACGCATCCTCGGTTTTACGACCCGGGGCCAGCGCCGCGATCGCTGCCTGCTGCACCGGCTCGCGGCTCATGTCGACCGCGCCGACGACCGCCGCATCCAGGTCACCGGCCCGCAGCGCGCGCGCCGCGATCTCCAGCGCCCGCACGCCCGACAGCTCCTCCGAGGAGACGGTCAGGCTGGCGCCGGCCAGGTCGAATTGACTGTTGAGCCGGTTGGCCGGGATGTTCGGCATCGTGCCCAGCACGCCCGGGGACTCCAGCAGCGGCGTGAAGCCGTCACGCATCGCCGCCAGGTTGTCCTGGTTGCCCCACTCGGCTGCCCAGTCCGCCATCCGCCAGCGAGCGCCATAACGCGCCACGTTTGGGTCGCAGCCCATGCCCACGAGTACTCCGGTCCGATCGCGAGGCAGGTCCAGCTCGGGGACCGCGCGAAATGCGTCCGCCAGGATCGCCAGCTGCTGCGGCAGGCTGCGCTCCAGATCGCGCGGCGGGAACTTGAGCCCGGCGACCGGGATCTCGATGGTCTCCGGGTTTTTGGTCAGCGATAGCGCGACGATCGCGACCGGGCCTTTCGGCGCCTCGCTGGCCACCTCCGGCGCCTCGCCCGCGACGTACTCTTCGACGACCAGGTGCGCGTTGTTGCCGCCAAAGCCAAACGCGCTGATGCCCGCACGGCGGCGTCCGGTCCACGGCTCCGCTGTCTTCAATACGCGCAGCGGCGAGCCGGCCAGCGCCGGGTTCTCAGCCTCCACGTGCAAGGACGGGGGCCGCGTCTGATGCTCGATGGCGCTCAGCACCTTGATCAGGCCGGCCGCACCGGCGGTGGTGATCAGGTGGCCCATGTTGGACTTCAGCGAGCCGACCGGCACCTCAGCGCAGCCGGTCCACACGTCGCTCATGCTCTTGAGCTCGATGCGATCGCCGACCACGGTTCCGGTGGCGTGGCACTCGATCAGGGAGATGTCCGACGGCGTCAGCCCGGACCGCTCGTACGCCGCGCGCATGGCCCGCACCTGACCGGCGCTGGACGGCACCAGCAGGCCCTGATCGCGCCCGTCGTTGCTCAACCCCACGCCGCGGATGACGCCGTGGATGGTGTCGCCCGCCGCCACCGCATCGCTCAGACGCTTGAGCGTGACCACCGCCGCGCCCTCTGCGGGCACCAGGCCGTCGGCCTCGGCGTGGAACGGGCGGCTCTGCCCCGTCTGGCTCAGCGCCTTCAGCGCGCAGAAGCCCACGTGGATGAAGAGATCGTCGGCCCGATTGACCGCGCCTGCCAGCATCACGTCAGCCTTGCGGTCGTGCAGCTGATCACACGCCAGCTTGATCGCGTACAGCGAGGACGCACACGCGGCGTCCAGGCAGAAGGCCTCGCCGCCCAGCCCCAGCGCCTGCGCCGTAAGGTGTGCGGGCAGGCCCGACATGAAGCGGTTGTGCGGATCGCTCTTGGGGATCCCCGCCGCGTCCGCCAGGTCGTCGCCGAGCCACGTGCGCTCGGCAAAGCGGCTCATAGATGTGCTGGGAAACGACAGATTGCCGAGCACCAGCCCGGTCTTGGCCGCATCGACGCCGCCCGCATCCCGAATCGCCTCGCGCGCCACGTGCATCGCCCACTGAAACAGCGGGTCCAGCGCAGACAGGTGCCGCTCAGGCAGTGCATAGCCGCTTGGATCGAACTCGAACCCGCGTACGTACCCACCGCGGTCCGACCATGCTTTATCCGCGTGGTTGTCGGGCGTGCCCAGCGCGTTTTGCTGAGACAGCCCCCACCGATCGGGCGGCGCTGAGCCGAGCAAATCCCGGCCCGCTACAACGGCCTGCCACAACTCCTCAGGAGTTGCCGCACCGGGCAGCAGACACGCGCGTCCGACGATGGCGATGGGTTCAAACGTACTCATTACGCGGGGAGAACAACGGTCTCGACGTCGTCCAGCTCCGCGATGACCTGGCCGTTACTGACGAACTTCACGTCGGTGACGGTCTTGCTCTTGCCGACCACGCGGCAGCGCGCCACGCACTCGATCGGTCCGCCGGCCAGCGGCTTGTAACCACGGTACGCTCCAACACGCGTGGGCAGCGACGCCGCGCCCAGCTTGTGCTTGACCCACAACAGCGCCAGCTGCAGGCCGCCGTCCATCAGGCTGATGTCCGTGTTGCCCTCCAGCTGCGCCGCGATGCCGTCGTCCGAGACGCCGTCCAGCTTCTGGATGACCTGGAACTGCGGCCCGTGGAAGAGCACCTGTCCGTCGTAGACCTCGCCCGTGCCCCACGTCTCGTACGCCGCCGGGGCGGGCGCCGAGGGGCCGTCGGCCGGGGCGTTGTCGTGCATCTCGGCCACCGCGCTGTAGTGCAGCGTGTTGTCGGGCGACCTCAGCTCCAGGCCCAGGCGCGCACCGTCACCGTTGCTGATCTGGTTGCAGCTGATCGAGAAGTGGTCACCCGTCTGGTCGAAGCCGCCCAGCTGAATGCCCTTGAGCACCTTGAGGTCGGTGCACTCGACCAGCTCCAAATCCGGGCGCGTCGCCTTTGCCGCCCGTTGGAACCAGTCCATCACCTGCACGACCGGCAGCACCGGCACGTTCTTGATGCTGTGGTCGGTCAGCTCGGGGTGCGTGCTGCGGCCCACGCGGACGTCAAACGCCTTGCGCAGGTCCGTGCCCGTCGAGATAAGCGCCTCCTGGCGCGGCGGACCGCCCAGGACCAGCTCGACCCGGCTGGGGTCGCTGTTCAGCAGCTCGTCGACCAGCATCTGGCCGCCGACCTCTAGCGGAATCAGTGGAACACCCGCCGCCTCAAAGTGCGCCTTCAACGCCGGGGTGACCATTCCGCCCTCCCAGGGGCCCCAGTTCAGCGACTTCACCAGGCACTTGGGGTTGGTCCGGTGCAGCAGGGCGCCGACCTTGTTGAGGATCTCGTTGGCCATCGCGTAGTCACACTGGCCGGCGTTGCCCGACCGCGCGGCCACCGACGAGAACATCACGACCGTCTCAAGAGAGTCGTCCGCCGTCGCCGCCAGCAGGCTCTGCAGTCCCAACACTTTGGTGTCGAAGACCCGGTTGAACTGGTCGTCCGTCTTGTCCGCGATGAACTTGTCGGCCAGCACGCCCGCGCCATGCACGATGCCGGTGACCCGACCCCAGGTCGCACGCAGCGGCGCCAGCGCCTTGTCCAGCGCCGCGCTGTTGGTCACGTCGACAGACAGGTACTCCGCGTCCGAGCCCGCCGCCTTCAGCGACTGCAGCGTCCCCTGGATCTCGCGAACCGCTTGGATGCCGCGCACCTGCTTGCCCAGCTCAGCCGGGCTGGGCGTCGAGCCGGATGCCCGGGCCGCCGTCAGCAGCGCCTTCTTGAGGTTGGCGTCGCCCTCGATGCCCGCACATGCCGCCGGCTCATCCGCCAGAACCGTGCGGCCCAGCAGCGCGATGCGCGTCTGAGTCGCTTTGGCCAGCGCGATGAGCGTGGCCGCGGTCACCCCGCGCGCCCCACCGGACGCCACGATGAACGACTTGCTGTTCACCGACGCCGAGCCACCCTCGACCGCGGTCTTGACGCTGGCCAGCGTGGTGCGCCGACCGTCCGCGTGCAGCCCGATCTCCAGCTCCGCGCCGCCCTTGTACAGCTCTTCCAGCAGCGCACCCGCCAGCTCGGCAGCTGTCCGGCCGCCGCGCTCCAGGTCGATGGCGCGAACAGCCGCCGCGGGCCACTCCTGCGCCGCCGTCTTCGCCAAGCCGGGCAGGCCGCCGATCCAGGCGCGGTCGCTGCCGCTCAGCCCGAAGTCGCCGCCCGTGTCCTGCACCGTCACAAAGATGCCCTCAAACTTGGACCCCAGCGCCCGCGCCGCCTTGAAAGCCAGCCGGTTGGTGTCCAGGTCCGCATCGTCACGCAAGCCGCCCAGGAAGATGACCACGTCCGCGTCCGCGGGCACGTCATCGGTGATCTCAGTGGCGTGACCGGCCGCGTTCAGCTGTGTCGCCAGGGCCTGAGCGATGCCGTTGCCGTCGTCGGTCACCACCACCCGCCTGGCGGTGGCCAGACCCGAGAGCCCCAGCCCGTTGCCCGGTGCGGGGACCTCGTCCAGGACCCAGCGTCCCAGCTCCAGCGCCAGCGCCGGTGCGGCGGTCGTGGCGGTCTCGGTCGTCGTCGCAGCAGCGCCGCCCGTCGTCGAGGCCATGTAGTCCACGATCTGTCCAAGCGTCTTGAGCTGCGCCATCTCGGCGGTGTCGACCTCGGGCAGATCCGGGGCCTCCTCGCTCATGGCGGCCAGGATCTCGACCCGCTTGATCGAGTCGATGCCCAGGTCGGTTTCGAGCGCCATATCCAGCGTCAGCATGTCGGCCGGGTACCCGGTCTTGTCGGCAACGACCGACAGGAGCAGGCCCTTGAGATCGATGCTCGGAGCCGCCGCCGCAGGGGCCGGCGCGGTCGCAGCCGGAGCCGGAGTTCCGATCGAGGTCTGCATGTACTCCACGATCTGACCCAGGGTCTTGAGCTGCGCCATCTCGGCGGTGTCGACCTCGGGCAGGTCCGGGGCCTCCTCGCTCATAGCCGCCAGGATCTCGACGCGCTTGATCGAGTCGATGCCCAGGTCGGTCTCCAACGCCATGTCCAGCGTCAGCATGTCGGCGGGGTAGCCGGTCTTGTCGGCGACCACGTTGAGCAGCAGACCCTGCAGATCCAGCGTCACCGCCGGCGCCGTGGGGGCTTTGGGCGGCTCCACAGGCTCAGGCACGACGACCGGTGCGGGTTGTGGCGTGGGTGCGGCCTGCACAACCGGCTGTGGCGTAGGCTGAACAACTGGCGCGGGCACCGGCGCGGGCACTGGCGCGGGCACTGGCGGTTGCGTTATCTGAGGCAGCGCCGGCGTCCCGGTGACCATCGCGCTGAGGCCCACGAAGCTCTGCTCCACGCTCTTCAAAAATGCCATGTGCGTGTCTGCCATCGTCTGCTGCCAGGCGGCGTGCGCGGTGGCGGTCTGGTGCTGCGCGTTCTGATACGCCGCCACCCAGGCGTCGCTGGCGCCGGGAGCCATCGGGGTGGTCTGCACCTGCTGGACGGGCGCGGCCGCTGCGGCCACGGGGACCTGCACCTGCACCTCTTTGATCACCTCCACCTCTTTGATGATGACCTCGGGCTCAACCTCGGCGTTCGGCGCCGGACGGCCCGCAGCGCCCTCGACGGGCGGGTACGGCTTGCCGACGTTGGTGCCGTCGATCGGCACGCTCAGCCGTGGCTGAGGCGCCTCGCGCGGGTCACCCGTCTCGTCGTGATGCGCCCACAGCGCCGCCAGCGTCGGGTTGGCGCCCTCGACGACCAGACGACCCAGCGCCTGGTGCCACGCGGTCACGCCGTCGCCGCCCTTTTTGTCCAGGGCCACGGCCACGTGCTCTTTGCCCTTCAAGATGCGACCAGTCAGGTTGGTCAGGATCGACCCGGGACCCACCTCGATGAAGGTGCGGACGCCGTCGGCCCACATGCGCTCGATCTGCTCTACAAACCGCACCGGCAGCGCCACCGCGCCCGACAGGGTCTCACGGATGCTCTTGGCGTCGGCCGGGTAGGGCGCCGCCTGGCTGTTGGCGTAGACCGGCAGCTTTGGCGTGTCGATCACGATGTCGTTGAGGAAGCTCGCAAACGGGGCAGCCGAGTCGGACACGACGTTGCTGTGGAACGCCGTCGCCACCGGCAGGCGGCGGAACTTCAGGCCCTCCCCCTCCAGCGCCTTCTCGATGGCCTCGATGGCCGACGTCTCGCCGCTGAGCACGACCTGACGCGGGCTGTTGTGGTTGGCAACGACCACGTCGATGCCGGACTTCTCGACCACCGCCGACACCGGCTCGATCTCGCCGACGACCGCGGTCATGGAGCCCGATGTCTGGGACGCCGCGTCACGCATCAGCTCGCCGCGACGACGCGCCACGTCCAGCAGGCCGTAGCTGTCGAAGGCGCCCGCCGCATGCAGGGCCGTGACCTCGCCGTAGCTGTGGCCGCCGGTACAGTCGGCCTCGATGCCGATCATCTCCAGCAACGCAAGCTGAGACAGGCTGACGGCGCCGATAGCCGGCTGCGCCCACTCGGTGGAGACCAGCTTGGCCGCCTGTGCCGCCCGCTCCTCGTCCGTAAAGACGGCGCGCGGGAAGACCACGTTGTGCAGCTGCTCCCCTTCCATGATCACGTTGGCCGTCTGATCCCAGGCGCCCAGGGCCTCGGGCCACGCCATGGCCAGATCCGCGCCCATGCCCACGTACTGGCTGCCCTGGCCGGGGAACAGGAAGGCGGTCTTGCCCGTCTGCTTGCTCGCGCCATAGTGCAGGCCCGTCGGCGTGCTGAAGCCGCCCTTCTGATCCTTCTCGATCAGGTCCGCCGCCTGTGTCAGCTTGGCGGTCAGGTCCTCGTCGTCCTTGGCCACGATCGACACGCGGGCCGTCCAGCTGGGCTCGAAGGTCTCGTGACAGTGACGCGCGAACCAGGGCAGGAAGCACTCGCCGCCCACCTCGATCGCACGCAGCTTGGCGGCCAGCGCGGCCGGGCTCTCAGCGCCCAGCGTGACCAGCTCGGTCTCAGCCGTGCGCAGGCGCGACGCCTTGGGGTTGGGGCCCGTGTACTCTTCCAGCGCCAGGTGGAAGTTGCTGCCGCCGAACCCGAACGAACTCACCGAGGCGCGACGCGGGTGATCCGAGCCGCGAATCCAGGGGCGCGCGTTGGTGTTGAGGTAAAACGCGCTCTCCTCGAGGTTCATCTTGGGGTTGGGCCGCTCGATCTTGATCGTGGGCGGCAGCACGCCGTGGTGCAGCGCCATCACGGTTTTGAACATGCCCGCCGCGCCGGCCGCCGCCTTGGCGTGACCGATCTGGCTCTTGACCGAGCCCAGCGCACACCACTGCTTCTCCTCCGTGCCCGCCGTACCGAACGCCAGGTCCAGACCGCTGAACTCCGCCGCGTCACCCGCGACCGTGCCCGTGCCGTGCGCCTCGACCAGCTCGACCGTCTCGGGACCGTAGCCCGCGTGATCGTACGCGCGCGTGATCGCTTTTGCCTGACCCTCGGGCCGCGGCGCGTACACGCTCTTGGCGCGGCCGTCGCTGGAGGCGCCGATGCCGCGCAGCACAGCGTAGATCTTGTCGCCGTCGCGCTCGGCGTCGTCCAGTCGCTTCATCGCGACCATGCCGATGCCCTCGGCCAGCATGGTGCCGTCCGCCTGGTCCGAGAACGGGCGGCAGTCGCCCGACTTGGACAGCGCCGGCGTCTTGCTGAAGCACATGTACATGAAGATGTCGTTCATCGTGTCGACGCCGCCGGCGATGACGATGTCGGACTGGCCCAGGTACAGCTCGTTGACCGCCATGGACATCGCGCTGAACGTGCTGGCGCAGGCTGCGTCCGTCACGCAGTTTGTGCCGCCCAGATCAAAGCGGTTGGCGATGCGGCCGGCGACTACGTTGCCCAGCACGCCGGGGAAGGTGCTCTCCTGCCACGGGACGTACTCGTCGGCGATGCGCTGGCAGCACTCGATGACCTTGCTCTCGGGGATGCCCGCGTCGCGCAGCGCTTTCTCCCAGACGGGGCGCTGAAGGCGGCTGACCATCGAGCCCAGCAGCTCTTGCGCAGATGTGACGCCCAGGATGACGCTGATGCGCTCTTTGTCCATCTCGGCAAACTGGCCCTGCGCCGCCTCTTCCAGCACGCGCTGCGCCACGACCAGGCTCAGCAGCTGAGCGGTGTCTGTGGCGGGCATGATGCTGGGGGGCACGCCGTGGCCGAGGGCATCGAAGCCCACCCGGGGCAAGAACGCGCCGCGCTTGGCGTACGTCTTGTCGGGCGCGGACGGGTCGGGATCGTAGTAGTCCTCGATCAGCCAGTGGCTGGCGGGCACGTCGGTCAGCAGGTCCTTGCCGGACAGAATGTCGCCCCAGAAGCCGGTCTTCTCGACCGAGCCGGGGAACAGGGCGCTGACGCCGACAACGGCGATGGGGGGACGGACAGTCTTGTCATTTTGGGACATCACGACACCTCTCTTTGGTGGGTGAGCGGCCGCGGAACAAACCGGAAAGCGGCGGCCGGTACGGGGACTCCATAAGTGCGCAGCTGCTGCGCGCGTGTGATCACTGCGGCGCCCTCGAGCAGGTTGAGGGCGATCTGAACGGCGCCTCGCGCCTCTGCCGGCTCCAGGAAAGAGCCGCGGACCCAGTGGTTGAAGGCGCCCATCGCGGGGCCACACCAGATCTGATAGTCCATGCGGCGCTTGCTCTCGCCGGCGATAGCCCAGCGGCTGGAGAGCCCCAGGTACCAGCGGAAACACAGCGCCATCTTGTGCTTGGGATCGGCCTGCGCCTTCTCCAACTCTCTGGGCTCACGCCGCGCCCAGAACGCGTGCGTCTCTTCCCAGACCTGCGCAAGCGGCATGGCGAAGATGCGCTTCTCCAGGTCCTGCGCCAGCGCGGCGGGCAGGGTGTCGATGCTGTCGTACTTCTCGTAGACCTCGTACAGCTTGTTGGCGCGCACGCCGAACATCGTCCCGCGCTTGAGCACCTGCAGCTTGACGCCCAGCTCGAACATATCGGCGGCGGCGGCCATGATCACGTCCTCGTTGGACGCGGTGGCCAGCATCTGTCGTCCCTCGGCGCTCAGGCCTGACTCTACGGCGGCCTGGTTGACCGAGCCGGTCAGCACAAATGCGGCGCCCAGCGAGAACGCCGAGGCCACGGCCTGCGGGCGACCCAGACCACCGGCGGCGCCGCAGCGGATGGGGCGTGTGTAGCCGTGCGCGGCGGACAGCTCGTCGCGCAGCGCGGCGATGACCGGGAACAGGGCCCCCAGCGGGCGATTGTCGGTGTGCCCACCGGAGTCGGACTCCACGATGATGTCCTCGGCGACCGGCACCTTGCGGGCCAGCGCGGCCTCTTCGGCGGTCACCTGCCCGGCCGCTACGAGCTGGTTCAGAAGGGCCTCGGGCGCGGGCGACATGAAGTGACGCGCGACCTCGGGCCGGGAGATCTTGGCAAAGACGTGGTTCTTGCGGCGGATGTTGCCCGCTGCGTCGGCGCTGAGGCCGGAGACGGCGTAGCGTACGATGGGCGCGGTCAGGTTCATGAAGGCTGACGCCGACACGCGCTTCACGCCGCGGCGCAGGTACAGGTCCACGCAGCCGGCCTCGAGCGCGGGCTCGTTGGGGCTGTGAATCAGGTTGGAGCCCCAGGAGGCACCGTCCGTGCCCAGCGCGGCGGTCAGCTCGGCGATGGCCTGCTCGATGCGAGGCAACGACAGCCCGGCTGCGCCGTAGAAGCCGAGCATGCCGGCCTGCGCCATGGCGATGACAAGCTCGGTGGTGGCGATGCCGTTGGCCATGGCGCCGGTGACGTACGGGAAGCGCACGCGGTGTACGTCGCAGAAGGAGCGGTCGCCCAGCCACTCGGGGTACAGCGCGGGCAGCGTGGCCAGTAGCGGCAGGGTGGGGTTGCCGTTGACCTGCGCTTTGGGGATGGTCTCGCCGGCAAAGGCCAGGCCGATCCGGCCGGTCGTAGGCTCGCGGACCACGTGCACCGGCTCCCGGAAACGCGTGATCGCGTCCTGAATCTCGCCGGGCTCGAAGGCAGGGAGCCGTGAGCCGGCGCTCCACGCGCCTATGGACGTGACGTCGTTTAGCATTCGGCCGGTTTACAGGCTCGCGCGTGAGCAGCGAAGCAAAGAAGTGTAAGACTTTTGTAAACACGATAGGCTTAAGCCCATGTTTGCACAGGTGATTGTGACTTTGGCGCTGGTCGCGCCTCCCCAGGCGAGTACCGTTCAGGGCGCGGTGAGATCGGCAGGCGGCGAGCCAGTCGACGGCAATTACGGGATGGCGATCGGACTGTACGACGCCGCCGTGGGTGGCGCCAAGCTGGCCGAGTTCGTCTCGCCGGGCGTGCCGGTTGTAAACGGGGTTTTCAGCCTGGGTCTGGACCCGCTTCCGGCGCAGATCTTCCGTGACAACGACGCGGTTTGGGTCGAGATCGCGGTCGCCGGAGAGCCGCCTTTGCCTAGAATCGCGGTGTTGCCGGTTCCCACGGCTCTGGTGGCGCGGGAGGCCGCGCAATTGGCGTGCAGTGGCTGCATTACGGCGCAGCATCTCGCCCCGGGCGCTGTCCCGGACGGATCGAAGTGGGGCCAGACCGATGACGACGTGTTTTACACAGCCGGCAATGTCGGCGTCGGCACCAACGCCCCCAAGGCCGCGCTGGACGTCGCGGGCGCCATCAAAGTGGGCTCATCCGACACGTGTGATGCGACGACTGAGGGCTCACTGCGCTACAACGCGGGCGCCAAAAACATGGAGTTCTGTGACGGATCCGGCTGGAAGCCGCTGTATCAGGCGCCCAAGAACGGACAGACGCAGGCCCAGGCGGCGCTGTCGTGCAAGGTGATCAACGATGAGGGGCAGTCGGCCGGCGACGGGATCTACTGGCTGGACCTCACGGGCGGCAGCACGAGCGACGCGTTTCAGACGGTTTGCGACATGACGACCGACGGTGGTGGCTGGACCCTGATGGGCACCATCGCGGGCGGCGACGGCAACAACTGGAACACGCAGATCGGGCTGTGGGGCAACACGGCGACGATCGGGGATGTGACCGCGGCGCACACGCAGGACTTCAAGTCGCAGGCCTGGAACGGCTACCCGCTGGCGGGAGCGGTCGTGGCGTGGCAGCGCCGACACGACGCTGAGCTGCGCGGTGTGGCGCGCTTCGACAACAACTGCCTCTTCGGCAAGCAGACGTTCCGAGAGCTGTTCTCGAGCTACGACATCTCACTGCACTGCTCTCTTGGACAGATCACGATTGTGAAGGCCGATCCGGACAACGTCGGGACCTCCACGCCGTACGGCGAGGGGCAGCCCAGCGGATTGGGGGGCAACTCCACCAATGGCTGGTGCTGGAACGGCGGCGACAACCACAGCAACATCTTCAACGGCCACGCGGGCTGGAACCAGCTCGGCTATAGCTGCGTAGACACGGGCCATCTCGGCTACATCGGCGTGTTCAGCAACTCCTCCGACCAGTACGCAAATCTGGATATCGACACCACAAACTGGCATTACGGAGCAGATGTCACGAAGACTGCAATCTCGTTTTATGTCCGCTGAGTCGGATTGCCGACCAAGTTGAGCGACGGCTCTAGTCCCGCCTGGCGGCCCCTTACCGTGCTCCGGCGCCACCCGATCGTGACGCTGAGCGGCCTCGCAGTGTTCGGCGTAGCGGTGATCCTGGTGTATTTCAGCGGCGTGGCCGATCAGCTGAACCAGAACGGCGCGTTGCGCAGCGCCCAGCTGCTCTCCCATGCCGTTGAGGAGTTCCGCACGCTGTACACAAGCGAGGTCGTCCGGCACGCGAAAGTGGCGGGGGTCCGGGTGTCGCACGACTATATGAACGACGCCGAGGGCGACGCGATCCCGCTGCCGGCGACTCTCAGCATGGCGCTGGCGGCGCGCATCGGCGCCCGGGACACCGGGGAGACCGCGCGCCTGTACAGCAAGCATCCGTTTCCGTGGCGCGTGGAGACCGGCGGGCTGCGCGATCCCTTCGCAGTCGCGGCCTGGGACGCGCTGAATGCGCGGCCGGAGGAGCCGTATATCCTGGTCGACGAGGAGGCGAACCCGCCGGTGCTGCGGTACGCCACGGCCGATCTGATGCGCGAGTCCTGCGTGGACTGTCACAACACGCACCCCCAGACGCCTCGCAGTGGCTGGCAGGTCGGCGATGTCCGTGGCGTGCTGGAGATCAACGTCCCGTTGCGGCAGGAGGATGTGCATCGGCACGCGGTCTTCCAGGCGACGGCGGTGATGCTGACGCTGACGGCCTTTGGGCTGGCGCTGATCGCCTTTGTGGTGCGCAGTCTGCGTCAGGCTGTGCGTGTCGCCGACGAGCAGGGAGTGGCCGCGTCACTGGCGGCGCAGGAGGCGGCGGAGGCGCGTATGCAAGCGGACGTCGCCGTTCACGCCAACAAGCTCAAAACGGAGTTTCTGGCGAACATGAGCCACGAGCTGCGCACGCCTCTCAACGCCGTCATCGGGTACAGCGACTTGTTGTCGGACGACGCCCGCGAGCGCGGTGACGAATCGGCGGTCAAGGATCTCGGCCGAATCCGGTCGTCGGGCGCGCACCTGCTGGCCATGATCACCGAGATCCTGGACCTGACCAGCATCGAGGCCGACCGCCTGGAGCTGGTCCGCGAGGAGATCGAGGTGCAGTCGCTGCTCAGCGACGCGATGGAGGCCGTGCGCTCCGCAGCAGAACTACGTGGCAACTCGATGCAGCTGACGTGTGGGCCGGATATCGGCTCGATTCGGAGCGACCCCTCGCGCCTGCGGCAGGTGGTGTCAAATCTGCTGTCCAACGCCGCCAAGTTCACAGAGAACGGTGCCATTGAGGTTCACGCCCACCGAGAGGAGCCCGACGGCAAGCCGCGGTTGGTGATCCGCGTGTCGGATACGGGCATCGGCATCCGGGCGGAGAGCCTGCCGCGCATCTTTGAGCCGTTTCATCAGGCGGACGGCTCGGCCACCCGCGCGTACGGAGGATCGGGGCTCGGATTGGCGGTCACCCAGCGCCTGTGTCGCTTGATGGGCGGAGACATTCAGGCGACCAGCGTGGTGGGCGAGGGCTCCACCTTCACTGTGTGGCTGCCGGTGTAACACCGTCTGAGACGTCCGTAGATTCATCTGTCACAGGTTGGGACGCGACGAAAGCTCGAGCAGCAGGCGCTGCCGGGGCGTGTTCGGTACACTGCCCGCGTTTTTGATGCTGTGGCACGCGCGTTGCGTTGTGGCGGGCTTCGTGAGGAGGTCTGTGATGACAAGAGCAACCGTGATGACCGTTTGTGTGATTTCAATGCTGGCGACGGCTGCGTCGGCGCAACAGCCGGCCGTGGACCGCGCTCGCGCCGAGCTGGCGCGTGTGTTGGCCCAGCCGCCGAAATGCTCGGCGACCAGCTGCCGCAAGCTTAAGCGCATCGCGGTGCGTCGGGCTCGTTGGGCTCTGAAGCTGGCCAAGATGACGCCTGCCGACCGTCGCGCCTTTCACGAGCGTGCTCGGGCCCGCAGAGCGAAGATGACGCCTCAGCAGCGCGAAGACGCCCGTGCTGCCTGGCGCACGCGTCGCGCGAAAGAGCGGGCAGCCGTGCGGGCCTGCGAAGACTCCGCTGCCATCGACAACGCGCTGGCGGCGGCGAAGTCGGCTCCCGTAGAGCAGCCGGTGCCGGTCGTTGCACCGCTGGCCGCGCAGCCTGACACGGCGGCGGAATACACCGAGCCGCGTGAGGTGCTGGAGGCCGACCCGGCGCCGGTCAGACCGCGGGGTTACGCCGAGCAGCTGCGTGACCGTGTTCGCGAACAGGCGCTCATCGCCGGTGTCGCTCCGGTCGAGGCCCGCCGCCGGGGTGAGCGCGCGTATCGGCGGCTTCTGGCCCTGACGGTCATGAGCAGTCGGGAGCTCGACATGTATCGCAGCGGGGTGTTGGTCGAGGAAGACGAGCTCTTCGCGGACCTGGCCGCGTGGGGCGAGCGCCGCTACCACCGCTGGGTCGAGCGCGTGGCCGAGCAGGGCCCCGTCTACCGTCCGACGGCCGACGGGGAGTTCGGGATGCCGGTCGCTTCTACTTCACCGTGATGGTGTCGATGGTGACCACGTCGTTCACGTTGCTCAGCGCCACGTTGTACTGCTGTACCTGAGCCTGCGCCGTGCCCGCGTTGCGCACGATGGTGGCGTTGACGTAGGTCTCAGCGCTCAGCGTGTTGCCGTTGTTGTTGTAGTAGTGCACCTGGACCTTGTAGTCGCCTGCAACGCTGGTTTTGGCTGTCGCGCGCTCGGGGCCGTAGCCCTGGGTCAGGTCATCGAGCAGGGTCAGGCCGGTAGCCGTCGTCTTGTTCTCGTAGAAGCACTTCTCGCCGTTGGGATCGACGATCCACAGGTCGATGTCGGTGTTGTCGGTGTTCCACGTGATCGTGACGCGCAGGTCGGCCGCGGGGATCTCCAGCTTGAGGTCCTGCTGGCGCTGAGACAGCAGGTCGAGCAGCTTGTGGTCGGGCTGCTCCGTGGTCAGACGCTGGATGAAGAGGGCGTATTCCTCCTCTGCGACGGTCTTGAGCAGACCGAACTTAGCGTCCCACTCACCGGCCAGCACCGCCTCGAAGAGCATGGCTGACAGGGCAGGGCGCTGCATCCCGAGCGCGTTGGCCAGATCGCGGTAGGACTGCGGCTCGAACGGGCGCTTGCGGAGCACCTGCAAGAAGACCTGGGCCGCCTCGGGCAGCAGGCCCCACGACGCCATCCGGTAACCGGCGATGCGCGACGCTTTGGAGCTGCCGTGGGTCGCCTCCACGATGCTGGACAGCGCCCGTACGGCGGCGCCGGGGCTGCCGGCGGCAAAGCGCTTGTCGGCCTCGCCCGTGAAGAGCTTGATCTGCTGTGGGTTGGTCTGCTGCGCGTCCGGCAGCGTCGCCCAGTTGTCCAGCCCGGCGCTGTAACCGCTGGTGGCGTCTTCCAGCGTCAGAAGGGGGATCTCCAGTGTGCTGGTGGGCAGCTGCAGCGCCGTCGCGGGCACCAGCGCGGCGATGTCCTCGAGCAGCTCGCCCCCCTTGATGCTCATGATCTTGGAGTAGTCGGTGTAGTCGGTGAACACCTGCTGCAGCAGGTCCCACGTCGTCAGCGCCGCCTTCTGGATGGCCAGCGCGGCGTCGATGACGGCGGCGATCTCCTGCCCGTCGAGCTCGGCGACCTCCAGGTTGAGGTCGTACGTGTCGTACTCCTCGTCGGTCTCCAGGACCAGGAACGAGGCGACGCGCGACGCGATGAAGTAGTGCTGCGACAGCGCCATCGCCAGCGGCTCCAGGGTCTCATCGCGAGCCTGCAGCAGCTGGGTGACGGCGATCTCGGCCCACGCGCGGGGCGCCAGCTCGCCGGACGGCGTCAGCGTCACCGGGATGGACAGCGTCTTGGTCGTGCCGCCCGCGATGCCGGAGAGCTCGATGACCACGGGACCGGGCTTGATCACGCGGCCCGCGATGGTCAGCGTCGCACCGGAGAAGAGCGTGGCCTGGCGCCCCGCGATCAGCAGCTCGTCAACCTGTCCGCCCTCCGCGCCCTCGGGCTTTACGGTGACCGCGTCCAGAATCATGCTCGGCGCCTGGTGCGCTTTGCCGCAGGCCGCGACCGCGTCGGCGGACTGGCAGTTGAAGGTGGCGCCCTTCTGGGTCAGCGCCGCGAACAGCTCCAGGTTCTCCGCGCCCACGCCGGTCCGATACGCGAAGAAGCGCGCGTGGAAGGGCGTGATCGCCTCGTAGTTTTGCAACATGGACTCGATCGTGCGGTCGCCCCAGGAGACCACGCCGTCGGACAGCACAAAGACATCGAGGTTGCCGTCGCCGGCCGCCATCGGCGCGTTGGCCAGACCACGCAGCGCCGCGCTGAAGTCGGTTGCGCCTTCCAGCAGCACAGAGTTCAGCTCGGCCAGAGCGTCCGAGCGGCCCTGCTCGTTGTTGGCGATCCAGACCTTGCTGATCCAGCGGGCGCCCGCGTCAAACGTCATGACGTTGAACTTCTGGATGCCGGGCGAGCTCGTCAGAATCGACTCCAGCAGCTGCACGCTGATTCCAAAGCGCGTCGGGTTCTCCGACAACGACGTGTCGACCAAAAAGACGACCTGCTTGGCGCCCGCGCCGTCGTCCGCGCCGTCTACCTGCGGGTGCAGGCGCGCCAAAAAGTAGTCCTGCTCCAGCTTGGGGTTGGTGCCTGTGATCACCTCGGCCTCGGCGGTGGAGTTGTCGGCCACCTCGAACACGAGCCAGCCACCGTCGGTGTTGCCCTCGATCGTGTGCGTGTACAGCGAGCCGTTCTCGCCGTCGAGCGCCTGGCCGCCCTCCAGCGTGCCCTTGTAGGTCATGGCGCCGACTGCCGGCTTGGGCGCGGACACGGTGACGTCGATCTCCTGCACATCGCCGGCCGGGATCGGAAAGCTGTACTCCAGGGTGTCGCCGACGCGCTGAAGGGTCTGCTCGTACGCGATGACCACGCGGTTGTAGCCCTGCGCGGGGATGGGAAAGACGCGCGCCTGGAAGGTGTTGGGTGCGATCTCCTCGACCAGCGACGGGTCGATCACCTGCTGCGTGATCTCCTCGTACACCTGCTTGCCTTTGACCGACTCGACGACGCGCGCGGTGCGCAGCTCGCCCCAGCTGCCGCCGACGGACAGCTCGACCAGGTTCTCCGGGTTCTGCGCAGCCAGCTGCTCGGGGCTGAGGTCCAGCAGATCGTCGTTGTCGTCGCCAAAAAAGTCCGGGGACGCGACGTCGGGCGGCGTGCCCTCGGTCCCGACGAACATCGCGTAATAAGAGACGGACGCCTCGGTCGGCAGCGGGTACTTGAAGGTGCCCTCCAGCGCCGAGCCGTGGGGGTTGTAATAGATGTGGTCAACCAACGTGCGGGCACGCAGGCCCTCGATTTGGGTTGTGACGCGCAGCTTGACCAGCTCCAGCGTCTCGGTGTCGCCGACGCTCACGGTTGCAAAGATCGGGTCCTCGCTGAGCGTCTGCCAGCTCTGTGGTCCCATCGACTCGTCGGCCGCCCCGGTGCCCGAGTCGCCGCCGCCCTCCCAGCCGCTATTGGGCGAGCTGGAGGCGTCGGCTGAGCTTGGATTGCCCGGATAATTATACTGCCCGTTGCCGTCCGATTCGGCCGCCCCGCTGGCGTCCATATCGCCCGCGGCACACCCGGCGCTGCTTACCGCTGCCACTAAGAACAGGCACGAAGCCGTCACTGCCCATGAGATTGCTCGCATATCCTTCTCCTATTTTTTTTCGCCCTTGTCCGCCCTTTTGTGTAACCCCCATGCCCACGTCGAAAACGCGGTACTGCGTCTCGGGTGTCGGCCATCTGGCCCGCACTACATGTGAAGAATATCACCACTGTGGGATGCATTAATTGAGATCGGCATTCGCAGTTTTTTCAACAATTGCGAATGGGGTTCGCAATTGTCTGTCGGACGGGATGTTGTGAGAGGGACAGCATGTTTCAAACAGCGGGTACCGCACCTTGTTATGCACGCCGGACGGCGCAAGCTGATGGGGCTTTTGGGTGGAAGAACCAGTTGCAGAGCCGGGCGGGTGGCGCCGGGTATGCGCAGGGGCAGGCCATGTTGAAGCCGGATCACGATTCAGCCATGCCGGCGGAGGTGAATATCGAGGGGTGCCCGTTCCCGCCCATCAAACGACTTCAGGCGCGACCGGGCGTCGATGACAGCGCGATCATCGACCTGACGGGCGCGGCTGACGTGGTGAGCGAGCTAGGCAAAAGCGACGCGATGTACATCGAGATTTGCGCCGGTGGGGAGAACGTCTGGCTGGAAGTGGCGGCGGCGCCGGGACTGGTGGACGCCATCGCTGAGCGAGCTGCCCACGGCTTTGATCCGAACACGTTCTTCTCTTTTGCCGGCGACGTGCTGACCGTGGGTACCGAGGTTCGCGCGACAGAGGCGTCAGTTGGTGTCGAGAGCGCGCGCAACGTGCTGGACAAGAGCAACAAGAACGAGGACGACAAGGTCTGGGAGTGGGTCAACGGCGGGGCGACGGCGCTGGATAAGTCCGAGCTCGCCGGCGATAAGCCGCGCGCCTGGTACAACGCGTACTCGCTGGACGGGGATAAGGTCACGGCCAACCGCTCGGGGGCGCCGGCGCTGACGCTGGTTCAGTATCGCCAGATGCTGATCGCCGACTTCAACTTCAACGGGGCGATCACCCAGTTTCAGGCGCTGGGCGGGGTGGAGCCGTTTACTCAGGCGATGTTGGCGCGGTGGGGGGCTGTACATCCGCTGGGCGAGGCGGGCTTGACGTTGCTGGCGGCAGAGCTGTGGGCCTATGCGACGACCGGCGCGGACAGCACGGGCAAGACCGACATCGCTCAGATGCAGGGCCTGCTGTACCAGCTGGACGAGGAGATCATGACCAGCTCCAACTCCAACACGCCGATGAGCGATGACGCCTTTCAGCTGAACGGCAGCAGCGCGGCCGCGCCGATCATGCTCAACAAGGGTGACGGCAAGCACGGGCGTGCGACCACGCTGACCACGCGGCATCTGCTGGCCAACGTGGATTTCCAGGTCATCCTGCCGACGTGCGTGTCCACGTACGAGCCGGCGATCACCGGCCGGGACCGCTTTGTCACGGACGACTCGGGCTCCATGAACAAGAAGTGGGAGACCATCGTGGCGGGCGCTGACAAAGAGCTGGGCCTGGGGAGCAGCTCGCCCGATATGGCAAACCGCCAACCGAGCCTGGGTGAGCACGTAGACGCCGAGATCGAGCATCGCGAGATCCGGGTGGAGGGCGAGAGCATCTACAAGTGGGGTGAGGTCTTGGAGAAGGCGTACGATCGCTTGTATCCGGCCCCGACGCAGGCCGACGCGGAGGCGTTTGCCGCCATGATGAACCTGACCGGCGAGGAGTCGAGGCTGTTCGACCGACACTGGCGGCTGAAGGGCGACAAGCTGATGAAGCTGTTGGGTGACATTGCGCCGAACCGCGACATGTGGGGCGATAGGATCAGCGGGCAGGACAAGAAGTACGGCGCGGCCGGCGAGTCGGGTGTCAAGGCGACCATCGCCACGCTGCTGTATGGGTCGGAGTATACTCCGGAGGCGCTGGAGGGGCTGGATCCGGCCGAGCGCCCGCGCCTGAACATCATCCAGGACGAGCCCGAGCAGGCGCTGGAGTATCTGCCGTTGGCCAAGCTTCTGGCGGCTGAGCTGGGCGTCGAGGTGCGACTGATCGCGGTTCCGACCGGCAAAGAGGACGACTTTGCGCGCAACCCGTCGCCGTACATGGCCTTCATCGACATCCAGACGATGGACATCTCCCGCACGGGCGACACGGACTGGCTGAGCTTCACGGCCACGGTCGACGGCGAGGAGAAGGAGAAGAAGGTGGAGATCAAGCAGGGCGGCGTGGACAACGCGGGCTGGCAGAACACGTACGCGCCGCTGTATCCGGGCCAGCGGCGCGCCGGCTATCTCGAGTAGCCTGTGCTCTCTACAGGGCGGGCGCCACCAGGTTGCTCTTTTTGTAGCCCCAGCACTGGATTTGGCCGTCCACGCCGACCGCGCAGCTGTGGCGGTTGCCGGTCGTGATGCTGACAAACTGGCCCTCGGGTGGCGTGGCTTCCCCGTGCCAGTTGTCGCCCCAGCAGGCCAGGGTGCCGTCCGGCTTGATGCCGCAGGCGTGGTCGGCGGTCAGCGAGATCGTCACGAACGTCGTGTCGGCGGGCGGCCCCTTCTTGAAGGTGGGCTTACCCGTGGAGCAGCCACCGGCGCCGGCCCAGCAGGTGATCTGCTTGCCGTTGACGATCTTGAAGCCTATGGCCGGCGCGCCGCCTTTGCCGGGCTTTTTCAGATAACCCCAGCACTGGGCCGTGCCGTCGGTGCGCAGCCCACAGGTCTGGCTGTATCCGGTCTCTACCTGGACGAAGGTGCCCTCCGGCGCGTCCGCCTGGCCCTGTGTGTTGCTGCCCCAACACAGCAGTGTCCCGTCGGGGCGGATGCCGCAGGCGTGCCCGTAGCCGACGCTGATCTGGACCAACTTCACGCCTTTGGGCGTCGCGTCCACCTTGGCTTTGGAGCCCCAGCACACCGGCTCCTGCTTCATGTCCAGCGCGCACCCGTGGCTGGAGCCCATCGCGATCTGGTTGAACGGGCCGGCCGGCGGCTTCAGCCCCGCCCATTTCTTGGGGGCCCAGCAGTCGATCTCACCGTCGGTCGTCAGCCCGCACGTGACCACCGCGCCGGATGACAGCTGCTTGAAGGTGCCCGCCGGCATCGACTCGATGTCGCCCCAGCAGTTGACCAGCCCCTCGGAGTCCAGCACGCAGCTGTGCGCGACCGCCGCCACCACTGTGGCCACGCCGGAGCACGCGTCGCCCGCCGCGCCGTCGCCGCCTGCGCTGAGCTGCTGGGAGTTGGAGACGGTCGGGCAGTTGTCCACCAGATCGCACACGCCGTCACCGTCGGTGTCGATGTCGTCCGCTGAGTTGGGACAGGCGATGGTGCACCCCACCTCGCTGTCGCCGATGGTCCCTTCCGGGCACGGGCCGCAGGTGTTGCTGCCGGGCAGGTTGATGCACTCGGTCATCGGGGCGCAGCCGCCGTTGTTCTTCCACAGACATTCGTTCTTGTCCACGCACAACTGCTGGACTTTGTTGAACTTATAGCCCTTGGGGCAGACGCACCAGTAGCCGCCGCCGTTGTTGAGGCAGACCTTGCCGTTCTCGCACGTGACCAGGCCCTGGGCGCACTCGTCGATATCGGCGCACGTCGTGCCGTCACCCTCGAAGCCGTCTTTGCACACGCACTCGAAGCCGCCGTTGTTGTTGGAGCAGATCGCCTGCACGTCACAGTTGGCCAGCCCCAGGCTGCACTCGTCGATGTCGATGCACGACGCACCGTCGCCTTTGAAGCCCGCGTTACAAGCGCACGCGTAGCCGCCCTCGGTGTTGGAGCACGCGGCGAAGTCGCTGCAGTCGTCCAGCTCCAGGGCGCACTCGTCGATGTCGCTGCAGGTCACGCCGTCGCCGTCGTAGCCCGCGATGCACGTGCACTCGAAGCTGCCGTCGGTGTTGGCACACAACGCATTGGCGTCGCAGTTGTCGAGGTCCAGCGCGCACTCGTCGACATCGGGCTCGGGCTCGGGCTCCGGCTCGGGCTCCGGCTCCGGCTCCGGCTCGGGCTCGGGCTCGGGCTCGGGCTCGGGCTCGGGCTCGGGCTCGG
>CAZJHX010000010.1:0-119419 GCA_964545715.1 uncultured Myxococcales bacterium
GTCAGCGAAGCCCTCGTCGATGGCGCCCGAGCAGTTGTTGTCCACGCCGTCGCAGAGCTCGTCCGCAGCCGGTTAGACTGCCGAGTTCGTGGGCGCGCAGTCGTCGTCGTCGAATGAGCCGTCGTTGTCGTCGTCGGTGTCACACGCGTCGCCAAGCAGCTCGGTGTCGCTGTTGTGCTGGCTGGGGTTCTTCTTGGACGGGCAGTTGTCCACCGCGTCCGGCCACCCGTCGCCGTCGTCGTCCTCGCTGACACAGTCGGCCACGTTGTCGCCGTTGGTGTCATCGAAGCCCTCGTCCGCGTGGATATTGCAGTTGTTGTCCAGCCCGTCGCAGACCTCCTCGGCGCCCGGGAAGATCGACGGGTCTTTCGGCGCGCAGTCCGCCGGATCCGGGGAGCCGTCGTTGTCGTCGTCCGCGTCGCACGCGTCACCCAGGTTGTCGGCGTCGGTGTTCTGCTGCACTGGGTTGGGGATGCTCGGGCAGTTGTCGAACGCGTCGACAATCCCGTCGCCGTCCGAGTCGTTGTCCACGCAGTCGGCCAGCCCGTCGCTGTCCGTGTCGTCAAAGCCCTCGTCGACCACCTCGTCGCAGTTGTCGTCGATGCCGTTGCACTCTTCCGCCGCGCCAGGCCGGATCGCCGGGTTCGTCGGCGCACAGTCCTCATCGTCGGCCACGCCGTCGTTGTCGTCGTCCGTGTCGCACGCGTCACCCGGGACGTCCTCGTCCGAGTTCGTCTGAGCCGGATTGAAGGCGGTGGGGCAGTTGTCGAAGACGTCAGGCACGCCGTCGTCATCGTCGTCGTTGTCCACGCAGTCGCTGTTGCCGTCGCCGTCGGTGTCTTCAAAGCCCTCGTCGATCTCACCGTTGCAGTTCTCGTCCACGCCGTTGCACTGCTCGGCGTTTTCGGGAAAGACCAGCCCGTTCAGCGGCGCGCAATCGTCCGCATCCGGCGAGCCGTCGTTGTCGTCGTCTTCGTCCAGACAGTCCGCCAGCAGATCGCTGTCCGTATCCGCATAGCCCTCGTCCACCAGCGTGTTGCAGTTGTTGTCCACGCCGTCGCAGATCTCTGCGCCGCCGGGGCCGATCGCCGGGTTGAACGGCGCGCAGTCCACCACGTCGGGCGTTCCGTCATTATCGTCGTCCAGGTCGCACTCATCGCCCTGTCCGTCCTCGTCGTTGTCGAACTGGTCGGGGTCCGGCACCGTCTTGCACAGGTCGGTCTCGTCCGGCACGCCGTCGTTGTCGTCATCGTCGTCGCAGGCGTCGCCCTTGTCGTCGCCGTCCAGGTTGGCCTGACCGGGATTGATGACCTCCGGGCAGTTGTCCAGCAGGTTCGGGAAGCCGTCCCCGTCGATGTCGTTGTCCTGACAGTCAGCCGTCCCGTCCCCGTCGATGTCGCTGAACCCGTTGTCCGCGATGCCGTCACAGTCCTGGTCCACGCCGTCACAGACCTCTTCGGCGCCCGTAAAGATCGCCGGGTCCAGGGATCCGCAGTCGGTCGCGTCGGGGTCGCCGTCGTCATCATCGTCGTCGTCCACGCAGTCGGCCATGCCGTCCAGATCGGTGTCCGGATAGCCCTCGTCCACGATGACGTTGCAGTTGTTGTCCACGCCGTCGCACTGCTCGATCGCGGGCGCGTCATCGCCGCAGAACGTGCCGTCGTTGGTCTCGTTGCAGCTGACCTGCCCGTTGGCGCACAGATCCTCGTCGTCCTCGCTGTCACAGGGGTCGCCCAGCCCGGCGTAGTCCTCGTCGACCAGCCCGTCGCAGTCGTTGTCCAGGCTGTCGCAGATCTCCGGCGCCGCCGCCATCGCGTCGCAGTCGGTCCAGCCGTCCGCCGTGCACAGCTGGGTGCCGGCACACGATCCCCACTCATTGTCCGCCGTGCAGCCGCGCTCCACCCCGAGCAGCAGCTCGGTGCAAGGGCACTCGCCAGACTCGTGAACACACTGACCCACCGTTGTGTCGTCGACTTCGACCGACTCGCACGCAAACCCGCTCGGGCACGGCGTGGCGTCATCACACAGCCGCCCGCAGCGTCCCTGACCGCTGTCGTCTTGCAGGCACAGCCCGCCCAGATCGCCGCACTCCTCATTGCTCGTGCACGCCTTGCACAGCTCATCCAGCACCGGCAGGCACAAGAACTTGGGGTCGCCGCCGTCGGTCAGCAGCGCGCACTTGTACCCGTCCGGGCAGTCGGTCACGCAGATGTCTGTGCACACAGACCCACCACCCGAAGCCGGCACGCAATACAGCGAGTCACACTCATCGGGAGACGTGCACGGGCAGCCAAAGCCGCCGGGACAGACGTCGGTCTCGCCGCCGTCCGGGTCTGTGGTGGCGCCATCGGGCGGTGGCGGTCCGGTATCGGTAGCAGCGTCCGGATCGCCCTCGGTCGTCGCCCCGTCGGCCTCCGTCCCGTCCGGTGTCCCTGTCCCGCTCACGTCGATGCTCAGGGGTGTTCCGCCGTCACTCTGCTCCGGGCATCCAGCCGTCAGCAGACCGATCGCCACCAGCGCGACCCAAGCCGCGTAGTTGCGTGAAGCCATAATGTCCCTCACCTTTCGGAGCATCTGCTCCGGTAACCACCGCCGCTAAGAGTACGAGATTATCGTGTAAATTAGAAGCCGACCGATGCGCTGCAAGGTTGCACCGTCGGACAAATGGACGGCGCCCATGCCGGGATGTACGTTGTGCCGCATGGGTAAACGAGCGGTCGTATTCTTGATCTGCTTCATGATGGCCGGTGGCTCGGCCTTCCTGCTTTGGCCGGGTGGAGCGCCGCGCCCCGATCCGAACGCTGCTCGCCGGTCGAAGGGGGGCGAGGCTCGAGACACTGGACCCGCCGCCACGTTGGCCGCCAAATGTGCGCTGCCCACACCCATGACCGATCAGGAGCTAAACGCGATTGTTGCCGCCGCCGGCACCGCCCCCGACGGGCTGTGGGCCGCCTGGCGTCCGGCCCTTGCTATGGCGACCTCCATCGAGATCGCCTCCATCGGCAAGGGTGTGGGACTACGCGCCCATGGGACCTTTGATGCGCCCGCGCTGGTCAAGGCCGAGGCCGCCAGACTGGGGGCCGATCTGCAGGAAGCCGGCGGCGCCGTCTCCGTGTCGGTCAGCGGCAAGATGTGTCTCGCCGCGCCGAAGTCGGACGTCCTCACGCTGGGTCCGTGCCGGGTGAACGTGGGCACGTCGATCTCGGCGTCGCTCGGTCGTTTGGAGCACGCCGACAAGGCCGCCGGCGTCTTCGGCGCGATCGGGCTCAACAAGCCCGGCTCACCCTTTGAGGCCGCCACCGGATCACTGTGGCTTGAACCGAACTCGCGTGCCCGGGTCGTCATCCGCCCGCCGGCCGGCGGCGCACACTGGCTCAAGGCGCAGCTGGACGGTTTGAAGGACTACCTGGACCGCAAGACCAAGAAGCCGCCGGAGCTGTTCGGCCCCGATCCCACCGCCGGGATGCTCAAGTTCGGCAAAATCGTCAGCGTCACGGCCGATGGCGATCTGATCACCGTGGTCGGCACGATCATCCGACCGCCGGACGAGCTGCGCCTGAACGTGCTCACGTTTATGGTCCCGATGGTCGTGCGCGGCCTGGCGCAATAAGCCTACTCGGCGGCGTCCGCGGGCGTGTACACCTCGTGGGCCGTGGCATGCTCCACCACATCGGCCACGTAATAGCGCATCGGTAGCGTCTCGTTGCCCAGCCACAGCGCCGCCTGATCGGCGAAGAACTCAGAGTCCGTCAGCGCAGACTGGCCGCCCGGCACGATGTTTTCGCCGCGCACCTCGTCGCCCTTCAGCGAGATGGCCATACGCATGACTGGGCCGCTGCCGTGACGGAACTTGGTGCCCGAGAAGCCCGGGTTGGCCGCGTCCACGGACCACTGATCGCCGCCGCGCGGGAACCACTCCAGCCCCTTGCGCGGGTCGCCGCTCTTGATGTCGTCGGCCAGCGGCAGGGTGGACGTCTTGATCGAGAACACGTCCACCAGCGCCGAGAAGCTGGAGTTGGAGCCCAGAAAGTCGCCCAGCAGTGACTCGAACTTGGCCTGATGGCGTAGACCCCACAGCCACTGGGACATGTCGGTCGTCCCGAAGCCGCCGTCGCCGGGGCCGGTGCTGTCCGACTCCAGGAAGTCCAGACCCGCCGCCAGCGCCACCAGCATCAGCTCGTCGCTGCGCTCCACCTCGTCGGTGCCCAGCCGGTCAAACCAGACCGCCTCCTGCGTGTCGGCGTCCCAGGCCGTGTGGTCCTGCGGGTTGTCGGCCCCGCGGCTGGCCAGATAGCGCAGCAGCGATGCGACCTCGCCCCGGCTCCCGCTCCAGCGCCACCCGGGCATCGGCTCGTCGTGCCACACCTGGCCGATAAAGCGGCCGATCCAGGCGTTGAAGATCATGGTGGCCACCGCGTCGACTTTGTTCTGGTCGGTCGGCTGCATGTAGAAGGTCTCGACGCCCGACGGGGTATCAAAGCCCGCCGTCTGCCAGTCCGCCAGGCGCTTCTCGGCGGCCTCGAATCGCTCCATGTTGTTGTCGTACAGCGCCACGAGCCGGGCGTCGTCCACGCCCTTATCACCGTCGGTCTGGGACAGCGTGCGCGCCTTGTCGATCGCCGCCAGCAGATAGGGCACAAACTCTTCGCCCATGCGCGACTTGATGTTGGCCTGCAGCGCCTGCATGGCCTCCAGGTCACACGACTTATCGGCGGCGCAGGCCTCCAACTCGCGACGGATCGTGTTGGCGCGCACCGAGCTCCACGGGCCGCCCAGGTGCCACTTGTCGTTGTCGGGATCGCCGTCGTCCGTGATGTGCGCCGGGTCGTTGTTGGCGGTAAAGACAAAGCCCGCCTCGGGGTTGATCGCCTGCGGCACCTCGTCGAACGGCACCACGCATTTGTAGGGGTCGGTCTTGCCCGGCTCCTCGTCCACGATGCCGTCCTTGGAGGGCATCGTGAACCCGCCGTACACGGTGCCGTCCAGCAGCTGCTTGGGGTCTGAGCCCGGCATGTACTGGCCGTCCTCGTCGCGCTCCAGATACTCCCGGCACGGGTACGTCTGATAGCTGGTGTAGAGCACATTGCCCTGGTTGTCGCTTGCCGCCGTGAACAGCGAGCTGCCCACAAACCCCTTGGTCGCTTCTCGGAACTCGTACACGTCGTCAGCAAAGCCGAGCTTGTCGTTGCCGCCCACCCAATCCGTGACGTCGAAGCCGGTGTAGTCAAAGCTGATCGCAGTGATCTTGCCGTCGCCGTCCTGGTCGCCCGGCACCACGAGGTTGCCCTGGAAGTTCACCAGCGTCTCGCCTTCGGCCAGCACCTCGTCCTCGGCAGCGTCGCGACCCTCGATGTCGGCGATCCAGCGACCGTCAAACGTGGTCCAGCGCGTCCACACCTCGGTGCGACCGACGCTGTCCAGCGCCGGCACGTCCGCCACCACGTACGATTCATCGACTGCGACCAGGTCCTTCCACTGGCCCTGAAACAGCGTCTTGGCCGGCTTGCCGTCCGAGTCCAGCTCGATCTCCTCGCGGTACCAGTCCGTGATGTCCGCCACCGGGTTGACCGAGCACCACGCGACCTTGCCGTTGGTCCCGACCGACAGGACGGGCATGCCGGTGATCAGCAGGCCGATCTGGTCGATGTCGCCGCCCCCGAAGACCGCCGTGTTCAGCGCCGTCTGGTAGAAAAGCGCCGGCACGGACAGTGACAGGTGGCCGTCGCCCGCCAGCAGGCTCGCGCCGTCGGAGGTCTTGCTGCCGCCGACCGCCCAGGAGTTGGAGCCGTAGCCCTTCTCGAAGTCGCGGCCCAGCTTCAGCTCGAAGCGCTCCATGCGCGCGGCCAGGCGCTCCAGCATCTCCATGTTGACCGGCTTGGCGCTGGCCGCCCACGACTTGTCGCCCGCCCCCGGCTTGCCCGCCGGCGCGTCCGTGGTGTCCAGTCCGAACCCGGCGGTGCTGCCTGTGCCCGGGAAGATGGGGCGTACGTCGTTCCACAGATCGTCCATCAGCGCGCTGCGGCGCAGGTCCTGCTTGTGCACGCCCTCGAACGCGGTGGCCAGCTTGGCCACGGTGCCGGTGCGGCCGATATCGTCGGTCTCGTAGTTGAAGTTGTAGATGATCACCGCCGCCATGGCCGCCATGCTCTTGCGGTCGAACGGCGTCATCAGGTCGGACGGCTCCTCGGCGCCGAGCACCAACTTGGCCAGGTTCAGCTCGCTGGGACCGGGCAGCTTGCCCGCCTTCACGGCCGCGATGTAGTCGTTTACGCCGGCCGCAAACGCGTCGTAATACTCGGCGATCTCCGGCGACATGTTGTCCATCAAGCGCTCCGTCACGTAGGTGATGCCCTGCTGGCGCGCCTCATAGTCGTTTTGCAGTCCCCCGTCGCCCAGCAGCTCGCTGATCGTGCCCAGGCCCAGGCGCCGCTGCAGGTCCATGACGAAGTACCGATCGCGCGCGACCACAAAGCCCAGCACGCGGCCAAGATCCTTGCGGTTTTTGGCGTAGACGTGCGGCACGTTGGACTCGGTGCGCAGCACGTGCACGACATCGGAGAGCCCCTCGACGTCCCAGTTTTCCGCGACCTCGACGCCCTCGATGGCCAGCTGATCCTCGGTGGGCTCGCCGGTCGTGTCGTCCGTGTCAGTGGTGTCGTCGGTGCCGGTATCTGACGTGCCGGTGTCCCCGGTGCCGGTGTCGGCGGTGCCCGTGGTGGTCGTGGTGTCCCCGGCCGGCGTCGGGTCGTCGTCGCCACACCCAAAGAAGGCCAAACTCAACGTCATTACTACGATCGTGCTTCGCATGGCGCGGAGGCTACCACAAAGCGGGGTGCCGGGGTTTGCAGACAACAGCGGGCTCTTCCAGTGGGGACTGGGGACCGGGGACGCGAGGCCCCGATCTGCACATTTCGATGAGCCATTCGATGGACTGCGTCCGTGGGGGGCCGTGGCACACGCGTTGCTCAAGGTGGGGTCGCTGGGAGGGGACATTTGAGAAAGCTGCTGTGTGTCGTTGCGCTGATGATCGTCTATCCGACGGTCGCCCACGCCGAAAACCTGGTGCTGCCGGACGAGATCTGGACGGCGCAGGGCTGGAAGAACACCGAGAGCGACTACCTGCCGGGCGTCACGCACTCCGAGTCGGGCTGGGTGCCCGTGTCCTGGTACGGCGGCACCAACGCCAAGCGGCAGGAGGCGCTGAAAGCCCAGTGTGTCGCCGCGCGTACCTACCTGCTGCGGTATCTCAACGCCAACGGCGTCAACGCCAAGATCCCCATCGGACCGCACTTCCAGGCGTGGACTCAGGATTACGCACCACACAGCGTCTCGGCCGCGCAAAACAGCGCCGGCGTGGTCATGACGTGGCAGGGTCAGGTCATCACCGGCAACTACGCGTCGGGCGCCTGGCCCGTGGACGCCGAGGGCTGGCCCAAGGCCCCGAGCACGTACGGGATCAGCAACGCCGCCACCTGGGCGGACGCCACGACCCGGTACCTGCAGGGCAACCTGGATAAGGGCGACGGCTTCTCGTGGACGTGGGTGCTGCTGACGATCAACGAGGGCCGGTCCGGCGACAACATCATCAAGACGATTCAGGCGGGCAATCACGCCCGCAACCGCGGCTCATTGGGCCAATACCGCAGCTTGTGGCTGGCCCATAAGAAGGGCTACGAGATGGGCAGCATCCTGCGCTATTGGTACGGCGCGGACGTGACGATCGAAGGCGCTCCACAGGGCAACCAGCAGGACCCGCCGCCGCTCGGTGGTGGACCGGGCCAGGAGGATCCGCCGCCCGCAGACCCGCCACCCGCGGTCAACGCGCCCGATCCGCCGGCCGGTCTGTCGCCCGGCGGTGGCGAGACGGTGTCCATGGCGTCCGTTGTGCTGATGTGGGGCGCCGTACCGGGCGCGACCAGCTACGACGTCGCCATCCAGTACTCGGTGGCCGGCGTCTGGCAGAACTACACCACATACAACCCGGCCGGCACGGCGACCACGTTCTGGCCCGCCGTGGACCCCGCTGAGTTCCGCTTCCGCGTGCGCGCCAACACCAACGCCGGTCAGACAGGCTGGTCCTTCTGGTCGCAGTTCAACTTCGGGACCGTTGCACAGGGTCCGGCCGATCCGCCGCCGGTCGCCGATGCACCAGGGGCGCCGACCGGCTTGTGGCCCGCTGACGGCAAGGACATCGACACCGACTCGGTGACGCTGCAGTGGGGTGAGATCCCGGGCGCCGACGGCTACGAGGTGCACATTCAGTACAGCGACGGCGGGCCTTTCAAGAACTACTACACCTACTCGCCGTGGGACGCCGACGTCACCTTCTGGCCGTCCATCGCGCCCGCGTCCTATCAGTGGCGGGTGCGCGCGAAAAAGAGCGGGCAGTGGAGCGCCTGGTCCGGCTATGCCGTCTTCGATTTCGGTGGCGGCGTTGCCCAACAGCCACCCGAGCCGCCGCCGCAGGTCGACGTGCTGAGCGCCCCGTGGGGTTTGAGTCCCAACGGTGGCACGATCACCACCGACTCGGTCACCCTCAGCTGGTCCAAGCCGGCGGGCGCTACCGGGCAGGAGGTGCGCATCGAGTCGCTGAACGGCGGCGTGTGGACGGACTACTACACGTACACCCCCAGCGGCAGCAGCAAGGTGTTCTGGCCCGCGATGGACAGCGGGCAGCTGCGCTTCAAGGTGCGCGTGCAGAACGAGGCGGGCTGGAGCAGCTGGTCCTCGTGGGCCACGTTCTCCTACGGTGTCTCGCAGCCGCCGGCCGACCCGCCGGATGAGCCCGCAACGAGCACGCCCGGCGCGCTGTGGCCCTCGGGCGGAGCCAGCGTCGGGACTCAGGACGTCACGCTGAGCTGGAGCGCGGTCGACGGCGCCGGCGGCTACGAGGTCTCGATCGAGTGGTCCAACAAGGGGCTGTGGCAGGACTACTACACGTACAACCCGTCGGCGGCCAAGACCACTTTCTGGCCGCAGGTGGACGCCACCAAATATCGCTGGCGCGTGCGGGCCAAGATGGGCGCGGGTAATGGCGCCTGGTCGACGTGGGCTGAATTCTGGTTCGCAGGGTAGGGGGGATGAGAGTGAACGTTCATTCGCACATGATTTTGGCCGCTCTGCTCACCATTGCGCTGGGCTGCTCCGAGACCGAGAGCTCGCTGCCGCTAGCCGGCGCCGGGATGGATCGCGCTGCGGCCTTTCGTCCGGTCGACAACCTGGCTGAGGTGCAGGCGGAGCTCGAGGCGGGCGGCTTTGCGCTGTACGTGGCGGCGCGTCGCAATATCGCGGACGGCGCGCCCACAGACGCATTGCTCCAAGCGATCGCCGACGATCCGACGCGGCTGGGTCGGACGGCGGCGGTGCTCTTGGAGGACCGGATGATCGACCAGACGCTGGCGTCGGCGGCACAGCCGGTGCTGCAAGCGATCGCTGCGGACGCCCAGGGCGGCGTGCTGCGACCGATGGCCATCCGCATCCTGGGGCGCATGACGCGCGGCGCCAACACCGGCATGCTGCTGCAGCGGCTGGACCAGGAGACCGACCCCACCACCCGCGCCATGCTGATCGCTGCGGTTGGGGACAACGCCGATGCAGGGGCCGTCGAGGCGCTGCAGGATCGATTCGCCGCTTTTGCTGCCTGCGACGACGCGCGCATGGCCCTGATCTCCCTCAATCAGGGTCGCGTCGTCGCGGGTGGCGCACAGTTGGATACCTTTCTGACTGACCAGGCGGCCCCGCGTCTGCTCGACTGCGCGGCTCAGCGGGCGGACGACGCGAATGCGATTCACAGCGACCTCGGCGCGTTTGTGCTGGCCTTCAAAGAGCGGCCGTCCGTGTCGCTGATACAGCACGTGCTCGCTGGTGACTCGCCGCCCGAGGTCAAGCGGCAGGCGCTTCTGGTGCTGCGCCCGATCATCCGCACGGACGACGCCGAGCTGTTCGCCAGCGTGGCGCCCATGCTGGAGGACGCCGGGCTGGGTCAGCTCTCCGAGCAGCTGCAGGAGCTTGCGGACACCCGCGAGTAGCTTCCCTCCTCCGTCGTTCGTAGACTGAGCTCATGGCAAATCGTGGGTGGTTGGTTTTGGCGCTGCTGGCGGGGTGCTCGTGCCCGCCCGGTGAAGGCTCAGACACAGACACGCAGTCGCCGGTGGCCGGCGACTGCGCCGCGTATTGCGAGGCGGTGCAGGACGCCTGCGGCGACAAGGGTAGAAACACCTCGCAGTACGACGATTATGCAGCCTGTCTGGCGCGCTGCTCTGAGTGGGCCCCGATACCCGGAGGCTCGATCGGGGAGACCGGCAAAAACACGACCGGCTGCCGCCACCACTACGCCAAGCTGATCCTGGCCGCGGTCGATGACGCGCAGCGGGAGGCACGAGCCTGCGAGCACTGCATCACCGCGGGTCCCAGCGGCGGCGGCGTGTGCGGTACATGGTGCGACAACTACTGCCACCTGGCCGCGCACAACTGCGACGTGGACGCCGCCGAGTGTGAGGCGTCGTGCGGTCCGCTCTTCTGTGGTGGCCGCTACGACGCGACGGAGCTGGACTCGATCCAGTGTCGGACAAACCACGCGGCGCTCGCCGGTCTGGAGCCGGACGCCGGCCACTGCGCTGCGGAGCAGTGCGTGGGTGAGAAAGAGGGCGACACCTGCGAGAACCCGTTCGAGATCAAGGCGCTGCCCTTCAAGGCGTCGACCGGTGGCGGGGGCTTTCGGGACGCGGCTACCTGGTGCAGCGGCGGCGAGAAGCGCTCCGACATCGTATTCAGCTACACACCCAGCGACATCGGGATCTTCAGCGTGACCTCGCCGAACGGGCACTCCGCATACATCGCGACCGGCTGCGCGGCGGACGAGGAGGGCTGTCTGGCCTGGGCGCAGGCGGAGCAGGGCGGCGTCAAGGTGCAGGCCAACCTGGAGTCCAACGTGGAGTATTTCTTTGTACTGGAGCTGGGACCTGACGGCTGCGGCACCCAGCAGCTGTCGTGCGGCGGTGGCGATCCGCCATGGGAGATCACCGTCGACGTGGAGTGCCATCACGAGTGTCCGGTGGACAACGACGTGAGCTGTGAGGGCGAGACGTTCGTGGCCACCTGCGGTCACTTTGACAGCGACGAGTGCCTGGATCGCAAGGTGGATGAGTGTCCCTTCGGCACGGTGTGCCAGCAGGGCGAGTGCGTCGACCAATGCGACAACGAGTGCACGCCCGGTGGCCCGCCGGACTGCGTGGGCGACTACTTCTTCACCACGTGCGTCGAGACGACCGACTTCTGCTTCCAACTGCTCGAGCTGCAATGCCCCAAGGACTTCGTGTGCGTCGACGGCGCGTGCCAGCCGGGCTGCGTGAACGACTGTGAGCCGGGCGGCCCGCCCGAGTGCCTGGAGATCAACAGCTATCTGGAGTGCGTCGACTATGACGGCGACGGCTGCTACGGCATCGTCGAGGGCTTCTGTGAGGGTACCCAGATGTGCATCGGTGGTTTCTGCCAGGACGACGGCGCGATCTGTCAGAAGACGCCCGCCGGCGTGGGCACCGACACGAAGGACGAGGCGATATTTTTGGGCATTATCGACGGCGACGCGCTCACGGAGGGCGTCGGCGGCGTCTCGACGAACCTGCCGAAGTGGGACCTGTCGGACTGGTGGTACGTGGATGTGACCAGCATCGGCTGGGCCGCGGACACCCCGCTGGTCGGCTATGACGGCCCGGGACCAGTGGAGCTGACCGTAGAGCTGCAGTGCACGACCGGCGCGGCCAAGCTCACCGAGGGCGCGTCGTGCACCGAGGTCGACGATCTCGTGCGCTGCACCGCCTCGGGCGCGGGCGCCTTCTGGATTGCGATGGCCGCGACGTGCCCCGAAGGCGACGGCTCGGGCAAGCTGTATGCGCGCGTGACCTGGACCCCCGACGTCGCGGCCGAGTGTCCGGTGGAGTACTCCCTAACGTTCCTTCCCTGAAAACCTCCACGCGGCGCAGATCAGTGGATCCGCGCGGCGTCGCGCACGCAGGTCAAGATCGACTCTTCGATGCCGACCTTGGGCTGGTAGCCGATGGCTGTGCGCAGCTTCTCGTCCGAGATGACGCACGGGTACTTCAAGAACTCCAACAGATAGGGCGGAAAGCCGCGTCCAAAGCGCTGCTGCAGCGTCATGTACGCCGACGCCAGCGGGTTGGGCACCGGGATGGTCTGGGCCCCCGTGATGCTGAGGGCGTCCACGATCGGGATCGCGCCGGCGCCCGCCACGTTGAAGGTGCCCACCTCGTCGCTGTGAAACAGGTCGGTGAGCGCCGTCACCATGTCGCTCTGGTGCACGAACTGCCACATGGGGCTGAAGCCGGCGACGTACGGTAGGCGCTTGCGGCGCAAAAAGCGGCTGATGGCGTTGCGGATGCCGGGCCCGATCACGTTGCACGGCCGCACCACGACCGTGCGCAGCTGACGGTGCCGGTAGACCCACTGCTGGGCCATGTTGTCCAGCTGCACCGCGTCCGCGATCTCAGGGAACGTCGACCCCGCACGCAGCGGCTCGTCCTCGAAGATGGGGATGTGGTTGTGGGCGTGCGCGCCGTAGATGTGAAACGTCGACAGCACCAGCAGGCGCTTCACGCCGTACTTGAGGCTCAGCTCCATGACCTTGCCGGTACCGACCACATTGAGGTCAAAGCGCTTGCCGACGCGGATCTTGAGGTTGCCGACGCGGCCCAGGTGCATCAGCCCGTCCGGCTTCTCGCGCCGGATCACGTCCTCGAAGCGGGTCTTGTTGTAGTTGCCTTTGTAGAACGGGATGTCGGGGCGCAGGTGCGCCGGCCGCTCGCGATAATCGACGCCGATGACCTGGTGTCCCTGCTCCAACAGCCGGTCGGCCGTCAGCTGCGCCAGGCTGCCCGCCATGCCCGTAACGAGAATCTTGGACACTAGAAGATCGACTCCCGCTGCTCGAGCCCGTCGTCGATCATCTCCTGGATGGTCGCCTTGACCACGTTGACCTTCTCTTCGATGACCTCGTCCTCGTCGTCGAACGGGCCGTCAAAACTCAGCGGCTTACCGAAGTGGATATGAAACTGAGTGGGAAGCGGCAGGTACGCCAGTGGCCCGAGCAGCGGCAGGTGCGGCGGCATGGGCAGGTACGGTGCGCCGATGATCTTGGCGCCCGCCTCGAAGTTGAACATGCTTGGGATCGACTCCTCGGCGCCGATCACGGCCACCGGGACGATCGGGGTGTTGGTCTGCAGCGCCAGGCGCATGAAGCCGCGCCCGAAGCGCACCAGCTTGTAGCGCTGCGCCCACGGCTTGCCGCAGCCGCGCGCACCTTCGGGAAAGACGAGGATCGCGTTGTCCGCTTCCAGCAGGTTGCGGCAGTTGATCGGGTCGCCCACGACCACCCCGCTGCGGGAGAACGCCAGGTTGACGAAGGGCAGCGTCGGGAACCAGCGCTCGGCCATGGCGCGCACGACGCGGGGCGGCTCGGCCTCCATCAGCACCGACACAGCGACCACCATGCCGTCAAAGGGCAGCTGACCGCTGTGGTTGGGCACGATGAGGACGCGCCCGGCCGGGAGGTTCTCGATGCCGTAGACCTTTGGGCGGAAATAGCGCTGCAGCATACGGCCGATCGAGTAGTAGATCTTGGCCGACTCAGGGTTGAAACCCCACTGGTCAAAGCCACGCTCGTTCAGCTTATTGGGTATCTGCGCGAAGCGGGCGGCGACCTCGTCGTCGACCGGCAGGCTGTTGAAGAGGTCGGCGGCGCCCATGCGCGCCACTATCGCAGATCGGGCACTACCTGGAAAGCGTCTGGAAGACCTGGCCGAAGCCGGCTCGGTAGAAGCCTGTCTGCTGCATCGCGAGGCCCGTGCGGGTCACCGGCGCGAAGGTCTTCAGGTACTCCAGCATGATCTCGGAGTGGGTCTCGAGAAACTCCCCGGCTTTGCCGGACTCGACCTTCAGGATGGCCTCGTGAAGGCCGCTCCAGATCTCCAGCTCCGCCAGCGACTTGTGAACCGTCTTGCAGCGGCGGGCGCGGGATTTGTCACCGCAGCCCAGCCAGACCTCGCTGACCACCAGGCGCCAGAAGCCCTCTTCGCCGGTCACGACGGGCATCAGGTCCCGAAAAGCGGCCAGGACGATCGCGTCCGACGGCGGCTCTTCCTCGACCATGAAGAGCTCGGCCCACGGCGACGGTACGAGCTCCTCGCGCTGCTGCAGAGCGTCCCAGACGTCCGCGGAAGGTGAAGCAGGCAGGGCGGTGGCCAACACAACAGTCATCGTCATCAACATTTGCTCAATCCCCCAGTCATGAGTCGACCGCCCCCTGAGCAGGGTTCGTGCCAGAATTGAGAGTGCTGTGATTTCAGTGAGTTAAGTTAGAACACGCGTTCTGAAACAGGGTGTGCACTGTCCAAAGGCCTCAAGACTGAACAGACCAGCGCGGTTATTGGACAGCCGCCGCCTGGTACGAGACCTCGACCCACTCGCCGGGGTTCAGCGGGGTCGCCAGCTTCAGCGCGGAGGCGCCCGCTTCGTCGTCGCAGTCGGCCGCCGGCACGGGCTCGAAGGCCACATCCTGGGTGGTCGTGCCGTCCGCGCGATGCAGGGTGACCACGATCGAGGCCGGATCCAGCACGTCCGCGGGCAGACAGATGTTGGAGATGACCGAGACGATGCGCGTGGCGATCTGCTCCAGCGCCGGCCCGAAGCCCCCGTGGCCGCACACCGACGCCAGGATGCCGTTGGGCCCGAAGCCGTCGATGAGGCCGATATAGCGGTTTCCCAGCTCCGCCGTGCCGCCCAGCGACTGGCATGTAAAGGGCGTGACCGGGCCCGTGACACTGCAGCGCCAGTCCAGGAAGGCCGCTGCGTCCTCGTCGCTGTCCGCGGTCCCGACGATGCCGGCCACCAGTACGCGGCTTGGGTCCGCTTTCAGACCCTTGAGCTTGTTGACCGCGTTGGTCACCGGCAGCATCTTCTGCGGGTAGCAGCTGCAGCGCTGGGACTGCTCGAGGCTGATCGTCTGTCCGGGCGCCGTCGAGCAGTCCTCTTCATCCGAGACAAAGACCACCACCAGCCATGCGTCGTCGCGCAAGAACGCGTGCGCCTGCTCGGCGTTGGGCCCATGACGATCCAGCGCGAGCAGCGCGGAGTTGATCCCCTGCTCCTGCCAGGTGCTGGAGTCCTGGGCGACGCCCACCACGGCGGCGCATTTGAACAGCTCACGAGCGTTTTCGCCCGTCACGAACGGCACCGTACCCGTCTCCGCGATCAGCCGCTGGCGCAGGGTCTCGGCGTCGGGACACGCCGCCGTGTCCGGCCGTGGGATGCAGCCGCTGAACGGCTCGTCGATGAGGCAATAGGCGCCACCGCTTCCGACACCCAGGACGGCCTCGCACTCGGTGTCCGTCTGGCAGCCGTACCGGCACGAGCACATCGTCTTGCCGCTAAAATGAGGCGTACCGCCGGCGCCGACCCACTGTGGGCCCAGCGTCGCGCACGCCGCGTCCGCGGTCTCTTTGGAGGCGCACTCCACGATCCGCCGCGTGGCTGCCAGGCGGCCGAACTCCTGCGCGGGGTGATGGCGGAAGAGGCCGGAGTGCTCCGGCGAGATCGCGTCCATGGTCACGACCGCCATACGCGTATCCAGACCCTGGACGCCGACCTCCAGCGTATCCAGAAAGCTGTTGAAGCTGTTGGACAGCGCGGCCTGCTCGTGACCCATCGACGACGACTGATCGATGACCCACAAGAAGTCGACCTTGACCTTATCCGTGGACGCCGACCGCGTCGTGACGTGGACCTGAACGGCATTCAGGCCGTCGATCGGCACATCGTTGCACCCCAGGCACAACACCGCTGCGATGAGACAACACAATCTGTACATTTTAGTACCCTCCGGCGAACCGATCTCAGCGTACCGATCGGGCGGTCGTTAATTAAGCCGGTGGATGTCTGAAGCGCTGAATGGACGCCATTCCGGCGTGCGCAGGCCGTGCGCCTTGGTCAAGTCAGAGACCCGATACCACGGGGACAAACGCGGATCCCCGCGGTTTTTGAGCACGTGAAAGTCCTGGGCCGGCATGTAGCTCTGGCCCAGCAGCACCAGGTCGTCGCCCGCCTTGTTGGTCGCCATGTCCAGCACGACCACGGCGTGTCCCGGGAAGCCGCCCTGCAGCAGCAGATCACCAGGCCGAATGTCTTTCACCTCTACCGGCTTTGTGTCCCGCCGCTCCAGCGAGGCGGAACCGGCATACATCATGATCTTGCGCAGGTAATTCTTGAACAGCTTGCGGGTCTTGCCGCTGCGCCCACCGCGCGTCCAGGACGTCTTGTTGCCGGCCACCTTGACCCGAAAGCCGCGCCGCCACCGCTTCCACGGCACCCACATGCCGTTGGTGAAGTGAAAGCCGATCTCATCGGCGCGTCCGGTGGCCCACAAAAACTCACTGTGCAGCCGGATGGCCGCGTCCGCGCACTGCTGCAAATTGGCGCGTCCGGTGTCGATGTCGACGACAGCGTAATGAACGGACTGCGTGCCCTTGAGACGCCCGTTGTGCAGCATGACCGACGTGCCCTTGGGCTTGAGGGGCAAGTGACGCAGCCAGTATCCGAAGCTCTTCACGTCGACCGAGGCGCGCACCCAGCCGGCCGGCGGCGCAATCGCGCGCGTGATCTCCCGCTCGGCCGGACGGTTCTGCATCCAGCCGTATTGGGGCGGCGCCGTCATCGCCAACATGACCAGCCACGCGGTCATCGTGCCCTCCGCAGGTCCGAAAAGTAGTTGTATGGCTTCATCTTACCCGCCCCGGCTTTCAGCGCCATCAGGTGGATATGACACGGCTTGCCCTTGTTCTTTTCGCTGAAGCCCGAGTTGCCGACGGTGCCGATGGGCTTTCCCGGCGAGACCACGTCCCCGGGTGACACGTCGACGCGGTTCAGGTGGGCGTAATAGATCAGCAGGTCGAGCTCAGGCTGGTACATCCACACGTATTGACCGCCGCGCGGCTTGCCGGGAATCCAGTCCGTGTTGATCGACACCACCACCGCGCGCTGCATGGCGACCGCGATGTAGGCGTTGCCGGTTCGATCCTGGCGGCAGTCCCGATCACGATCGGGGATAAACACGTCATGAGCGGGGTGCCCACCGTGCTTGTTGCCGTCGTACCAGCTGTAGGCGGGGTGCGGGCGCCTGGGGCGAAACCCCTCGCCGTTCTTGCCACCGATCCAGGCCAGGCGTCCGCCTTTGATGGGAAACGTCCAGCGTCGGGCGGGGTCCAGCGGCCAGCCCTTGCCGATGGCTTTCAGCACCGGGCCGACCTGCTCGCGGGCCTCAGCCTCGCTGATCCGGCCGTCTCTAACGCCCTTCTCAAGCGTGTTCCAGCGGGCGAGGGCACTCGGATCGGGTCCGGCGAGAAGAAACAGCGAGGTCAAGGCGGGCCACATCAACTCTGACAAACCGAACACAATGCCACTATAATCCGCATTCGGTTGAGAGGGGAGAAGACCACAGTGTTACGTCGGACTGGCCGTTTGCTGGCCACCGCGCTGCTGCTGTTTGGCGGTTGTGGCGGTGACGACTCGCGCGGGGATACAGCAGGGACAGGCGGCTTTGCGGATGTCGTACTGCCCGATGACGAGGGGACTGGCTCGGACACATCAGCCGACAGCGGCTCGACCGACACGGGTCCGCCGCCGGCCGACTGCACCGGGGTGACGGTGGAGCTGAGCACCTGGGAGCCCACCACGCTGGACGACATCACCGCTGAGGTCGCCGGCTCGGACGGCCAATACGAGTTCAGCTGGTTCCTGGTTGGCGGCGACGGGGACTCGATCGTGGCCAATGGCGCCGTGCTCGTCGCGGTGAAGACCCAAAAGGGCGGCACGTATCGCGTCGAGGCCAAGGCGGTGGACCCCGGTGACTGCCCGAGCGTGGTTGCGCAGGTCGCGATCCTGAACTCGCCGCCGTCGCTGGCCGCGGTGACGGTGACGCCGACCGCGGCCTACGCGGACCAGACGCTGACGTGCAACTACGAGCCGGGCGACTGGCAGGACCCGGACGACACCGATCCCAGGCTGCCGCTGTACTCGTGGTTCCGGGGCGAGATCCCGATTCCGGGGGCCGACAACACGGTCTCGCTCGGCTTCGCCAAAGGGGACGAGGTCTGGTGCCGTGTGACCCCGTTCGACGGCGACCAGGAGGGGCCGGCTGTCGACAGCGCCAAGGTGCAGATCTTGAACGCGCCGCCGTCGGTGGACCAGGTCACCGTGGCGTGCGATCCCGGGCAGCCGATCTTCTGCTCGGCGCAGGGCTCGGACGCAGACGAGACGCCGGTCGCGTACACGATCGAGTGGTACTCGGCGCCGGGGGATTGCACCAACGGCACGCTGGTTCAGGCGGGCGAGAAGGGCGATCCGGGTGTCTCCAGCGGCCAGCTGACGGAGGCTGTGGCCAAAGGCACAAAGGTCTTTTGCTGCGCCACGCCGACCGACGGCGACGACGACGCGGTCGTGGGTGCGACGGTAAAGAGCGATGACTGCATCGTCCCAAACGGTCCGCCGGTGGTCTCCGGTGCGCTGGTCTCCAACCTCGAGGGCGGGCCGGTCACCCTGGGCTCCACGGCGCTCTGCAACGCCCAGGTTTCCGATCCGGATGGGGACGCCGTGTCGCTGAAGTGCAGCTGGCTGCTGAATGGCGAGCCGGTTGCGGGCGGCTCATGCGAGCTGGTCGGCGAGTTCGTCAAAGGCGACAACCTGTGTTGCCAGCTGTCGGCAAACGACGGGATCGACACGACTCAGTCGGAGGCCAAGGTCTGTCAGAAAGTGGCTGATACGCCGCCCACGGTCAGCGGCGTGACGCTGGCGCCGGCGTCGGGCAATCACTGCGAGCCTTTTGAGTGCACGGGCGAGGGCGAGGATGTGGATGGGGACGAGACCTCGATCAACATCAGCTGGAGTTTGAACGGTGAGCTGTACGCCGGCGTGCCGGAGCCCAAGCCGGGCGACGAGGTCACGTGCACGGCGACGCCGGTCGCGGACGGGATCTCGGGCGCCGCCGAGAGCGCGTCGATCGTGGCCATCAACCAGGTGCCCACGGTGGAGTCGGTGACGGTGGCGTCCGATGCGGATCCGCCCAACTCCGGGACGCCGCTGACCTGTGTGCCCAACGGGTGGGCCGACGCCGACACGTGCGATCAGGAGGAGTACGCCTACGAGTGGTACGTGAACGGTGATCCAGTGGCGGGCGCGGGCGGCGCGACCCTGGACCCGGCTGCGTTTGCCAAAGGCAACGTGGTCCTGTGCGTTGCGACGCCCGGGGACGGCTACGAGCTTGGGGAGCCCGAGCAGTCCGGGGTGGTGGTGGTGTCGAACTCGGCGCCGGTGGTGACGTCGGTGAAGGTCACGCCGCTGGTAGGCAAGGACGACACGGTCTTTACGTGCGTGACCGAGGGCAGTGACCCGGACGGCGACGTGATCACGTGGATCTACTCGTGGCTGGTGGACGGGGAGCCGGCGCCCGGGTTGACCGGCGCCGAGGTGACCAACGTGCCGTTCAGCGGCATCCAGGCGGAGCTGACCTGCACGGCGCAGCCGTTTGATGCCGAGGAGGCGGGTGAGGCGCTGGCGGCGTCAAACAAGGCGGTGCTGTTCAATGTGCCGCCGACCGCGTCGGACGTGGTCGTGACGCCCGAGGAGGCGACGACGTTGACGACGCTGACCTGCACCGCCAACCTGGGCGACCCGGACGGTGACGATGTTACGCCGATCTACCAGTGGTACCGGGTGGAGGCGGACGGCGCCAAGGCGATCAAAGACGCTGAGGACTCCGTGTTGTCACCGCCGAACACGTCGCACTTCGACACCGTGTACTGCTCGGTCACGCCGACGGACGGCAAGGTGGAGGGCCCCTCTCAGCTGTCCAATACGGTCTACATCGCCAACACGGCGCCCAAGATCTCTTTGGCCAAGGTGTTTCCGACGACCGGCACCCCGCAGACCACGTTTACGTGCCTGGTCATCGGCTACTTTGACGCGGACGGCGACGAGCCCGAGCTGCAGTACGCCTGGCGCCTGGACGGCAACGAGGTCGAGGAGGCCGAGGAGGCCGCGTTCCAGCCGTCTGCGTGGGGTGGCACTGCGCAGTCCAGCGTGGGCTGCACGGCGACGCCGTACGACGGCTTTGACGCCGGACCGGACAAGATCGCCAAGGACATCGCGCTGGAAAACTGCAACCCGGGCAACGACGGGCTGCCGTGCGACGACGGCGAGGTGTGCACCGAAAAGGACAAGTGCATCGCTGGGCAGTGCCTGGGCGTGCCGTCGACCTGTGACGACGAGAACCCGTGCACGGCCGACCAGTGCGACCTGGAGTTGGGCTGCCTGAACATCTCTGTGGCGGAGGGGACGTCCTGCGACGACGACAATCAGTGCACGGTGCTGGACGGCTGCAAGGGCGGCGTCTGCAAGGGCGGCGCGGCGTTCGACTGCGATGACGAGAACCCGTGCACGGCGGACACTTGCAGCACCAAAAACGGCTGTGAGCATGCGCCGCAGCCCGGCGACTGTGACGGCGGCGTGTGCGTGGAGGGCGTCTGCTGCATTCCGGACTGCTCCCACGGAAGCGGTACGGGGGACAAGCAGTGCGGCAGCGACCTGTGCGGAGGCATCTGCGGCACCTGCGCGGACGTGGACACCTGCCTGGACCCCCCCGGCACGTGCTTTGGCGACTTGACCGACGCGATGGTGCCCGTCCCGCCCGGCAGCTTTCAGATGGGCTGCGCGGACGAAGATACGCTGTGCAGCGCCGACGAGTACCCGCTGCATACGATCACGCTGTCGCCGTACCACATCGACGCCACCGAGGTGACCGTGCTGCGGTACTCCGAGTGCGTGGACGCGGGCGGCTGTCCGATCCCCAACACCGACGTGTCCACGTGTTTGTGGGGGAAGCCGGGCATGGAGAATCACCCGATCAACTGCGTGCCGTGGGGCCACGCCGACGCCTACTGCGATTGGGCGGGCAAGCGCCTGTGCACCGAGGCCGAGTGGGAGAAGGCCGCGCGCGGCAGCAACGACCAACGCATGTATCCGTGGGGCGACCTGCTGGCGTCCTGCGCGCTGGCGGTGATGAAAGACGGTACGAACTTCGGCTGCGGCCTGGGCGGGGCGTCCAACGTCGGGTCGATCTTCGAGGCACTGAGCCCGCTGGGCTGCCTGGACATGGCGGGCAACACGGCCGAGTGGGTCGCCGACTACTACAGCTCGGCGTTTTACGTAGCCAGCCCCCCGAAAGACCCGAAGGGCCCGGCCGTCAGCACGTTCAAGGTCTACCGCGGCGGCAGCTTTGAATCCCCGGCCGCCGATGTGCGTGTCTCCAAGCGCGCGTTTTTGCAGGCCGAGGCGAACCTCCCGGCGCTGGGCTTCCGCTGCTGTCAGGACTATGAGCTCGAATAACTGCCTGGGCCTGCGCTCGGTCCCGACCGAGGATCTCAAGCTGCTGCTGCAGCGCTTGCATGCGAAAGTTATCGAGTGCCCGCTCGATCCGGCGGCGCTGGCGTGTATCGGTCTGCAGCACCGCACCGAGCCGTTGCTGGGCGCGATGCGGGGTCTGGATGGGCGTGCAGTGCACGCGGTATTGGTCTGCGTCATCGCGGAGCGTGCGTCTTTGAGGTAAGGTCCGGCCGCGTTCTTGGCTGCTGGAGGTACGATCATGCTCAGGCACGCGGTCTGGTTGGCGGTAATCGTTGGCGGTTGTGTGGCGCCGGATGTGGCGACGCCCCCGTCTTCACCTTTGGATGACGGATTGGCCGACGCCATCGAGCTGTCCATGAAGTATTCGGACTATCGGCCGTCTGCGGCTGCGGCGCACGCGCGTCCGGCCCGTCCCGCCCCTGTTGATGGGCTGGCGGTCAAGCGGGCCCCGCTGATCACGCAGCAGGGCGAGATCGTCATCCTGGAGGGCGGCGAGAACACGGTGAGCGACCTGGGGGACGGCAGCTTCGGCCTGGTGCTGAACCAGGCGATCCAGAACCCGATGAACATCGCCAAAGAGCTGTTTGGCACCTATCCAGACGAGTTTGACGCCATCACGGTGTTCACCACGTTTCCCGACGGCGGGAGCCAGGGCTCGGTGGCGTGGTACCTGCCGATTCGCAGCGCTGTCGGCGGCATCGGGATCGAGCCGCTGGACAGCGGGGCGTTCTGGGGCTCCGGCGAGGGCGGCGCGCTTCACGGCTTCATCAACATGCAATACGTCGGCAAGTACGGGGCCGGCATGGACAGCCCGGACCATCCGATCCACGCGGTGATGGCGCAGGAGTTCGGGCATCGGTGGGGCTCGTTTCTGACCTACGTGAAGGCGACGGGCGAGGTCAGTGAGGCGATGCTGGGGCGGGACGGCTCGCACTGGGCCAGCACGCTGCAGGCCAACGGCTCGGTGATGGATGGGTCGCAGTGGCAGGAGCAGGGCGGCACCAACTTCTGGCTGAAGGCGTCCAACTTCCGGTTCAGCGAGCTGGACCAGTACACCATGGGCTTGCGTGGGCCCGACGAGGTGCCGCCGTGGTACCTGATCACCAAAAGCAGCTACAAGGGGCAGGCGATCAACCCGTCCTGGCCGCTGCCCAGCGGTGTCACGATCTCGGGGGAGCGTGAGGACATCACGATCGAGCAGGTCGTGGCGGCGCACGGCGCGCGGAACCCCGACCACCTGAGCTCGCAGAAGGACTTTCGGTTGGCGATCGTGCTGGTTACGCGCCCCGGCGAGGACCCGGCGGCGCTGGGGAGCAGTGTTGAGCGGCTGGAGCAGTTTCGCCTGGCCTTTGAGCAGGTGGCCAACCAGATGTCGGACGGGCGCATGCGGGTGTGTACCCAGGTGACGGGGCCGTGCGACAGCGCCGGCGTTGCGCTGGAGTCGATCGCCACGCGCGAGCACGAGGGCAACGGTGACGGCATTATCGATCCGGGCGAGACGGTGGCTATCGACGTGACCGTGAAGAGCACCGGGTTCGGCGACGCGCCGGCGGTGACGATCGACATGGAGCAGCCCAGCCTGGAGGGCCTGAGCATCCTGACGCCGTCGATCACGCTGGGCGACATCCCGGAGGGCGGCAGTGTGGAGTCGGACCAGCCGCTGCTGATCAAGATCCCGCCGGCCATCGGGTGCGGCGAGTCGGCAACCGTGCCGCTTAAGCTGCGCACGGACGGGCGCTTCTTTCCGGCGCAGATCCAGTTCGACATCGGCGTGAACACCATCGCGCTGGACGCGCTGGAGAACCCCGACGTCTGGACGGTCGACCCGTACGCCACCGACACGGCGACAGGCGGCGTGTGGGAGGTCACAAGCCCCAAGGGTGTCGATGCGCTGTACACCGGGGTCAACCTGGTCTCGCAGCCGGGCCGCGACCACTCTCCGGACGGCGTCAACGCGCTGGTGACGGGGCCCGAGTCCGGCACCGTGGGCGAGCATGACGTGGACGACGGCAGCACCACGGCGGTGGGGCCGGTCTACGACATCTCGGAGGCGGTCGATCCACTGCTGACCTGGTACGCGTGGCACTTTGCGTACGACTTCAACACCATCGACGGCATCCAGCCGGTTGTGACGTCGGACGCGCTGTACACGGAGATCAGCGTGGATGAGGGGCTGACCTGGACGATCATCGACGCGCACACCGAAAGCGAGCAGACGTGGGTGCGCAAAGAGGTGCGGCTGTCGGAGGTCGCGGAGCTGACCGGGACGCTGCAGCTGCGGTTTACGATGAGCGATGACGCCAAGCAGACGCTGGGCGAGGCGGCGGTGGATGACATCCGCATCTGGGACGAGTCGCTGGTGTGTCGGCCTGACCTGCGGCAGCCTGCCGAAGAGCCGGCCGAGACGACCACGGGTGATGAACCCGAGCCCGAGGAGGAGGAGCCGCCCCCGACGGTGACGCCGGAGGAGCCCACCGGCTGCCAGCATGGCTCGTCGCCCAACCCGGGTGTGCTGTGGTTGCTGGGACTGGCGCTGCTGTTGCCCGCGCTGCGCCGGCAGGGAGGTGCCACATGCTGATGAGAACGACGATGTTGATGTCGCTGCTGGCCGCGGTGCTGGTGGGTTGTCCTGAAGACGACGATCCGACGCCGGCGCCCGTGGCCGATGTGGCGGTCGAGGACACGCAGGACGTGGTCGAAGACGAGGACGTGGCCCCGCCCGAGCCGGATGTCCCGCCGCCGCCGACAGAGCTCAGCGGACCGAGCGCGACGTGTCTGACCGACAGCTGCGAGCCCGTGGCCTGCATGGCGGTGGGCGAGTGTGCGACAGCCGCCGTGTGTGTCTCCGAGTGCGACAGCATCTCTTGCGCGGAGGCCTGCGTACCCCAGGCGGCGCCGCCGTTCAGGGCCAAGGTGTTGGAGTTGGTGCAGTGCGGCGCCGAGAAGGCGTGTTTTGCCGGCGGCTCCGGCCTGGACAGCTGCGGCAACGCCACCTGTGACGGCCCGGCGGAGACCATGCTGAACTGCCCCGACGATTGCGGGATCCACGGCAACCCGGAGCTGGTCTACGAGTGCATGCTGGGGAGCTGTGAGCTGGGCAACTGCCCCAACAGCAACAACTGCAGCAAGGGGCTGTGGTGCATCGCCGGCTGTCTGGACCGGCCATGCGTGACCACCTGCATCAATCAGGCGTCGGGCAACGCCAGGAACCGGCTGTGGCGCATCGCGATCTGCGCCGCCGAAAACCAATGCCTGCCCGAGGGCGCCGCGCCCAAATGTGGCGACGGCGCCTGTGAGACCGGCGAGGACAAGGTCACCTGTCCCGACGACTGCGGTGAGGCGGGCGAGACCTTCTGGTGTATCGCGGACAACTGCGCGCCGGGCTTCTGCCTGAACTCCAACGGGTGCAAGAACGGGCTCTTCTGCCTGGCCGACTGCAAGGACGGCGACTGTACGCGGGCCTGCATCGACGCCGCCAACCACTGGGTCGCGGGCATGATCGAAGAGATGACCGGGTGCGCCATCGAGGCCGAGTGCCTGCCGCCGGAGGCCAAGCCGTCGCCCCCACCCTGCGGCAACGGCGTGTGCGAGGACTTTGAGGACTTCGGCTCGTGCCCGGTCGACTGCGGCGGCCCGATCGCCGAGTGCCTGCTGGCCAGCTGCGACGCTGAGGCGTGTGCAGGCGCGGAGCAATGCGGCGTGGCGTTTGTCTGCATGGCGGAGTGTACGGACGTGCCGTGCGCGGTGGGCTGCATCTCGGGCCAGCCGACGGAGAACCAGCAGCTGCTCAGCGAGATCATTGACTGCGGCTCCAAGAACGACTGCTTCAAGCCCGAAGAGCCGCCGCCCGAGGAGGACCCGCCGCCTGAGGACCCGCCCCCGGAAGAGGATCCGCCGGAAGAGGACCCGCCGGAAGAGGACCCGCCGGATGAGGACCCGCCGCCGGAGGACGAGCCACCGCCGGACCCGGGCGAGTAGACCTGGACAGAAATCTCGACACGCTTGCGCACCGTCGCCTCTCAAGTGGCGTGCAGCGACCTTTTTGCGATGGTTGGTGAATGTGGGTGCGGTCTCGGCTCTCATAGCGTGTCAAGTCAGTCGAATCGGGCGGGGACACCGGGGTCCCCGAGCATGGCACGCACGATCGCCATCGCCTTGCGGAATAGCGCCAGGTTTACTCTGGTCCGCAGGCCCATCACAGCGACCGCCAGGGAGCGGAAGCCCCGAGCGTCAGCGAGGTGGAGCGCACTAAGTCCGCGCCAGGCCGAACAAGGCTCGCCACACTCCCGATGCTCCGCCGCCCGACGCCTCGGCCCCGCCACCCTCACAAGCCGGACCGCACCCGCATTCACCGATCAGCCTAAGAGGTCGCTGCACGGCACAGAAAAAGGAGCCAAGAACGACCGGCGCTTAATCAACTGGAGACAAACGGAGCGGTGAGTTGACCCCAGGGGGGTTGTGTCACCAGCGAATTGGGAATTTCGTGGGTGATTTCGGCCTTTTTGAGGCGGCACGGCGTTTGCATAAACCATCCACCGACGACCGAGGAGATCCGCCCATGGGCACACCGCAGTACGACCACAGCGCCACGACGACAACGACCAGCAGCAGCGCACGCGCCGGAGCAAACGCGGTGCAGCGGCGCAGCGCTGGGGCGGGGTACGAGGCGGGGCGGGCGGCCCTGTCACCGGTAAACGACGGCGCGGTCGTGCAGGCCAGGGACCTGGATTACAACCCGACCACCAATGCGGCCGGCGAGAAACGCAACCCCGAGCAGACCGACGGCGCCATTCCGTTTACCGGGGCGCTGAGCTGGGACGGCAGCGTGGTGCTGGCAGAGATGACTCAGATCGACGATGACCCGCTGACGCTGACCGACAACAAGCGGTGCGCCGCGGCGTCGACGCTGGCGGTGCACATCCAGGGCGGTCCGATGTCGGTCGCGCGCGTGGCGACCGCGACCTTTGGCCATATGACGGCGCAGACCTTCCTGTCCTGGCTGAACGGCATGCCCGACAACATCAAGACCAATATGGAGGCTCTGCGGTCGGTGATCGCGGCCATCCCGGCCAAGATCGTTGCGCACACCCTCACATATCGCGACCTGCGGCGCCTGGCGCACTGCATGAAGATTCTGGTGGACTGGAACCCGAACTCGGGCACGAACCGCTCTGAGTACGAGAACCTGACGGGCATCGGCAACGCCTTCAACGCTTACGTCGGGCAGACCTACACCGGCTGGGCCAGCGCCCAGACCCTGGCCGGCATCCTGCGGCTGATTCCCAGGGCCAGCTGCATTCTGTCGGTGTCGACGGGCTCGGTGGAAAACGGCAACACGAACCACGCCGTCACGTTTGGCAACGACGGGGACATCTACCTGTACGATCCGTGGCCGCGCACCGGCTCGCAGATCATGCACCTGGGCTCGGATCAGGCCGACATCAAGGAGTACTTCGAGCACCCGGACGGCACCCAGCGGACCTGGCGCGTGCGCGAGGTTATGACGGCCGCGTGATCGCCTCACGTCGCGCCGGCCGAATCATCGTGGCTCTGGGGCTTGTCCTTGGAGCCGCCGTTAGTTGCACCAAGGGCAGAGAGCATCCACCCATGAACACTCCTGAGAAAGTCCAAGTCACGCCGCCCGCCACCGAGACGGTCTCGCGCCGAGAGTTTCGCAAGGGGTTTAACGCCGACAGCTTGAGAGCGTGGGACCTGAAGGGCGACTGGAGCTGGGGTGCCGGCCCCGCGACGCATCAGGTGAGCTTTACCGTTGCGGACGGGCGCCTTGTCATGACGCATCCAGCCGGCGCCTACAGCGGTGGCGTCGCATCGGACTCGCCCGATGTCCTGGTCTTGCACCACGCCGAGCGGGGCGCCGGGCCGCCGTTTGATGTCTGGGTAAATCTACGCCGCGGCGCCGACGGCACCCTGGTCGGGCACACGATCACGCTGGGCGGGGATGAGGATGACCCAATCGCTGTCTACGTGAAGCGGATGGGCGCGCCCTGATCGCCTATTTGTAGGGCGACTTGGTGCACTTGCCGCTGCTGCACTTGCCGAAGCCCTTGCACTCTGAGTCGAAGCCGCAGCCCCCGCACCAACCCTTCTTGCACTTTCCCCAGCCCTTGCAGTCCGAGTCAAAGCCGCAGCTGCCGCACTTGCCGCTCTTACACTTGCCGTGCGGGCAATCCGAGTCGAAGCCGCACTTCTTCTCGGGCTCGGCCTCTGTCATGTTCAAGGGCGTCATGTTGATGGGCTCGGCGAACGTCATCGCGGGTGTCGCCACCGTGGTAGCCGGGGCGGGCTGCTGAGTCACGCTCTGCGCGTTCGTGCTGTCCCCCTGTTGTGCCACGACCAGACCCGCAGATAGCGCCACTGCCAGGATCACCGCTGCGACCGAGATTCGCTTCATGTCTTCTCCTCTGAAATTGTTGGTTTTTTTTGGAATAGAAACGCGTCGTAAGCGCCACTTTACAGTGTGTCACGCACAGTTGACACCCACCGCATACCCCATTGCAGCGCAGTGCGTCGAATAGCCTCTGGCACAGCCGTTGCTCATGAGCGGTGTCAAAGAAGCGACTGTATTCGACACACGGAGGCAACATCATGGGTGAGCTGACTACGACGACCACCACCGCACCAACCACATCCGGGCCGGCCACGACGACCGCCGACCCGGAGCGCACGGCGGTGCAAGGGACCGGGTACGACGAGCAGAGCGCATCGCTCAGCACGGGCGGCGACGGCAAGCGCCTGACCAGCAACGACTGGGAGCGCAGCCAGAAGGCGCTGTATGCGGCAGCGGATATCTTTCAACGGCAGACCGACCCGGCGGGGGCCGGCGCCGATATCGCCGACGCCGCGTTTTTGAGCGGCCTGTTTGAGGCCTCTACCGGCCTGTCCGACGGGAGCAAATTATCGTCCGCGGACCGCCTGCAAAAGGCGCAGGGCGGTATGGCCGGACTGGACCAGCATGTGGCGCTGTACGAATCGTCAGCGGACCACCTCTCCTGGGTGACGGACCAGGTCATCGTTCCCGAAGGCCTGCTCGAGGCGAGCCTGCAAAACGGCGTGGCCAGGGATCGGGTGGACGGAGCCATCCTGACGGAGGACGAGCAGGTCATCGAGGGCGGCTACGCCAATCCGTTTGAGGAGGCGATCGCCATGCGGCCCGCGCTGCCGGCCTTGACCAGCACCTTATCCCAGCTGCGACGCGTCGGCCTGAAGGTCGCGGACGTCGACGGGGAGCTGCAGACGCTGGCTACGGACACGCTGCCGGCCAAATGGGCGACGTACTCCAGCCCGGCCGATCTGCTGGCGAACCTGCGCAACCTGCTGCTGATCATCGACCCGATTCTCATGGCGACGGACGCCGAGAAGATGGAGGACCTGGCCACCCAGAGCAACGAGATCGACAAGATCGGCGACCTGGCCGACTTCACGAAGATGGTGGTCAGCACATGCGCGGGCATCGCGGGCATCGCGGCCACGTTTGGCGGGCTTATGTCGCGCGCAACGCTGCCGGCCAAGGAGGTGGCCACGGCGGTCGCCGGCGCTCGGGCGGCAACCCTGCAGGTCGCCACCAACCCGGTGGTCGGCAAAGTGCTGACCGTGTGCACGCTGGTGTCCAACATGGCGGTCTTGCTGGATCCGGACTCGACCGCCGACGAGCGCGTTGATGCCGGCGTGGGCGCCGCGTCGTCCCTGGCCTTCCTCATCGGCGGCACCGCGGGCACGGCGTTTGGCGTGGCGCTGCTGGTCAGCTACTGGAACTTCAAGTTCTGGATGAACGAGCTGGCGCGCTCCAAGATCGCGATCACGGCCGGTTGGATGTCCAAGGCGTACGACACCATCGCGGACAGCGGCCAGCGGCTGAGCAAGGGCTGCGAGGACCTGGTCAAAGCCGCGACCCTGGCGGAGAACGAGAAGGACCCGGCGCAGCGAGACGCGATGGAGCGGCTGGTCTCTCAGTTCACCAACACCCTGGGCCAGGCGACGGGCGACTTCCTGAAGCGCACCGAGCCGGTGGGCTACGGACCGGGTGTCGCCTATGAGCCGGGCGCGTACAAGTCGCTGACCGACGCGTTTGCGCCGGTGCGCCAGCAGTACTCCCCGCTGGTCAGCGGTGATCGCCAGGTCTGGGACGCGGGCTTCGTCCTGCGCGGCGCAGAGATGACGCTGGAGACGATGGTTTGGGCAGCGGAGAACCACCAGGACCTGGTCACCGCGGAGGCCGGTCTGGGCACCGTGCCGGACGGCCCCGAGTACGAGTCCCCGGAGACCGGCGTGGTCGACGGTGGCCTCGGCGCCTCCCCTGCGCCTTAGCTCTGTTGCAGTGGCTTGAGCACCAGCACCGGACGGTCCGCCAGGCGCAGCACGTTCTCTGCGACGCTGCCCAGAAAGAAAGCTCGGATTGCGCGCGCATGGGACGGCAGGACCACCAGGTCCACGTCCAGATTCTGCGCTTTGGCCAAAATACCGATGGCGTCGGAGCGATCCTGCACCACATGACGCTCGATGGGGCGCTTGGTGTCGATGGGCACGTCCCACAGGCGCTTCAGCAGGGCGGCTGGGTCGTCTGACGGCGAGCACACGTGCACCACATGCAGCTCGGCCAACAGTCGCGTGGCCAGTCGGGCCACCGAGCCCAGCCCGCGGGCCGCCAGATCGGAGAAGTCGGTGGGATACAGCACATGCCAGTTGCCCTCACCGCGCGGCAGCCGTGACGCCCAGGGCACCACGAGCACGGGGATAGCGCTGCCGCGAAGCAGCTTGACGGTGTTGCGCCCCATGTAACCCGGTGCTCGAGATCGGACGTCCGAGGCACCCAGCGCCAGCAGCGCAGCGTCCGGGTGGCTGCTCTCGTTCAACAGTGACTTTACGGGATCATCCTCGCTCTGGATGAACTGTGCGGTGACCTCGCGGTCGTGGAACCACGCTGTGATCGTCTCGCTCCATCGTGTCTCTTCGGTGGCTGGGTCCCCCTCAGAGGCGTGAACCAGGCGTACGGACGCATCCAGCGCCTTGGCCAGGGTGGCCACCGTTTCGCACAGCGCCAGCCATTCGGATCGAAAGCTGATGCCAACAATGATTCTTGCTTCGCTCATGTTGCCCTACACGTGCAACGACTCTGCCATGCGAGTTTCAGACCCCGTGGCGCGATGACCTTCACAGGGACGGGGCGTTCTGTCCCGAGACTGCACCGAATCCGGGAGATTTGTCCGGCTCCGAACGGGGCTCTGAGCACCAGAAGTACGTCATACGGCCGATGTCGGCCGTTTGGCATATCCCTAGCATGATCCATGCTGGCGGCCGAAAGCGGCTGCGGAGGTTTACATTGCTGTTTCATCTGGTTGTTACGTCGATGCTGGCGGTCGGCGTCGGTCGGCCCGCGCCGGCGATCGATGCGCCGGACGTGTCGGACAAGCCCGTGCGCCTCGCCGACCTCAAAGGGCAGGTCGTCATCGTGGACTTCTGGGCCAGTTGGTGCCGCCCGTGCGCGGCGTCGTTGCCCTTCTACGAAGCCCTGCAGGGCAAGTACGGCGACCGTGGATTGACCGTCGTGGCCGTGAGCGTGGATGAGGACAGGGAGACCGCCCGGGCCTTTGTCTCCCAGCTGAAGCTGAAGCTGCTGCGCGTCGTCCATGACAAGGGCGCCGTCATCGCCAAGCGTTACGACCCGCCCACTATGCCCACCGCCTATCTGATCGACCGAAAAGGCCGCATCGCAGGCGTCTATACCGGCTTTGACAGCGACCACAGCCAGCGCATCGAGCGCCACCTGGAGCGGCTGTTGGATGACGCGGTCACGCGGGCCCCGTGAGGTTCTGTCTGGCGGCGGTTCTGCTGGTGACCGGCTGTACGGGGGACCCGGCTCCTACCGACCGCTTCGAAGTGGAGGTCGCCCCGATTCTGGTCCATCGCTGTGGCTCGGCGCGCTGTCACGGTGTGGCGCCCGACGCTGAGGCGCGCGGTGAGGTTGTCGACTGGGGGGCGTTCGTGTTTCGCCTGGACGATCGCGGGCAGCCGGCGGACATGGACGCGCTCTACGCGGCCGCCAGGCGCGCGATCAACACAGACGAGCGGCCCGAGTTCTCCACGCTGCTCCGCAAGGCGCTGCCTCCCGCGTTCGGCGGCTTGCCACACTTCGGCGGCGCGGCCTTCTCCTCGCCCGCAGACCCCGGCTATCAGACGATTCTGGCGTGGATCGCTGCCGAGGAGGGCGGCGGCGAGCTGGAGCCCCCGCTGACCGAGCTGGAGGCCCACTTCGAGCGCGAGGTTCAGCCTGTTCTGGTGGCCGGCTCGTGCGCGACCGCCAGCTGTCACGGTGCCGCCAGTGCCGTTCCCTACCACGTTCAGTCCGGGGACAACGGCCTGTTCGCGCGCGCCTGGACTCGGGCCAACTATCGCGAGGCGGTGCGCATGCTGGCGCTGTCGGGAGAGCCTCTAAACGCTCGCCTGATCCGCAAGGGCCTGCCTCTGCACGCCGGCGGCATCGTTCACAAGGGTGGCAACAACACCTTCTTTACGGGGCCCGAGGACCCGCGCGTGGCGGCGATCACCGGTTGGGCCTGCGCCGAACGGCTGGCGCGGACCGGGGTGGCCTGCAGCGACGACAGCGGGCCGGCAGCCATGGTGTTCGTGCGCGGGCCGCTGTCGCCCCACGCGGTCTTCGACCTGGACGTGTTCGAGCCCGGGACGGCCATCCTGCGCGCGGCTCTCAGCGGGGAGGCGCCCGTGACCGAGGTCGAGGATCTGACGACCTCCCTGAGCCCCGAGCCCGCGGACGCACGCGACCCGGCCATCTCCGCCGACGGCGCTCGCATGGCTTTCTCGCTTCGCGAGTCTGCGGACCACGGGCATGCGATTCGTCTGATGGATCTGGCGACGCTGGCAACGACGCCGCTGACCGAGCACCACGCGCGCGCCGCGGACGGCACGCTGTGGACGGACCGCGATCCCACGTTTGGGCCGGGCGGCCACGTCTGGTTCGTGTCGACCCGGCTCGGGAAGGCGGCCGATCGCCGCGGTTTGGTGGACGCAGAGCTCTACGAGGTGGATCCGGACACCGGTGACGTTCAGCGCTGGACCTACACGCCCCACATCGAGCGCAAGCCGGGCTTTCTGCGGGTCGGCAAAGTCGCGGGCGAGGTGGCGTTTACCGCGCTGCGTGATCTCTTCGACGACCAGGCCCACGCGCACCCCTTCCGCTTTCCGACAGATCTCCACGTCGAGTACCACCAGCACTTCGGCACGACGCCGACCAGCGACCTGTTCCACGATCTGCGTGAGCTGCCGGATGGCAGGAACCTGATGACGGTCGGCGATCTGACCGCGGTGTGGGGTGCCGGCGCGCTTGGCGTGATCGACCGCAACTTCGGGCCCCAGATCAACAGCGCGTCTCAGTCGGACGACCCGGCCACACCTGCATACGCGGATCCGGTTACGCTGCTGTCGGACGAGGGCGTGCTGGCTCGCGACGCGGCTGCGCTGCCGGACGGCCGTGTGCTTGTGGCGACGGCGCCCGGCGGCCATGCGGCGGACGACCCGACTGCAGCGGTCGATTTTCGCATTGAGCTGCTCACCCTTGCGGAGTCGGTGAGCGGCGCCGGCCCGTCGGTGGTGTCTCGGGTCGTGCTGGTCGACGAGCCCGGTCTCAGTGATAGGGATCCCGAGCCGATCGTCCTGCGTAGCCCGCTGGCGCCCGATACCAAGCGCAAGTGGGATCCGGAGCTGTCGCATGGGCTGCTGGTGCATCAGGGCCTGCCGCTCATCGACGCGCTGCTGGCCAATCTGTCGCCGTCGGGCGTTAAGGCGCCGCGCACCGACATGGCCTGGGTTCGTCTGATCGAGGCGGTGGACGCCAAAGTGGACCAGCGCAAGACCACGGGCCTGACGGACTGCTCGCCTCAGCGGATTCTGGCCGAGCTGCCGCTGTTTGATGACGGGTCTTTCCAGGTCCGCATTCCGGCCGGCATCCCGTTCCGCATTCAGGCGCTCGACGAACAGCGGCGCGCCATCGGTGTCCATCACAACCGCTGGTTTTATGTCATGGGCGGACAGACCCTGCCGCAGGGCGTGCGCGGCGCCCCTGAGACGACGTATCGGGATCAATGCGCGCTGTGCCATGGCTCTCTGTCTGGGGCCGAGGCGCAGACGCTGGGTCCGCCGGATGCGATCAGTATGGCGTCGGTCACGCTGGCTCGCTACTCGGGGGCGGATCCTCGCCTGCCGATCACGCCGCCGACGGCCGGGGATGAGACGCGCGTGGCATTGGACTTCGTCACCGACATCCAGCCCGTGCTGGACCGGGCCTGCGCAACGGCCGGCTGTCACGGTGATGGCGGTATCGCGCCGGTGCTGACCGGGGCGGCGACGGAGCATTTCACAGAGGCGTACGAGGCGCTGATCGGTGGAGGCTGGGTCGGTCAAACGGCTTTGAGCAGCCCGCTGATGGGGCTGCTGGACGGGACCCACGCGGCGCCGTTGGACGACGCTGAAACGCTGGCTATCGTGCGCTGGCTGGACCTGGGTGGAGGGTACGCGCTGCCATGAGAAGGTTGATACTGCTTTGCGCTCTGGCGATGACGGGCTGTGTCGATGGCACCGGCACCGTCCACGACGTACCGCTGGCGGATATGACGATGTTCATCGAGGTCGCCCAGCCTGTCCTGGCGGCTCGCTGCGCCAATCCAGGGTGTCACGGCGACGTCGCGCGTCCGCTGCAGGTCTTTGCGTCGCGCCGTCACCGGCTGGACCCCGCTGACAACTACATCAACGAGCCGCTCACACTGGGCGAGCTGGAGCGGAACTACGCCAACGCCTGCGGATTTCTGGTCGGGGTGGACGCCGCCGAGCAGTCGCTGCTGCTGCGCAAGACCCTGCCGGCGCACCTGGGTGGGGTTCACCACGAGGGCGGAGTGATCTTCGAGGACACCGATGAGCCTGACTATCTGGCGCTGCGCGCGTGGGTGGGCAGCGCCTTTGGAGGACCGCCATGAGACGACGTGTGATCGCGATGGCAGCAGCGCTGTTTCTGGCCGGTGGCCTCCTGGGCGGCTGCGCGGTGGTCAGGCCCTGGCAGCGCGGCGTGCTGATGAAGCGGGCGATGAAGCCGGCGCCGGCGAGTGGCGGCACGACGTTTGAGCTGCACGTGCACACCATTCGAGAAGCCATGGCCGGTGCTGCGGGCGATGCGGGGGCGTCATGCGGCTGCAACTGATCATTATCGCCGCGATTTGCGTCTTGGCTGTGCCGGCCGTGGCGCAGCATCAGGCGAGCGCCCGCGTGGACGTGTACGACGACGGCTGGATTACGGTCGTGGCGCCCAGCGCCCGCGGCAAGGTGTCGGCCGGGGCGCGCGCGGATGTGTCAGCCACGTATGCGGTCGACGTGATCAGCGGCGCCACGCCGGTGTCGTCCTCGGTGGACGCGGTGTCGGGCGCCACTCGCTTTGAGGAGGTGCGGCACGGCGCCGACATCGGCGGCGGCGGGTATCTGGGCAAGAGCAGCTGGCGCCTGGACGGACGCTACGGCGTGAGCGTAGAGCCGGACTATGAGACTCACCTGCTGGGCCTGGGCGCGTCCGGCGATCTCTTCAAGCGCATGGTGACCCTGTCGGTGCAGTACACGGCGTCGTTCGAACGCCTGATGAGCGTGCACGACGAGCAGCTCTCCGAGCGCACGCTATCCAACGCGCTGGACGTCTCCTGGGCGCAGATCCTGGGACGCACGACCACGCTGACAGCCCGTCTGCGCGGCGAGCTGCGCTCGTGTTCAAAAGCGTACGGCTGCGAGGCCAGCCCGTATCGGTACGTGCCGCTGAGCGACGGCGTCGGCGCTATTGTGACCGTGCAGGAGCGCCACCCCGAGTCGCGCCTGCGCGGGGCTGCGGCCCTGGATCTGTCGCAGTATCTGGGGGCGGGGTTCGCGCTGCACGTCAACTATCGCTACTACCACGACTCATGGCAGATCGGCGGGCACAGCGCGGCCACCTCGATCGCCTGGGGCGGCTTTGGAGAGCGGCTCATCATCCGGCTGGGGGCGCGAGGCAGCCTGCAGTCCGCGGCCAGCTTCTACCAGGCGCGCTACGAGACCGGCGTGGGCGGACCCCAGGTGCCCGACCTGCGGACGTCTGACCGGGAGCTGTCCGGCCTGCGAACCGCGTCAGCCAGCCTGAGGGCGCGCTGGTCCATGGTGGGCGTCGGTCCGTTTGCGCGCCTCGGCCTGACCGCGCGCGTCGCCCACACCTGGTTCGACTACCCCGACTATCCGGCGCTGTCCGGCCTGCAGGCCTGGATCGCTGGAGGAGGTGTTCATGCGGAGTTTTGACCGGGCGCTCTTTGTCTTGTGCGCGCTGTCCCTGATGGCGTGCGGCCCCGATGGGGAGACCGAGCCTCCGCCGCCCGAGGAGCCGAAGCAGCCGTTTGAGTGCAGCCTGGGGGTGGAGCGCATGGGCGTCTACGAGGCCGGTGGTCCGCAGTGCGAGGCGGAGCTGACGCTGGGGTTTCAGGGGTTCCTGTGGTTTGACGTGGTCGTGCAGGCGGGCCCGGGCGCGCCTAAACAGGGTCGCGCCAAGCTGAGCGTCAGCGTGCCCGCCAAGTCACCGTTCAACTCGGCGTCGCCGCTTGTCACGTTCGGCCAATACGAATCCGACGGGCTGCGGCTGTCGTCGCACATGCAGGTCTTTGTCAGCGGCCAGGACCCAAAGGAGCTGGCCGGTCAAGTCGCCCAGATCTCGGTGCGCTTCGAGTCGGAGACCAAGGAGTGCATCACCACGTCCCAGGTGCTGCTTGTCGACAACGACGACTGCATCCACACCAACGATGAGCCCTGCGAAGGCACGGACGTGGTGTTCGAGGAGTGAGGCGCAGTGCGCTGATATTGGCGTTTCTTGTCGCCGCGTGCAGCTCGCCGCCGGCGACGCTGGAGCAGGTCGCTGAGCCGCGGGAGCTGGCGGCCTATCCCAACCCGTTCATGGCGCCGGACCCGCTGTGGGCGCCGCAGCCCAGGCGGGACAATCCGCTGGAGATCGCGGTCACGCCTGCCGGCGATCGGGCGTACGTCTCGTTGCAGGGCAGCCCCGATGAGCCGGGCCACCACGTGGCTGTCGTCTCGTTGGACGCGACGCCGCGGGTGCTGACGCGCATCCCGGTCGGCGCCGGACCCACCGGCCTGGCGATGCATCCGGACGGCCGCTTTCTGGTGGCCTTCAACCGGCTGAGCAACTTTGTGAGTGTCATCGACACCGCGCGGGATGTGGTCGCTCACTCGCCGGGCGCGGACTTCTACGCCGTGGAGGGCGTCTTCACGCCGGACGGTCGCCAGCTCTTCTTCACAAACCGCTGGCGCGACGCCGTCTCCATCTGGGATGTCGAGCCGGGCGCTGAGGGACTGCGCATCACCGGGCGCGACGAGCCCGGGATCGCTGTTGGGACCAACCCGCGCGACATCGCGATCTCGGACGACGGCCAAACTGTGGCCGCCGCCGCCCTTACCGGGATGACGGTCTCGCTGATCGACCGCAGTACGCGCGCGGAGCGGCGGCGAATAGACGTCGGCGCGCCCGCCAACGGTCTGGCGTTTGCGGGGGACTGGCTGATCGTTGCCACGCTGTCCGCGTCTACCCACCACCAGCCGCTGGTCGGCCCCGACACGAACCACGACGGTCAGCCGGGTGACGGGACGCCCAATGTCAACTTCCAGGACCTGCAAAACGAGATCGCTATCTACGATCTCAACGGGGACGCGGTCGCCCGGTACACGTCCGACACACTGTGCTGTCAGGACTTCCGAGACGTTGATCCGCTGGACGTCGCGCGCCATGGCGACCTGCTGCCGCCCGAGGACACCTGGCTGGTCGGAGGGGCGCTTCCAGAGCAGCTCGCCATCTCCGGCACCGACCTGTACATCACCTACTCCGCCTCGAACCAGATGCAGCGCTTTGAGTTGGACCCGGCGACCGGGCTGCTGGCGGCGGGCCCGGTCTGGGGGACGGGGCACAATCCGCACGGTATCGCGATCGCCGGAGACCGCGTGCTGGTCGCACATCGGCTGGGCGAGACGCTGGGGGTCTACGATCGGGAGACCGGCGCGTCCGAGGCCGACGTTGTGGTTGGCGACGTCTCGGGCGGAGACTTTCCGGCCACCGACGCCGAGATCGGCGAGCTGTTCAACTTCGTCACCGCGCCCTTCACCGTCGATGGCGACCAGTCCTGCGCTCACTGCCACCGGGAGGGTGGTAACATCGATAAGGCGTTCTCGATGCCGCTGACCCGCTACGGCGGCGTGGGGTCGCGCATGACCATGGCGTATCGCGGCGCAGCGGACTCGCGGCCGTGGTTCTTTGAAGCCGCCATGGACGAGACCAACTTTACACCCGTGATGAACGAGTTTGCTCGCATCGAGAACTTCTGCTGCACCGACTATACGCTGTGGCCGGACGGTCCGCCGGCCGGGTGCGCGACGGACCCGCCCGCCGAATGCTCTCAGGAGCCCAACGCCGGCTCACCCGATGGGTTTGGAGCGTCGCGGGGCAGCACTGCGGGCCCCCCTCACCCCAGACCCACAGCGCATGCGACGCGCGACGGGTTCTACCTGAACGTGGCGAAGCAGGTGATGGGGCGCCAAAACAGCTTCGGCGACGGTGTCTATTTCGAGGATGTGATCACCGAGGAGCGCCGCCCGGTGCCGCTGGATTTCAACGGCATTACACGCGCGCTGGGCCTCTTCCTGCTGCAGGAGCCGGGCCTGCTGCCCAACCCCAATGTGCTGACCGCGTCCGCACGCCGCGGCCAGGCGCTGTTCGAGAGCGACGCGACCGGCTGCGCAGCCTGCCACCCGGCGCCGTCGTTTTCGGTGTCGACGGATCACAACCCCGCCGGCTTGCCGCTGCTGATGGGCCCCGTGGTCACCCCGAACAGGTCGGAAGACGGCATCAATCTCGACCTGCCGGCGGATGGCTTCATGAGCATCTTTCCGCGCGTGGTGACCGACACCTGTGAGGCGATCTGCGGCGCCGAGGCCTGCGACGCAGACCCCGACGCGTGTGACGACCTGCGCAACGCCAACTTCGGAGTGCCGCCGCTGCGCGGGATCTGGGATCGGGCGTCCGGCATGCTGCACGACGGACGCGCCAACGGCCTGCTCGAGGTGTTGGCCACACCCGGGCATCCAGCGCTGGCCTCGGGCCAGACGGGCTTTAACGTCAGCGACGGGGTGCCCGACAGCCACGGCTCAACCAGTCACCTGACGCCGGCCGAGCTGGCTGATCTCATTACGTTTCTTCGCACGCTCTAGCTCTAATGGGATCCCCGGTGAGGGCATGGGGTAAAATACCCCGCCATTCTTTGATTTAGGGGCATGCTGACCCGGAGCAAACACTCGCATCGGTCGTATCGCGCATGTTTCCGCCGGTTTTCGACTTGGGCACGGTTGTTGCTCCACTAGTGGAAATGCAGATTCTGATCGCCGACGACAACCCGGACTTCGCCAGCTTGTTGTGCGAGTTCTTGGTCGACGAAGGGTACACCGTCGAGGTCGCCAACGATGGACTCGAGGCGCTGCACGTCATCGGTGAGCGCGGCCCACCCCAGGTGCTGATCCTCGATGGCCGGATGCCCGGGCTGGACGGCCACGGCGTGCTGGAGCAGGTACGCGCCCGCGGATACGACAGCAAGGTCGCCGTCGTCACGGCCTTCCCGGGGCGCAACGAGAAGCGGCAATATGAGCAGGAGGGCGCCGATGTCGTGCTGTCCAAGCCCGTCCCGATGTCGCGGATACTCAGCTGGATCGAGGGGTTAGGCACCGTTTGACGACGCGCATACAGGACATGCGCTTGGCGATCGCAGCAGCCGTGATCGCGATGGGTATTTTTGTCCTGGATCTCGCGTTGCCGCTGGGAGTTGCGGCGGGGGTGCCGTATGTCGCGGTCGTGCTGGTCGCGGCTCGCCTGAGCGAACCGCGCCACATCCTGATGGTGTCCGTTGCGTGCTGTGCGCTGGTCCTTCTGGGCTTTCTTCTATCGCCCAGCGGCGGGGTCTTCTGGGTTGTGGTGTACAACCGGGCGCTGGCCGTCTTCGCGGTCGCCGTCACGGGCTGGGTCCTGTTCGCCCGTGTGCGGGCGGGCCACCAACTCGCTGAGAGCCGCCGTGCGCGCGCCACGCTGTTGACCAACCTGCCCGGCGCAGCCTACCAGCGCCGCCACGACGACGACGGCACTATTCTTCTGGCCTCCCCGGGCTGTCGTGACGTGACCGGCTACACCGCCCTGGAGCTGTGCACCAGTCACAGTTGGTACACGCTGATTCACCGCGACGATCGCGATCGCGTGCGGCGCATCATCGACGCCGCGGTGGAGCACAGTCGCCCCTATGAGGTCAGTTATCGCGCCCATCGTAAGGACGGCGCCCTGATCTGGCTGTGGGACCACGGGGTCCCGGTGCGCGGACCCAACGGCCGGGCCGCGGTGCTGGAGGGTTATGCGACCGACGTAACCCGCAAGCGGCGCATCGACGACGACCTGGCCCAAAGCGCAAAGATGGAGGCCGTCGGGGTTCTGGCCGCCGGCATCGCGCACGAGATCGGCAACCCGCTGGCCGCCATCTCGGTTATCGCGGAGATGGAGGGGCGTCACGCCTCCAAGCCCGTCACAAAGCGGCGGTTGGGCCAAATCGCGACCAACATCGAGCGCATCAGTCGCATCATGCAGCGCTTGATGGACTTTGCGCACCCGGCGACCTACGAGAGCGAGGCCATCTCAGTCAACGAGCTCGTGATCGAGGTCGTGGAGCTGGTTCGGTACGACAAGCGCGCCAAGAAGACCGTGCTGGACCTCGATCTCACCGATGACGTCACGCTGGTCTCGGCCATCGGGGACGAGTTGGTGCAGCTGTTTACCAATCTGGCGCTCAACGCGCTGGACGCGTTGGGTGAGCGGGAGGGCGCCGGCTCTCCCACGCTGCGCTTTGCCACCGAGGTGCTGGAGACCGACCTGGGCCGCACCGTTCGCGTGGTGGTCGAGGATAACGGCCCGGGCTTCAGTTACGACCTCCGCGAGCGGATCTTCGACCCGTTCTTCACGACCAAAGAGGTGGGCAAGGGGACGGGGCTTGGGCTGGCGACGTCCGCGCGCACTGCACGGGACCATGGCGGCACACTGCGAGCGACGAGCGAGCCGGGCTGTGGCGCGCGGTTTGAGCTGGACCTGCCGGCTGCGGCGCCGGCGGGGACCATTATACGGCCTGTGGCACGCCGCCGTCACGCAGGCAAGACTTCTCGCACGTGATGCATGACGGCTCTTCAAAGGCCGAGCACGCCGTGATGTCGGTGGGCCTTCCGGCACCCCAGCCAGGTCCGGCCGTACGCTGGATCACCGCGTCGAAGTCCTCCTGGCGGGTGTAGCAATGCACGCGCTCCTGTCGGGTCATGCGAATGAGAATCCGCCCGGCCATATAGACTGCGGCGAACATGACGGCGACTGCGCCGACGACGAATACAGACTCAACCATTGTGCCTCCTACAAGGACGCGAAGTCCCTCAGGAGATCTTAGCGATGGGCCTTGGTCAGTCACATCGGTCAGACGACCCATACGGCGCGGTAAAGGTGTGGCTGTGGTCCGTCTACGCGATGGTCTTCGCCATCGTTCTGATCGGCGGCATCACGCGGCTCACGGGCTCAGGCCTGTCGATGGTGGAGTGGCGACCGCTGATGGGCGCAGTGCCTCCTTTAACCGACGCCGATTGGACCGCGGTCTTCGAGCGTTATCAGCAAAGCCCGCAGTATGCGCTGGTCAACGATTGGATGACCCTGGCGGACTTCAAGCGCATCTTCTTCTGGGAGTTCCTTCATCGGCTCTTCGGCCGACTGATCGGCCTCGCCTTCCTCGTTCCCTGGGTCTATTTCCTGCTCCGGCGCCGGCTGACCGGCTCTCTGGCCGCCCGGACGGGCGTGGCGTTTGTCCTGGGCGGGCTGCAGGGGCTGTTGGGCTGGTACATGGTGAAGAGTGGCTTGGTCGACGTACCCGCCGTGAGCCACTATCGGCTGGCTGCGCACCTCTTGTTGGCCCTCATCGTCGCCAACTGGCTGCTGTGGATTTTGCTGGGGCTGTGGCGTGCTCCCACCGGCCACTCGAAGCTGCGAGCGGCGGCGTGGGTGTTTGTGGCCGCCGTTGGACTTCAGATCATCTACGGCGCGTTTACCGCCGGCACCCGCGCAGGGCTTTTGTTTTCTACGTTTCCCGACATGGACGGCGCCATGGTTCCGTCGGGCATGGGCGTTCTCGGCGTGCGTGACCTGCTGGACAACCCGGTCACAATTCACTTCATACACCGCATGCTCGCATGGGCCCTGGCGGTGGGCGCCGTCATACTGTTCGTCGCCGGTCGCCGCCAACCTCAGCCCATGCTGCGCCATGCCGTTGCGCTTGTGCTGGGGCTGGTCGGCTTGCAGGTGATATTGGGCGCGGCCACGGTGGTGCTGGACGTAGCGACCTGGATTGCCGTCATCCACCAAGGCGTTGGTTTTCTGGTGTTGTCCGCTGCTGTGTTTGCCGCCTATGCGGCGGGAGGGGCGTCGACGTGAGGATGCGCTGGTTCGAGTTGAATTTCGTCAGCCGCCGGCCGTGGATGTGGCGCGCGCTGACCAGCAGCTATGCCCAGGTGGCGGCCGGTCGTCCGCGGCTGCGCAGCGTCGAGTTCGGCCTGACGTACGGCTGCCCCATGGACTGCCCATACTGCTCGGCCGCAGGGCTGATGAAGGAGCGAGCCGAGGCGCTGACCCTGGCCGAGTGGGAGCGCGTCATAGGCGAATGCGTCAGCCTCGGGGCGATTCACTTTCTGTTGACCGGCGGTGAGCCGCTGCAGGCGACTCAGCTGCTGCCGCTGGTGCGTGCAATACATCAGCGCCGCCGCGTCGTCAGCGTGGTCACGACCGGGTGGCCCCTGGATGAGCCATTGGTGCGCGCGCTTGCCGCAGCCGGACTGGACGCCGCCGAGATCAGCTTGGACGGCGCGAGCTCGCACGCCCACGATCCGTACCGTGGTCGTCCTGGTGCTTTCGACGCTGCCTTGCGGGCCGCGGCGCTGTTTCAGCTGCATGGGATCACCGTGCTCTTCACCCACGTGGCCACTAAGACGAGCCTGCGGTCAGGCGAGGTGCATCGCGTCGTGGAGCTGGCGCGGGAGCTCGGGTGCCGCCTCAACATGGGCTTTCCGGCGATGGCCGGCGCCTTCGGAGACTCCTGGCTGGAGCTGCTGAACGAGTCTGAGTGGTCCCAACTGGAGAGCCTGGTTGACGACGACCACGTGCGCTCGTGCGCTCAAAGCTCTTACAAAGGCGACGGCTGTACGGCCGGGTCCGAGAAGATCTACATCACGCGCTACGGTGATCTGACCCCCTGCCCGCTGATGCCGGCGCTGCGCTTCGGCAACATCCGCGACGCCTCAGTGGCCGATCTGTGGGCGCGCGCACGCCGTATTCCGGAGCTGTCCACCGGCCAGCCGCGCTGTCTGCCCGCCAGCGACCGGGCGTTTGTGTCCCGGTATCTCGTGGACTCTGATCCGGCTCAATAACCCACGCCTTCGGGCTTGCGAACTTGGCTGATTTTGAGTCACTGACTGCATGTCAGTGAATAGAGCAGAGAAGAAACTACGCACCCGGGCGGCCCTTCGTGACGCCGCCATGGCGTGCTTTGAAGCCCGTGGATACGATGAGACGACGGTCGGTCAGATCTCACGCGGCGCCGGCGTCGCTCACGGCACCTTCTATGTGCACTTTGCCAGCAAGGATGAGGTCCTGGACGAGCTGCTGGTTGACTTCAACGCGGCCATGGCTGAGCGGGTTGGCCGCAGCCTGGCCGGCGTGACGGCGCCACGTGAGGCGGTCGACGCGGCCGCCGGCGCGTTTCTGGGGTTTTTCGCCGAGCGCCGCGCGTTTGTCGCGTGTTATGCCGCCCGCGCCGCGCAGGGGCTTGCCGTCGACGCATGGCGAGACGGGATCAACATGCCCATGAGCCACCTGCTCACCGGCGCCCTGGCGGTTGTTGCGCCCAACGCCTCACCGGAGCGCATCAAGCTGATCACGCACGCGCTGCTGGCCATGTGGCTGCGCGTCGGCCTGCAGGCCCTCTTTTCCGACGACGTCTCCGCCGAACAGGCTCAGGAGACCCTCACCGCAATGACCGTAGGCGCCTTGAGCAGCGCCCTGAATCTAGGAGGACCCCATGTCTGAGCTCGATCTGAATCTGCTGGAGCGCGAGGCCCGCGCCCTGGCCGCTGATCTGCTGCCAACGCTGGATCGCCCGCGCGTGTCCCGCGTACGGCTGCGGCGTGCGCGCGCGTATTGGACGGCGGCGCGCAACTTCGTTGACAACCGCCGCCTCGCCCGCCAGGGCCGCGAGGACCTGCATCCGCTGTATTTCATCTGGACGTTGTTACGCACGTGCAACTTCAGCTGCAGCTACTGTGATGATCACCGGGGCAGCAAATACCCCGATCTACCGGCCGCCGGCGCGCTGGACACCGCTCAGGCGCGTCGCCTTCTCAAGATCATGCGGACCCGCTCTCCGGCCGTGTACTTCGCAGGGGGCGAGCCCATGCTGCGCCGCGATCTCCCAGAGATTACCCGGGCTGCGCGCGACCTGGACTACTACCCGATTCTCATCAACACCAACGGCAGCATCGTAGATCGCCGGTTGAAGCGAAAAGAGTGGCGCAGCTGGCTTGCGGACACGGACATCGTCATCGTCAGCCTGGATGCCCTCGACCCGGACCTGTTGGGCCGGATGTGGGTCACCAAAAAGCCGCTGGACGTCATCCGAAACGTGCTGCTGCTGCGCGAGCTGAGCGGCCCGTTGGGCTTCAAGCTGATGGTGAATACGGTGATCCAGCCCGGCGCCGTCCAGCACGCCGTGGATGTGCTGGACTTCGCCAACGAGCGCGGCATCGGCTTCTGCCCGGTGCCGGTAAACATCGGCCCGGCGGTTGATCAGGCGGTGCTGACGGACCCGCAATACCCCGCTCTGGTCTCACGCATTCTCGAGCGCAAGCGCCTGGGCCATCCCATCGCCGGCTCCGCGCGCATGCTCCAGAGGCTGCTGAACGCCCAGCCGTTTACGTGTCGCAACACGCTCAAGCCGCATATTGACTACGACGGTCGCCTGCAGTGGCCGTGCAAAGCCAGCGTCAACCAGTCGCCCGCCTCGGTCGACGTGCTGGAGTTCGATCATGTCGACGCGCTGTATGAGCACGCCGCGGGCCTGGTCGATCCGACCGGCTTCCACGGTCCCGCGCCCACCCAATGCGGGGCCAACTGCAACTGGGCGCAGAACTACTCGACCGACGCCTACGCGCACGGTCTGACCCACCCGCTGGACCTGCTGTCCGACATCAGCAGCCTGCTGAAGGCCGCGTGATGTCCACGCGCGCAGCCGTCTCTCCTCCCGATGTCGCGCACGGTGATCTCGCCGTCGACGCCGCCGCGATAGGCGTCGTTTCGCTGGGCATTGTCACCATGCCCGATCAGACAGCCGCGATGACCGCCCTCGTGGCGACCGCGATCCTGGCCCGCTTCGTGTTTTGGCGCGGCGCCCGGCTCCCCGAGGTGCTGTTCTTCGGTCTCTGTACCGTGCTCGGGGCCTTCAACGACTGGAGCTCCGTCGTGCGTCATCGCATCTACGACTACGACGTGGCGGTTTGGTGGCCGCAGTTGACCACGGTGCCCGTGTGGATGCTGCTGTACTGGGGGCTGATCCTTCGCTTTCTGGCGCAGCTGGCGTGGTGGCGTGGGCTGTCTCCGCCGCGCGCCGTCAGCACGGGCCGGTCGGCGGCCTTTCGCATCGCGGTGATGCTGGCGCTGATCGTCGTGACGCGGCAGGCGATCTATCGGCTGTATGACCACCCCATGCTGTCATGGCTACCGTTTGCGGCTGCGCTGCTCGTGTATGCGGTGGTGTTGCGTCCGACGCGGCATGATCTGCGGCTGGGCCTGGTCTTTCTGATCGGAGGGCCGGCCATCGAGATCCTCTACATCCAGCTGGGCGGACTGCACCGCTACCATCACGGCATCGTGGCGGGCGTGCCGATCTGGATCGTGCTCTGGTGGGTCCTGGCTGTCCTTATATGGAAGGACCTGTCTGCGCGTCTACTATGGCGCTGTGCGCGCCTGACTGCTGGTTGAGCAGGTTCAGGCACTTCTTCTGACAGCGCACGTGCTGGTCAGGGTGGAACGCGGAGCAGGTCTCCACATCCACCAACAGGCTCGTCCGATTGTCTCGCACCACCGTCATCTCGACGGTATCGCCGTAGGCCGTGCAGCCGAGGCTGACGTGCTCGTGCTTCAGTGGCCCCACAGCTTGCTGGACGTCCCAGGTGACCGCCAACGCCAGCATGCACGCCAAGGCGCCGCCCAGCACCCCTAAAACGGCACCTCCGTAGAGCCCGCCGACCGCGAGTCCGAACGTGCCGCCAAGAACAGCACCCGTAATGATGTATTTGCTCATATGGTCCTCCTCGAACCTACAGAAGTGGCGCCTCCACATCGTCTTCACCGGCAAACTCGGTCTCGACCTGGACCGCAGACTCGGCCACCATGCCACTGGCGTCCGTGACTCTGATCTCCAGCCTGACCGTCTTCTCCAGATACGTCGTCTCCGGCACCGACGACTTGAACACCAGGATCGTCCCGACCGCGCCGTACACACCCGGCGAGACCGGCGCCAGGCCGATGCGCCGGTTGACCACGCCCACCAGCTTGTCGCCGACGTACGCGCGCACCGTGGTCTTGGGGTTGCCCGGGTCGTTGGGGTCGGATGCGTCGCCCGGCTCGATGCCGCTGACGTGGTAGCAGGCGTAGAGCATGTGCCCGCCCTGAGGCCCCAGCCAGACGTCCAATGTGTCGCCGTCGGACAGGGGTGTGTGGGTGTCCAGCCCGGTGCCGATGAACAGCTGCGCCTCGCCCGAGAGCGCCGTGTCGGCCGTGTCCGCGCTGCCGCACCCGCACAGCAGGCCGGCGAGCACCACCACCAGTGACCGGGACGCCATGCTCATCCCTTTTGCGTCGGCTTGGCGAAGTGCCGGTCGTTGAGGTGGTCGACCATGAAGTCGCCCGTCTCGTTGGACATCACCTTCAGCATTGCGCACAGCCCGATGTTCTTGCCCGCAGTGATCTCCCGTACGTTGACCGCGCCGTAGCCGATGTCGGCCCCGGGCTTGGTCAGGTGCTCATGCAGCGTGGGAAACAGCGCGTTCAGGGAGACAAAGGCCGAGCCGAACAGCTGAACGTCCACGTGCGACTTGGCCGTCAGCCACTCGCCGGCCTCGTTGGCGACCCGGATCTCCAGCTTTGCCGGGTCCGCGCTGGCATACGGGAAGTGCCCCATGCCCAGATAGTTGGTCCACCGCTCGGCGCCGTCCGAGTCCAGCCCCACCATGACGCGCGGCGACACCAAATCCAGCCACGGCGCAATATCCAGCGTGTCGAAGAAGTCCTGCATGACGTGCACCGTGCCCAGGACATGACCCGCCGGGCGTGTGCTGTCCACGAAGTCCAGGTCCATCGCCTGGATCCCGAGGTTAGCGTCGCCGCTGACTCCTTTCGTGGCCAACCAGACCGCACCCTCGAACGGGCCGTAGTCGTCCGGCAGGATCGTCGCCAGATCCAGCCGCAGCGCGCGGCCGGCCGGCAGCGTGCCCTCCCACAGCTCACCTGCCAGGTTGCCGTTGTTGTCGAACAGCCCGGCGTAGATGTGCTGTTCGGACAGCGTGTTGAACGCGTTCAGCCGGGTGGTCGTCGTCCCGCCGATCTGCACCCACGACCCCAGACAGCCGAGGTACCCGTCTTGAGTCAGGGCAACGAACTTCTCAATCATCTCCCAGTCAGGCATTAGAAGGGCTCCAATGAGGCGACGCAGCTGTTGACGGACCCGAAGGGCACACAGTCGACGAAGTTGCGGTCGAAGAAGTGGTCCGCGTTGGCAAACCCCCCGTATTTCTTGTCCTTGACGAACGCCAGGGCTACCAGCCCCACCTCGGGCTCCTGCAGCCGAATCGTGCCCTCGATCAGGTCGCCGCTGCCGATGATCTGCGACACCGGGACCAGCCTGCAGCCGTACGGCGGAATCGCGCCGACGTCGATCTTGCCAAGCTCCTCGCCCGCGTCGGACGACACCATCAGCGTGGGCTTGGCGTCGGTCGGCAGATCACCCCCGACCCCGGACCCGTTCGCGACGGCGATCATGCTCTCGAAGCGGTCCGTACTGACCACCCGCGGCAGCACCAGGTCGCTCCACATCATGTCGTGGTTGCTGTTGCCGAAGTCGCGCATGCCGTGCACCGACGACATGTGGTTGCCGGGCCCGTACCAGTCCGCGGAGAAGCCCTGCAGCCCCATGTAGGTCGGGCCGGACTCCGGCTTCGACCCGATCCACAAGCAGCCCTCGAAGCTGCCCTCGATCCCGGCCTCGGCCAGCAGGTCCGCCAGCGTCGGGTGGGCGCCCGCCTCGGGAGCCAGCACCTTCCACTCGTGCTTTTGAACAGCCACCACACCGTCGGGCGTGAACAGGTGCAGGTCCAGCGTCATCGGCACGGACGCCGGGTTGAACAGGTTGAAGCGGGTGCCGACGCCGGCCGTGGCGTCGTGCCGGACGTACGCGACGCAGGTGTGCCACAGCGCAGGCGCGCGCAGATCGGGCTCAGGCGGCGGCGGCGTCTCCGGCGGCGTGTCCTGGGCGACGTCCGGCGGCGAGGCCTCATCGGTCGTTGGGCCGTCGTCCGCCGGCGGCGCTGCCACATCGTCCGGGGTTTTGGCATCGGCCAAACCGCCGTCAGGTGTCGGCGCTGTGGTGCCCCCCGACGTGCAGCCGACCGCGATCGTGGCCGCGCCGGCTTTCAGCAGCTGCCGTCTGGTCCAGATCAACTTCAAGAAGCGCCTCCTGGCTGAGCGTTGTCAGGGAGGCCTGCTCGCGTGGTCGCTATGCTGCGATCGTGGCGTGCTCGCTCCGCTCGTGTGTGGTTGTTGTTGTGGTGGTCATCGCGGCGTGCGCCGGCGACCCCGGATCTGTCGCGCCAGCCCCCGATATCGGTGAGGTCGTGCCCTGTCCGTCCGTCGAACCCCTGGCGCCCGGCCTGCATCGCCTCTACCTGCAGGGGGCCGGGGGCGAACAGGACGCAGACGGTCGCTTTCCGCTGCTCACCGACCGCCGCCACGTCATCGAGGGCGACCACTTCATCATGAACACCGGGTCGTACGTCGAGTTTGCGCTGCCCCTGTCCGCGACCGTGAGCGGGGATGTCAGCGTGCATATCGCCCGAGACGACGACGAGGGTGTGATCGCCGACTATGCGCTGGTCCACCTGAGCGACGGGCTTGAGACCCAGGTCGGTGGGCTGGAGGACGCTCAACCCGGCAACAAAGGGCGTACGCCCTACGACGGGGTCATCCATGCTGAGACCATCCAGCCCCAGAGTTGCCACGATCAGCTGCTGCTGCGGCTGACCAACCGGACGGGCGGAACGCTGGGAATCGTTGTCGTGCCCCCTGATTATATGTGCTGGATCGATGTGACAGTACCGGGGTCATGACCGGTCTTTGTCGTAGCATTCAGGCCGATCCGTGGCATCGGTCGTCCGGCCGATAAAGCGCTTGCGTGAGCGGCATTGCGGCCCGCCGGACGCTCACCAGCAGGTTGCACTCCGCCAGACTCAGAAGGCGCTGCGTGTTGCCGCCCATGGTCAGGGTCTCGTCCGCGTGGATGCCGGTGCGGCCCACGACCAACAGCGAGGGCTCGACGGCGTCCACCACACGAAGCAGCGCGCGGTAGGGTTCTCCGGCCAGCAACCGAGACACCACGGTGACCCCGGCTTCGCGCGCCAATCTCCGCCCGGCATCCAGCTCCGCCTGGCAGCGGCTGCTGGGCCAGGGATCCGAGGGGTCGAAGACCGCGACCGTGTGGACCTCCACCTCCGCCAACCGCGCCAGCTCCAGCGCCGTCAGCAGTCCGCCGAAGCTTCTCGGAGACCCGTCCAGCCCAACGACGATCGGCCCGTCGCACAGAGAGCGTACGGGCTGTCGCGTGACCAGCATGTCGACTGCCGCGCGACGGGCTACGCGCTCGCAGACCGTACCCACGCCGTCCGAGCCGGCGCCGGGCTCGTGGGCGTCCAGCACGATCAGGTCGTGCGCTCCAGCCTCAGCCTCAAGCAAAATGGCGCGCCACCGGTCCCGCGTCGGCTGGTCCGCGTTGATCGCCGCGATATCGGCGCCCATCGCGCGCGCCAGCCGCCCCGCCTCCCGGGTTGTTGCTGCACCGTCGTTTGACGTATTGGTCGCCACCAGAATTTGCTTGTACACGCGAGACAGCGCTTCAAGTGCCGTGCCAGCGTCACGTCGGGTCAACTGGGGCGATACGGCCCGAATGGGCCATATTGTGGGGGCGTTTCTCCCCGTGGCGGCTCAGTCGTCGTCTTCTTCGCCGTCCACTCGGCTCCAGCTGAAGCGGCCGTCCATCAGCGGCTCGAGGTCCGTCAGGACGGACTGATTGGGAAACGGCTCGTCCAGGTAGAAACGCGCCTCCTGCTTGCGCCCCAGCTGAAGCAGACACACGCCCAGACGCAGCGACAGGCTCGGGCTGTTGTTGCCCAGCGCCTGCGCCCGCTCGTAGCAGGCCAGGGCGTCGGCGGTCATCTCGCGCGCCAGCAGGGTGTCTCCCCGCTGAACGCGCCACAGCGACTCCTCGGGCTCGTCGGCCACCAGGCGGATCAGGATGGTGTCCGCCTCTTCGAACCGCCGCAAGCGGATCAGCGCTGTCGCGTGGTTGGACTGCGCGCACTGCCGCTCCGGCTGGTCTTTGCACGCCTGGGCAAACGCCACGTCCGCGCTGTCCCACTGCGCAATGCCGGCGGCCAGCATGCCGGCCTGAAAGTGCTCTTCAAACGCGGTCTGGCGAGGGCGCTCGTCACGCCACCACTCGGCAAACGCCGCCGACGACCCGGCGTGCGCTTCCGGCGCTCCGGTCAGCGCGGCGCCCAGAAACGGCCCGGTGGTGCTGAGCGCATCGTCGCACTCCTGCCACATGGCGTTGACGTACTCCACCATCGTGAGTCGCCTGCGCAGGCGCTCGACCAGCCGGCCGGTGCCCATCAGCTGGGGCAGGCGGGAGTCGATCAGCAGCAGCCCCATCTCGTCGGCGACCCGGGGCAGCAGCGCCCACTGCGCACCCATGGCCTTGAGTGCCTCCGCCAGAGAGTCCCACTGCTTGACCGTCGTCGCCGCGACCGCGAGGTCCGCCGCCTCCCGCAGCTGCCAGTCGGGGTGCCCGGTCGCGATCTTGCGCGCAGACTCCAGGCACCACGCGTCCAGCATGCGCGCAAACGCCCAGCGCTGCGCCGGCTCGCCGGTGGCGTGTGGTCGGCGTGCGGCCCACCAACGCTCCAGATCCACGTCCTTGTCCGCGACCCCCGTCAGGTCCTGCAGCGCGCCCGCGAGGGCATGGCCGAATACGGGTCGGTGCCTGCGCCGATCCGCCAGCAGCAGGTCGATCAACTCAGCCCGCTCTTGCACCATGGCCACCGCGTCCGCCGTCTCCAGGGCCACACAGACGACCTCGTCCACGCCCTTGGGCGCCTCGAATCCGGGACACCACAAGATGCGTGTGAGCAGGTCCTGCCGTAGCGCGTTGCCCAGCGTGATCAACCCGCTCAGGGTTCGGGCCGACTCGCAGTCGCCGGCGCCTGCCAGCTGCATCCGGGCCTCGTCGTACCGCTCTTCCTCCAACGCGCGCCACGCGGCTCGAAAGGCGGGCCACACGGAGACTGCCACGTCGTCCGGTCGCCTCCGCAACAGATGTCGCGTCAGCCGGCCGATGGCCGCGGGCAGCTTCACGTCTCAGGTGCTCCGATCGACCGGCTCGTCGAAGTCGACGTCCGGGCCGCAGGGTACGACCCCGTGCGGATTGATGGAGCGATGGCTGGTGAAATAGTGGGTCTTGATGTCGTCCATCACGACCGTCCCGGCCACGCCCGGGAGCTGGTACAGCTCTCGCGTGTAGGCCCACAGGTTGCGGTAGTCGATCAGGCGCCGCTTGTTGCACTTGAAGTGCCCGTAGTACACGGGGTCAAAGCGCACCAGCGTGGTGAACAGGCGCCAGTCGGCCTCGGTGATCCGATCGCCGCACAGGTATCTTTGACCCGCAAGCCGGGACTCGAGCATGTCCAGCGTCTCGAACAGCGCCGTGTACGCCTCTTCGTAGGCGGTCTGTGTCGTGGCGAAGCCCGCGCGGTACACGCCGTTGTTCACCGTGTCGTAGACGACCGGGTTGATCGCGTCGATCTCCTCTCGCAGCGACTCGGGGTAGAGGTCCACGCCGGGGTCGCCAAACGCGTCGAACTCCGAGTTGAACATGCGGATGATTTCGGAGGACTCGTTGTTTACGATGGTCCCCGTCTGCTTGTCCCACAGCACCGGCACCGTCACCCGGCCCGTGTAGTCGGGGCGAGCGCGGGTATACAGCTCGTGCATGTAGCGCGCCCCCAGGACCGGGTCGGGGACCACGTTTTTGCCCGGCTCAAAGGTCCAGCCGTGCTCGAGCATCAGCGGGTGCACCACCGACAGCCCGATCACGTCCTCCAGCCCTTTCAGCGCACGAAAGATCAGCGTGCGGCTGGCCCACGGACACGCATATGAGACGTACAGGTGGTAGCGGTCGCGCTCGGCCTTGAAACCCGAGCTGCCGTCAGCGGTGACGTGGTCCCGAAAGCTGGGGCTCTTGCGAACGAAGCGCCCCCCGGTGGACGAGGTGTCGTACCACTGGTCGTGCCATTTTCCCTCGATCAGTCGTCCCATCCTGGAACCTCCTCATTCATCGATGAATCGGGCGGCCGTGAACGTCCAGCGCCGCCTCCTTGATGACCTCGGCGAGGGTCGGGTGGGCGTGGCATGTGCGCGCGATGTCCTCCGCGCTGGCTCCAAACTCCATCGCGGTCGCGACCTCGGCAATGAGCTCGCTGACGCGCGGGCCGACCATGTGGACGCCTAGAACGCGGTCTGTCTCCTTGTGCGCAAGGATCTTCACCATGCCGTCCGTCTGGCCCAGCGCGCGAGCCCGACCGTTGGCGCCAAACGGAAACGAGCCCGAGTTGTACGGCACGCCGTCTTTGCGCAGCTGCTCTTCGGTCTTGCCGACCCACGCGACCTCGGGATCCGTGTACACCACGCTGGGAATGACGTCGTAGTTGACGTGGCCGAACCCCGTCACGATGCCCTCCACGCATGCGATGCCCTCGTCCTCGGCCTTGTGCGCCAGCATCGGGCCCGCGATGACATCTCCAATCGCGTATACGCCCTCAGCCGCCTTGAAGTGCGCGTCGGTCGGGATGCGGCCGCGCTCGTCCAGCGAGATGCCGACCGTGTCCAGCCCCAGCTTGTCTGTGTACGGCTTGCGTCCCACGGCCACGAGTACACGGTCGCACTCCAGCGGCTCCTGCCCGTCGATGTGCACGACGCAGCCGCTGCCGCTGACCCGGGCGCCGGTCACCTTGCACCCCATCTTGAAGTTGAAGCCCTGGCGCCGAAATACGGCGAACGCCCGGGCGCCGATCTTCTCGTCCATGCCGGGCAGGATGCGGTCCATGTACTCGACCACCGTGACGCGCGCGCCAAGCCGCAGCCAGACCGACCCCAGCTCCAGCCCGATCACGCCCGCGCCGATCACGACCAGGTGCTTGGGCACCTCCGGGTAGCTCAACGCTTCGGTGCTGCCCCCGATTCGGTCCCAGTCCATCGTCACGCCGGGGAGCGTGCTGACCTGGCTGCCGGTCGCGATGATGATATGTCGCGCCTCCAGCTCTTCCTGGCCGTGCACCTTGGACACGATGACCTTGCCCGGACCCGCCAGGCGGCCGTGCCCCTCGTAGCGCGTGATCTTGTTCTTGCGAAACAGCTGCTTGATGCCGCCCGTCAGCTCGTCGACGATGCGGCTCTTGCGGCGCAGCATCTGGCTCAGGTCCAGGGCGACCTCGGCGCGGATTCCGTGGTCCGAGAAGCTGTTGCGGGCCGCGTGATACAGCTCGCTGGACTCCAGCATCGCTTTTGAGGGGATGCAGCCGACGCGCAGGCACGTCCCGCCCAGCTTGGGCTCCTTCTCGACGCAGGCCACGTCCAGTCCCAGCTGAGCCGCCCTAATCGCGGCCACGTACCCGCCCGGGCCCGCTCCGATGACGACCAGATCGTGTTCCGCCATGGGTCAGAGCTCCAGCAGGTGCGATTCGAGCAGTGGCAGGGTCGGGTCCTCCACGCAGTCTTTGACGCGCTTGAGAAACGTCACGGCCTCGCGACCGTCCACGATGCGATGGTCGTATGTCAGGGCCACATACATCATCGGTCGGATGGCGACCTGGCCGTCGATCGCCATCGGGCGATCCTGAATCGCGTGCATGCCCAGGATTCCGCTCTGAGGCGGGTTGACGATCGGCGTCGACAACATTGAACCGTAGATGCCGCCGTTGGACACAGAGAATGTGCCGCCGGTCAGCTCGTCGGGCGTGATGCGTCCGTCGCGCGCCCGTACGGCAAAGTCGCGGATCTGAGCCTCGATCTCCGCGTGGCTCAACAGCTGCGCGTTGCGGATGGCCGGCACCACCAGGCCGCGCCCGCCGCCGATCGCCACTCCGATGTCGTAGTAGTTGCGCTCGATGATCGTGTCGTCCTCGATGGACGAGTTCAGCGCCGGGATGGTCTTCAGTCCCTCCACGACGGCCTTCACAAAGAACGACATGAAGCCGAGCTTGATGCCATGACGCTCGGTGAACGCCTTCTGATACCGCTTGCGGATCGCCTTTACGTTGGTCATGTCGACCTCGTTGAAGGTGGTCAAGAGCGCCGCGGTTTGCTGTGCCTCCACCAGCCGGCGGGCGATGGTGCGACGCAGCCGTGACATGCGCTTGGGCTCGGCCTTGCGGGCGTCCGGATCGACCGCGATCTGCACCGCCGGGGGCGCCTTGGCGGCCGGCGGTGGGGTGGGCGCGGGTTCTGTGGCTGCGGGAGGCGCCGCTGGGGCCGACGCCTCGACCGGGGGCGCCGTCGGTGTGACCGCGCGACGTGGTGGCCTCGGCTTCGGCGCCGCTTTCGGAGCAGGCGCGGCCTCTGGAGCAGGTGCTGTCTCAGGTTGCCCGACACCGGCTGCGCGCAGCACATCTTCTTTGAGAATACGCCCACCGGGTCCGGTCGCCGTGACTTGATCGGCGGTCAACCCGTGCTGGTGCAGCGCCTTGGCGGCGGCCGGCATGATGCGGGTCTGCGGTGCGGCGGGCGCGGGCTGGCGGACTGTGCTGTCGTTGTCAGCGGCCGGCGCGTCACCGGGCGTGACCGTGGCGATGACGTCACCGACGTTGGCCAGGTCCCCCACCTGTTTGGCGATCGAGCTGAGCACCCCGGCGACCGGCGACACGATCTCCAGGTTGGCTTTGTCGGTCTCGATGACGACCACAACCTCGTCCATCTCGACGTGATCGCCCTCCTGCTTCAACCATTCGCCTATCTCGACCTCGGTGATCGACTCACCGGGAGACGGCACTTTGATGTCCACCGCGATTGCCCCCAAAAACGTGCTCCAACGTTCGCTGCGGCAGGGTAGCACGAGCCCCGCTCCGGGCTCACTCAGCGGGCGGCCACTTTGGTGGAGATCACGGACACCTTGGCGTGTCCGGCAGCGGTCTGGCCCGTTGCAGCCAGCGCTTTGACAACGTAGGCGCCCGGGGTGCGCGGCGCCTCCAGCACGACCTCTGCCACGCCGTTGTGCAGCGCCACTTTGCGCCGTAGGACAACTTTGTCGATGGCCTTGCGGTGGTTGGCGGCCATTGCGGAGAAGGCGCGTCCGACGCTCATCTTCGCCAGCCTGCCGGGCGACACCAACTTGCCGCGAATGGCGCGGCGCTCGGTCTCCAGCGTGATGGTGACGTGTCCGTCGGTCGGGGTTCGGCTGGCCACGCGCACGGCGATCTTGCCGCCGGTCTGCGCGGACGGGTCTACGGACACCTGCAGCGGCTCGGGGTATCGCAGCCTCAGCGCCGGATCCCCCAGCAGGTTGTACAGCCCCTCGTGCTCGTCTTTCAGCTCCTGGACGTCCTGGCCGACCAGGGTCTCAGCCAGCACGATGCGCCGGTCACGCAGTTGACGCTTTATCTCGATCAGCCCGTCGCCCAGCGTCGGCGGGCGCCCGTCCAAAAAGACGTCCACAAATGCGCGGGCGTAGAGCGCGTTGGGATAGGGGTGGCTCGACCGACTGGACGACCAGATCGCGATCGGCCCGGTGGGTGACAGGCCCAGCACCTCCGCCAGCGACGCCTTGCCCTTGGGCCGGTCATAGGCGCCGGTGTTGCAGGAGAACGAGAGAAAGACCGGCTTGCCCGGCCCGATCTTGACGTGCCGCAGGTCGTCCGCATGTCCGTATTGGTAGTACTCGTTGCGGTACGCCACGTGGTCGAATGCGTTGGCCAGCCCGTGTCCGAAATAGGCAGCGAACAGGGCGCCCGCGTTGAGGTCCGACACCAACTGCGGCCCCAGCTTGTCAAAGCGATATGCGTACGGGGAGTCGGCTTTGGCGAAGACGACCTGCACGTCGTAGTCGTACGGGATCAGGTCGTTCATGATGTACGAGGCGATGTTCTCGATAATGCCGTCGGCCAGTCGCCCGTAGTTGGCGGGGCCGCCGTACACCACGAGCTTGCGCTGCCAGCCGCCCTCGTCGTCACGTCGCTCATAGGCGACCACCTTGCGGGCAAACATCTCGACCTGGGCGCTGTCTCGCGCGGGCAGGCGACCAACGGCGATCGATGCGGCCGGTTGGCGCTGATCACCGGCGGCCTGGTTGGTCACCACCCCATACGGGTGGTCCGTGGGGTACTCCTGCTCGGCGACATACCCGGGGTAGTGCACCTTCTTGCGGTAGAACGTGGGCACGGGCGTTGGGCCCGTTACGGCAGGTGCGTACTTGGCCTCGACGTCGCCGACCAACAGGACATATCGAAGCCGCCCCCGTGAGCGACGCGCAAATAACGAGATCGCCTGGTGCAGCGCGGTCGGGTCGGGATTGCCCTGTGAGAAGCGGTCGTACACATCCTCCACCGCCAGCGCGGCGACGGTGTGGCCGGTGCGCTCACGATGCGCGATCAGCTCGGAGAGGGACCCCAGCCACTCGCCGGGGGCCAGGATCAGATAATCCGCGTGCCGCCAGCGATCCCAGGTGAAGACGTCTACCGGGGGCTCATCCCGAGTGGCCGGGTGGCGCGGAAGGACGACGCCGGTCTCGCGATTGGCGGACGTGTGAACACCGGCGGTGCTCTCCAGCTTGCACAGCGTGCCGCTGCCGGAGCGCGGATGGACCACCTGATAGACCAGGTAGGGGCTGTGTCGGTTTGTTTGACCCACTTTGAATGTGACGACGTCTCCTGCGTCTAAGACGCCGTCATCGCCACCGTGTACTGTGCAGTCAATCGGTTTACTGCGGTACCGAATGGCCATGTGGAGGGCGCCGTCACGACCGGCTGTCCGCCAGTGGGGATCGGCTGCAAACAGGTCCCTGGCTGATACCTCGATAGTGGCGCCGATGCGGGCAGGGGCACGCACGCTCGTCTGCATCGCCGGCCGATCGCCTTGACCCGTCGGGGGCAGGCAGCCGAGAAGTGATCCAAAGAGCAAGGGTAGCGCAAGACGCACGCGCGTTCACCTCCTGTACACAATCGTACAGGTCAGACGTTCGGAATGCGAATTTGCCAGGGTTGCGCATTATTTACGTGACACTGTAAACAGTCTGTTTTACAGTGCACATACCACAGTGTGCATACCGGGTGAGCATGAGACTTAGTATAGCCATCGCAGTGACCCTTTTAGTGACTACCGCCCACGCCGCTACGCTGGCTGGAGTTGTTCGGGATACGGGGGGGGCCGGGATCGACGGCGTGCTGATCGAGGTGATCGATCCAGGGCCCCAGACCGTCGTCGCCTCTGATGTCACCGCGGTGGACGGAACGTACGCCACCCCCCTCTTCCCAGACGGTACATATGACGTGCGCGCGACCCCTCCGGTAGGGCCGTTTGAGGGCACGACCATTCCGGGCGTCGCAGCCGCCGGCGCCACGCCTCTGGACATCGTTCTGGTTGTGGCGCCCGGTGCAAACGTGGTGTTCGACGGCGTCATCACCAATGGCGTCGGGACCCCGCTGACGGGGCAGTGCGTGCGCATGTTCGGCGACGCCAACCCACCCCAGCAGTGCACCGGCGCCACCGGCGAGTTCTCCTTCACCGTGCCGGTCGGTACATATGGCCTCTTCATCGAGGGCAACGTCGTCGAGAACGGGCCCGCGCCCGAGTACACCCAGACCTTCTGGCGGCTCTTCAGCAACAACTTCGCGGTGACGGCGCCGACGACGGTCGACCTCGTCATTCCCACACGCGCCGTTCGGGTGCGCGTGGAGGACGAGGGCGGGGTTGAAGTGCCCAACGCCACAGCAGGGCTGGGCTATCACAACAGCGCGCCGTTCACGGCGGACGGCATCGACTTTGCCGGCGGCGAGGTCTTCACCGGTGCCAACGTCGGCGCGGACGGCGAGGTGACGTTCCATGTGCCCGATACCGCGCCGGGCGCCAGCTTCGCAGTCAGCGGCGCTCCGCCCGCCGGGGTCAACCTGCTGCCCGCCTCGGTGCCGGGCCAGTCGATCACTGCCGACACTACCATTACGGTCGTCCTGCCCGAGCCGCCGCCGCCCGTCACGTTCGACGGCGTCATCACGGACGGCGTAAACCCCCTCGGCGGACAGTGCCTCAACCTCTCCGGAGGTGTGATCTTCGAGCAGTTCTGCACTGCCGCGGACGGCGTGTTCACCTTCACCGTGCCGATGGGCTCGTACAGCTTGTTCATCGAGGGCAACACCGTCGTCAACGGCCCCGCTCCGGAGTACACGCAGCAGTTCTGGCGGCTCTTCGGCGATACGTTCGACCTGCTGGTCGACACGACGGTCGCCCTGGACCTTCCCACGGCCGAGCTGGAGGTCACCGTCGTCGATCCCACCGGCACGCCGGTGCCCAACGCCACAGTCGGCGCGGGGTATCATCAGGTCGGCTCGTTCACTGCCGGGGGCATCTCGTTCTTCGGTGGTGAGGCGTTCGGCGCCGCCAACGTCGGGGCGGACGGAGTCGGTGTCATGCGGCTGCCGCTCAGTACGCCCCCGAACACGTTCACCGTCAGCGCCAACCCGCCGGCGGGCGCCAACCTGTTGCCGGCGAACAGTCCGCCGGTGACGCTGTCCGGCGACACGGCCGTGACCATCGAGCTGCCGGTTCCGCCGCCGCCCACGCTTTTTCAGGGCGTGGTGCAAAACCACTGCGGTGAGCCCATGCGCAACCAGTGCCTCCGGCTGTCCGGCGGGTTTGTCTTCGAGCAGTTCTGCACGGGCCCGGACGGCGAGTTCTCGATGACGGTTCCACAGGGTGACTACACGATGCTCCTGGAGGGCAACAGCGTCGTTTACGGCACGCCGCCCGAGTACACCCAGCACTACTGGCGCCTGTTCGCCGACACGGTCTCGATCCAGCAGGACACCACCACGGTGCTGACCGTGACGCAGTTCAAATACGACGTGACGATCATCGACACCGAGGGCAACCCGGTGCCGGGGGCGACGGTCGGTGTCGGCTATCACAACACCGCGCCGTTCTCGGCGGGCGACGTCGACTTCGTCGGCGGTGAGGCCTTTGGCGGCGCCAACGTCGGGGCGGACGGCAAGGTGACATTCAAGCTGCCGGAGACCAGCACGTCGACCTTCGGCGGCGGCTGGGCGCTGTCGGTCAGTCCGCCGCCGGGCAGCGGGTTCCAGCCCTTCCAGGTTCCCGGCCTGTCGCTGCACGAAGACGGCGCCATCGTGATCGTGCTGCCGCTGCTCCCGGGCGCGGACGCGGACGGCGACGGCGTGCCCAACGAGGACGACAACTGCATCGGCATCGACAACACCGATCAGCTGGACAGCGATGACGACGGTGCGGGAGACGCGTGCGATGTCTGCCCGTTTGACGGCAACGACGATCACGATCAGGACGGCTTCTGCGCGGACGTGGACAACTGCCCCGACGACCCCAACCCGGACCAGATCGACCTCAACGAAAACGGTGTGGGTGACGTGTGCGACAACTCGCCGCCGGTCGCGGTCTGTGCGGACTCGACGTTTGAGGCGGGCGCGGGCTGCATGGTCTCGCTGACCCCCTCGGACATCGATGGCGGCAGCACCGATCCCGACGGCGCAGGCGACATCGCGTCGCTGTCGATCATGCCCAACAAGCTCACTGGCCCGGGCGTATACGCCGTGCAGCTGCAGATCAACGATACGTCCGGTGAGACCGACACCTGCATCGCGCAGATCACCGTTGTGGACGTGACGCCGCCCGGGATCGTCGACTGCCCCGGTGACCAGCAGAGCACCGTCACCGATACCTGCCAGCGTCCGCTGCCCGACCTGCTGGCCGGCGTCATCGCGGAGGACGACTGTGCCGATCCGAGCGACCTGGACATCACGCAGGACCCGCCCGCCGGCACGTTTGTCGACACCGATGTGGAGCACGCGATCACGATTCGAGTGGCGGACCCCAGCGGCAACATCACCGAGATCGTCAAGACGGTCATCTTTCACTCGGGCGCGCCGCTGGGCGCGGCGGCGGACTACGACGTCTTTGTGATTCGGCAGGCGCAGGCCATGAGCGGCTCGGTGGGTGGCCGCGTCGCCATCGGCGGGCGCGCCAGGGTGCGTGATTTCACGTTCGGCACGGCGCTCGGGTCATCCAGCACGCCCGTCCTGGTCATCGGCGGCGACGCCATCGTGCGCAAGGGGTCGGTCCTGGCGGGCGATACGGTCATCGGTGGTACGTGCAGCATCGACAACATGAGCTTCGAGGGCGACGTGCACTGCAACACCGCGCCGCCGGTGGACTTCCCGTCCGAGGGCGCCGCGCTGCAGGCGTACTCTCAGTTCCTGGCGACCGGGCTGCCGACGACGGGCGCCGGGCAGCTGGCACCGAGCGGGCTGGTGCTCGAGGGCAGCGATCCCGAGCTCAACGTCATCGCCGTGCGCGGTGAAGATCTCGCCGTCGCCGAGCACGTCACGATCTCTGTACCGGACGGCGCCACCGTGCTGCTGAACGTCCTCAACGAGAACGGCTTCAACCCCGTCTACCACATGAGCCACGTCGGCTTCACGCTGGAGGGGGTGTCGCCCCGCCGCCTGCTGCTGAACTTCCCGGCGGCCGGGCTGCTGCGCGTCCAGGACACGTTTGTACCGGGCTCGATTCTGGCGCCCAACGCGCGCATGTTCTTCCGCCAGGCCAATGTCGGCGGCCAGCTCGTCACGCGCGACCTCAGCGGCATGTGCACCGTCAACGACGGAGGCTTCGGTGGGCGGCTGTGCCCCGAGGACAGCGGCACGTGCTTCCGCGAGGACCCGGTGGTATGCGCGGACATGGGCTGCGTCGTGAGCATCGGCGATCGCTGCTGCTGTGCGCCGGCCCCCCCACAGGCGGGCTGTACGGCGACCTATGAGGTGACCAACGAGTGGCCTCAGGGCGACGGCACCGGCTTGCAGGCGGCGGTGTCGTTTACGTGGAACGGCGCCGCGCTGACCGAGTGGACGCTGGAGGTCGATTTTGACCAGGACGTGACCGTGGGCTCCTTCTGGAGCGGCGATTGGAGCCAGGCCGGCAGCACCCTGACCGTAAACAGCCCCGCGTGGGCGGGCTCGGTCGAGACCGGGGACACCGTCGGCGGTCTCGGCTTGCTCGGCACGTCGACCGGCGCCGCCGGCTCCGCCTCCGCCGTACGCGTCAACGGCGTCAGCTGCACGCTGCAATAACGGCTATTTGATCAGCGGGCGGACGTCGTCGACGAGCGTGCGCACAAACTTGTCAGGCTCCTCGACGTGGGGCCAGTGAGCCGAGCTGTAGAACCACACCATGCGCTTGCCGCGCGGCGCGTCCACGAAGGCGTGGTAGCGCTCCACCAACTCGAACGGCGTCGTGTAGTCCAGGCGCCCGGACAAGAAGAAGACGGGGACCTGCACGCTGCGCACCTGCGTGAACATGTCGACCGCCGCCACCTTGGGCCACAGCACCCGAAACGAGAACTTGAGGCCGCCGGTCAGCTTCTTGACGGGCACGCGGTAGGGCCTGGGCGCCTTCTTGTGGATCGCCTTCAGCTTGCCGAAGCCCCGCTCCCCGTAGAGGTTACCGCCAAACTTCGTCAGCCACCGGCGCTGGATGGTGATCCCACGCAGCTGCGCCCCCAGGTTGCCGTACGGGGGCCGCCCCAGGGCCTCGAGCGCTCGTACGGCCGCGTGGTTTTCGGTCTGGCGCGCCATCTCAAGCGTCCACTTGTAGGAGATCTCCTCACCCTGGTGCACGTTGACCACCTGCCCGATCCCCACATAGGCGTGGAACAGCGCCGGGTGCCGCTTTACGGCGTGCAGCCCGATCACGCTGCCCCAGCTGTGGCCGACCAGCACGATCTTGCCGACGCCGAAGCGGGTGCGCAGGTACTCGGTGACCTCTTTGATGTCGCGAACGAAGCGCTCGATGGTCATCGACGACTCGGGGATGCCCCCGTTGTAGCCCATGCCGGCGCCGCGCTGGTCCCAGTGGACCACGATGAACTCTTCCTCGAGTCCGGCGCCGTACGCGTGCGCCTGGGGTGCCTCTGGATAGCCCGGTCCGCCGTGCAAAAACAGCAGCACCGGGTTGCTCTTGCGCAGCCCCCGCATGCACAGGCGCGTCTCCACGCCGCCGATGACGACCTTCTCGACCTCGTTGACCGCCCGCGGGATGCGGACCACAGCTTCGACTTTGTTTTCGGTGCCGGCTACTCGCTGCCCGCCGCCGCATGCACCGAGCAGCAGAAGGGTCGCGAGCGCCGGCAGCGTGCGCCATATGTTCATGGGCGCGGATCATCCCAGAAGCGCGCCGGCAAGTCAGCCGTCGTCGGCGACTTCCACGCCCAGCCCGTCGGCCATGCGGTTGTAATATGCGAACAGCGAGATCGTCTGGGCCGCGTCGTGGATGGCCGTATCCGTCAGGCCCGCCTCACGCAGCGCCGCCAGGTCGTCCGCGCACATGTCATACGGCCGGCGCGTGAGCTTCTCGGCATACGCCAACAGCGCGGCATCGACCTCGCTGACGGGCGCGCTCATCGGGTCCGCGATGATCGCGTCTGCAAACGCGCAGTCGTGGCTGGCTTCACGGAGATCCTCCCCGTGCGAGGTCGTTCAGTAACGGCACCCGTTGAAGACGCTCACGGCGGTGGCCAACATCTCGCGCTGCGTTCGAGTCAGCGGCGACTGCCGAAACATGATGTCCTTGTACAGCCGGACGGCGCTGGCCAGCACGGGTGGATTCAAGCTCATCGCGCGCACGATGCCGTACACCTTGCCCGCGCGGCCGATGGCGGCGTCGTACTCCCGTTTCAGCACCCCGGTCGCGTCGTCCGTAGAGATCGTCTCAATCCAAGCCATGCGCGAAGTCTACCCCAACGTTGGGGTCTACCCCGTGCTAATGTCTCTCGCAGCCACAACTGGTAACGGGGTGAGAACATGGAAGCTGTACTGTCACGCCTGGTCGCGAGCCGACCGACCGTTTCGGCCCTGTGGACGGCGCTCAAGGGCTTGCCCGGCGGCCCGCGCTTATTCTCGAAGACGATTGGCTGGATGGCGCCGTACACCAGCACCATCGACTGCCGGGTCACGACTTTGGAGCACGGCTTCTCGCAGGTGCAGCTGACGGACCGTCGGGCCGTGCGCAACCACCTGGACTGCGTGCACGCCATCGCGTTGATGAACCTGGGCGAGGTGTCCACCGGGCTGGCCGTCCTGTACTCCATCGACGGCCGCGGCCGGGGCATCATCCGCTCTTTGAAGATGGACTATCTGAAGAAGGCGCGTGGCACGATCACCGCTACCACGAACGTGGCGGTTCCCACAACCACGGGTGATCACAACGTGAAGGTCATCGCCGATCTCACCGACGAGCAGGGCGTGGTCGTCGCGCGTGCCCACGCCGGCTGGAAGATCACGGTCACCTGAGCTACTCGCGGTCCAATTGGCCGGCGGTCTTCAGCACTTGCTTGATGTGCGTCTCCAGGCCGCTGCACTGGTTGTCACCGTCGTCCAGCAGCCAGACGTCGCCGTCCTGATCGATATCCCCGTCCGCAGCGCACGCCGACAGCGGCAGCGTCTTGAACCACTGTGCGGGGGTGAGCGTGGTCAGAAGCTCGATCGCCTCCGCCCCTGAGATGGTCAGGCCGTCGGCGGCGTCAAAGCGGATGTCCTCGTTGAACTTCAACGTCATACGAAAGCGCTGCGCCTGCCCGTCGTGGGGAAACGAGCCCTCGACCAACAACGTCGCGTCGTCCGGGAGCCCGGCCCCGGCCGCCTTGGTGGGCTCCAGGCGCACGTCCATGCGCTTGTAGTCGCCGTGGGGGACATAGCCGCCCACGAAGCCGGCCACGTCGTCCGAGAGCAGGTCTACGGTCCACGGGCCATGGAAGCGGATCTTGTCGTCGGCGCACTCGGCGTCGCTGGCGCCGTTGGAGCTGTCGTCGACAGTGGCGGCTTGCGCGGCATTGCAGTCGCCGTCGTCCGGCAGCTGGAGCTCGACGTGTCGCACCCGGGCGATCGCTTTGTCGATGGTGAACGTGACTCCTGACGCGTCGTCTGCGCTCGGGGACTCGCCCGGTGACGCGGCCAGGGCCAGGCGCACGGTGACGGGGCTGATGCCGTCGATGGCTGAGTGGCCGGTCTCCGTACCAGCGCAACCTATTGATGACACAACGAAAACAACGGCGATGACACGGCTCATTTGAACTCCTTGGTGACGGGAAAGATGGGGAGAATCAGGTGATAGATGCGCCGGGGCTCGGCGTCGTCCGACGCGCCAAAGTCCGCCAGCAGCTGTCTGCGCAAGACGCCCAGTCGCAGGACGACGTCGGCATACTCTTTGTCGGTCAGCGCCATCGTCAGGGCGCTGATGTTGCGCTCGGTGGACGGGATACGGTCGAGCGCCGTGGCGGCGTGCTCCAGCATGCGGCGATGAAAGTTGCGCACGGCCAGCGACATGGCGGCCGACCCGGTCGAGACGACGCGGTCCACCACGGTCACAAGCCCCGCGTCGTCGCGCCTGACCAGGCCCCGGCGCGCCAGCACGCGGACGGCCTTCTCGACGTGCCGCGCGCTGAGCGCCGGCATCAGCAGGTCCGCCAGGCGCGTTACAGCCGAGCCGGGCAGCGCGGAGGCGAGCTCGCGAATGACGACGGCGTACCACATCGCGTACATGTCGTATTGATTGCGGTGCAGGTGGCCGGCGCGGCTGCGGGACCCGTACTCGCGCAGGCGCTCGAAGTGACGGTTGCGCTCGCGGTCCGTGTCAGCCTGGGTGAACAGGACCAACGCCTCAAACGCGTCCCGCTCCGCGTCGGTCAGGCGCAGGCCGTCCCCAAAGCGCGCGATCGAGCCGGCCGAGATGTTGCGCTGACCATCTGTGACCAGCTTGAGAAAGTTGGGTGACGAAAAACCCGCGCGGCGGGAGAACGCCCGAAACGAGAACCCACGCTCGGTGGCCTTGAGAAAGGCCGTCATGTCGCGCAGGTACTCGCGATGACTGACGTAGTCTCCGGGCCAGGGCCGCGTGTCTGTATTCTGCCGCTTGTCTGTATTCTGTGGTTGCCGACTCATGCCTGGATAATCGGGCAGCAAGACGCCTCTATCCATCGGTCGGCTGTCATTATCGTATTCTCAAAGAATACGCGTTGGGCGCGGCTCCTCCCGCAGCGGTCCTACTCGCGGGCGGTGTAGGCGGCCAGCGCCAGGAACATCGCAAGCGCCAGCATGTGCCCCGGAATGTCGGTGGGGCCGGGGGCCCGCGTGCAGCCGTTGTTCATCTGCACGGTGTCGGACGGAATCGGAGGAGCGCCGCCGCCGCCCTGGCCGGCCATGTTGTCCCAGGCTCCTTCGGGCGCGCCGAACGGTCCGCCGCCGCCCGTGCCGGTCGGGTCTTCGCCGGCGGGCGGGGGATCACCGGACGGGTTGTCGTCGCCGGCTTGCGGCGGGTCCTGCGGCGGAGGCTCGCAAGCGTCCAGGCTCCAAACGCCCTTGCAGCACCAGCCCGACTCCGCGACCACCGGGCCGCAGTCGCACGGACCCTTGATCTCTTCGGCGTCCGCGCAGGCGCAGGTGATGGCCCCCACCTCCACCTCGACCTTGGCGTGGTTGTTGTCCTCAGCCACGTTGGGCCCGTTGATGTACCGCGTCTCCGTGACGCTCTGGATCGCGTCGACCACCGCCCAGGACGTATAGGCCGCGCCGGGCGTGTCCAGGCGAAAGTGCGGGACTGAGACGGTGTCGCCTGCCTTCAAGCCGTCCTCGACGAGCTTGCCGAAGTCACCCTCCTTGCCGAACGCGGGCGGCTCCACCGCATCGTAGAAGACATCCACGCGGAAGGGCGGGGCGTCCACGTCGCCGTCGTTTGTGACGTCCACGATGTAGGCCACGGTGTCGCAGTCGACGGTGGCTGACAGGTTGGAGACGCGCAGGTCGACGCCCATAACGTCGGCGTCAAACGCGGCTGCGATGGGGCCGGCGTCGTTGTTGTTGTCGTTGGACTCACCGACCACGTCGTAGCAGTCCAGCTTGAGCCAGCTGGTGTGTTGCCCGTCGGGCGGCCACGGCCACACGAACGTCAGCTCGACCGAGTCACCCGCGGCCAGCTCCTCGAGAAGCGTCTGCTCGTAGGGGCTGGCGGTGAAGTCGTGGTTCCAACAGTCGGGGTTGGCTGCGGAGTCGTAGAACATGTGCACGTCCACGTCGCTCGCCGGCTGGCTGCCCTGGTTAGCCACGGTCACGATGTAGCGCAGCTCGCCGTACGCCTGCTGCGTAATGAGCGACTTGATCACCAGATCCGGCTTGTCGCCGCCCAACGCCGGTGGGTACTGATAGGCCGCCGGGCCCGCCAGGTTGTTGCTGGTGTCGCTGTCGCCGATGCTGTTGCTGCGGTCGGCCCACGCCCAGGCCTGAAACGCGCCTTTGGGCAGCGGGCCGAACGTATACTGCCCCAGATAGCTGCCAAGTACAGGCAAAGCGGGCGCCGCAAACGTGTAGTCGCCCGGCTGGCCGGCGCCCGGCGCCGCGATGCTGTTGTGGTAGAGGTCGATGTTGAAGGCGGCCGAGGGCTCAGAGCCCTGATTGGCGACCTTCACGGACAAGGTGACCTCGCTGCCGTCGACCTGAGCCGGCAGCAATGTGATCGTGACGTCCGGTGCTCCCAACACCGCTATCGCCACCGTCCACAGCGCGATGTTCATTTGAGCTCCACTCCTCCCCTGCGTTCGATCCTCATGGGGTGCGTCGTCCCCGCCAAATGGCACACTTGTCCCCGGTCTGCGCACCCCGAAACCCCACCGGTGCGCGCGTCTGGGGCGCTGGTCTGAGAGCGTTACAACAGTCGTGCCAGCGCGACTTAGGCCTGGCGATGCTGGTAAAGTGCGCTGGGTTCACAACCTCGGACATACGCAGGAGTTGGGATGCTGAACGCGTTGTTGCGACGCTTTCTCGTTGTTTTTTCGGCCACTTGTGCGCTGGCTTGCTCCAGCACGGACGGCCCCGGGCCGACCACCGGCCAGCAGGAGCCGGTCACGGACGCGAGCACCGCGGACGGCGTGACTGCGGACGTGTCCGCGGCGGACGTCGTGCTGGTGGACGGCTGCGCGGGTCAGCCCGACGGCGCGCCCTGCCAGGACGGGGACGCCTGCACTGTCGGCGACACCTGCCAGGCCGATGCGTGTGTGGGCGGCGAGGCCAATCCGTGTGACGCGGAGGGGCCGTGTCGTCTGGGCGTGTGCGACTCCGCCACCGGCTGCGCATACGAGGACGCGCCGGACGGTGACGCGTGCGAGGTGCCCTGCTTCGAGACCGCGAGCTGCTCGGCGGGGCAGTGCGCGACCGAGCCGGCGTCCGCGGTGGTCTGCGAGGCCCCCGACTCACCGTGTGTCGAGTCGATCGCGTGTGATCCGGCAACCGGCGAGTGCACGCTGCAAACCGTGCGGGACGAGGGCTTTGAGTGCGACACGGACAGCAACGTCTGCACCCTGGAGGCCTGCGACACCGAGGGCGTGTGCGCGCCGGCCGGCTACGAGACCTGCGAGACCGAGGGGGCGGCCGATCAGTGCGCTGCCTGGTCGTGTGTCGCGGCCAGCGGCTGTGTGAAGACGTTTTTGGCGGGCGCCGGCTGCGACGACGGCGACGCGTGCACCCAGGCCGATACCTGCACCGAGACGCCGGCGGGTGATCAGCTGTGCCTGGGTCAGGGGCTGCCCACCGACGACGGCAACGCGTGCACGGAGGACGTCTGCGCCGGGGGACAGGTCTCCAATACGCCGGTGGAGGGCGCGGCGTGTGACCAGGAAGCGTGCGCGGTGCCGGGCGTGTGCACGGCCCAGGGCGAGTGTGTCGCGGCGTCGATCTGCGACTGCGTGGACTGCAGCGACCAGGAGGGCACGTGCTTCCAGGCGACGTGCAACCCCGACACGGGCGCGTGCGATCTGCCTCAGCCCCAGGATTGGGCATGCGACGATGAGGACGCCGGCACCAGCGACGACGTGTGCGATGGCGCCGGTGAGTGCGCCGGCACGGCGATCGCCTGCGTGCCGGCCCAGTGTGAGGCGTCCAGCACGCCCGACGGCGCGGCCTGCGTCGTGGAGAACAAGGCGGCGGGTGTCGCGTGTGACGACGGGGATCCCAACACACACGTGGACGTGTGTGACGGCAAAGGCAGCTGCGCGGGCGCCACTTACGAGTGCGTGCCGGGCACGTGTGAGGCGTCCAGCACGCCCAACGGGTCGGGCTGTGACGTGGCGTTTGCTTCGCAGGGAGCCGGCTGCGACGACGGTGACTCGGGCACAAAGAGCGACAGCTGCGATGGTCTGGGCCAGTGTGCCGGCGAGGCGTACGCGTGCGCGGCGGGCCAGTGCGAGGCGGCCAGTACACCGGACGGCGCGGGCTGCGTGCCGACCTGGATGGCAGCCGGCGTGGCATGTGACGACGGTGACGCAGCGACCAAAGTGGACGTGTGCGACGGCGTGGGCGGCTGTGGCGGCACCGAGTACGTCTGCACGCCGGGTGTGTGCGAGGCGTCCAGCGCGCCGAACGGCACGGATTGCACGCCGATCTTTGCCGCTCCGGGCACCGCCTGTGATGACGGGGTGTCGGGCACCAAGGGCGACGTGTGCAACGGCGCCGGCACGTGTGTGGGTACGCCTTACTCCTGCACGCCGGGGGTGTGTGAGGCGGCGGGCAAGCCCAACGGCGAGGGCTGCGACGTGCAGTACCTGGCGGCCGGCGTGGCGTGCGACGACGGCGACGTGAGCACCAAGGTCGACGTGTGTGACGGCAAGGGCGGCTGCGCGGGTGGTCCATACGCCTGCGTGCCGGGGTCGTGCGAGGCGGCCAGCACGCCGGATGGTCAGGGCTGCGTCGTGCAGTACTCGGCGGCCGGCGTGGGGTGCGACGATGGGGACCCCGGGACCAAGATCGACGTCTGCGACGGCACCGGCGGCTGCGCCGGGACTCCTTATTCGTGCACGCCGGCGCAGTGCGAGGCGTCCAGCAAACCGGACGGCGCCGGCTGTGCGGTGACGTACAAGCAGTCGGGCGCGCCGTGCGACGACCAGAACCCGGAGTCCAAGAGCGACATCTGCGATGGTCAGGGAGCGTGCGGCGGCAAGGCTTATGAGTGCAACCCGAAGACGTGCGAGGCGTCCAGCACGCCCGACGGCGTGGGCTGTGTCGTCACGTATGTGGCTGCAGGCGTCGCGTGTGACGACACCGTCGCCAACACCAAGGTCGATGTGTGCGACGGTCAAGGCGGCTGCGCGGGGACGCCGTACGCCTGCACCCCCGGGCTGTGCCAGTCGGCCAGCTCACCCGACGGCACCGGCTGCACGCCGATCTACGACAGTGCGGGGACCGGGTGCGATGACGGCGCGGCCACCACAAAAGACGACCAATGCGACGGCAGCGGGGGCTGCGCCGGCACGCCCTACACGTGCACGCCGGGCCAATGTGACGCGTCCAGCGTGCCGGACGGCAGCGGCTGTGTGGTGACGCCCAAGGTGGCCGGCGCCGGCTGCGACGACACGGCCGCCGCGACCAAGGGCGACCAGTGCAACGGTCAGGGGGGCTGCGCGGGGACGCCATACTCATGCACGCCGGGCCTGTGTGAGGCGTCCAGCACCCCGAACGGCGTGGGGTGCACCCCCGTCTTTTCGGCGCAGGGTACGTCGTGCGACGACGGTGTCGCCAGTACCAAGAGCGACGTCTGCGACGGCGGCGGCGGGTGCGCCGGCACCCCATACGGCTGCACGCCGGGCCAATGCGACGCGACCAGCACGCCCGACGGTAGCGGCTGTGTGACCACGCCCAAGGCGGCGGGCGCGACCTGTGACGACGGCGCCAACACGACAAAGAGCGATCAGTGCGACGGTCAGGGGGGCTGCGCAGGGACGCCGTACACGTGCACGCCGGGGACGTGTGAGGTGTCCAGCGCGCCCAATGGCGTGGGCTGCACCCCGGTCTTCGAGGCGCAGGGGGTCACCTGCGACGACACGCTGGCCGGCACCAAGTCCGATGTGTGCGATGGCTTTGGCGTCTGCGCGGGCACGCCGTACTCGTGCTCGCCCGGGACATGCGAGGCGTCCAGCACGCCGAACGGCACCGACTGCACCGTGGTCTTCTCCCCGTCGGGCACGGCGTGCGACGACGGCAATGCCGGGACACAAGCAGACAAATGCGACGGCGCGGGGGGCTGCGCGGGTGTGACAAACCCCTGCCAGGACGGGACGCCGGTGCCCACGGGCGGCTGCGCGTGGACGTCGGCCGGCAACGATACGTTTGTGGTGCCGGGCGGCGTCACCAGCATCAACGTCACCCTGATCGGCGGCGGGGGTGGCGGCGGTGACGGCTTCTACTACCCGGGTGGCGGCGGTGGCTCGGGCTTCTACAAAGTGAACCAGGCCCTGTCGGTCTCGCCCGGCCAGAGCATCTCCATCACCGTCGGTGGCGGGGGCAACGCGCAGGCTTCGGGTGGGGCGACCAGCTTCGGCTCGGTGTCGGCGTCGGGCGGCAACCCGGGCAAAAACCACAGCATCGGGCGCGGTCAGGCGTCGGCCAAAGGCGGCAACGGCGGCTCCGGTGGCGCAGCCGGCTACACGAACTCGTCGGACGGCGGCGGTCAGGGGTCGGGCATCAGCCTGGGCACGCTGGCCGGCGCGGGTGGCATCGGCTCGCCCGGGCAGAACAACCACGCGTTTACCGGCGTGGGCTTCGGCTCCGGCGGTGGAGGCGACGCCGGCACGTCCGGGTACAACAGCGGCTGCGCCGGCAAGGGCGGCACCAATGGCAGCAACGGCGGCACCACGGGCGGCTGCGGCGGCGGTGGCGGCGGCGCGGGCGGTCTGCTGATTCCGGGACTGTCATCGCCGGGCTCGCAGAAGGCGACTCAAGGTCGCAGCGGCGCCGTGTGGATCACTTTCTAACCGCGACATTCGTCACGTGACATTTGCCATCTTCTGGGTGTAACTGCTTGTAATTACAGCATGGCACGCAGGTTGCTCATGTCCGGCGCATGAGTTGTGACTTAGAGTCTCTTGTCGCCCCTGTCCAGCCCCGTCCGCAGCTTCAGCGTCGCAACTCGGCGCCGTCCCGCCTTCGAAGCCGGGTGCCCCTCACATACAAACAGCAGGTCGAGCGGCTGCGTCCGGTCAGCGGGCACCCCGAGGTTGGAGCGACGCTGGACGAGCACCTGCGGCGCAAGCAGGAGACGACAGCCCACCGCCACCAGACTCAGGATGCGCTGTCGGCCACCGACGATCCGCGCTCGCTGATCGCCACGGTCGGCATGCAGCGCCCCGATGAGCTGGCGCCGCGCTTTGCCGAGAACTCGATCGCCAAAGAGAAGGAGGACATGCCCTACTACCACCATGCTCAGATGGTGATGGGGCAGTACGGCAAGTACTTTTCGGAGCGCAACAAGCGGCACGACGCGCGCATGGCTGAGCGGGACGATGACTCGCTGATCAGCGACAAGCTGATGAAGATGATGTTGATGTTTCATGACATCAACAAGCTGCGCTCCATCGAGCGACACGGCGGGATTGGCGAGCATGTCGACACCGTGTGCGGGGTGGCGGAGTTCAGTCGCGACTGGGGCTTCTCGCCGACCGAGATCCGCATGGCGTGTGTGATGGTCGGCTCCGACCCGCTGGGCGAGTATTTCAAAGAGGTGCAGGACATCAAGGGCAGCGCCACGGCCCTGCGCGACCAGGTGCGTCCGACGTTGGAGGCGGCTCGGCAGCGCTGCTTCAAGACCCTGGTCAAGCTCGCCCGGGAGGCCGGTGTGCCGCCGTCAGGCATGCCCGAGTTCTTTGAGCGCTACATGCAGTTCTACCAGTCGGACTTCTCGTCGTATTCGACGGACTCCACGTATCAGGATCGCGACTTCAAGCCGGGGGATAATCCGACGGGCAGGCGGGACGAGTACGCCGGCCCGGCGTCGTTTACGCCCGAGTTTTTTGAGCACACCGACGACGAGGATGCGTCGTCACCGCTGGAGCTGTCCAGCGACGGATCCCGACTGCGCTTTGCGTCCTGCAAGCGTCTCAACCAGGCCGCGGGCGAGCTGGCGGGCATGTTCGGCGGCGACGAGCTGGACGCGAACCTGGCGCGCTACGCACCCGCAGAAGAGACCCGGCGCCAGACCCGACGCGACACACGCAATGAGGTGCAGCGCGCCGATCTGGAGATGCGCCGCGACCGTGGCGAGCAGGCGATGGCGGAGAACGAGTACATGGACTTTGAGGCGCCGGTGGTGGCGCTGAGCCGCGCTCTGTCAGCGCTTGGATCCGGCAGCCGGCTGTCGACGGTGGTCGGGGAGATCGCGCAGCTGGAGGAGAGCGTCGCAGCCGCCCAGGTCGTGGAGCGCTTCAAGCTGGCGCCCCGTGTCGCCGCAACGGTCGCCGCCGCCTGCCGCGCGCTGGTGGGGATGGGCCCACAGGAGGGCGAGGCCGCCGAGGTGATGCAGCAGTTTGGAGAGGGCGGCGTGTTTGTGCGCAAGCTGTTTGGGGAGGACAACGACCCCAGCCGGTCGATCGTCTCCAAAGACCTCAACGCCATCCAGGAGACTATCGTGGGCAAGCCGATGACCCCGTACGTGCGGCCGTCGACGCTGGTTCACGAGGGGATCCCGACAAACCTGACCAACGCCGGTGAGGAGCTGCTGCACTCCAGCGGCTTGATCTACGACCAGGACACCCCGCTGGCGCCGTCGACCAAGGAGCATTGCGAGTCCAAGGCGCTGGGCAACGTGCTGAGCGCGCGCGTCCAGGGCCGCATTCACGACGGCGAGACCTGGCGCAACATCGTACGCACGCCGATCGAGGCCATGGGGGGCAAGAGCTACGAGTCGCGCGAGGGGCTGGTCGAGAAGTTGAAAGAGATGGAGCTGCGCCGCTCGGGCAAAATCCCGGACCTGAGCACCAAAGAGCTGGTTTTGGCCGTGCTCGAGCCCGTCAAAGAAGAGCAGGTCAGCGACGAGCTTTTCGGGTCCGCGCTGGAGGCCTACATGGATGTGCATCCGCTGCCGGAGTTCATCGCTCGCCAGGTCGTGCACTGCTTTGGCAAGCTCCAGGCGCGCCAGGTCGTGCCGCCCGGTCACCGGCGCTTCCAACGGAGGGCGGCCGGGCGCTCGCTGGTGCTGCTGCGATTGGCGGCGGGTGTTGCTCGAAAAGACCGTCCGCACTCGATCTACGGTGGCGAGAAGGACGACAGGGGCCTGCGCCCGGGCAACCGCTACCACCGCGAGGACAAGCGCGAGACCAGGCTGGGCAGCTCCGAGCTGGAGGGCTACGACGGGCACACCTTCCAGACCAACGAGTGCCTGATGCTGCCGGACACGCCGGACCTGATCCGCGGGGTCTACTCCAACGGCTACTCGATCAAAAGCCGGCTGCACAGCTTGAACCTCGCCCGTGAGCTGCAGGTGCAGACGGGCCAGGCGCACGGGCTTTATGACTACGACGCGCGCCACGGCATGGCGCCCAACTCGGTGCCTGCGGTGCTGGACGAGATCCACGCGCGTCTGGGCCGGGGCGACGAGATCGCGCCGTCGTCGGGCATGAAGCCGGTGGTCGAGGAGGAGTCGGACGAGGTGGTCGTGGAGAGAGACGACGAGCAGCAGCCCAAGCCGGTTGTGGAAGAGAAGCCTGTCATGGATCGCGCCGCCCTGCTGCGGGCGCTGCCGGGGATGCGGGCCGCGATCAACGGCGATCCGCGGTTTGCCACCGTGCAGTCGCACTGCCAGACGGCGACGCGTTGGATGCCGGATCAGACGCCGGTCAAGAAGCGCGTTAGCGATCGCGGCGACGACTGAGCGATACTGAGCGCCGATGGGCTGGCGTGACCTGGTTTTAAGCGACGACTACGACATCGACAGCCTCGTCAATCGCGACGAGGCGGTGATCGAGCGCATCGCGCCGATCGCCGAGTGGGTGCGCCGCTATCACAAAGCCAGCGTGAGTGGGCTGGAGCACGTGCCGGACGGCCCGGCGCTGTACGTCGCGAATCACAACGCGGGCTTTTGGACCCCGGACACCTGGATCTTCACAAAAGCGGTCTACGATCGTTTCGGCATCGACGCCGTCCCCTACGGACTGGGCCACGAGTTTGCGATTCGTCTGCGCGGTGCCCACTCGCTGCTGGTCAAGCTGGGCGCCGTGCGAGCCAGCCACGACAACGCTCAGCGGCTGTTTGAGGCCGGCAAGAAGGTGCTGGTGTATCCGGGTGGGGACGAGGACGCCTGGCGCCCGTTCAGCCGGCGCCATGAGATCGTCTTCGGGGGGCGCCGCGGCTACATCCGGTTGGCGCTGCGGGCCGGCGTGCCGATCGTGCCGGTGGTCTCGTGCGGCGCGCATTCCACCTGGGTGGTGATGAGCGACAACAAGTGGCTGGCCCGGCTGATCGGCGTCGACCGCTCGCTGCGAATCAAGGTCTGGCCGACGATCTTGAGCATGCCCTGGGGCGTGACCGTGGGCCCGCCACCGCCGTATCTGCCGTTTCCCAGCCGCATCCTGATCGAGGCGCTGGAGCCCATCCGGTTCGACCGCACGGGGCCGGAGGCGGCGGCAGACGATAGCTGGGTCGCCCACTGCGCGCGGCGTGTGGAGTCCAGGATGCAGACGTGCCTGGATCGGCTCAGCGTGGAGAGGCGCCGGCTGCGTCAGGCGTAGCGCCGGGATGTCCTCGGCCGAAATAGCGACGCATTGGCGGGCCGCCTCGCCGCCTCGCTGCGTTGGGTCGCTTCGCTCTCGCTCGCCGGGGCGCCACCCCGCCTTCGCTCGCCCGCCTTGCGAGTCGACGAGCCGTCCGCGCCAATGGGTCACCATTTCTGCCGAGGACATCTACGCGGACGGCCACAGCGATCGCGGTGTTCTCGGACCGCCGACGGGGCCGCGAGGGTCCTGGCGGCCGCGAACGGGCGCTGACGCGAACAGCGTGACCGACCCCAGCCCGGTGCCCATGCCGAAGTCGATGTAGGCGTCGCCGCAACTTCCCGGCGACCGACGGGCGTTCCATGACGGCTCGAGCAGCTGGGTGCGCCGGTTGAACGACGCTCGCGCAAAGCCCGGGGCCACCCACAGCTGGGCGACCTCGCGCCACTCGGTGGTGCGACCGTTGCGGGTGAGCCTGGCAAACAGCGTTGCGGTGCGGGTTGAAGAAGACGGACCAGTGGCGAAACTTGTAGAGAGTGCGGACATGAAAAAGACGACCCCTTTGCTTGGTAGATTCCGTCCAATCTGAGGAAGGGGTCGGGTCGGATTGTTGGGAGGCGCAGGTCAGCCGTGCAGGCTCAGCGGGGAATTGAACCGCCCCGGGTTTGTCGGAGGCCCCAGACGTTGGGAGACTGGGACCATGGCAAACATGGTTGTGTTTCTGCAAGCGGCAGCACAAACACGGTTGTGTTTTGACGCGTCAGCCACGCAGGCTCAACGCGGAGCGGCGTTGGCCGGCAGGCCCAGCACCTTGACCGGCGTCGTGCTGGCCTGCAGCTTGCCGTGGCCCAGCTGACCGTAGTCGCCTTCGCCCCAGCACCACACGGCGCCGGTCGCGTCTACGGCGCACACGAAGCCGGCGCCCACGGACAAGTCCACGGCGCCTGTGATTGTCGGTATCGCCGTCAGCTTCGCGCCGCGCCGGCTGCAGCCGACCGTGCCCGTCTTGTGGATCAGGCAGACGCGCTCGTTGTTGCGCGTCACGGCGACGGCATCGGTGACTCTCAACGCCGGTGGCGCCTCGGACGCCTCCAGCACGCACTGGACGCGCCCGCCGACGACGCCGCACAGTCCGCTGGTCGCTACGGCGATGTCCTGTGCGCCCGTCAGCCAGGGGCGGGGCGGCGCCAGGATCGACGATGGCTGCCGTGAGGCGTACGACCAGCACTCGACCATGCCGCTTTTTCGGCGTGCGCAGCCCAAGCCGTCGCGCATGGCGATTTGTGATGCCTTGCCCAGCTTGCCCAGGGTCCGCGGCGGCCGGCTCTGGCCCCAGCACGCGATGGATTGGTCGCGGCGGATGACGCAGGCGCCCCGATTGAGCACCTGCACCGCCACCGCATCGGAGACGCCCTTGACCGCCTTGGGCACACGCCGCACGGGCTCGTCGCGGGCAAAGGCCTCACCCCAGCACGCGACGGCGCCATTTCGACGGACGGCGCACAGCAGATCATCCCCGACGGACAGATGCACGACGTCCTTGAGCGCCGGCACCGGACCCGCGCGCGGACGGGGCGTGATCGTCGTGCCGTCGCCCAGCTCGCCGTCGTTGTTTTCGCCCCAGCAGTAGACCGCGCCGTCCAGCAGCACACAGGCGACGTCGTCACCGGCCGACACCTGCGGGGGCGCGCACGTGATGACCAACGCCAGCGCCTGCAGCACCACCTACTTCAGCGCCTCGTGCAGGATGCGGCCCTCGCTCTGGCTGGGGGTCGTCACGCGCAGGAGGTGGGCCAGCGTCGGCGCCAGGTCGATCAACTCCACCGCCTTGGCGTGCAGGCCCGGCTTGATCCCGGGCCCGAAAAGGATGAGCGGCACGTGGGTGTCGTAGCGATAGGGCGTGCCGTGTCCGGTGCCCACCGTGCGCTTCATGTAGCCCCAGATCCAATTCACGCGCGGCAGAATATAGACGTCGCCGCCGCGGTCCGGGTGAAAGCTGCGCGCGATCTGGCTGGTCAGGCGCGTGCGCGGATATGCGCCGGTGCGCAGCTGGGTGCGGGTGTACACGTCCGATACGCCCCGAACCTTGCGCAGGACGCGGGCGGCCTCTTCCTCCACAGTCTTCTGGTCCAGCTTCTTGGCCTTCACCAGCTTGGGGTTCACCCACAGCCAGGGCGCTTTGAGTCCCGCGGTCCAGACGCCCTTGCCGAAGCGCTTGGACAAGCCGGCGTTGACGGCGGCCGCCAGATCCTCCGGCCAGACCCGTCCGGCGTCGTGTCCCAGGGACGTCATGTATTCGGGCACCGCGGCGGTTCCGTGGTCGGCGGTCAGGGCCAGGACGTACTTGCCGGCGCCGACCCTCGCATCCAGAAACGCCAGCAGGTCGCGTGTAAAGCTGTCCACATCGAAGATCAGCGACGTCAGCTCGTGGCTGTGCGGCCCGTAGTTGTGGCCCGCGTAGTCGAAGGTGCTGATGCCGATCGCCAGGATATCGGGCACGTCGTCCTTGCCCAGCCCCTCGGCGTCGATGGCGGCCTTGACCAGGTCCAGCTCGACCTGCATGGCGTATGGCGTGTTGGACCACGCCTTGAAGTAGCTGTAATCCCGCTTGTTCTGCAGTCCGGTAATCGTTCGCGGAAAGGTGCGGCCCAGCCCCTCATACCGCGTCTCCCAGGGCGCGTCGTCGGCGGTCGCCAGCTCATACGCCGCGGCGGGTCCGTTGCGGTCCCAGACCTTTCCAAAGTCGGCCTCAGGGCGCTTGAGGTCATTGAAGCGCTCCGCCCAGTCCACCAGGTTGTCGCCGTAGTAGGTGCTGCTGACGAAGCGGCCCGCCATCTTGTCGAACCAGATCGCTTTGCCGCGCCGCCCGGCCAGCAGCACGCTGGCGCGGTCCTTCAGGGAGATGGCCACGACCTTGGATTCCCGGTTGGCCAGCCGCAGCTCGTCGCCGACAGTGCTGGCCAGCAGGTTGCGCGGGGAGGCGCCCAGGGCTTTGACCTTGCAGCCGGTCAGCTGCGTCTTGTGATCGTCGCAGGGCTGCACCATCTTTCCGGCTTCATCGTCGAAGTACGAGTTGCCCACCACACCGTTTCGGTAAGCGTACGCGCCGGTCAGCTGAACGGCGTGGCCGGGCCCCGTGTAGGTCACGCCGTAAAGGTAGTGTGCGTCCGAGAAGCTGGACCCCTCGCGCAGCAGCCGCTTGAGCCCCCCGTCGCCAAAGAATCGGCCGAAGCGCGTCAGGTAGTCGTAGCGCATCTGGTCGACGGACACGACGACCACCAGCCGAGGCGCGGTCGTGGCCTCGGCAGCGCCGGTCTGCAGGCATAACAAAACAGCGACAGCGCTGAGTGTGGTCTTTACGTCTTTGTAAATGGTGGTCAGCCTCTCAGCCCGATTCGTTCCATCACTTTGTACAGCCCCGGGCGGGTCAGGCCAAGCTCGCGCGCCGCCTGCGAGACGTTGCCGCCGGTGCGTGTCAGCGCGGTCTCCACCACCTGCCGCTCGGTCTGCTCCACGGCCTCGCGCAAGGTCGGCGGCAGCAGCGACGCGCGTGCGGGCGCGTTGCCCTTGCGCTGGGCGATGCTGTCGCTGAAGACATCGGGCTCGATCGGCTGACCGTCAGGGGTCAGCGCCACGGCGCGGATGATCTCGTTCTCCAGCTCCCGCACGTTGCCGGGAAACTCGTGCGCCGAGAGCGCCCACAGCGCCGCGGGGGCAAACCCCGGGATGCGCTTCTTGTTGCGGCGGCAGGCTTTTCCCAGCAGCCAGTGCGCAAGGATCGTGATGTCGTCGCCCCGCTCCCGCAGCGGCGGCACGCGCACCGTGACGGCGTTGAGGCGATACATCAGGTCCGCGCGAAACGTGCCGGCCTCCACCCGCGCCCGCAGGTCCCGGTGGGTCGCCGAGACGACCCGCGCGTCCACCTGAATCGACTTGGTCGCCCCGACGCGCCGCACCTCGCCGTCCTGCAGCACCCGCAGCAGCTTGGCCTGCATGGGCGCCGGCATCTCGCCGATCTCGTCCAAAAACACCGTGCCCCGGTCGGCCTCTTCAAACAGCCCCTTCTTGTCCCGATTGGCGCCGGTAAAGGCGCCGCGCACGTGACCGAATAGCTCGGACTCCAGCAGGTTCTCGGGGACGGCGGCGCAGTTGAACGCCACAAACGCCTCTTTTGCGCGCGGACTCCAGCGATGCACCGCCTGCGCCAGCACCTCTTTGCCCGTGCCGGTCTCTCCCAAAAGCAGCACCGCCACGTTGGCGGGCGCGACGGTCCGGCAAAGCTCGATGGCCTGTAGAAAGGGGGGCGACGAGCCGATCGGATCGACGATCTGCGGGTCCTTGGCCTCCGCGCCGCGCAATCGCTTGTTCTCGGCCTCCAGGCGCCGGCGCTCCTGCTCACCCTCCTCGCGCACCGCCAGCGTGGCCGCCGACAGGGCCACCAGCGGCGCGGCGACGGCCAGCGACTCCATCACGACTTTGGGCAGCGCGCCCGCACCCTGGGTGGTCCACGCGGCAAGCAGCCCGTGCCAGCTGTTTTTGGCCACCAGGGGGGCGACCACCGCGGCACGCAGCCCGCCGCGGGCGATGCTCTCGGTCATGGGCAACTGCTCACCTGACTCCTCAAAGATGACGACCTCTTTTCGGGACGCCGCCTCGCGCGCGAGCCCGGTCGGCGGCGTGTCTCCAGCCGACGCCGAGAAGCCGGAGCCGGTGACCAGCACCGAGTGCGCGTCGGCGCGCGGCAGCGTCTTCTTGAGCCAGTGCAGGGCGGTCTCGGCCAGCGCCTGTGGGGTCTCCGCGGAGATCGCGCGTGCCGACAGCGCGACCAGCGCGTCGTTGCCCGTCGTCATCAGGTTGGAGAGCGGGGCGGACGCCAGGATGGTGCGCTCGGTGCGTGGACCCGCCTCGTACGGCGCCGCCCCCGCCTCGATTCGGATGCGCACGGGCGAGTCCGCGGCGCCCAACAGAAGCGTGTCACCCGGCATAAGCGGGACGGCTGCTCCCGCCGGCAGCGGCGTGGGCTCTGCAGCGCCGCCTCGTAACAAGGCGGAGCCGTTGCTGCTGTCCAGATCGGTGTACTCGTAGCCGGCGCCGCCCGCCTTCAGCATGCCGTGACGTCCGGACACGGTGCCGCTCTCGATCACCAGATCGCAGTGCGGATCGCGCCCGACCAGCCCGTCCTGCCCGGTCAGCAGAAAGACGGCGCCGTCCGCGTTGTGCGGCCCCGGCTCGACGATCAGCCTTATTGAGAGAACCATGGCGGAAACCCCACTTTCACGGACCCGGTCTCGCTCATCGGCGGCATCGGGTCCGGCGTTGATGTGTCATCTTCTTTGGTCAGCAGCCACACGGTCAGTCCCGTTGCGGTGGCCACGGCGACGGTCCCGCCGATCGCGGTCCAAAACCACCACTTGCTCGCGATCCCGCCGTCCCCGTCAGCGCTGTCCTGCACGTGGATCACGCGCGGCTTCTCAGGGCTGCCCCACCGCGCAGGGCCGTTGCCGCGCTGGTCCAGCGCCTCGACCCAAAGCAACACCGACGCCCCCGTCACCACCGACCCCGGGACCGTGACCTGCCAGTCGCGGCCGTTGGTGGTCATCAGATCAAACGTCCTTTTGGGGGGCGCGACCGTCAGCGTGACACCGCCGACGCCGCTGCGGTCCGTGGCCTTGACCGTGACGACAAAGTCCTCGTTGGGCGGCGTTGTCAGCGGCACCGTCACCTCCAGCGTCGGAGGCTGCGTATCCGGCGCCAGCGCGCGTGCCCGCTTCAGCACACCCAACCACGGCTGTGGCCACGCCTTGCTCGGCGGCTCGAAGTCGGGATTCAGTTGCAGCAGCACCAGCAGATGGGCTTTGGCGTGGTCGATGCGATCGGTGGACAGCGCGGTCTCCGCGGACAGCTGCAGCACCGCCTGGCGGCCGGGACCGGTGAGCGTCTTCGAGTCCGCCCGCGCCACCTTCAGCTCGGCCTCGGCGCAGGCGAAGTCTAACGCCGCGTAACACACGCGCGCGCGTTGGAGCCGCTGCTGCGGCGTGAGCTCTACCGGCGGCTGCGACAACAGCGCGACTGCCAGGACCAGCGCCGTCATGGGGCTACCCCGCTGCAAGGCGCCCCGGTCGCGTACGGGCCCACCGCTGTGACGCTGCCGGCGGGCCACCCCACCATCAGGGTGTGGGCGTCGTCCACGGTCGCGATGCCGACGTTTCCGCTCACACCGTCCAGCAGATCCCAGGCTGCGAGCGCGCGCCCGTCCTCGAGTACAGTCGCGGACAAGGTCCCACCGGCGCTGCTGTCCAGGACCAGCGCCACGTCGCCTACCGCGTCCAGCGCCACGCCCGCAAAGGCGCCCGAGCCCAGGTCGGCCCACGCTCCCCACTGGTTGGCGGCGAGATCGTAGCCGACCACGCCCAGGCCCGCAGGCTCTGCACAGGCCAGCGCCACCCAGCTTGTGCCTGGGCGCGCCGCCACGCCCACGGGCGTTGTGCAGCCGGCGAAGGACTTGTCGTCTGAGTTGGTCGAGTCCACGTCGTAGACGACCAGCTTGCCGGAGCCCACGCCGGTGGACTGCGCGGCGATCAAGACCACCCCGTCCGCTACGGCGACGTCCTGCAGCGCCAGCGGAGAGACGTTGGGCAGCGCGCTGCTGCCGGCGCTGTCCAGGGCGTAGAGCGTGGTGTCGGTGATCGCGTACGCGGTGTCAGCGACCGCGGCCATCGCACGCACGGCGCCGTTGGCCATGGGCCAGGAGGTCGCCGACGCCTTGTTGTCCATGCTGACGCTCAGCACCCCGCCGTCGGCTGTGGCCACCAGCGTCTCGGTTGTGAGCGCCGCGATGGCGACCGGCGCGCTGCTCAGCGTGACCGTATCGCCGTAGCCGCAGCCGTTGGGATCCAGGCGCAGCAGCGTACCTGAGCCGTCTGCGCACGCGGCGGCGATCATCACGTCGTCGTCCGGCGCGCGCGCGATGTCGCGGGCTGTCCAGCCGCTGCATCCCGGCGGCGTGAGCGGCGCTGTGGCGGGCGTGGCGGGCACCAGGCGCACCGGCTTGATGGCGGACGGCACACCACACCGGCGCACCCGCAGATTTGCACCCTTGGCGGACGACGGCAGCTTGATGGTGATCTCGGCGTCGCCCCAATCGCCTTCGGGCACCGGGAATGCGGCGCAGTCGATGTTGATCTCGGATAATCCCTGCCCGCCGCCGAAGCCGGCGCCGGTGATCGAGAGCGTGTCCTGCCCAAGCACCAGCGGGTCGGGGCTGACGGACGCGATCTGGGGTGGCGCGACCGGAGCCATGAGGATCTCCGCGGTTGTGACGTCGCTGGCTTTGACGGTGATCGGTGGAGACTGCCCCTCGAAGACGCGGGTGCCGCCGGCGCCGATCCAGGCCTTGAGGTACACGTTGTGCCCGGCCGGCAGCTCGTCGAATTGGATGTCTTCGCCGCACAGCGCGGTCTTGCCCGGGCCGATGGGGATCGCGACCAGATCGTCCTCGCGGTAGATGTCCGCGCCGGCGTTGTCCACGCAGAAGGCCGCGCAGTCGGTGCCTTTGGGGTCACAGCCCAGCGGATCGGGCGGCAGCTCCAAAGTCATCGCCACGACCCCGGTGGCGGGTTCCACAGGCGGCGCGTCGGCGCAGGCTGTCGCGGAGGCGATGATCAGGATGATGACGGCCGGCTTCATAGCCCCACCCGTCGCAGCGCAAAGGCCATGCGCGCGCCGTCGGCCGTCGAGAGCGTGCACGAGAGGCGAGCGCGGATCGGCAGGCCGACAACCGGGGTGTTGCGCTCTTTTCCGCCGCCGCAGCGCACGGAGTAGAACCGCCCGGCCGGCGCGCCGATGGTCGCGGAGAGACGGTCGGCCTTGCGCGTGATCCGCACCGTGGCCTTGAGCATGCGCGCGCCGCCGACCAGTCGCAGGACATGAGCGCCGTCGCCAAGCGGGGACGTCGTGCGGGGGGCCAATCCCCCGGTGCCGGCGCCGGAGACGTGTACAGGGCCCGCGCCGGCCGAGCGGATCTCCAGCCTGAGGGCGGTCGGTGTCGCCGGCGTAGGCGCTTTGGGCTGCGGCTTGCTGGTGATGCGCGGCTTGATGACTCGCGGTGTGACGAAGTCCGCCGTGACTGCGTGACGTGGGCGGCGGGCCTCAGACAGTTCGGGCGGCTGAAGCGCCACGGTGGCTAGCGTGGGCTGTGGCGCGGGCTCGGTGGGCTGTGGTGGGGGCTGCGCTTCTTCAGGGGCCGCGGTGGGCTCGATCGGCACGGCCACGGACGGGGTCACCGCGCGCGGCGGCGGGGGCGAGGACTCCTTGTCGGGTGGCTGCAACGCGACGATCACCGCGACCGCGCCCACCGCCAGCAGGCCGATCCAGGGCAGGGACGAGTTGCTGGCAGCCTGCGCGGGTATCGGCGGCGCGCTGGGCTCGACGTCGGCGGGCGGGACCACCACGGGGGTGACCACGGCCCCGCTCGCTTGAACGGTGCGTACCGGGGACGCCACGGCGCGCTCCACGCCGCGGGTCGCCTCGGCCAGGGCGGTGGAGTCGGGCAGCGCGCCGGCAGCGGCCAACAGATCGTCCAGCCAGCCGCGCGCGTCTGCCGGCCGGTCGTCAGGCGCCGGGGCCAGCGCGGCGAGCACGACGTCGTCCAGCGCCTCTGACAGGTTCGCGCGCAGGCCCGAGGGCGGCGCCGGCAATGTGGACCGGGCGGCGATAAGCTCGGCGACTCCGATCATGCCGGCCGGCCGCGCGGCCACGCCGGTGAGCACCTCGTAAACGACCAGGCCCGCGGCGTACAGGTCCGACCGCTTGTCGACCGGGCGGCCCTGCAGCTGCTCGGGCGCCATGTATGCCAGCGTCCCCTTCAGCCCGCCCAGGGTCGACTTGGCGCCCACGCTGGTGTGTACGACGCCCAGATCGGCCAGCTTGACCGCGCCGTCGGCTGCGCGCACCAGGATGTTGGCCGGGTTGACGTCCCGGTGCACCAGGCCCAGGTCGGCGCGATGCAGGTCCGCCAGCGCCTCCAGCAGCCCGGCGATGGCCGCCAGTGCGGCACCGAGGCTCAGCGCTTTGCCGCGCTTTCTGAGATGTCCCAGGACAGCTGCCAGATCGGCGCCCTCCACGTACTCCAACAGCAGGTGATCGCCCTCGCCGCCGAGCAGTCTCACGATGCGCGGGCTGTCCAGGGCGCCCAGCACCTGACGCTCGCGGTCCAGATAGGCCAGGTATGCGTCGTCGGCGCCGGGCAGCGCGCGCTTGACCACGATCGGCCGCGTGGACCCGTCATCCAGGGTCTGATCCGCGAGAAAAAGCTCGGCCATGCCGCCGACCGCCAAACGGCGCCGGATGGCTACTCCGTCCAGCTGCGGTGCTGTCTCGATCAGTTTACAAGTCCCGTGGTCGAATCGCCGAGAATGATAGCGGATGTCTCCGCTGGTTTACATCTTTGACCCCGCCCGTGCAGGGCTGCTTCAAAAAAGGCTGTATAAATCGCCAGTTCGGCTTTGTGGTATACGTATTGCTCTAGAATCGAGCACGAATGAAACGCCCTCTCCCAGCCTTGATCGCCCTCGCCGCTCTGGTGGCCTGCGATCCCGTCCCGCCGGAGCCGGTCCCGCCCGCGCCGGACGCCAAAGAGGCGTTTTTAGAGGCGTTTCCCAAGCCCGCCGATCTGCGCCTGAGCTTTCCGGGCGTGGAGGACGCACCGGCGGATGCGACGGGCGGCCTGGGCCTGCAGACGGGCGCGCTGGTCGGCGAGATCTCCAGCTTCTACAAGTTTACGCGCAACACGTCTTCAGGGGTGAACCTGGGCCTGATGGCGCTGCTGGTGCCCATCGCGACCGTGGTGAACAACGTCGAGCCCACCGTCGTGGAGGAAAACCGCGCCGTGTGGCACGGGTCGGGCGCGCTGGACCCGATGGACCACCTGCTGGTGGTGGAGCGAAAGGACGACGGACACTTCGAGTACGTGAACCTGAGCCGGGTCAAGGCGGACGCTGACGCGGAGTGGAAGCCGATCATGGGCGGCACATACACCCCGGGGCAGCATCGGCGGCGCGGGCAGGGCGCGATCTGGCTGAACCAGGAGAACGACCGCAACCCGCTGTCGACCGGCCGTCTGCTGGCGCTGTGGTCCAACGTGGGCGTGGAGCGCACGGTGACGGTCTATGCGTTTCAGTGGTCGGGCAACACGAACAAGAACGACCCGGGCGACTGGGCCTACCACTTTCAGGTGGCCGAGGAGGGCGGCGGCGTCTTTGTGTTCGGGATGCGCGACGTCGACATCAACAACGGCCAGCCGGGGCTGGAGCTGCTGGAGAACGCGGCGATCATCAGCCGCTGGACCGCCGAGGGCGCCGGCCGCGCCGACTGGTACGCCACCGAGGGCGACGTGGCGCGCACGGGCTACGAGGTGGGCATCGTCAGCCAGTGCTGGCGGCCCAAGGACTTCAAGAGCGTGTTCGAGACGTATTGGCTGAAGCCCTTCCACGCGGAGGCCACGCAGGTGACGGCCGAGGGCAGCCCGGAAGAGTGTGCGTTCAAGGAGTTCGGTACGCCCGTGTTCCCCGACCCGATCGACCCGCCGGCGGATCCGCCGCTACCGGAAGAGGCGCGGTAGCCCGCCGCGTGATCAGCGGTTGAACTTCTGCTTGAACCACAGCTCGACCTCGACGGTGCCGTCCGCGTTGGCGTCGTAGTCGAACATGACCTTGATGCGCGGGTTGCGCATGTGACCCTCGATGCGGCGCCGGGTGGTCTTGCTGATCCACTGCTCTTTGTCCCACCTGAAGCCCCGCGTTGAGCGCAGCTGAGCGGCCATGGCGTCGTAATACGCGGTGGCGGCGCGGTGGTTGGGGAAGTCCACGTCGCACACGTACTCCCAATTGCCCTTCATCGAGCGCCAGTGCCACACCTTGTTGTACTTGGACTGCGGCCCGCACGCGTTGAAGCCGCGCACCTGGTAGTTGTCGTCGCCCGACATCGTCTTGCGCGTGTTGTTGATCCGGATGGCCGAGAAGTTGTTGCGCGACCACTTCACCAACTGCTTCAGCTTGCCGCGCAGATCCCCGCCGCCGCCCGCGTTGACGACCGGGCCCCCGCCCGCGGCGCCCGGGTTGTTCTTCTGCTTGAACCAGAACTCCACCTCGAAGCCGTTAGCCTCCCGGTCGAAGTCCAGCATGATCTTGATCGGCGGGTTGGCCCGCCGCCCGACCAGCCGCCGCGTCGTGGTGTCGTTGACGCGCACCTCGCGCTCCCAGGTGTAGCCGCGCGCCCCCTTCAGCTGGCGCACCATCTCGGTGTAGTAGGCGTTGGCCGCCCGCTCGGTGTTGAAGTCGACGTCGCACACGTACTCCCAGTTGCCTTTCATCGAGCGCCAGTGCCACACCTTGTTGTAGCTGGTCTTGGGGCCGCAGGCCTTGAAGGACGCCTTGACCTTGTAGTTGCGGTCGCCCTCGTTGTCCTCCGACATCGTGCGGTCCAGTCGCAGGTCGCGAAAGTCGCTCTTGGACCATCGCAGCAGCTGCTTCAGCTGCGAGCGTAGGTTCTTGCTGACGCCCGCCTTGCCCTTGCGCGGGACCTTGTTGCGGCCGGCGCGTTTCATGCGGCGCACCTCGTCGGGGTACAGGCATCGGCCTTTGTACAGAACCTTGGTCCCCTTGCACTTCCCGGGCGGATCCGCGGCCGCCGCAGGCGCCCAAACGGCGAGAAGGAAAGCTAGCAACAAAGAGGTGCTGCGTCGCATCGCGGTCGTCATCTCCTCTGGTCTACGAGACGGGGTGCGAGCTTAGCACGAACGTGGCAGACTGGCCCTCACGCTCGCATCTTGGGGGCGCGCGATTCGCCAAAAAGGTCTGACCACGACTTCACCGGATCCCATGATCGGCCGGCTCTTCGCGGGCCGCTACCACATCGACGCACGCCTGGGGCAGGGCGGCTTCGGCTCCGTCTACCGTGCCGAGCAGGAGGGCCTCTCTCGCCACGTCGCCCTCAAGGTCATACGCCGAGACCTGGCGGCCAGCGAAGAGATGATCCTGCGCTTTCAGCGCGAAATGAAGGCCACCGCGCGCATCGAGCACCCAAACACCGTTCGTCTCTACGACTTCGGCCAGACCGAAGACGGCGCCCTCTACCTGGCCATGGAGCTGCTCCAGGGCAGAACCCTCACAGAGGCCCTCACCCAGGACGGCCCCATGCCGCCCGAGCGCGTCGCCCACGTCGGCGCCCAAATCGCCGAGGCCCTGTGGGCCGCCCACAGCGAAGGCGTCATCCACCGCGACCTCAAGCCCGACAACGTGATGCTCCTTGAGCGCTACGGTCGCCAGGACCAAGTCAAAGTGCTGGACTTCGGCATCGCCCGCCTCACGCACGGCACCGCCGACGGCCCGTCGCTGACCACCACCGGCGCCATCATGGGCACCCCCAGCTACATGTCCCCCGAGCAGATCACCGGCCAGCCGGTAGACGCGGCCAGCGACCTCTACGCCCTGGGCGTGGTCCTGTACCGCCTCATCTGCGGCAAGCTCCCCTTTGCCGGCCAGACCCCCATCCAGATGCTGTACATGCACGTGCACGCCCCCGTGCCCCCGCTGGCCGAGAGCAGCAGTCGCCTGGTCCCCACCTGGCTCGCCGATCTCGTCCACGGCATGCTGGAAAAGGACCCCGAGAAGCGCCCCAACTCCGCCCGCGAGGTCGCCGACCTGCTCTGGCCCCACGCGGCCGCCACAGGCATGCCGACCCCCGCCGGCGGCCTCCTCGCCCAACCCGCGGCCTCGGTAGGCTCCTCGGACACCAACACCGGCCTGAAGGGCCAAATCCCTCCGACCCTGATCCACCAGCCGAAAAAACCGTCGCGAGCCCCCCTCCTGGCCATCGCCGCGGCGCTGGTGGTCGCCGCAGCCGCAGCCATCTCGGGCGTCTTCACCCCTGAATCCCCTCAGCGCGCCACCGCGGCCGCCAGATCCACCGCCTCCCAGTCTGACACTGGGACCGTCTCCCAGTCTGAGACTGACACTGGGACCGTCTCCCAGTCTGAGACTGACACTGGGACCGGCTCCCAGTCTGACACTGGGAGTGGGAGTGGGACCGGCTCCCAGCCTGACACTGAGACGGGCTCCCAGTCTGACACTGGGACTGAGACCGGCACTGAGACGGACTCCCAGTCTGATACTGGGACTGGCCCGGTGGAGGTCGTGGTGGCCGCCGGCGGGCGTCCCGGGGGTGTGGCGGCGCCGTCGCCTGCTCCTGCGGGGATGGTGGCGGTGGCGGGCGGCAGCTATCGGATTGGGTGTCGGCACGACGATGTGGGGTGTTATCCGGACGAGAAGCCCGAGCATGTGGTGGAGCTGCTGCGGTTTGCGGTCATGGTGCGGGAGGTCACTGCTGCGGAGTATGACGAGTGCGTCGCGGCCGGCAAGTGCGGCAAGGCCGGCAAAGGCAAGGCGTGCAACTGGCAGCGGTCGGACCGGGACGAGCATCCCATCAACTGCGTGGGGTGGGCCGATGCGGGGGCGTATTGTCGCTTTCGGGGGTACCGCCTGCCGACGGAGCTGGAGTGGGAGGCGGCCGCACGGGGGGCCGGACATCCGACCTATCCGTGGGGCGACGAGGCGGCCAGCTGCGCGCATACGGTGATGGCCGGGGCCAAAAAGGCCGGGTGCGACACGGGGACGACGTTGGTGGTCGGGTCACGGCCCATGGACAAGAGCTGGGCCGGGCTTATGGACATGGGCGGCGGCGTGCGGGAGTGGACGGGGTCGCGGTATGCGCCCTATCCGGGCAGCGACGAGGCCGGCGACCTGACCATGCGTGTGAGTCGGGGCGGCAGCTTCATGATGGTGGGGGCGCAGTTCATGACCTCGCACACGCGGTCAGCGGATGCGCCCAAGACCCGGCGGCCCGACCTGGGATTTCGTTGTGCGGTGACGCTGTGAGGTTTGAGCGGGTCATCGCGCTGGAGCGGGTCTATACCGGCTTCAACGCGCAGCGGACGATGGTCGATGTGTTGCAGCCGCGACTGGAGATCCATCGCTTTGGTGGGGCGGATGCGCTGATCGACACCGTGCGGCCGGAGATCTCGCATTACAACCGCGTTATGGGCTTCGGCGAGGCGGATCTGCAGCACCTGGACGCCATCGTGGCGCTGTACGAGGCCCACAAGGTCCCGCTGCGGTTCGACCTGGTGCCCGAGGCGTTTGGCGTGGCCGAGCACCTGATCGCGCGGGGGCTGAAGCCCACGGAGGTCTTCTCGTATCTGGACGCGGACGCGACGCCTCGGCGGGTGTCGATGCCGGTGCGTCGTATCGCGCACGACGAGGTGGACACCTTTCTCGATCACCTGGAGGTGCAGGGCGGGGCGATCGCGCCGGAGATCCGGGCGCTGCGTCGCCCGCACTACTGCACCGAGACGTTTCGCACCTTTGCGATCGAGGCGGATGGCGAGATCGTGGCCGCCGCCACCTCCTGGGTGCACGGCGCCGGCGCGCTGCTGGGCAACGCCAACACGCTGGAGGGGTATCGCGGTCGGGGGTACCAGCAGGCGCTTCTGGCCGCGCGCATCGATGACGCAGCGCAGCTTGGCCTGAAATGGGTGGTGACGGACGTGGAGCCCGGGACGACCAGCGAGCGCAACGCCGAGCGGGTGGGGATGCGGCTGTGCACGGTCGTGACGGTCTGGTCCTGACCCAGTCTACTGCTTTGCTGTTCGCCGATTGAACAGCCAGATGGCGCCCGCCGTCGCCGCAGCCGTCACCGCGATGCCGGCCGCGCTGGCCTCCAGGCCGAACTGGCCGCCTGACAGCCAGGCGTTGTCGCTGGCCGTCCGGCTCCACAGCGTGCGGGATGTCAGCAGCGTCTGCATCAGGTTCCAGCCGGTGTGCAGGCCGATGGGCGCCAGGATGTTACCCGTTGCCAGCATGGTGTAGCCGAGCAGCCAGCCGGCCACGCCGACGGACGCGATGCCCGCCGGGGTCCAGTTGGGGTTCAGCATGTGCGCCACGCCGAACAGCGCGCCAATGCCCAGAGCGATCCCGTGCGGACCCACGATCCGCTTCAGCAGCGCGAAGGGCCAGCCCCGAAAGGTGATCTCCTCCCACGCCGCGCCCAGCAGCGTGCCGACCACGGCAGCCAGCAGAAAGCCGACCAGCGCGCCGCCACCCGGGTGGTTCCAGCTCACTCTCAGCCCGCCGGTCGCCGCCGCAATCCCCGCCACCAGCGCGAACATCAGCGCCCCCACCAGCGTGGCCAGCGCGGCCGTTCGCAGCGCGCTGCGATCCAGCTTGGGGGTCGTCTGCAGCTGTGTGCCGTGCGGCCATCGCTTGTTGGCCCAATGCGCGGCTGCTGTCGTCAGGCCCAGCGCAAGCGCGCTGGTCAGCAGGTTGCGGCTGATGGAGCGGTCACCCAGAAAGGCCAGCGCCTCCCACGGCACGATGCGCGTCAGCAGGCTCACACCCACAAAGCCCAGCGCCAGCACGACGGTCAGCGCAGGGCCGGGTGGTGCGGCGGTCTTCACGAGGGAGGGCCCTCAGCTACCACAGCGCCGCGGCGAATAGCCGTGCCGCGTCAAGCACCGCTTGAACGACGCCGCACAGCCGCTCTTGCCGGCATCATCACAGGCCGCGCGTCGCCGAGCGCACCACTGACACGTCTCGCCCTCGGCGTCTTCTCGCACGTCCCGCAGCGTGCGGCGCTCCCGCTTCAAGTCGCTCATGCGCTCCCGCAGCTCTGCGGCGGGGATCTGGCCCTCGAACAGATCCAGCGTAAAGCTGCCCTGGCCAAGGGGCTTTCCGCGCTGCCCGCTCATCGTCAGCGTCCCCGGTCCCGGCGCCAGGAAGCAGCCGATGTCGCCCACCGCCCCCGGTCCGCGCGCGCCCGGCCCGCCCGAGACGCTCACCCAGGGCACCTTCAAGTCGAAGCTCACGTTGCCGCGCTTGCGCGTCTGTGCCGACCACACGGCCTTGGGGCCCAGTCGCAGTACTGCGACGTAGCAGCGCTTGGCTTTCACCGCGATCTCGACCGGCGTGATCGACTCCAACCGGCCGCGCTGCAGCGTACCGACCTTGCGCATACCGCGCGTCTCGCGCCCGATCAGCTTGGCCAGCCCCGACGCGCCAAACGCAAACGGGCTGGATGGCTTGGCCCAGACGTCCGCCGTCCAGGCCCCTGTCGCCACGTCGTCCGCCCACGGCGCGGCCGTCCGATAGTCCGAGTGCAGCGTCATGGTCAGCGGCCCCGGCACCCGTGGGCAGGTGATCCCGTTGCGCATCGCGCCCTTGAAGTACCAGTCAAACGACGGTGTCTTGCGCCCGTCCGCCGTGACGAACTGCGACTTGGCCCCGCGCCGAGAGTGCTTCGACCACTTGCCCCGAAACCGCAGCACCACGTGGTAGCAGTGGTCGGTGTCGGCCGCGATCTCCAACGCAAACGGCCTCTTGCCGAACGACCCTTTCTGCACCGAGTGCTGTCGCCAGCCGTCGGACTTGAGAAAGGCCAGATCCGGCTTCATCTGCCCGGCCGAGCGCGAATAGCTGTTGCGCGGCTTCTCCTTGAGCCGCCTGGCCAGCTTCTGATCCCACTTCGGGTCCGAGTCACGGAAGCGCGGCGCCTTCTTCAACTTCAGGTTGGCCGACGTGTCGATCGTGACTTTGAGCGCCCCCGACGGATGGATGATGGCGCGAATCGGCACCTCATACGCCTTGCCGGCCTTCACCGTCATCGCGAATCGGGTCTTCAGCCCGCTTGGCTGCCGGGTCATCGGGTGGTCGCGCAGGATGCCGAAGCGCACCGGCACCGCCGTCGTCACCTCCACCCACGCCGCTCCGTCAGCCATCGCCTCAAACGTCCAACTGGCGCAGCGCCCCACTCGCGCCGGACACCATGCCGCCGTCTGGGGCCCCAGGGTGGCCTCCAGTGACTGTGCCGCGCCGGTGACCGGCGCCAACAGGGCCAGAATTACTGCTGCTTGTGCCACCTTCAAACCCGAACCCCCGCTTGTCGTCGCTATCATGCCCGCCCGCCGGTTGACAACGCGTCGGTCGGCTGGTGCCGTGCCCATATGGCCGTCCCCGATCACGTTCGCCAGCTGCTTTCCAATCGCGCCACACGCATTGCCCTCGTGGGTGCGAGCAACGCAACGCACAAGTACGGCAACATCATCCTCAAAGACCTGCGATCGCGCGGCTACGAGGTGCTGCCCGTCAACTCCCGCGGCGCGGTGATCGACGGCATGCGGGGCTTTCGCGACGTCGCGTCCATCGGCGCGCCCGTGGACATCATCAACGTCGTCGTCCCGCCCGAACGCGCCCTGGATGTGGTCCATCGCACCGACCCTGCACATTGCGATGTGATCTGGTTTCAGCCGGGCTCCTTCGACCGTCGTGTCGTCGCCGCCGCTGAGGCGCGGTTCGGGACCGTGATCGCAGGCGACTGCATCATGGTGGTCGCCCGCCAAACGTGAACGCTGTTCTGAAGTCGCGCAAGTACACAAAACGGTTGCGAAATGAGACCCCCGATGACTATTCTCCGGGCGACTGTTGGGGGAAAACATGACCGATTCGATCCGGTTTGCGCTCATCGCGCTTGTCGCAGCCCTGCTTGCGAGCTGCGGCGGCGACGATCCCGCCGCGATCGGCCCGGTCGTCACCGATGAGCCCGACACTGCCGTCGCGTCCGACGACACCGGCCCCGTGGATCCCGTCGAGCCCACCGAGTTTACCCCGGTCCCGGACGTCACCCAGCCTGCCGATGCACCGCCGCTGCCCGCGTTCTCCGTACAGGGCGTCTTCCCCAACCGCGGCCATGTGTGGGGCGGTGAGACGGTCGCCGTCGTCGGGTCCGGCTTTGACGTGACCTGCAATGTCCTCTTCGACGGCAGCCCCGGCAGCTACGTGCTGTTTGTCGACAAGAACCGCCTGCACGTCAACACCCCTGCCCACTCCCCCGGCTCCGTCACCGTCACCGTCATCTCGGGTAGCGGTCGCGTCGCCGAGCTGGAGAGCGCCTTCCTCTACTACAACGAGGTCGACGTACAGACCGTCACGCCCGCCGCAGGCCCCGCCGATGGCGGCACCCCCGTGACCGTCACCGGGCTCGGCTTCACACCCGACTCCTTCTTGATCTTCGGCCAGCACAAGGCGCTGTCCACGCAGGTGCTGGACGACAACACGATCCTGGCGCTGACCCCGCCCGGCAGCCCCGGCTACAGCAACGTGGTCGTCTCCAATCACCTCGGCGTGCACGGGCTCAAAGACGGCTTCTATTACACCAAGGGCGCTACGATCGACGCGGTCAATCCAGCCGCCGGACCCACCGCCGGCGGCCAACAGGTCGCTATCGTCGGCGACGGCTTCGGCGACGGGCTCAAGGTCTGGTTTGGGTCGACGCCGGCCACCGACGCGCACCTGATCAACGATCAGCTGGTCACCGCGACCACTCCCGCGGGCGCAGGCGTTGTGGACGTGCGCGTCGACGGTGTGGAAGGCACGGCTGTGCTCGATGACGCTTACCGCTTCGTCGACGCTCAAGGCGGCGCCCTCCAGGTGCTGCACGTCGCCCCGAAGCAGGGCAAGCAGACCGGCGGCACGCTCGTCGCCATCGCGGTGGACGGTGCGCTGGATCCCGACGACACCACGGTGTCCTTCGGCGGTGTCAACGGCGACATCGTAGAGGTCGACCCCGCCACGTCCAGCGTGCTCGTCACGTCGCCCCCGGGCGCGCCCGGCCTCATCGACATCACGGTCGGCACCGGCGGCCAGCAGGCCATCGCCAAGGACGCCTTCACGTACATCAAAAACGTCAGCGTCAGCGGGATCACCCCGGCCGAGGGGCCTGAGGACGGCGGTGGCGAGGTCTTCATCACCGGCAACGGCTTTGCCCCCGACAGCACCGTGTTTATCGGCGCGCTGGTCGCTCCAGTCGTGTCGGTCGAGGACGGCACGCTCATCACCGCCATCGCGCCGCCCGGCAGCCCCGGGCAATTCGATGTGCGCGTGGTCGCGGGCAGCCAGCAGGCGGTCCTGCCCAAGGCGTACACGTACGTTCCCGACACCGCCGAGCTCTATGTCGTGCTGCCCGATCACGGCGCCATCGCCGGCGGCACCTGGGTCCAGGTCATCGGCGCCGGCTTCCCCGAGGACGCCACGGTCGACTTCGGCGGCGTGCCGGCGACCGACGTGAAGTACAAGGGGCCCGGGTTCCTGACCGTGCGCACCCCGCCCAACGGTATCGCGACGGTCGCCGTGGACGTCAAGGGTACGGGCGCTGAGGCCAGCCTCGATAACGCCTACACCTACTACGATCCCAAGAGCACGTTCGGCGGCACCTGGGGCGACGGCGTCGACGTCGCGGTCAACGTCACCGTTCTGGACGGCACTATCGGCACCCCGGTGGGCGACGCATTCGTCTTCTTGGACAACGATCCGGTCACGCCCTACCAGGGCTTTACCAACGGCGCCGGGCAGATCACCTTCAGCGGGCCCGACCTGGGGGGCGCGCACACAATCAGCGTGTCCAAAGAGGGCTACGTCACGTACTCGGTCGTGCACTTCAACGCGGAGAACGTCACCGTCTTCCTACAGCGCTTCGACGAGCCGCAGCCGGGCCTATCCGACCTGGTCGCGCCGGCCGGCGTGCAGGGCAAGGTGGTCGATCTCGATAAGTACGTGGCCGGCGTGCCCGGACCATGCACGCTGGGCTCGAGCACCACCGATCCCACGCACTGCGCCGAGTGCGACCCCGAAGAGGGCTGCGGCGACAGCGGCGCCTTGTGCGCGGATCTCGGCGTCAAGCAGGGCTGGCACTGCCTGCAGAAGTGCGAAGAGGACGCCGATTGCCCCAAAAAAGCGGTGTGCCAGCTGCTGGCCGGGGCGCACCACTGCATGCCCACGCCCGGTCCCAAGGTGGCGGTCTGCACGGGCACCAAGCCCTTCTTCCGGTTCTTTGACGTCCCGCTGGGCCCCGGCGCCATGGCCAACGAGGACGGCGTCTTCACCATCATCGCGTTTCCCACCGAGATCGCCGTGGTCTGCTTCGGCGGCTTCTATCTCAAAAACGACGAGCCCACCGCCAAGACCCTGGAGAAGGCGATCAAGCAAAGCCCCAACGGGGTCTTCCAGCCGGTCGCCATGGGCGTCGTGCGCCACCTGCTGCTCAAGCCCGGCCAGGTCGCGCTGGACGTCGAGGTCAAGCTGAACATCCCGCTCAAGCGCACCATCCACACGCGCATGGAGAAGCCGCCTCTGGAGGACACGGACTACCTGTGGGCCCAGGCGTACCTGAACTTCGGGTCGGACGGCTACGTGAAGATCCCGTACTCCAAGACGCTGTACAAGGACGAGCCGTTCTTGTTCGACACCATGCCCACCGCGCTGTCCGGCGACATCGCAGACGCCACCTACACGTTCTACGCCGGCGCCAACAGCTATTGGGACTCCCTCAAAGGCTACTTCCCGCGCGCGTACGTGGTGCGGCAGGGTGTCGTGGAGCCGCAGGACGACCGGATGTTGCGCCTGGTCGAGGGCACGTGGGGCACGACCAGCACCGGCCTGACCGAGAGTCAGCTGGGCGCGCACACCTTCTCCGCCAACTCGGTCATCACGGTCGGCACCGGCGGCTCGGTCTACAAATACGACGGCACCAAGTACCTGTGGATGCCCACCGACACGACCCGCAACCTGCGCGGCGTGCACGGCCTGGCGGAAGACGACATGTGGGCGGTCGGCGACAAAGGCACCCTGGTGCATTTCAACGGCGCCGTGTGGAGCAAGCAGCCTATCGAGACCGAGCAGGACCTGCGCGACGTCCGCGTGGAGTCGGACGGCACCATCCGCATCGTCGGCAATCAGGTCGTGCTCGAGCGCGCGCCGGGGCAGGACGAGTGGAAGCCGGTCACCCAGAACATGGGCTACTCCTGGTACGCCATCGACTCGACGTCCGCGTCCGACGTCTGGATCGCCGGCAGCGCGGGGCAGGTCCGCCACTTCGACGGCCTCAGTTGGTCCACGAAGCCGCTGCCGATCATCAGCACCCTGCGCGCCATCACGGCCATCGCGCCCAACGACGTGTGGTTTGCCGGCGAGGGCGGCCGCCTGGTGCACTATGACGGCTGGACTTTCCAAGTCGTGGAGCCCGTCACGTCTCAGACGCTCAACGCGCTGGCTCACCGCGGCTCGGGCGAGGTGGTCGCCGCCGGCGGGTACGGCACAGTGCTCACCTACGACGGCAGCGCTTGGGTGCCCGCGCCGGTCGGCGACTACAACCAGGATCTGCACGCCGTATCCCTGCCCGACGGAACCAGCGACACCTACACCTTTGGCGACCATCAGCTCATCCTGGGCCCGATCGTTGCGCCCGCGCGTGTCAGCACGCCTGAGCCGGGCGGCGTTCTGGAGACAAACGCCATCGAGTGGACCGCCGACGATCGGGTCGAGCCGCATTATCAGCGCATCGAGATCATGATCCCCGGTCCCATGGGCCCCATCTTGATCTGGGAGCTGGTGGCGGACGGTGAGATCGGCCTGGCCGAGCTGCCCGACTTCGCCGCCCTGGAGGGCACGCCGGGCTTGATGACCGGCGACCACCTGCTGCGCATCACGCGCGTGTACCAGGAGGGCTTCGACATCGACCAGTTCAATTACAAGGACCTGGGCGATCTCGACAAGCAGAGCTGGGCCATCGAGTACTTCCCCTTCACGACGCCGGAGCCGTAGATGCGGCGCTTATGGTGGGTCGGGCTGGCCGCGTTTGCGGTCGCAGCGTGCAGTGAAGGCGGCGGCACTCAGCCGGATGTCGGGCCGATCCCGGACGAGGGGCCCGTTGCCGACGAGGGACCGGCCCCCACGGACGCCGATGTCGCGACGCCGGGTGACGCGGACCAGGATGTGGCCGAGGACGCGGCAGACACGGGTGATGCCCCGGACGTGGAGACACCGCCGCCGCCCAGCCCCTGGCAGCGCCTTCAGCTGGGCGCGGACGGCGACCTGCACCGGGTCCGTTTTCTGGGCGAGCACGGGTTTCGCGTGGTCGGCGACAACGGCACCATCCTGCGACGGCTCGGCGCCGGCTGGGTGCGCGAATGGGCGCCGGCGGGTCTCGGTGCGCTGCGGGACGCTATCCAATGGGGCAAAGGGCTCAGCGTGGTCGGCGACGGCGGGGCCTGGCTGCATCGCGCACAGACCGGCGCCTGGGAGGCCTGGGAGCCCAACCTGACGACCGATCTCAACGGCCTGGCGACGCTGGATGATGCGCTCTTTGCGGTCGGTGACGCCGGTACGATCATGCGGCTGGACGATGCGGGCTTCTCCTACGAGCTCAACGAAGAGGGTGTTGATCTGCTGGCGGCCGCCGGTGTCGGTGGCGACGCGTTTGCGGTCGGGACCGATGGCGTGGTGATGCGCCGAGTGGCCGGTGACAGCTGGTTCACCGACGCCGCCGTGCCGGCCGAGTCCACGCTGCACGCGGTGTTTGCCCTGGATCCCGCCAACGTCTGGGCCGTGGGCGCCGGCGGCCTGGTGCTGCATTTCACCGGCGGCTGGGAGATCGAGACGACCAACGACGACAGCGCGCGCGACCTGTTCGCGGTCTCGGCGGGCGGCGGGCGTGTGCTGGCGGTCGGCGACGCAGGCGCCTTTTTGGAGCGAAAGTCCAGCGGCAAGTGGGGGGTGGCGATCGACGTCAAAGGGCCATTGCTCGGCGGTCACAGCTATCAGGGCGTAGCGCTGGGGGGCGACCTGATCGTGGCCGGCGGCGTCGAAGGGGCGATGCAGGTCAAGCAGCTGCCCGATGGTGGCTTTGTCGATCAGGGCTCGGGTCCGGCGTCGGCCATTTTGGACATCGCCACGCGGGACGGCGAGGCGGTTGCGGTCGGGCAGGACGGGCTGTTGGTCGCCGTTGGCCCCGACGGCTTCGGCGCGCTGGACAGCGGTGTGACAACGCCGCTCTTCGGTGCGGAGATCGACTCTGAAGGAACGCGCTGGGCCGTGGGCGCGGACGGCACGCTGCTGCGCGCCAAGCCCGGGTTCGCGACGGAGTCCCTCAACGCCAAGACGCCTGTGGAGCTGCGTGCGATCACCGAGATCGACCCCGGCTGGCTGCTGGCTGTGGGAGAGGCGGGTACCGCGCTGCTGATCGACGGTGCCGGCGGCAGCGCCAGCGCGGAGCAGACGGGTGAGGTGTACGACCTGCTGGATGTTTTCGCCGATTCCCAGGGCGCGACCGCGGTCGGTCGCCAGGGGCTGGTGCTGCGGCGGGAGGGCGGCGACTGGTCGGTCGTCCCGACCGGCGTGCAAGTCGATCTACATGCAGGCGCGCGCGCGGGCGACCTCACCGTCGTGGCAGGTGCGCAGGGCACCGTTGTGTCGTGGTCGCCCGGCGAGGCTCCCAAGGTCACCATCGCGCACCCGTCCGCCGTCTATTACGGCGTGTCGGCCGCGGCTGACGGCTCTGCGGTGCTGGTAGGCTGGTCGGGGGCCGTTCATCGCTTTGCTGACCAACAGATCACGGTCATGGAGCCGCCGACGGGCGCCGCCCTCTTCAGCGTCGGGCGCCTGGACGACGCGCTGATCATGGGCGGTGGCAACGCGGAGCTTTGGACCTTTTCGGGAGACGAGCCATGAAACTCTCGGCGCTAATCTGTGGCCTGAGCCTCGCTTTGACCGTCTGCGCTTGCGGCGATGACGACGAGCCGACCCCCACGCCGGCGCCTGACGTGAGCGAAGTGCCTGACGAGGGTCCCGGCGAGTTCGAGGACATCGTCGACATCGTAGAGCCCGATGAGGGCCCCCAGGACGTTGAGTTTCCGTGGGATCTGCCCGAGGTGGACCTCATCGAGGCGGACCCGGACGTGCCGGCTGTGACGCCGGGCGGCTTCGACGACTGCCCCACGTTGGGGATCTCCGCGCATTGGGAAGGCAAGTGGGAGGGCATCGTCACCTACAGCCTGGACAACGAGGACACCGGCGTCCCGGATCAGGGGCTGTTCCTGGTCGACGGCGACCTCGAGTTCGACATCCAATGCCTGGACAAGAAGCTGTTGGTCTCCGGCGCTCTGGTCGGCATTGCCGAGGCCGCCGGTGAGGTCGGCCAACACCCGTTCGCCGCCAAGCTCTTCGGCGACTTCAACTACATCGACCGCACCATCAAAGCCGATATCATCGACGGCGAGGTCCGGCTGTTCAAAGTCATCAGCGTGTTCTTCGCAGGCAACTTCGATGGCGCGGTGAAGCCGGACGGCACGTTCCAAGGCACCTGGGATGCGGTGCAGACCTCCAACGATCTCAACGTGGAAGGCGACGCCGAGGCCTACGGCACCTGGACCGCGTTTCCAGCCCCGCAGGATGACGAGCCTGAGGACCCCGACGAGCCTTAGAGGTCCGCGCAGCAGCGGAAGCCCGTCGAATAATCCCAGTGATAGACGTTGTGCGCGGTGGTGGCGTACAGACAGCCCGGTCCGTTGATCTTGGTGTCCGCGTAGAATCCGCCGCGAAACGTGCCGGTCTGGTCTGCGGTCCACTCGTGCAGGTTGCCCATCATGTCGTAGGCCAGCTCCGACGTGACGCAGCCCGCGTTGGCGCCGGTCAGGGCCACGCTGTCGGGCTGCTGGTTGATACACGGGTGGTTCAGCTTGGACCAGATCCAGTCTGCGCCCGTCCCGAAGTACTGCACCACCGGATGGCACTCTCGGCTGTCGTTGCACACCTTGGGCTGCAGCATGCTGCCGTACGGGAAGGTGGTCTTGCCCGGTCCCTGGCAGGCGCGCAGCCACTCGGCGTTGGTGCACAGGCGCTTGCCGGCGTTGTCGCACGCGGCCGTGGCCTGCACCTGGTTGATGTGTCCCTGCGGCACCACCGAGGGCACGCTCAGCGCCATCACCGGGGTGTCGCCGGGCGTCAAAAACGGCGACCACGGGGCCAGCGTGCCGTCGCTCTTGATCATCACCAGCATCGCCTCGTACCGGTCCACACAGAAGTCTTCGACCGCCAGCATCCCGGCCGGGCAGCCGCCGATTCCGGGCGGCTCAACCGGTACACCGCTAGGCACCGGGGTCTCGCCGTCCTTGCAGGTGGTGACGGGCTCCAGGCACGACGCCGGGTCGGGGTCAGGCTCCGCGGCGACAGCGACAGTCAGCGTGTACGGCCCCGGCTGCGACACGCCATCGGCGTTGACCCACGTATCCGCCGCGATCCAGTAGGTGCCGGCCTCCAGGGCCTGGGTAAAGGACGTGTTGTGGCGCGCCACGCAGGCGTCCGACGCCGGGGATGTGAGCAGGTGGACGTCGATGTCGACGCTGTCGCCCGGGACGTCGTCAACGGACACCGTGATCGCCGTTGCTTGATCCAGCGTCAGGACGTAGACGACTTCTGGCCCGGACTCGTTCGTTTGCGGTGCACACGGCGCATAGGAGTTGGCTATCGACTGGGTCACCTCCGTCATGTCCGCGGAGTGAGACCAGGGCAGGGGCCCCACCACGATGGGGTTTGTCCACGCGCCCGGCGGCTCCGGTTGCTGCCCCACGTCGGTGGGCCCGGGGTCCGGTGGTGGCGCGTCCGTGTCTTTTGGCACGTCGATCGTGACGTCCTTCGGAGCCGGCGTGTCGGGGACAAACTGCACGTCACTGTCCGGCTCAGAGGCATCCACCGGCGCGGGCGGGAGGGGGGCGTCGGGTGCGGGGCTGCACCCCATCAACAGCAGGAGCAAGACCCGCCTCACCATCGCAGCGTCGTCCGGAAATACGGCATGTGGCGCACGAAGTCCGTGCTGACGTCTTCGGGGAAGATCGGTGGGGCCACAGCGAGGTTCTCGGCGATCGGCGCAGCCGCCGGGACCGCCAACGGGCGAGCAAAGCCACCACCGCCGCGGCCGTCCACAAAGCGCAGCCCGTAGCCCAGCGACACCTGCACCGCGCGATGGATGTCCCAGTCAAACCGGAAGTCGGCGCGCGCCTCCAAGGTGTCGCGCTGCTCGGTCGTATCCACGAGCTCGACGGCGATGTCTGCTGCGAAGGCTACGGGCGACGACCGGACATCCGCCGTGGCGTAGAAGCGGTGCGCCTTGCGAAAGGCCGCGCCCCGGTCCGACTCGAACAGGTGCCGGTACCCCAGCGTGAACCACACGCTGGACAACGCATATTGCAGCTCGACCCGGCCGATGGCGTCTTCAAACCCCTCACCTGTCTCGGGCAGTGAGTTGCCGTAGCCCAGCATCACCAGCACGCCGGACCCGCCTGAGATGGCGCCCGTGAAGCCGGCCTGGACCCGCAGGGGCGTGTTCAGCGGGGTGTCCGGGGACAAAGTTCGCTGGCGCCAAACCGCCTCTACAAACGCCGCCAGGTTTTGGTCGAATCGCGCGATGGCCAGCAGCCCGGCCTCGGACCCGACCGTCTCGGTAGACCCGCCGGCTGCGGTGTCGCTGTACCAGGCGTAGCCGGTCGTCACCTCGATCGGACCCAGCGAGAGCCCAAGCTCGGCGCCCGCGCGGTTGGTCAGCGAGTCGTCCGCGTTGTCCAACGCCAGATCGTCGGTCAGCCGCAGCTGCACCAGCGACCCGCCCACCACCAGGCGAAGCCGGCCCTCCCCGGACACGCCGTTGCGGTCTTTCAGCGCCTCGTCGACAAAATGGGTCGGCGTGCGCCCGCGCAGATCGACGAAGAGCCCGACGCGACCGGTCCACGGCACCGCCAACGTCAGCATCGGCTCCACGCTCACGAGCTTTGACGCGATCGGCTCGTCAAACTTGCCGCGCTCGAGCGGGTTGGAGTCGATGCCCCCGGACAGGCTCAGCGCCGGCCAGAAGCGCACGGGTCCCGCCCGCACGCCGTCCGCTCGAATCGACGGGGTGAGGTTGTTGGCGCCGAACAGATCCGCCAGCACAAAGACGGAGTCGCTGTACAACGACCAGGCTTCGGGATCGTCGACCAGCCACGCGCTCAGCGTGCTCAGCGCCGCCTGGTGATCCCCCCGCAGGCGCGCCTCGGTCGCCGCCGCCACACCCTCGTCGCGCAGGTCGTCCGCCGGGGCGTCGCCGGGCGACAGCAGCAGGGCAAGCGCCACGAGTACGGGCCACAAACGCATGGCGCCAACGGTAGCAAATCTACCGCGCGACAACGAGGCGCAGCACGTGCGAATAGCCGGGCGTCACGTGGCCGTTGGCCAGCGCACCGCGTTCTTTCAGCAGGTCATGCATGCGCCGCAGGTTGTAGTGCGGCACCGTCATCAGCAGGTGGTGCTCAGTGTGATAGTTGACGTCGTGCGGGGCCACCGTCAGCCGCGCCAGCCACCCGGCGTAGGTCGTGCGCGTGTGCTCCACCGGATCGGTCGACGGCGTCGTGCAGGCGTGCTCCGCCATGGACCGGATGCGCAGAAACAAGCTGAATGTGGTGAGGTATGCCCCGATCCACAGCAGGTACAGCCAGCCGTGCCCCGCCAGCCACAAGACGCCGAACAGGGCGCCGTTGGAGAGCACCACCGGCCCCAGGTTGGCGACCGCGCAGCGCAGTGCGTCACGCGCAGACCGACCTGTCTGATCCGCGCGCTCGATAAAGTCCGACGCCGTGTACTTCACCAGGCCCAGATCCATCGCCACAAGGCCGATGATCCGGCGCACTCCGCTGACGCCCGTGAGGTCGCGGAGCAGCTTGCGCGTCAGTGACCAGCCTTTGACGGGAAACGGCGCCACCAGGCTCAGATCCGGATCCCGCTCGGTGCCCGCGTGCGCGTGGTGTGTCATGTGATGCGTGCGATATCGCACCACGTCCGACCATACCGGGGCGCCGCACAGCCAGCGGCCGGCCCAGCGGTTCATCGCCGCGTTGGCAAACAGCGAGCGATGGGAGCATTCGTGCATCAGCACCGCCAGCGCCAGCTGCCGCCCGCCCAACAGCACCAGCGCGACAAGAATTGTGACCGGAGACGGATCCCACGCGGCCAGGGCAAACGCGGCGAAGATGATGCTCCAGCTGGTGAGCACCGACAGCCAGCCTCGCGCGTCTGAAGCCCGACCCAGATCGCGGATCTCCTCGCGCGTCAGAATATCTGTGATCGAAGTCATGCCACCCTCCGAGGCTGCGTGGCCGCCTGAAATACCCGCGCCCACAGCGTGCGTCCCAGCACGTCGAAGCGGCGCATCGCCTCCGTCAGCCGCCGCCGTGCCGCGACGTCGACGGTCGGCGCGGGCAGCAGCGGATCCACCACGATGGCGCGGATCGCCTCGTCACCCAGCAGAAACGCCCTGCGCGCCGCTTCAGCCAGGGGCATCACGTCCAGCGCTTTGCCGGTCGTCTCGAGGGCTGCGGTAAGCCGTTGATAACCCGCGTTCAGCGACTCGGGATCCCACTGCGCCACCGCCTGCGCGATAACGCGCCGGGGCAGCTGCGACGCCGCATAGACGATCGCGTCCGGCTCCAGCCCCAGCGCCAGCAGACGCGTTCGGGTTGCGGACAGCGGCTCCGTAAGGTTCTCCGGCCGAATGGCCAGCGCCGGTGCGGCCTCTGCAAAGCCCATCAGTCGCATCGCTCGGGAGCGCCGGCGCAGCGCGGTGCGGTCGCTCTTGGCCAGCCCGCCCAGATGGATCGCGATGTATCCGCCGCCCCACGCGCCGACCTGCTCCCCTCGGGATCGCCACCGCGCCACCTGTGCATGGACAGCGCGCGCTTCATCACCCAATCGGTAGGTGCCGCGGTCCATCGCGCTCACAAGTCCGGCCCCCTTCAGCCGGGCCAGGGCCACGCGGACCGCGTTTGGGGCCACTCCCAGCGTCTCGGCGGCGCGAACGATGTGGGCTGACGTCCCCACACCACCGGGTGCGGCGGACAGCAGGCTCAAGATAATGCGCTTTGGCGTGAGGCTCACACCTGTATATTACATAGAAGGGCGAAAGGCGCCATCTGTTGTAATTACGGGGCCGGCTCACACACCGTGCAGTGTGTCGCGCCTGGCTTGGAGGCGGCCTTCTTGGTGCCGCCGTACGCGCCCAGGTTCACCGCGCACCCATTGGGCTCCGGCTCACCACAGAACGGGCTCAACGGCGACCCGGCGTCGATGCAGCTGCTTGTCGGCTTCAGCGTGAGGTCGCCCGCGTCGGCGTCCACGAAGCCCGGCTCCCCGGGTGCGCTCAAGGCATCGAAGGCCTCGGGAACGGGCGTCGTGCAGGCATCCCAGCGCACGGCGTAGGCGGCTGCAGTCGCCCCTCCGGCCGGCGCTGTGGCGATGCATTGCCCCGTGCCGCCCGGGCCGACCCGGCTGATGATCGAGTCGACCACCTCGATGGTCGCCATATCCGACTTGCTGTTTATCGCGGCGCTGGTCGCCGAGGTCACGCCGATGTAGTGCGCGGTCAGGTGATGGATCGCCAGCGTCTGCTCGCCGTTCGCCTGCTCGGTGACCAGGATGGCCGCGCCCGCCCCGTTTTGGTTCAAGACCTCCGGCGCCCAGCCCTTGCCGCCATGGATGTGATGGACGGCTACGTTTCTGACGGACTGGGGCAGCGTGCCCGAGAAGACCAGCCCGGCGCTGGGTCCGCCGTCGCTACCCGGTGTTCCGGGGCCGCCTCGAATCTCCTTCACGACGACCTGCTCGATCGAACAGCCGGCGCAGTTATGCATGAAGACGCCGCGCCCCATGCGTCCGGCTGGGGCGGCGCCCTCGCCCGTAAAGTGCGCGATCTGGCTGTTGGCCACGACGACATGCTCGGACGAGATGACGGAGAGCTTGGCCACGTTCGTGGGATTGGTCGGGTGCGTGAGCTTGAAGCCGGCGATCAGAACCGGGGTGTCGGCGGTGCCCTTTGCCCCCACGACGTGGATGATCGGCGCGCCCTCCAGCGTGTTGACGGCGCTGTCGTAGGGGAGCGCGTTATCCCAGCTGTCGTCGGCCATATACACTCCAAACGTGTCGCCGGGGCCGCCGCCGGTGCCGGGGGCTCCGCCGATCAGGTGGCCGATGACGTTGTTGGAGACCGTATTGGCCGTGCTGGCCGTCAGGGCGATGCCTACCGCGCGCCCGCCCGGTGATTGTGTGGCGCCGATACCGCCGCTGATGGCGTCCACGGTGTTGCCCGAGATCGTGCAGCCCGACGAGCCCGCCAGCGAGATGCCGGCTGCGTGGCCACCTCCAACGCCCCACTGCGTGCTGTCACCGCCCAGGATCGTTGTGATGACGGAGTTCTTTATGGTGCATCCGTCCGACCCCTCGATCGTGATCCCAAACGCCGCACCAGCCGGACTCCCCGCGCCGCCGGTGACGCTCGAGACGACGACGTCGGTGACCATGGCGTCCGGCGCCGCGTATAAGGCGATCGCCGCGCTCATCTCATGCTCGGCAAACGCCGTTAGCGCGCTCTGGGAGTCGAATGTGACGCTGCTGATCCGCAGGCCTGTCACGTCGTTTTTGGCTCCGTCGGCCAGAACGCCGATTCGGCCGCCCTCGATCCGCAGGCCCTTGAGCGTGACGTTGCTCGCCGACACGCCGACTCCGACGCTCGCCGGTGCCAGCGTCACCGAGCCCGTCGTCACCGCGATGATCGTGCTGCCCGGCTTGTTGACCGTCACCGGCTCGCTGTAGAGCCCCGGCAGCACATAGATGGTCGCGTTGGGGCCGGCCGCGTCCACCGCGCTCTGAATGGTCTGGAACGGGTGCTCCAGGGAGCCGTCGCCGTCCGCGCTGTCGCCGTCGACAAACAGCGTGGAGGTCGGATCGCCCACCAACTCGCAGCCGTCCGCCATGTCCTGGTTGACGTCCCAGGTGCCTGGCGCGCAGCCAGGCTCACAGGCGCCGGGTGTGTAGACGCATTCTCCAGTGGACGCGTCGCAGGAGTCGGCGGTGCACGGGTCGGCGTCGCTGCAGCTCTTCGCGGGCAGGGCGTCGCAGCCCGCCGGTCCACAGAACTCCTTGCCGTTGCAGGCGTTGGCGTCATCGCAGTAGGCCGGGGGCGTCGACAGCACGCATCGGCCGGCGATGTCGTCACAGGTCCACTCGCCCAGGCAGCCGCCGGTGGCTCCGCAGTCCGCTGCAGCGGCGCAGCAGCCGGCTACCATCGGGTCGCCGGACAGCACGCAGCCCACGGCTGAATGACAGGTCTCCGTCCCGTTGCAGGGTAGCCCGTCGTCACAGGCCAGCGGCTCGCCGGGCAGGCAGCCGACATCCGGCGCGCACGACTCCAGACCATTACATACGTCGGCGTCGTCGCACGGCATCCCCGGTGTACTCTGGCAGCCCTGCAGGGGGTCGCACCAGCCCAGCCCCACGCACACGTCGCCCTTCGGGCAGTCCAGCGCAACACCCGGCAGGCAGCCTCCGTCCGCATCGCAAGTCTCAACGCCGTTGCACACGTTGCCGTCATCGCATTGCGGCGCGGCCGTCGCCGTGCAGCCCCACTGCGGCATGCAAACCTCCGCGCCGTTGCAGACGTTGCCGTCCTCGCAGACCGGCGGCAGCGTCACAACGCAGGTCTTCAAGCTGTCGTTGCAGGCGCCCAGCCCGTTGCACAGGTTGCCGTCCTCACAGTCGCTGTCGTTGTTGCAGCAGCCCACGACCGTCTGGCCAAGCTCGCACCCCGTCACCGGGTTGCACGTCTCCACGCCGTTGCATGGCTTGCCGTCGTCGCAGTCGAGGGGGACGCCGGCCACGCAGCCGCCCAGCCCCGGGACGCAGGACTCCACGCCATTGCAAATCGTGCCGTCATCACAGCTCACCGGGCCTGCGTTGATGCACCCGACCGACGGCTCACAGCTCTCGGTGGTGCACGGGTTGTTGTCGTCGCAGTTCAGCGGCTGGCTGCTGGCGCATCCGACGCCTGGCAGGCAGAACTCCACCCCGTTGCAGATGTTGTCATCGCCACACAGCGGCGGCGCGCCGAGTGTACAGCCGGTCACGGGATCACAGGTCTCGACCCCGTTGCACGGCTCCTCATCGTCGCATTGCAGCGCCTCGGTCGTGATGCAGCGACCAAACGGGATGCGGCCGTCGGCATTCAAGATCTCGCACGACTCCTGCCCGTTGCACACGTCGCTGTCATCGCAGTCGCTCAGCGTCGTACAGCACTCCTCGGGAACGGGCAGCGTGATGCAGCCCATGTCGCGGTCACAGGCGGCGGCGCCGTTGCAGGGCTCGCTGTCATCGCACGCCGAGTGCATCGGCGTGTTGGCGCAGACAGGCCCGTTGCAGTGATCCAGCGTGCACTCCACGCCGTCATCGCAGACGACCTCGGCGCCCGAGATGCCGCACCCCTTCAGCGGGTTGCAGTACGGCTGGCGGCAGTCGTCCGGCGGAGGGCAGTCACCCGGGAAGCAGGCCGGCATCTTGGGCGTGCAGCGCTCCAGCGTGACCAGCCCGATGCGAGCCGTGCCGCCACCCCAGATCCCGATGTAGATCGCGCCGCGCTTGCCGCCCCATGACACGTTGAGCGTGGTGGACTCTTCGGTGGTCGTCGCCCCGGGAGGCGGCGCCAACGCCAGCGGCACTGTCGGAGCGGACGCGACACCGAACGTGACCGGCGCGTCCGTCGACCGCAACTCGACCGCCAGCCGATACGGTCCCTTCCAGGCTTCAGCCGGCAGTCGCGCCCAGGCCGCCGAGTGACCCGGCGCGTTGAGCTCCAGCGTCCATTCTTCGGCGTTGATCCGGGCGCCCGAGCTCAGCTCCCAGCCCTGAATGAAGCTCCAATCCTCGTCGACGACGCGCGCCCATTCGCAGGGCGGCAGTCGATCCGCGTTGGAGCCGATGTACGTGGGGCCGGCGGCCGGGGTGCTGCCGGCGTCGAAGCCGGGCGCAACCTGATCGGTGCAGGCGCAGAAAGACGCCGCGATAAAACCGACCAGCCAAGAGATGCGCCGCACCTTCGAACAGTCGGTCCGTCACGCGCGGATCTTAATATATAGGGAGGATTAGGCCTGGTTTTGCGCGAACAGCTCGGACAGCGCACCCCGCGGCCGCGGGTTCAGCGGGGCAGGTCCGGCGCCCGGGGCCAGCGTCGTCGCCTCGTCATAGCTGGCTTTGGCGCCCGCCTTATCGCCCTTGCGGGCCATCGAGCGCGACAGGTTCAAAGTGAGCTCGTACCGGGCCGCGCGGTCGTTTGGGCGCAGCACCACCGCGCGACGCAGGACACGCGCGGCCATTGCAAAGTCCCCCATCATCGTGGCCAGGCGCGCCGTCTCCAGCAGGTCCTCAAAGGTCTCATCTCCGGCGACGACATCACGCCGTCTGGCCTCGGTGACCGCGACTGGCTGGGGCGCCGCTTTTTGGGGGGGGCGGGGATGGCAGCGTATTCACAGGCGGCGGCGGCTGGGGCGGGTCCTCAGCGACGGCCAATTTCGTGCCGCGTCGGATCGCGAAATACGCCTCCTTGAGCGTCGCTTGAATATCCACGATCGCCGTGCGCGCGCCGTCGCTCTTGGCCTTGGCGTTCTCCGCGTGATACGCGGCCACCAGGTCGAAGTAGGCCTCGCGCGCCTGCTCTCGTCCGGCTTCGGCCGGCAGGCCCAACCGGTCTCGCGCCGGCTGATGACGCAGCTCGTAAAGCTCAAACCGCAGGCGCACCAGCTGGTCCTCGGTAGACTCGCCCGGCGCTGCCTCCGCCGGCGGCGCCGGGGCGGCCTTCTTCTCGGCCCGCCGCATCTGAGCGCGCGCGGCCTTTCTGGCGGTCTCCCACGCGGCCGCAGCCGCCTCTTCGGACGAACGGGTGCGGGGCTGCATCGCCTCTTCAACCCGGGCCACGAGCCGGTCGCGCTCCAGCGGGGTGTGCAGCCACGCCGTCACGCCCAACATCCGCGCAAAGGACTTCAACCGCTCCAACTGGCTCCCGCGGGCCGAGGTGACCGCGATGGTCGGGGTCGGTGAGCCGCCGGCCATCTCGCGCAGGCGTGCGATCGTGCCCAGCGCCGTCATATGTCCCGGCTCCAGGTGAAAGACGACCAGCGAGAAGACGTGGCCCGCAAACAGGTCCACCACCTCGGCCGCGCCGTCTGCCGGAGTCACCGCGTATCCCAGCTCGCTCAACCAGCCCATGAGCGGCGCCGCGATAGCAGCGTCATCGGCTACCAACAGTACGTGTCTAGACATCAGATCGCCTCCTGATTGCGCATGAACTCGGGCTTCAGCGCGTTGATGCAGGCCTTCGTCTCGGGGGTCGGGAACAGCTCGTCCACGCACTCGTACAGCTTGCGAGCCAGGCTCCTCTGCGCTCTGAACTCCGCGGCCTTCGCCTGGGCAAAGATCAGCTCGGAGCTATGCAGCAGCTGGTCCTCCATGACCATCGAGCGCCGATACGCGATCCGCTGTTTGCGGTCCTTGAGAAACTGGTACGAGCCCTCGACCAGCTGGTAGATCTCGGCGGCGATCTCCGTCGTCTCGGGGCGCTTTCCGAGGCGGTCGTAGCGTGCGGTCAGCCGATCGAAGTTCTCCTGCAGGTCGTCCGGGTGGGTCGACCAATGCCCGTCGAGACGGACGAAGTGATTTGCCTTCAACAGCCGCTTCAGCGTCCTGGCAAGGGCCGCGTGCGTCTCGTCCTCGTGCACCATCCCCTGGCCGCTGATGTCCGCGATGCCGAACACGAACAGCTGCAGCAGCAGGCGCGCGACCTCGTTTTTGGACAGGATCGACACCGTGAAGAGCTCTTCCACCCGATACTCGCCGGTGATCGTGTGGTCGATCGCGTGCCGCTCTCGGGTCTCCAGCCCGATCGTATCCAGCAGCGCGGTCTTAGCCGGGTCCACCGCGATGTATCTGTGCAGGATGGGGGCGAGCAGCGTCTCCAGATCGCGGTAGTACAGGCGGCGGGCGCGGTTTCTCAGCACGTGCGCTAACAACGAGACAATGTCGAGCGTTATCGCGGTGGACAACGATGACTCGCCGACGGCACTGGATGGCGCCACAAACAGCTGCCCGCTGGTGATCTCGGTGGCCTCCTCGACCCGCTTTACGTAGACCGCGCTAATCGCATGAGCGAGCTGCGCGGGGTCCAGCGCGTGATGCTTGTGGAGGGAGCGCGCCAGGTCGGCGCCGGTCTTCTCGCAGTGCTCGATGGCGCGCTTGATGTCGCCGGTCGCCCCGACACCCTCCTCGAAGATCTCCGAGAGCAGGGCCTCATCGTCTGTGGCGTCGTCGCTGGAGGCGTGAATGAGGGCCCCGCGCCGCAGCATGAAGGCATATGACTTCTCGGGCGCGCGGATGCCCACAAGTCCTGTGAACGATCTCGTCGCGAGCGCATAGAGGACCCTAAACGGCGACTCCCCGACCAACGCGTTGACGTCCTGTCCGGCGTCGATCGACGAGCCCACAAAATCTCCGACGCCGCCGCTGGCGTGGAGAGGGCTGGTCAAGATCTCGACCATGACCCCTTCATTGTACCAGTCGGATCCGCGTAGTACCGTGGAGATGTGGCGCGGTCAGCCGAGATTCTACTGGTCGATGACAACGAAGCGGACATCGAACTCACCATCGAGTTGTTTGCTGAGGCGCGGATCTGCAACGACCTTCACATCGCCCGCAATGGGCTTGAGGCGCTCGAATTCCTGCGGGACGAGTCGACGCCGCTGCCAGATCTGATCCTCCTTGATCTCAATATGCCGGTCATGAGCGGGTGGGAGGTGCTGGAAGCACTGAATGCTGACGAGGGTCTACGCTCCATCCCGGTCGCGGTGCTCAGCGCGTCGGCTGCTGGCATCGACGTGGTGCGCACCTACGACCTGCCCGTTGCTGCTCACGCGGTGAAGCCGGTCGGGTTTCAGGGCATGCTGCAGATCATTCAGGCGATTCCGGGTTTCGCGGTGCAGGTCGTCCGCGACGAGTGATCAGGGCGCAACCACCGCGCCGCTCAGCACGATATTGCCGTCGATGACCTTCTTGGAGGTGGGCTCAAACGTCACCAGCGTGCCGGGTGGAATCCCGGGCAACAGCGCGCCGGCGTCGATGGTCGGGATCGGGTAGGCCGCGCCCAGACCCGCGATCATGTCTTTGACGAACAGCTCCGCCACGTTCTTGGTCAGCAGCGACTCCACCAGCGCGTCGATCGCCGGGATGGCGCTGGAGCTCTTGACCACGTCTGCGCCCACCGCGGTGACCCCGAGCACGTCGACGCCCAGCGTGTTGAACCCGTTCGCGCCCTTCTGCAGCTTCAGCGCGATCTGGATCTTGAAGGTGCCGTACAGGTCGATCTGCGTGGCCTGGCCGTTCAACGAGAAGTCCAGATGCGCGAACGCGTCGCCCAGCTGGATCTCGGTCGCGCCGGCCGGGTCGCAGCTGGTCAGGACGATCGGCGGCAGCAGCGGGTCGATGTCCATCACCAGTCCCTGGCCGCCGAACTCGGACAAGGCGTCGCCTAAATCCGCTTCGGTCAGCGTCGTGTTCAGCTGTCCGCCGCGCCAAAGCGCATGCAGAAGCTGGTTCACCAGGTCTGAGCTGAGGTAGCTCTCCACCGCCGCGAGCTTGGGCAGCGGGGAGTCCGTGAGCCCGCCGCAAGCCGGACCCAGATCGACACAGCAGTCACCCAGCGCGGCGCAGGAGTTGTCGCACCAGCACCCGCCGGGCGCCTGGCCGCCGCAGTTGCCGACGCAGCTGTCGTCGCCGCCCTCCAGCGGCGCCTGCCCGCACGCAAGCCGCTGTAGTGAGCCGGGCGACTCGTGGGTGTTGTTCTTGGGCGCGCCGACCCCGACGTTGGCCGCAAGCTCCACCCCGGCGCTGGAGAACGCCGCTGAGTTGGGTGCGACCCGGATCTGCACGTACGTCTTCTCCGTCTTCTGTCCCAGCGCTGGCAGGTAGAAATCCAGCGTATAGTCGGCGATGTCCGCCAGCATGCCGTTGATGAGCGGCACCAGGTTGGTCGGGATCCAGGCCTCGAGCTCGGACTCCACCTTGGCCGCCAGCTTGCCCTCGAACCAGTTGATGGCGAAGTTCAGCACCGAGACCAGGCCCTCCACGACCTCCACGTCCAGCTTGCTAATCGTGACCTCCACGCTGTCGAGCTGCGTGTCGATGGCCCCCTCGGTCACGTTGACCACCACGTCTGCGTCCAGCGAGATCGTGCTGGCGCTGATCCATCCGGCGGCATCCGGGCACGGACCTGAGGCGTCCACCCAGGCCTTGAAGTTCTTGAGGACGGCCGACAGGCTCAGGCCGTCGGCCGTCGGGTTGATGTCGACCTTGCCGCACGTGTAGGTCACGTCCGCGGCGACCACCGTGTACTTGCAGATTACGCCCGGCTCCTGCCCCGGCGGAAACAGCGGGTTGGGCAGCACCGCGCCGATGTCAAAGCCCTCCAGCAGCATGGTGACCATGGTCGCCAGGTCGTCGAGGTCGCCCGTGTCGTTGTCGTCGAAGACCTGGTCGTCCAGCCAGAAGCCGCCCGAGCCGCCCAACATGGTCAGGTCGCCGGGCGTGCCCGCGGCATGGAACGCGTGGCCGTACAAAAACGCCTGAAAGACGCGCTCTTTCTGGCCGAACTCATCCTTGCCGATGACCTCCAGCAAGTTGACGCCGACCTCGGCCTGCACCGAGGTCTCAAAGGCGCCCTGGGCGTCGGGCGTGACGGCGGCCCCATTGACCGTCACGGTCGGAGCCGCGCTGCCGCCCGAGGTGATCGTGCCGGTCACCGTCACCTTCTTATCGCCCGTCAGCGTCGCGCCGCGCTGGGGGGACGTGATCGTCATGGCCAGCTGGCACTGCGGCTCGTCGATGAACTGGTGTTTGCACTCTTTGTTGATGCAGAAGTCCTGGGTGCAGGCGTTCTGGTCGTCGCAGGTCACAAGGTCGCCCAGGCATTGGCCCCCGTCGCAGGTGTCGTTTTCGGTGCAGGGATCATCGTCGTCGCAGGTCGCCGTGGTGTAGCTCTTGGCGCACGCGCCTTCCTCGCACGTGAAGGTGTTGCACGGGTTGCCGTCATCGCAGTCGGCTGCCGTGGTGCAGTCCGGGGGAGGGCCGGTGTCCTCGCCGGTGCTGTCGGTCGGTCCGGTGTCGTCGCCCGTGTCGTCTGCGCCGGTGTCCGTGGTGTCGCTGGGGTCGATGATGCCGGTGCCGCCGGTGGTGTCGTCGCCGGCCGGCCCCTTCTCGACCACCTTGGGATCGTCGCCGCAGGACGCGAGCGCCAGGACCCACGCAGCGCAGAAGAGAATCAGTAGAGGTCGAGTCATCAGCTACTCCGCGTCCCCGGACAGCACGGTGCGGCCGCCCTTGCGATACACGCTCTTGAGGTCCAGCGACACCGCCGTGCCCGCCGGGATGGCCGCTGAGAACCCGTCCAGCGGGATCTCCGGCACCGGAATCGCAGCGAGCACGCCGCCGCCCAGATCGTCGAGCATGGGTGGAATCACGTGCTCCAGAATAAGGAACTCGAGGGCGGGTTTCACCCCTGCCATGTCCTCGGGCAGCGTATCCATCTCCACCCCGGTGAAGAGCAGCTTGCCGAGCTTGAGCCCGACCTCCTTGCCGGCTGCCCCGCTCTGGACCACGGCTTTGACCGCCACGCGCACGCTGGCCCAGGCCGTCAGGTCCACCGTCTGCACCCCGAAGATCTCCACCGACGCGTCGATCTTGATGTCGCCCAGGCCGAGCACAAGCCCTTTGCCGGGGTCACAGTCGCTGATGACCGGCGGCAGCATGAAGCTGACGTCCAGCGCCTTCACGTCCACTTCGTACTCCGACAGATCGACGCCGCCCGTGACCGAGGCCGGCGCCGCGCCTTCGAAGGCGCCGCCCCACCACAGCGCAAACAGCGCCTGGTTGGCCAGGTCGTCGTTGATGGCAAACTCGATCTGGCCCTGCTTCAAGAAGCTGAAGGCGCCGCTGCTGCCTCCACATCCCTTGCGCAGGACCGAGCCCGGCGCCATGTGAGGGGTCTTCTTGGCAAACGGCGTCAGCGACGCGCCCACGTCGAAGTAGCCTCCGGTCTCGTCGAAGTCGGCGCCGGACAGCTTGGCGATGAACTTCAGCGTGGTCGGCGGTCCGAGGAATCCCGGGATATCCAGGTCGGTCGTGACCGCGATCTTCTCCAGCGCGGCGCTCAGCTGCTGCGGAAACTGGCTGAGCTGACCGACGACCTGCTCCTCGATGTTGTCGGCGACCGTGCCCTCGAAGAAGTTGAAGATCCAGTTGAAGAGGAACCCCGCGACGCCGCTGAGCTTGATGTCCAGGTTCTTCACGGTGGCCTTTTCGTTGGCCATCGTCACCGTCAGGTTGCCGTCCGCCTGGGCGGTGATCGCCATGTCCAGCGACACCTGCATGGAGTCCGCCGTGACCTTGGGCGAGGCGTCGATACAGGCAAAGCCCGCGCCCTCTGCTTTGAGGTCCGTCTTCAGGTCTGGAAACGTGACGATCGTGCGCAGCGCACCGTTTACCGGCTTCAGATCCACGACCGGATCCCCGATGCTGAAGCTCTTCACTTTGATGGTGTAGGTGCACCAGCCGACTTTGTAGGTGCCCAGCGGGTTGGGCACGCTGCCGGCGATGTCGGCGTTTTCTATGATCAGGGTGACGACGGTGGCCAGGTCGTCGATGTCCGAGGTGTCGTTGTCGTCCCAGACGGTCTTTGACGTGTAGAGCGATGCGCCGGTGGGGATGCTGGCGCCGACGCCGTGGTATTCGGGGGCCCAGGTGTACGCGCGGACGGCGGCTTGCTCGCCGTTGAGGGCCGTCGTGACGCGCACGTCCAGCACGTTCAGGCCGACCTTGGGCGACAGGGCCACCGAGAAGTTGCCGGACGCGTCCACTGTGGCGGTTTTGCCGTTGATCTTGAAGCTCTTGATCGAGCCGCCCGGAACCGTGACCTTGCCCTTGGCAGTGACGCCCGCCGGTCCTTTGAGCGAGGCCGCGCGAGCGGGGCTGGTGATCACGATGTTGGCGGCGCAGCCGGGCGCGCCGACCGGGATGTTGAGGCAGCCCAGCGTGGGCACCGGGATGTCCAGGGTGCACTCGTTGGCGTCGTCGCACAGGTCGCCGCTGCTGTCGACGCAGGCGCCGTCGGGGTTGCACACCTTTCCGGCCGCGCACGTGCCGCACGACCCGCCGCAGCCGTTGTCGCCACAGCTTTTGCCGGCGCATTGGGCCACGCAGCTGCTGCACCCGCACTCGGTCTCGCACTTCTCCGGGTCCTGGGCGGCGTCGGCGCACAGGCTGTCCCATTTGTTGTCGCAGCAGAAGGCGTCCTGATCGCAAACGCACTGCTGGCAGGCGGCGTTGAGCGAGCAGCCCGGTCCCTCTTGCGCATCGCAGCACGTGTCTTCGACCACCGGCGGCTCACCGGACTCGACTGTCAGCGTGTACGCCCCTGAGACGTCCGCGCCCCAGCCGTCGACCACGATGAACACCCAGTCGCCGGCGGACAGCGTGACGGTCACGGTCTCCGCCTTGCCCGCGCCGACCTGCTCGTCGGCGCCCAGGCAGGTGCCGTCGACGTCGGCGCAGTCCTCCACGATGTACAGGTTGGAGTCGTACTCCGCCGTCAGCGTGATCGTGTGCTTGCCCGAGGCAGCCGGCTTGAACGCGTAGACCTGCTCGGGGGCGTCGGCGCCCCATCCACCGCTCTCGGGTGGGCATGCGCCCGTGCTGTAGCCGAGCTCGGAGAGGCTGCCGGTCGTGTCGCCGTTGTGGACGTAGGGCAGGGGGCCGACCGTGATGGTGTCGGGACATGCGCCGGTCGGGATGTCGATGCACTGGCCGGTCTCGCAGGTCTGGTCATCCGCGCACTCGCCACAAACGCCGCCGCAGCCGTCGTCGCCGCACTTTTTGCCCGCGCACGCCGGCGCGCACCCGCCCGGGGTGATCTCCAGCTCGTAGGGTCCGGCAGCGCCACCCCCCCAGCCATCCACGACCACGTATACGGTGTCGCCACCCAGGTCTACGATGACCGTCTCGGGCTTACCGGTGCCGATCTGCTCGTCAGCGGCCAGGCAGGTGCCGTCCACGTCCGCGCAGTCGGTGACGACGTACAGGTTGGAGTCGTATTCCGCCGTCAGCGTCATGGTGTAGACGCCCGGGGCGGGTGGCGTGAACGCATAGACCTGCTCGGGAGAGGCGGCACCCCAGCCGGTGGTCTCGCCGGGGCAGGCGTTGTTGCCGTAGCCGAGCACCTGGTCGCCGACGGATGTGTCTCCGGACAGGGTCACCGGCGCCTGGGCGACCGGGCTGGCGTTGGGACAGCCGCCGGACAGCGCGACGCACTTCCCCGTGTTTGTGCACTGCTCGGCGTCCGCACACGCGCCGCAGCTGCCGCCGCAGCCGTCGGGACCGCATTGCTTGCCCTGACAGTCGGGGTCGCATCCCGCGCCGTGGATCTCGAGCATGTACGAGCCGACCTCCCCGTCACCCCAGCCGTCGACCACGATGAAGATCACCGCTCCAGCGGTCAGCGTCAGGTCCACGGCCTCGGGCTTGCCGTCACCGATCTGCTCGTCGGCGGCCAGGCAGGTGCCCGCCACGTCGTTGCAGTCGGCCACCACATAGAGCGCGGAGTCGAAGTTTTGCGACGACAGCGAGACCGTGTAGGCACCGTCATCCGGTGCGGTGAACACGTAGACCTGGTCCGGGGCGGCATCGCCGGCGCCCTTGGCCTCGCCGGCGCACGCGTCGTCGGGATAGCTCATCGAGTCGCTCTTTTCGGCTGTCTCGCCCAGGACCGCGTAGGGGAATGCGTCCACCACAATCGCCTCGGCGCAGCCGCCGCCCGGCGCGACACACTGCCCGTCGTTGCTGCACAGCTGCCCGTCGGCGCACGACCCGCAGCTTTGCCCGCAGCCGTCGGGGCCACACTGCTTGTCCGCACACTGAGGCGCGCAGTCGCTGGCGCAGAGCCACTCTCCGGTGCAGACCTGGCCCTCGGCGCACGCGCCACACGAGCCGCCGCAGCCGTCGTCACCGCACTGTTTGCCCCCGCACGTTGGCTGACACAGGCCGCATTGTCCTTCGTCGGTGCAGCTTAGTCCGGCGGGGCAGGTCCCGCACGAGCCACCGCAGCCGTCGTCACCACACTGCTTTGTGGTGCAGTCTGGCGCGCACGTCCCGCAGGCCCCGTCCGTACAGACCTCGTCGGGCGCGCACGTGCCGCAAGTGCCGCCGCAGGTGTCGTCCCCGCACACCTTGTCGGCGCATTGGGGCTCGCACTCGGTCGAGTAGCAGATCCCGTCGCCGCCGCAGGTCTGCTCCGCCGTACACTCACCGCACGATCCACCGCACCCGTCACCGCCACAGACCTTGCCGTTGCACGCCGGCTCGCAGTGCTCCGGTGTGACGCACTGGCCGGCGATATTGCATATCTGGGTGCCCTCACAGGTGCCGCACTGGGTTCCGCAGCCGTCGTCGCCGCACTCTTTGCCCGCGCAGTTGGGCAGGCAGTAGGCGTCCGCGTGGTTGATGTCGGTGGCGCTGTTGGACGGGTTCGGCACCAGGTTGTTTGCGTTGTCACCACCGCACGACAAACCCCACCCACTCGCCGCCAGGATGGCGAGGACGCTCAAAGTGCGCATGATTCCTCCACAACTTGCACTGGTACGCGCCCATGTTACACGGTTGCGCCCTCAGATATCCTTTGACTGCAACATGTATCATCGATGAAGATGCGGCCCTCGCTCAAGCTGTGAGGTTCACGTTGAAAGTACGTACGCTGTTGCTGTTTACCGCTATTTCTATGCTCTTCGCTCTGGGTTGTGGTGCCGAAGCCACCGACCCGGCGCCTGCCGACGATCCGGCGAAAGAAGATCCGGTCAAAGAAGATCCCGTCGACGAGCCGACGATCATCGATGACCTTCCGGACGAGCCGGAGCTGCCGGCGGACGCGATTCGCTTCGAGTTTCCGGAGCAGATCATCCCCGGCGCCACCGAGGTGCAGAAGTGCATCTATCTGGAGCCCATCAAAGAGGACATGTACCTGACGGCGCTGGAGAGCTTCCAGGGCAAGTACGGTCACCACTTCGTCGTGTTCAAGACCTCCAACGAGCTCTTTAACAAAGAGCCCGGCACCGTCATCGACTGCACCAACGGCAAGACGATGTTCGAGATCACGCCCGCCATCTCGTCGGTCAACTTCGGCTTGGAGAAGTTCCCCGAGGGCATCGCGGTCAAGCTGCCCGCCGGCACCCAGATGGTGCTTCAGCAGCACTACGTCAACACGCAGCTCAAGTCGATCCGCGTCAAAGACGTGATGCATCTGCGCACAGTCGATCCGGCCTCCGTCGAGCAGCTGGCCGGCTCCTGGGGCACCTCCGACATCTTGTTTGAGCTGAAGCCCAAGGACGAGGTCGAGGGCGATCAGGTGGTCGATTTCGAGTGTGAGGTACCACATGACATGGAGCTGCTCGTGGCCGGTCCGCACATGCACGAGTGGGGCACCGAGATCTACGTCTGGGCCGGTCCCAAGGACGACCCTCAGCTGCTGATCGACATCCCGAAGTGGATGCCCGAGTACCGCGATGAGCCGCCCGTCCAGGACTACACCGCCGCGCCGCACAAACTGGTCAAGGGCGACGTCATCCGCACCAAGTGCGTTTTCCAGAACACAACGGACGAGACGCTGACCTTCCCAGGCGAGATGTGCGCCTCCTACGGCTACTTCATTTCGGACGTAAAAAGCGACGAGTGGACCTGCGCGGGCGTTACCCACTGATCCAAAGTGCCTCCGCCTGCGTAGTAAGTGCAGGACGACCACAAGGAGGCACTTATGAACGCAATCCTGGTAATCAAGAAGGGCTTTAGAGCAGGCACCATGTTTCGGTTGGGCGAGCGCCCGATGACGCTGGGGCGCTCCCCTTCCAATCCAATCCAGCTAATCGACGACGCCGCCTCCCGACGCCACGCACTTATCTCGTGGGAGGAGGGTGCCTACGTCGTCACCGACCTCAACAGCAGCAATGGCGTGTTCATCAATGGCGAACGCGTGGGCGAGCGCCGAATCGTCAATGGTGATGAGATCCGCATCGGCGACAGCACCCTGCAGCTTGTCGGCGCCGGCCACGTGCAGGTAGACGCCACGGCAGCCCGCCGCACGATCGATCACACGATCACCAAGCTGGACACACGCGTCTCGCTCCTGGCCTCGCGCCCCGGCGATCCGCCATCCCGCGAGCAGAAGGTGATGCAGCTGCTGCACAAGCTGGCGCTCAGCGCGGCCCGCCGTCTCTCCGGCGCCAAACAACACGCGACCGCAGCGCAGGGCCTGTGCAACGCCATCGGCGCCGATCGCGTCGGCATCTTCATGCTGGGCGACACCGGCCGAGCACGCGTCGTCGCCCGCGGCTACTCGGTGACCCTGGACGCGGTCGATGCAGCGATCCGCCCGGTCACCGCCGCCATGCATCGCGCGGTCACGACACGAAGCCCCGCCCTTCTAAACCAGGTCCGAGCCGTCCACAGCGACGGCCGCAGCGCGGTCTCAGCCGCAGCGGTGCCCATCTTCGACGAGCAGGGCGCGGTGGCCGGAGTCATCTACGCGGATGTGCTCCACACGGCCCAGGGCCTGACGAACAAGGATGTGGAAGTGATGGCGATGGCCGCCCAGGTCCTCAGAGGCAGTCTGGCCAACGCCAAGCCCCTGGCCGACGCAGCCTGAACCACCCCCGGGCATCTATGTCGTCTTTGGCAGCTCAGACTGCCAAAGCCGCGCTAGATAACGTATCCGGGTCGTTTTTGGCAGCTCAGGCTGCCAAAGCCGCCTTAGATAAAGTATCCGGG
>CAZJHX010000011.1:0-31500 GCA_964545715.1 uncultured Myxococcales bacterium
TCGCCCGCCTTGGCGGCGAACGGCGTCGCCGCGCGGGTAGGAACGAATTTCCGACTTCGACCACTAGCGGACCCAGAGGTAGAGGGTCCAGGCGCTCTCGCGATACCAGCCCGAGTTTCCGCAGCAGCCCAGGCCCTCGGCGGTGTCCGTGCTGCCCTGGCCGCACTCGTTGTTGAACAGGTAGCCCCACTTGATGCCGCCGTTGGTGTTCTCGAAGCTGGTCTGGTTGAAGTAGGGACCGGATCGCCAGCACAGGCCGTTGCCGTTGGTCGTCTGCGTGATGGTGTGATCGGTGAAGGGCGCCGCAGTCCAGGGCACGGTCTGGTTGCCGCCCTCGTTGCCGGTCTTGTTGCCCTGGGCGTTGCTCAGCGCCGTGTATGCGGTCGAGTTGATCGTGCGCTTGAAGGCGCCCTTGGTCACGTCGGTCCACGTTTGCGAGGCCGTCATACGCAGCTCGGAGCCGATCAGGGTGCTGTACCCCAGGTTGACCATGTGGCCGTCGTTGGTCGTAGCGTCGGTCTCGTTCATCAGCACGTTGGCCTGGCTCCACCCCGACCAGTTGCTGACCGACAGTGGTGAGCCGAAGCCGCTGTTTTTGGCCTGCTTCATCACGAGCGTCCAGCCGCCGAGATCGGTGGTCATGTCGCAGTAGGCCTGGAAGGGGGCCGCAGGTCCCGCGCCATCCGGATCCAGCCAGTATTTTCCGTCCCCGACAGAGCCGCCGCCGGTCAGCAGCGCCAGGCACGACAGGCCCGGATCGTCGGAGCTTTGGCCCGCCGTCTTGCAATCGCCGTCCACGCAGACGCCTTTCTCGCATTGAGTGCCCGTCGTCCCACAGCCGTTTCCGCACGCGTCGGTGGCGGGGGCGCCGCAGGCCGTGGCGCTGGGATCGGCGCACTGCGCGGGGTTGGGCCCGGTCCCGGTCGCCGGGCAGGACTTGCCGCAGGCGTCGGCGGTGTTGTTGCCGCAGGGCACGCTGGACGGATCCGGACACGTACCGCTGCAGACCACGAGGCCCTGGAGGTCCTTGCCGTCGCACACGTACAGTCGCTTCTCGACCGGGTCAAAGTGCACGGCGCCGGCGCTCTCGGCGTTACAGACCGGCGCCTGGCTGGTGACCAGAACGCCGCCGGGTGCGCACGTCCAGGCGCCGTCCACCCGCTTGAGCACGTCTCCGTCCGCACAACCCGGGCCGGCGAGGTGCGTAAAGCCGACGCAGCCCGTGCACGCGAGGCTGGTTGCAGAGTCCGCCGAGATCGCGCGCAGCGCTGCCAAAGCAAGCGGCGTTGAGCGCAGCGGCTGCCGTGCAAGCTCGGGCTCCGAGCCCACCTGAACGCCGATCCACACTTGTGGTTGGTCGACTAGAATCGCGGCCGGAACGGCCTCCAGCGCCACTTGAAACACCCCGTCGGCCACTGTGACGCCGGGGTTGTTCAGCGTCTTCTCGTACAAGACGGTCTGCCCCTCGACCACGGCCTGGTCGTACAGGGTGAAGGTCATCGCGTACTGGCCATCGACCGGCTCGCCGCCGTCGCCGCGCAGCTGTCCCTGCACCGCAACCGGCCCCGACTGCACGGACGCCAGGCCCGCGAGAAGCGCCAACAGTGAATGTGTCATGACCCGGACTATACTACGGCGATGTCCGACCGGCTTCTGTCCATTCTCAACCATCCGCTGATCGCGCAGCGATACTTCTTTCCCCAGCGTGTGCCTCTACCGGACGCGATCTCGGTGCCCACAGAGGTCGGCCCGCTGGCGTGCTGGCGTTCCGCGCCCCCCTCTGACCAGCCGGTGCTGCTGCACTTTCACGGCAACGGCGAGCTGGTCCACCACTGGCGGGACATCGCGCCTATCGTGCAGAGCATGGGCTACCAGCTGTTTCTGGCCGAGTATCGTGGCTACGGCGGCTCGGCGGGTCAGCCCTATCTGGGCGCCATGCTGGACGACGTGCCGGCCATCGTGGAGGCCGTCGGCGTACCGGCGGATCGCATTGTGGTCTTTGGCCGCTCGGTGGGCTCGATCTTCGCCATCGAGGCCGCCCACCGCTTCAGCGACATCGCCGGGCTGGTGCTGGAGAGCGGCATATCGTCGGTGCTGGAGCGCCTGGCGATCCGCGTGGAGCCTCACGAGCTGGGCTGCACCCGCGACGAGCTGGAGGCCGCCGTGCGCTCCCGCGTCGACCACCACGCCAAGCTGTCCGCCTACACCGGCCCCTTGCTGGTGATGCACGCCGAGCACGATCACCTGGTCGGCATCGAGCACGCAGAAGAAAACTACGCCTCGGCCGCCTCGCAGCCCAAGGAGCTCGTCCGCTTCCCGCGCGGCGACCACAACTCGATCATGGCCGCCAATATGAACGAGTACATGGCCAACTTGAACCGCTTCTTGAGCGCCTGCACCTAATGGTCGGTGCGTCCCGTGAACTTCTGTGGGTTCTAGACTATGATCGGGCCGTGGCACAGTTCGTCCTGCGACTTAAAGGCCGTGAGATCCTCCGACACGAGATCTCGCAGATGACCACCCGTATCGGCCGCGACCCCACCAATGAGCTCGTCATCGACAACCCCGGAGTCTCTCGAATACACGCTGCAGTGGTCTTCGAGGATCCGGACTTCGTCCTGATGGATCAGGGCTCGGCCAACGGGGTGCATGTCAACGGGGAGCGCATCCAGATGCGTCGCCTGCGCGAGGGCGATCGTGTGGAGATCGGCAAGTTCGAGCTGCTCTTCAACCTGGATGAGACCGAGATGGCCAAGACGCTGCTGGGCGGCCTGGTGATCGAGGAACCCAGCCGCCCTCACCCGGTGCGCACTGTCCGGGTCAAGTCCATCACCGCCGAAGATTTGGAAGCCCACGAGGACTGACGTCCATCAGGCGGCGTGGCTGTTGCTGGCGCTTCTGACGGCGGGGTGCGCGACGAGCCAGACCTGGTGTCTGACCGGCGCGACTGTCCTGGACCCCGCGGCGCGGACGGATCGGGTCGCCAACATCGTGATTCAGGGCGACACGATCGTCGCCGTGGCTGAAGAGGCGGCTTGCCCGGGTCGCACGGTGGACGCGCGCGGCAAGTTTGTAATGCCCGGGCTGATCAGCGCGCACTCCCACAGCTTTCGGAATCCGTCGCCGACCGGGAAGGCGCACGAGGACCGAGGGCGCGTCGAGTTTGCGCGGCTGGTGTTGCGCGCCGGCGTGATGGCCGTGCTGGATCTCGGCGCTCGGTCCAAGACGCTCTTTGTGGCCCGCGACCAGGTGCGCGACTCGTTGGACCACGCCCGGCTGTTTGCCGCCGGCTTCATCTTTGTGCCGCGCAAAGGTGTGGTGTCGGACGCTGAAGCCGCCGCCGCCGTGGCCGCTTATGCCGAAAGAAAGCCGGACGTGATCAAGCTGTTGTTCCAGGGCGGCGAGGTGGCGCCGTTCGTCCGGGCGGCAAGGGTGGCCGGGTACAAGACGGTGGTGCACATCCACAAATGGACGCAGGTGCGCAAGGCCGTGGACGCCGGCGCGACGGCGATTACGCACCTCGAAGATGAGGCGGTGATCGACGACGAGCTCGTCGCCAGGATGGTGGTCCAAAAGACGATCTCCATCCCGACCATGGCGGTGCAATGCGACCTGTCGCGCATCGCCAAGACCCCGTCCCTGCTGGACGATCCGCTGCTTGCACGGCTGACCGGGCCGGCGCTGCGAGCGGAGTACCGCGCGGTGGACCGCTACGACCGCAAGGGGCGGCACTGGGTGCGCTGGCAGACGGCGGGCTGCACACCGCACAACATGGTGTCGCTAGGTAAGCTGGCGGCGGCCGGCGTGCCGATTCTGGCCGGCCCGGACAGCAACAACCTGGGCGTGTTTCAGGGCTTTTCGGTGCATCGGGAGCTGGAGCTGATGGTGGAGGCCGGCATGACGCCGTGGCAGGCCCTGGAGGCCGGGACGCTGGGGCCTGCGCGCTTTCTGGGCATCCCGTGGGGCGTGACCGCGGGCGCTCCTGCCAATCTGCTGGTCCTGGACGCCAGCCCGCTGGACCGCATCGCCAACACGCGCCGTATTCATCGCGTCGTTTATCGCGGGCGTCAGGTGCCTTGATCGCCGGTTGGTACGGCCATTGCTGTGAGTAGTGGCGGTCTGGGGCCCTTTCACCCCGCCTGAACACGTTGGATGCTGAAATCATGAGTAATTTAGAGCGCTTGCTGGTTGTCGCCGCGACTGTGACATTAGCGCTGACTGCGCCAGGGTGTGACGAAAGTCCCATCGAAGACGGCGCCGAGATGTCGACAAAGCGGCTTGGTCACACCGCCACCCGCCTGGTCGATGGGCGCGTGCTCGTGGTCGGTGGCGACCCCGACGGCGCGTCTGCCGAGCTGTACGATCCCGACGCTAACAGCTGGTCGTCCACGGCGTCCACGGGCACGGTCCGGTCGAGCCATGCGGCCATGCGGCTGGGCGACGGACGCGTGCTGATCTTCGGCGGTGACGAGGTGCAGCCCGGCACCACGATGACGGTCCAGGTCTTCGATCCACAGCAAGAGACCTGGACGTCGGCGCAGCCCGTCGGCACTGCGTCCATCCACACGCGCACGGCCACACTGCTGAACAACGGCGTGGTGCTGTTGGCAGGCGGGCAGGGGCCCGAGGGCAATGTCGATCTCGCGGGGCTGTACGATCCGGCCAACGGCGCCTGGTCGCCGACGACGCCGCTGCTGCAGACGCACGCGTTTCACACCGCCACCGCGCTCAACGACGGCCGCGTGCTGATCGCGGGTGGTGCCCAGAAGTATGGCAAACCGGCCGCCGCAGAGCTGTTCGACCCGCAGACGGAGACCTGGTCGCCGGCGGGCGCCATGGTGCAGCAGCGCTTCCACCACGAGGCGGTCCGACTGAGCGACGGCCGGGTGATCGTGGCCGGTGGCAAGGGCTTTGAGCAGGCGTATAAGCCCCCGTCCATCACATCCGTCGAGCTGTACGACCCGGCCACCAACACATGGCAGTCCACGGGCTCGATGAACGCCGCGCGCACGGGTCACACACTGACCCTGCTTGCCGACGGCAGCCCGGTGGTGACCGGTGGTGACAAGCACGACCTGCTGGAGACCTACAGCGTCTCCAATGGCAAGTGGCACCAGGAGGGCGACCTGGACCGCTGGCGCCACGACCACACGGCGACCCTGCTGGAAAACGGCCGGCTGCTTGTGACGGGCGGCATGACGAAGAACAGCGCGTGGGGCTTCTTGGACAACGGCACCACAAACGACGCCACAGATACGACCGAGCTCTACACGCCCTAGATCGGCGCGGCGTTCAGAGTGCCCGCGGCCTTCAGCGGCAAGAGGTCCTTTGCCGGAATCACGCCGCCCAGCACCTGGCCGTCGAAGCTCTCGACGGACCATGTGCCGTCGAAGGTGCCCTCCTCGTTGAGCGTGGCCTCGGCCTCACCGTCGAACTGGTAGGACAGCAGCCCGCCGTAGACGATCACCTCGCCCTCCAGCAGCTTGGCTGTGATCACCCCGGTCTCGGGGTTGAACGTGCCGCTCATCTTCAGCGTGAAGGGGTTGTCGCTGGCTTCTCCCGTCATCTCGCCCGACACGATCAGCTTGCTGTTGAAGCACTTGATCTCAAAGGACATGTCGCCGCTGGTTTTGAACTCGATGGGGATCACACCCACGATGGAGAAGTCGCCTTTGCCCGAGAACTTGCCGGCCCACTGCTCGGCCAGATCCAGGCCTTCGCAGCCTGCCGACGGGTCGGGGCTGCATACGCCGGCAGTGCACAGATCGCCTGACTCGCACTCGCCGCAGGTGCCGTCGCAGCCGTCGGTGCCGCAGTCCTTGCCCTCGCAGCTGGGTACGCACGGCACGTCCTCGGGCGGGCCCGTGTCCACAACCGCGGGGCCGGTGTCCTCGACGGCCGGCCCGGCATCGGGCGTGGGCGGCGGGCCGGTGTCGGTGATTGTGTCCTGCGCCTTTGGATCCGTCTCGCCGGCGTCGTAGGTCACCCCGGCGTCCGGCGAATACGCGCCGGTGTCGGGCAGGATGATGTCGAAGCCCGGATCGCCGCTCTCCTGGGCGGGGGGCGGATCATCTCCACAGGCGGTGGCCAGTAGGGCCGCTACAACCAATGCTGCTCGCATCGGCGCATTCTAGCAGATCAGGCGCAGGGTTTTCTGACGACTCGCCTGTCCGCGGATGAGCTCCACGTCCGCCTTTTTCAGCCCAAAATGCTTGGCGGCCCAGGCGATCAGCGCTTTGTTGGCTTTGCCGTCCACCGGGGGCGCGGCCAGACGGACTTTCAGCCGGTCCCCGTGCATTCCCACGGCCTCTGTCTTTTTGGCGCCCGGTTGAACATGTACGCCAACCAGCACCCCATCCTTAGTACGAACGGCCGCGCCGGCGGCGATGAGGGCCTCCAGGGTCACTGAGCATCGCGGAGCTCACGCTGCCAAAGCTGCTCCTGCTCTTGCTGGATTCTCATCATCTCCATCTGGGACTTGGCGCGCAGGAAATACGTGTACGCGGTGGCCGCGGTCGTGGCGATGTATATGGCGACCAGGCCGCCACGGCCCTCGGATTGCGCGGTCAGCAGCTCGCCGTCGTGCTCGATCTCCACGACCGCAAACACGTCCTCCAGCTTGTGCTTGGCCAGCGTCAGCGGCAGCACCGCCTCGGCGGGGCCGACCTCTCGGAACCTCTCGAGCGCCTCGGAGATGGCGTCCCGCGCCTTGTCGTGCGCTTCCAGCACCGAGCCCGCCATCCGGGCCAGCGCCGTGGGCTTGCCGATGATCGCCGAGGTAAACGTGCCGGTCGGCTCCAGCGCTACAGCGCCGCCTTCCACATCACCGCCCATCGGCAGCGCCGCCTCGCCGCCAAAGCTGACGATCAGGCTGCCGTCGTCCACCTCGTCCAGCGCCTTCTCGTGCAGCGCGACGTCCACCGACTTGGCTTCGCCCGCCGCCAAATCCAACGTCGCCTGCAGACCCCGCTCGTCGCCGATGAGCAGACCGTCGTTGAGCTTGGCCATGTACGCCCCGGACGGCATCCGCGCGACCGTCCTGCCGGCGTACTCGGCAGCCTCGCCCTTCAGCGAGCCGTCAAAGTCGCCCTCCAACCACAGCCCCACCATGCCCCTGGAGGGCGCCATCCACAGCTGAGCGCGCTTAGCCGCCAGCAGATCGATACCCAGGTGTTTCTTGCCGGCCGCCGACAGCGCGGCGCGTGTCCCTTCCGGGTCCTTGGCCTCAAACAGCCCCATGTTCTTGTCGATAAGGGCGTCGAGAATCCACTCGGCGTCAAACGACATGACGACGCTGCCCTGCTCGGGCGCCTGCGCCAGGTGCTCCAGGTGAAAGTCCTTGAGGTCGGGGCCGCTGGGCGCCGCCATCGTCTTGCCGGCCCACCAGCCCAGGCCACCGCTGATCAAGCCCGCCCAGATGATCCCGACGACGACCAGCGAAGGCTTGCGCACTATTTGCGCTCCGGAAGCTCGAGCAACGTGGCCTCGGCAAGCGCTTTAGCTTCAAGCTCGCCCGGCTGGATCTCGGCCTCCAGCTTGTCCAGGTTTTCGATGCTGCCGCGCAGCTCGGGGTGCTTGGGCACAAATAAGGAGCAGCAGTCGTCAAACGGCAGAATCGACGTCTCGTACGTGTCGATCTTGCGCGCCAGCTCGATGGTCTCGACCTTGTCGTACGTGATCAGCGGGCGCAGGACCGGGCGGTTGGCCACCGAGCCGATCACGTGCAGGTTGGGCACCGTCTGGCTGGCCACCTGGCCCAGGCTCTCTCCGGTGATCAGCGCCTGATGCTTGTGGCGCGCCGCGATCTTGTCCGCGATGCGAAACATGGAGCGCCGGTACAACAGCACCAGCTGATCGCCCGGCGCCTTGTCGCGGTATTGCTCTTGAATCGCCGTCAGCTCCACCGTCCACAGGCGCAGGCGGCGCTGCGGGCGCCCCAGGCGTCCGGCCAGAGTGACCACTTTTTCGTGCGCTTGCGGCCCGGTGTATGGCGGTGACAGGAACGTGATCGCGTCGATCGCCACGCCCCGCTTCTGGGTGAGCCAGCCCGCGACCGGCGAGTCGATCCCGCCGCTGAGCAACAGCAGCGCCCGCCCGTTGCTGCCGACCGGCAGGCCGCCGACGCCCTTGACCTGGGCGCCGTAGATAAAGCCGATGTCGGTGCGGATCTCCACGCGCAGGGTCAGGTCCGGGTCGTGGATGTCGACCTCCAGGCCGTCCTGCGCCTCCCAGACCGCGCTGCCCAGGCGCTGGTTGCACTGGATCGAGGTCAGCGGAAACTGCTTGTCCGCCCGCCGCGTTTCGATCTTGAACGTCTTGTGTCGCCGCCGCCGGTGAACCTCCGCATAGGCCACCACCGCCTCGGTCAGGCTCTTGGGCGTGGGGTCGCGGATGATCTCCACCGGACCGGCCCACACGACGCCAAAAACGGCGGCCAGGGCCTCGGCTGCGCTTTGCGGATCCTCGATGCGACCATCCGCGGCTTTTGGGACCGCCAGAAAGCGGCCGTATGGGCGCGTCAGCTTCAGGTCAGGGGCCACCCGATTGAGCGTGCGCTCCAGGTTGCCGGCCAGGGAGTCCAAAAAGAACTGCTTGCGCCCCTTCTTCAGAAAGATCTCGCCGTAGCGGACCAGGATGCCGGAGGCGGAGGCCGTCATCGGGCGAGCGGCACCACCTCAGGGAGCGCCTCCGCGCACGCCTGAACGTCGCCCTCTGTGGAGTGGCGGCTGAGCGTGATGCGCAGGCTGCCGGTGTCTCTCTCGGTCAGCCCGATCGACTTCAATACGTGACTTGGGCCCGTCTGGCCGGCATGACACGCCGAGCCGCTGGACACGTAGATGCCCCGCTCTTCCAGCGCGTGCAGCATGATCTCAGCGCGTGCGCCTCGGATGTTCACATTGATGTTGTTGCACAGCCGCTTGTGCCGGTGACCGTTGAGCGCCACGTTGTCGATGCGCTGGGCGATGGACTCGATCAGCTGGTCGCGCAGCCGCGTCATGCGCGCGGCGTCCGCCTCCATGTTCTCGACGGCGATGGCCGCAGCCGTCGCGAAGCCGACGATGCCCGCCACGTTCTCGGTCCCGGCCCGCCGGCCGCCCTCCTGACTGCCGCCAGCGACCAGCGGCCGCAGCTTGGCGCCCTTGCGCACATAGAGCACGCCGACGCCCTTGGGGCCGTGGATCTTGTGACCGGCGAGGGCCAGCGTGTCCGCGCGCATGCGGCGTGGGCGCACCGGCAGCTTCGTAAAGCTCTGGACGGCGTCCACGTGCAGGTGGGCCTGCGGGCAGAGGTCCTCCAACAGCTCGCCGATCTCGTCCAGCGGCTGGACGGTGCCGATCTCGTTGTTGGCGTGCATGACGGCGACCAGCGCGGTGTCGTCGGGCCGGATCAGCCGCTCGAGCGCGTCGACGTCGCAGATGCCCTCGCTGTCGCAGGGGATCTCCTCGACCGTGAAGCCGCGGCCCTCCAGAAACTGGCGCTGGCCGCGTACGGCGGGGTGCTCCAGCGCGAAGATCAGCGCGTGACGTCGCTTGGGAGACGCCGCCATGGCTGCGCCGCGCGTGCCCATGTTGTCGGCCTCGGTACCGCCGCCGGTGAACACAATCTCGGCCGGGTCCACTGCCAGGGCATCCGCAAACGTCTGCCGGGCGTCGCGCATCCCCTTCGCTGACTTTGCCCCCAGCGCGTGCAGCGAGCTGGCGTTGCCGAAGTGCTGGGACAAGAACGGCAGCATGGCCTCAACGGCCAGCGCATCCATGGGCGTGGTCGCCCCATTGTCCAGATAGATCATACGCAGTCCAGGTTGATCATGCGGCACCTCTCAGGAGAACAGCTCGCCGACCGAGTCGCCGTCGTGGATGCGGCGGATCGCCTTGGCGAACAGCTGGCCGACCGGCAGCACGGACAGCTTGGGGAACGGCTTCTGAGCGGTCGAGATCGAGTCCGTGACCACCAACTCGTCGATGGCGCTCTTCGTGATGCGGTCGACAGCGCTGCCACTGAGCACCGGGTGCACGCACGTGGCCTCAACCGTCAGGGCGCCGCGCTTCTTCAAGAAGTTGGCCGCCTCGATCAGCGTGCCGCCACTGGCGACCTCGTCGTCCACGATAAGACAGCGCTTGCCCTCGACGTCGCCGATGACGTTGACCGCTTTGGGCTTGTCGTCGTTGCCGTAGCGGCGCTTGTCGACGATGGCCATGGGCAGGTTCAAGCGGTTGGCGTAGGCGCCCAGCTCTTTGGCCTCGCCGGCGTCGCCCGCGACCAGCACATAGTTGTCCAGATCACGCTTCTTCCAGTGCTCGCAGATCAGACGCACCGCTTTGAGCTGGTCGACGGGAATGCGGAAGAAGCCCTGAATCTGCGGAGAGTGCAGGTCCATCGTGAGCACACGGTCGGCGCCGGCGGTCATCAGCAGGTCGGCCATAAGGCGCGCCGTGATGCTGATGCGGGGCTGGTCTTTCTTGTCCGAGCGGGCGTACGGGAAGTAGGGCATGACCGCCGTGATGCGCGCCGCCGACGCGTGCTTCAGCGCGTCGATCATGATCAGCAGCTCCATCACACCTGTGTTGACCGGCGGACAGCTGGTCTGGATCACGAAGACGTCGCACTCACGCACGTTCTCTTCGATGCGGACCATCAGGTTGTCATTTGAGAACTCGACGACCTTGGTGCGGCCAAGCGCCACGTCCAGGAAGTAACAGATGTCTTCCGCCAGCGCCGGGTGGCTGCGGCCCGCGAAGATCTTTAGACGTCCTTCCATCGACTTCCCCTGCGTCGTCGGTTGCCGCCGCAGAAAGCCAACTGTTCGCACCGATGTCAATAGTCATTTGTGACAGTGCTAGTATCCCCAGCCGTGACGGCCCGAATTCCCTACTACAGCGCAGTCCCTGACTCCGACTGGTCCGATTGGCGCTGGCAGCAGCAAAATCGTGTCACCACTTTGGATCAACTGTCGGAGATTATTGCGCTGACAAGCGATGAGCGCGCGGCGTTTGACGCTTGCGTGGGCCGCTTCAGGTTCGCCGTCACGCCGTATTACGCCGGTCTGATGGCGCCCGACGATCCGCGGTGTCCGATTCGGCTGCAGTCGATTCCCGCCGGCGCCGAGCTGACCATTACGGCCGGCGAGCTCGCCGACCCGCTCGCCGAAGAGCAGCACATGCCGGTGCCCGGACTGACGCATCGGTACCCGGACCGTGCGCTGCTCTACACCACCCACAACTGCGCCATGTACTGCCGATTCTGCACGCGTAAGCGCAAGGTGGGGGACCCGGGCAGCGCACAAACCAAGGGAGAGCTGGCCGCCGCGTTTGCTTATTTGCGGGCGCACCCCGAGATCAAGGACGTCATCATCTCGGGCGGCGACCCGCTGAGCCTGTCCAACGATCGTCTGGGTGCGATTCTGGATACGCTGGCCGGCATCGAGCATGTCGAGGTCGCCCGCATCGGCACGCGCAACCTGGTGACCCTGCCGCAGCGCGTTGACGCTGGCTTTGGCGACGTGCTGCGGGCACACCAGTCACGCCGATTGGCCATCTTCTTGATGACGCACTTCAACCACCCAAAAGAGTGCACTGACGAGGCCTGGGGGGCGTGTGATCGCATCAGCGCGGCCGGCACCCCCATCCAAAACCAGATGGTCCTGCTGCGAGGGATCAACGACGACGCGGACGTCGTACAGCAGCTGAACCGGCGTCTGCTGCGCATGCGGGTCAAGCCGTACTACATTATCCACGCCGACATGGCGCAGGGCATCGGCCACTTCCGCACGCCGGTCAGCGCCGGCATCGCGATTCTGGATGCGCTGCGTGGACACACCAGCGGTCTCGCCGTGCCCCAATACGTCGTCGATCTGCCGGGCGGCGGCGGCAAGGTCCCGGTGATTCCGGACTACGTCACGGCGCGCGGCGACAGCGGCTGGACCTTTCGCAACTACCGCGATCGGTCGTACGAGCTGATCGAGTGACAGCTGTCCGAAAACGCTGGCTCGTGCTCGGTGGATTGCTGCTGTTTTACAGTTGGTTTGTGCACTTCTGGCCCACCTTTCACGCCGCCAACGAGTCGATCCGGCTGTACTTCGTGTCCAGCGTCGTCGACCACGGCACCCCCGCGGTGGACGAGGTCCTGGAGCGGTATGGCGGGCGCAACGTCGACCGCGCAGAGTTCGAGGGACACAGCTATCTCGACAAGGCGCCCGGGCTCTCCTTTGCAGTGATGCCGCTGTATTGGGTGTTGACCCGCCTGGGCATGTCGACCGAGTTCGTAGATCTGCCGGCCCTCTACCACCTGCTGTTGATCTTTGGCGTCGCGATCCCGGCCGTGCTGGGCGTGTATTGGGTCCACGGCATCGTGCTGGAGCAGACCGAGGGGGACGATCGGGCCGCCTGGACCGCCGCGCTGGTGTTGGGCCTGGCCACGCCGTACGCCTTGTACGCTACGCTGTTTTTCGGCCATACGCCGGCCGCGGTGCTCGGGATCGGCAGCCTCTACTACCTGCGCCGCGACATGTTCGTTACTGCGGGAGCGCTGGCCGGCGCGATGGTCCTGGTCGACACCGCCACCTGCGTGCTGGCGACGATTCTGGGGCTGTACGCGGGCATCAAGACCCGCCGCCTGGAGTGCATGATCCGCTTCGGCCTGGGCGGCATCCCGTTCGTCGGCGCCCAGCTGGCTTACAACACCTGGCTCTTCGGCGAGCCGTTCCGCTTTGCGTACTCCTACAAGGCCGCCGCGGACCTCGCCGCTATTCACGAGCAGGGCTTTATGGGCTTTCGGCTGCCGTCGGCCGAGGCGCTGGTCGGGCTGAGCGTCGGTCCCATGCGCGGGCTCTTCTATCATGCGCCGGTCCTGCTGATCGGTCTGCTGGCCTTTCGTCGCGCGCGCTTTCTGGCTGTGGCCGTGGGCGTGTACTTCTTGTGGATCGCCTGCTTCGTGGACTGGCCCGCGGGCGCCAGCTACGGTCCACGCCACCTCGTGGTTCTGGCCCCATTATTGGCGGTCGGCGTCGGCCTGGCGCTGCACGGCGACCCGCGCCTGCGGTGGGTGGTGCCCGGACTGGCGGTCGCCTCGTTCGCGGCCACCTGGGCGATGATCGCGACCTTCCCGTATGCCCCCGGCGGCTTCGACGCGCCCCTGGTCCAGCTCGGCTTTCCCATGGTCGCCGAGCGCCACTTCAGCCCGACCCTGTTCGGGCTGCCGGCGCTGGCGTCCTTGCTCGTGATCGGTGGTATCGTCGCCGTGCTCAAGCCGTCCCGGCGGACGCTGCTCGCCGGCCTGGCGGGCGTCGTGCTCATCGCTGCTGCGGTGCTGGCGCGGCCCGAAGACAGCCGGATGAGCCTGGGCAGTCGCTGCTTTGTGGAGTGCCTGACCGAGCACCCCGAGACCGGCAAAGCGCTGTGTGAAGAGGCCTCAGGCCGCTGGGTCGAGCGCGCGTGTGTGTGCCGGCTCCCTCGTTAGACCCTCTTCAGCGCTTTCGATGCGGCGGTACCCTCCATCGGCTCGCATAGGCTGTCAAGTCGGCGCACACCAGCCCTGTCGTATCGGCCGGTCGCAAACGGCAACGGGGCGGTCGTCGCCGCGTGGCGCACGTCATCCGGCCGGACGTCCTGCACGACGCGCCGCTGCACGTCACCATGCGCCTGGCTGCCGGGTTGCCTTCGCTGCGCCGGGCACGGACCTTTCGCGTCGTTCGCCGCGCGCTGGCCACGGCCTGCGCCCGCTTCGGCGTGCGCATCACCGACTGGAGCGTCATGACCAACCACCTGCACCTGATTGTGGAGGCGCCCGACAAGCGCGAGCTGTCACGCGCCATGCAGGGGCTGGGCATTCGGCTGGCCCGCCGCCTCAACGGCGTGTGGCGCCGGCGGGGCAAGGTCTTCGATGGCCGTTACCACGCGCGCGCCCTGACGAGCCCGCTCGAGGTTCGCCGCGGTCTGGCCTATGTTCTCAACAACGCGCGTCGTCACGCCGCGCGCGGCGGCCACCGATATCCCAAAGACTGGCTGGACCCGTACTCCACGTCCCTGGAGTTTGAAGGTTGGCGCGAGCAGCCAGTTCCCCCGGAGCACGCCATATGTCTGGACCGCGCCCCGCCGGGCACCTGGCTGCGCCGCGAAGGCTGGCGAAAGCACGGGCTCATCCCGATCGCAGAGCTGCCACGGCCCTGGCTCACCCGGTGATCACGCGCTGCTACTAGAAGAACCGAATCCACAGGTACCAGAGCGCGAAGCCGGACTGGATCGCGATGCTGATCAGGCTGAACGTCACCATGCGCGCCTGCGGCCGAAAGTCCACGGGCACCTCGTCCGACAAAATGGCGCGATGGTTCAAGATGCTGAGTATCGGCGCCGTCAAGAACGAGAGCGTCGTCGCCAAATCTACCAGGCCGCTGAGGCTCTTGAGGAAGTACGCCACGATCAGCAGCGAGCCCAGCGCCAGCGCCAGCGCCGCGCCCCAGTACGCGCGATCCAGGCCCGGCAGCGCCTCGTCGGCGGCCTCAGCGGTCTGGAAGCGGCGGACCAGCTTGGAGATGGCGCGCGGAAAGCCGTCGATGACCGTGAGCGTGGTCGAGAACATCACCAGCAGCGCGCAGGTGCCGATCAGCGGCCTGGACCACTCGCCCAGCGTCGACGTGTACAGCGCGATGACCTGATAGGCGAACGCGCCGGCTTTGTCGGCAAGCGGCGCGCCGGTGCCGTGCATCACACCGGCGCCCAGCATCAGGAAGCAGAACGCCAGCAGCGCCGTGCCGATGTACCCGATGTTGAAGTCCAGCATGCTGTCGCGCAGGGTCGGCGCGTAGCCGGTGTCGCGCTTGCGGGCCAGCGTCCACAAGGAGTGCCACACCGAGATGTCGATGGCGGACGGCATCCACCCGATCAGCGCCGCCAGAAACAGGGCGGACTTGACGTCGAACCCGCTCGGGATGAGCGCAAAGGTGGACCAGTCGATGCGCGGCAGGACAAGCAATGTGGCCGCAAACGTCGACACCGTCAGCACGGCGACCACGGCCTTCATCAGCCGGTCCAGCAGCTTGAACCTGCCGAAGTACAGGATGAGCATGCATGCGAATGTCAGCCCCGCCGACAGGAACAATAAGGAGCTGCCGGCGCCCAGCGTGGCCTTGGCCAGGCCCGCGGTGACGACGGTGACCGCCGCCTGAACCGTGAACATCGTGCCGGCCGTCAGAATCGCGTACAGCACCAGCGCCCAGCGGCCCTGGCGCCGATAACCCTCCAGCAGGCTGGTCCCAGTGGCAGCGGCGTATCGCGGGCCAAACGAGAAGGGCGGGTATTTGATGATGTTGGCGGCCAGCACCAGGCCGACCAGGCCCAGGCCGAAGACAGCGCCTGCGCGCGTGGACTGGACCAGATGGGAGACGCCGACCGCCGCGCCTGCGAAGAGCAGGCCGGGGCCGAGCGCGCTGAGGAAGCTGCGGCGGTCCGGAGCTATTTGTCGACCGGCGTCAGCGGGAACTCGAGCGTCATGAACTCGAGCTCGTCATCGTGCTCGTGGACAAGGCAGCCCATGTCGTTGGGGACGTCGCTGCAGTCCGCGGTCAGACATTGCATGGTGCTGGCGTTGGGCGCGCCGGGCTTGCCGGACAGACCCCACAAGCTGACGTGCAGGTGGTGGTGATGGAAGTTGTACCAGCCGGCGCCACCGTTCGTGACCTCGTAGGCGAGGGAACCGCTGGCGCCTGGATCCGTCGGCGGCAGCCAGCCGTTGGCCTTCAGCACGGCGATGCCTTCTTCCACCAGCGGACCGACCTTGCCGTCGACGCCGATGACGCGCGTGCGCTTGCTGCTCAGCAGCGCGCCCAGGAAGAGGGACGTGCGCCACAGGTCCAGCTTGTAGGGCTCGCTGACGCAGTGGTACTGGTCCTGTCCGCCGATCTTGTGGTCACACACCGGCTTCAGGTAGTTGTTGGCGCCCTCGTTGGTGTAATACGCGATATCCATGTCGTAGCCGTCCACGTGCGTGCCGGCCGGGTGCCCGGGCTGGCCCACGGCCGTCCCCGGAATGGCGCCGTTAGATTCACTCATATCACCCAGACCCAGCGGGAAGCCGTTGCCACCGCCCCAGCCCTTGGCCTTGCAGTCCACGTACGCCGTGGCCCACTTGATCAGCATCATCAGGTCGCGCCGGCAGTAGCTGCGCCACTGGTTGTCCCAATCCTCGCCGTTGAGTGGGTAGTTCGTGTAGCCGGTGCCGTTGTAGGGCGTGAACTCCATGATCTGCCCGCAGTAGCTGTTGGAGCCCGTGCACTTGGGTGACGGCATGCTCGGGCAGCTGGGACCGGGGCCGACACCGGGGCCGCCTGCGACGTCGGGAACGCACTCACCGCTTGGCGCGCAGATCATGCCGGCGCCGCAACTCGTCGCGTTGCACGGCGGATCCTGGCAGAAGCCGTCGGGGCCGCAGACCAGGTCCGGACCACAGCTGGCGTCGGTGCATGCCGGACCACAGATGCCGTCCTGCGGGTCGCACGCGTAGCTGCTGGGGCAGGTCGAGCCCTGGCCGCAGCTGGGGAAGCACAGCCCGGCGGCGCCGCTGTTCAATGAGACGCAGCCGTAGCCCTCGTCGTCGCGGCAGTCGGAGGTCGCGCCGCAGTCGGCCACACAGGCAGTGCCGCCACCGACGTAGATCGCCTGGCAGCTGGAGCCGGAGGGGCAGGCGCCCGGGTTGCAGTCGTTGATGAGGCAGTAGCCGTTGACGAAGCCGGTGACCTGGCCCTGGATCAGGTACGGGTAGCAGGCCGCGGCCGAGTCTTTGCAGTCGGAGTCGCTGTCGCATGGGCCACCGACGGGGCTGCCGCCGGCGCCGGGACCAGGATCGGGATCAGGACCGGGATCCGGATCGTTGCCCGGATCGGGATCGGGGCCGGGATCGGGGCCGGGATCGGTCGTGTCCTCGATGGGCCAGCACGTGCTGTCCACGTCGCACTCCTGACCGGCGATGCAGTCGGCGTTGCTGCCGCAGTTCTTCAGGCAGAACGTGCCGACGTCCGGGAAGTCCCAGCACGTGGTGTTTTCAGGGCACGCCTTCTGCGCGCAGTTGCTGACCGAGCAGTAGCCGTCGCCCACGGGCAGGCAGATGTCGCCCTGGCATTGGCTGGCGTCCACGCAGTTGGAGCCCACGGCGCCGTCCTGGTTGGAGCCGGGATCGGGATCGCCCGGATCGGGGTCGCCGGGATCAGGCGTGACCGGGTCGCTGGGGTCGCCGGGATCAGGCGTGACCGGATCGCCGGGATCGGGATCGCCGGGATCCCCCGGATCGGGATCACCCGGATCCGGGTTGGCCGGATCGTCGGGGAAGCCCCCGAAGTCCTCGCCGGTCGTATCCGCAGCCGGATCGTCCTTCTTCTTACCGCCTCGCCCGCCGGGCGCCGGTGTACAACCGCTGATGATGAGCGCAGAAATCGAAATCGTGGTGAGCAACAACCGCATGAGCAAAACCCCCAGCTTCATGGTGTGCCGACGAAGGCGAACTTCTATCCAATGCACCAGGGGAGTTCAAGCTATAAAACCAATTGGTTGTTCGGTGGCGCGCTAGGTCACTATTTTGGCGCCATCCGGATCGCGCCGTCGAGGCGGATGACCTCACCGTTCAGCATGTTGTTGCTGATGATGTGCGCGGACAGGTCGGCGTACTCGCTGGGCCGGCCCAGGCGCGACGGAAACGGCACCTGTGTGGCCAGCGATTGTCGCGCGGCCTCGGGCAGCCCGGCCAGCAGTGGCGTATCAAACAGTCCGGGGGCGATCGTCATGACGCGGATCCCCATACGGGACAGGTCGCGCGCCATGGGCAACGTCATGCCCACGATGCCGCCCTTGGACGCCGAGTAGGAGACCTGGCCGATCTGACCATCGTAGGCGGCCACGGACGCGGTCATGATGACCACACCGCGCTCGCCCGCGTCGTTCGGCTCGTTCTCCCCCATGGCGGCACACGCCAGGCGCGCTACGTTGAAGGTGCCGATCAAGTTGACTTGGATGGTACGCGTGAAGATCCGGAGATCCAGTGGCCCTTTGCGCCCTACCGTGCGTCCCACCGTGCCGATGCCCGCGCAACAGATGGCCGCGTTCAGACCGCCGAATGCCTCTTTGGCGGTGGCGATCGCGGCCGCGACCTGCTCTTCGTCCGTCACGTCCGTCTTAACGAACCGCACCGCGTCGCCCAGCTCGGACGCCAGGGTCGCGCCACGGTCCTCGTTGATGTCGATAATGACCGCGCTGCCGCCGTCGGCCACGATGCGGCGCACGCACGCCTCACCCAGACCCGACGCGCCACCAGTCACCAGTGCCACAGTCTTGCTGACGTCCATCGATATTACTCCGCTGAGGCTTTTTTGCTTTTGGCCTTGGGCTTGGCTTTTGCCTTGGGCTTGGCCTTTGCTTTGGGCTTGGCTTTTGCCTTTCGGCCGCGCTTCTTGGTCGGGCCCATCTCCGCCTTGCGCTGGAGCAGGGTCACCGCGTCTTCGAGCGTGATCTCATCGGGCTCGATCTCGCGAGGGATGGTCGCGTTGATCCCGCCGTGCGTCACGTACGGCCCGTAGCGCCCCTTCATCACCTTGACCTGCTCGCCGTCGCTGGGGTGCTCGCCCAGCTCCTTGAGCGCGGTCGGTCCGCGTCCACGGCGTCCGCCGGGCTTCTCCTCGGCCAGTAACGCCAGCGCGCGCTCCAGCCCGACAGTCAGGACGTCGTCGGTCTTGGTCAGCGACCGGAACTCCTTGTTGTGCGCCACATAAGGGCCATAGCGACCGATGGCGGCGCGGATGTCCTCACCGTCGTCGGGATGCTTACCCAGGATGCGCGGCAGCGAGAGCAGCGACAGAGCCTTCTCGGGCGTGACCTGGTCCGGCGTCAGCCCCTTGGGCAGCGACACACGCTTGGGCTTGTGGTCGTCCGACGCCTCGCCCAGCTGAATGTACGGACCGTAGCGGCCGACGAACATGTAGACGTTCTCGCCGGTCTCGGGCTCCTGGGCGATCGGGGTCGGCCCCTCGGCCTTCTGCCTGATCAACTCAGCAGCGTTCGCTGTGGTCAGGTCGGCGGGCGCCATGGTCTCGGGGATCGACACCCGCACCAGGTTGTCGGGGTCCGTCTCGACGTCGCCGTGCTCCAGATAGGGGCCGTAGCGACCGATGCGCACCCGCGCGTCCAGGTCCTGGAAGCCGATCAGCGTACACGCCGTGCGTGGGTCGATCTCTTCTTTGCCGACCTTCACCTGAGGCAGCAGCCCCTGGTCCCCCGCCCAGAACTTCTTCAGGTACGGCAGGTGCTCGATGGCGCCGCTGGCGACCTGGTCAAGAGACTGCTCCATCTGCGCCGTGAAACCGAGGTCCACAAACTGCGTGAAGTTGTTCTCCATGAGCTGTGTCACGCCAAAGGCGGTGAACGTGGGCACCAGCGTGTTGCCGGTTTTGCGGGCGTAGTCGCGTGACAAGATGGTGTCGATGATGGTGGCGTAGGTCGACGGCCGGCCGATGCCCTCTTTCTCGAGCTTCTCGACCAACGACGCCTCGGTGTATCGCGACGGCGGGCGGGTCTCGCGGCCGGTCGGGTCCACCTTCTCGCAGTCGAGCTTGTCGCCCGCGCTCATGTTGGGCAGCAGCACCTCGCGGTCTTCCAGGGCGCTGTTGGGGTCGTCCGAGCCCTCGACGTAGGCGCGCAGGAACCCGGCAAAGACGAGCCGCTTGCCGCTGGCGCGAAACTGGCAAAGGTCCTGGACCGCACCCCCATCATCAGCGGCGCCGGCCATGATCTGCACGGTCATCAGCTCTTGCCGCGCGTCGGCCATCTGCGTGGCCACTGTGCGCTTCCAAATCAACTCGTAGACCGACTTCTCGCGCCCGATGAGACCGGCTTCCGCCGCGGTGGCCATCACCTGCCCGGCAGGGCGAATGGCCTCATGCGCCTCCTGGGCGCCCTTGGCCTTGGTCGTGAACTTGCGCTCGGTCGGGCTGAGGAACTCCTTGCCGTACAGCGTCTCAACGCAGCCGCGCGCCGCCGTGACCGCCTCCTTGGAGAGGTTCACCGAGTCGGTACGCATGTAGGTGATCAGGCCGCGCTCGTAGAGCCGCTGCGCGATACGCATGGTGTCGCGCGAGGACAACCCAAGCTTGCGGTTGGCCTCCTGCTGCAGGGTGGACGTCGTGAACGGCGCCACGGGCTTCAGCGTCTTGGCCTTGCGCTCAACCTGCTTGACGATCCAGTCGCCGGCTTCCAGCCGCTTGGCCAGCTCGCGCGCGCGCTTCTCGTCCAGAAGTACGGCCTCTGACCTGGCCTTCAGCTTGCCGGTCGTCTCGTCGAAGTCCGAGCCGCGGGCCACACGCTTGTCGCCGATGCGGGTAAGGAGCGCCTGGAACGGGGCGGTCTCGCCTGCCATCGTGCCCTTGAGCTCCCAGTAGACGCCGGTGTGGAAGGCGCGCCGCTCTCGCTCACGCTCGACCAGAACGCGGACGGCGACGGACTGCACGCGGCCCGCGGACAGGCCCGGTGCGATCTTGACCCAGAGAACCGGCGAGACGGTGTAGCCCACCAGCCGGTCAAGGATGCGTCGGGTCTCTTGGGCACGCACGAGGTTCTCGTCGATGTCGCGCTCGTTTTCCAGCGCCTGGACGATCGCGCTCTTGGTGATCTCGTGAAAGACCATGCGGCTGATCGGTACTTTGGGCTTCAACACCTGGGTCAGATGCCAGCCGATGGACTCCCCTTCGCGATCCTCATCAGTTGCGATCACCAGCGCCTCGGCGTCCTTGAGTGCTTTGCGCAGCTCAGAGACGACTCGGCGTTTGGCTTGGGGGATGACGTAAAGGGGCTCAAAGTTCTCATCGACATTAATGCCGTGCTCTTTCGCCCACTTAGCGCCTTTGAATTGGGGCGGAATCTCCGACGCTGACCCTGGAAGGTCGCGGACATGACCCATGCAGGCCTCCACCCGGTAGGAGTCCGGGAGAAACTTGCTGATCGTCCGCGCCTTCGTGGGGGACTCAACGATTACGAGCGTCGGCATTCATTACCCACTTAGTTTGTCAGGCGTCCCCAACGGGATTTGAACCCGTGTTACAGGCTTGAAAGGCCCGCGTCCTTGGCCAGGCTAGACGATGGGGACGTACGATGAGCCGAGACGGACTCGAACCGTCGACCATCGGATTAAAAGTCCGGTGCTCTACCAACTGAGCTATCGGCCCAATAACTCGGCTTTCACCGAGCACACGGTCTACTAAAGGCAGATGGATCTGTTGTCAAGAGTCAGTGGCAGCAAGTTTCTCTACACCGCATAGCGGTGGGATTTCATCATCGCTGCAAAGCGGTCGAAGTGGGGGTGCGCGTCGTGGGGACCGGGGCTCGCCTCCGGGTGGTACTGCACGCTGAACAGCAGCTTGTCCCGGTGTTCGAAGCCCTCGACGGTCTGATCGTTGAGGTTGATGTGGGTGACCCGGGCGTCGTTGGGCAGGGTGTCCTTGTCCACTGCAAAGCCGTGGTTCTGCGCGGTGATCTCGACGCGACCGCTGTCGATGTCGAGCACCGGCTGGTTGCCGCCGCGATGCCCAAACTTCAGCTTGTAGGTCTTGGCGCCCAGGGCCAGAGCCATGATCTGGTGGCCCAGGCAGATTCCAAAGATCGGGACGTGGCCGACCAGCGCACGCACCGCCTCGATTCCGCTATGCACGGCGCTCGGATCCCCGGGGCCGTTGCTCAAGAAGATGCCGTCCGGCTTGCGGGCCATGACAGTCTCGGCCGGGGTGTCCGCCGGGACGACGACGACCTCACACCCGACGGCCGTGAGGTGGCGCAGGATGCTCTCCTTGACGCCGAAGTCGTAGGCCACTACCTGGTAGGGCGTGGCGGGCAGCTCCCCAGGGGACTTTGACTCGGGAACGCCGCCGGACCAGCAGTACGCGCCCTCGCACGTGACCTGACCGGCTAGATTGGCGCCGACGATACCGGGATCCGCGGCGATGGCCGAGTGCGCCGTGTCGATCCCGGACTCCTCCTCGAGCGGGCTGACGATGGCGCCCGACTGCGCACCGTGGGTGCGGATGTGCCGGGTCAGCTCCCGCGTGTCGACCCCGCTGATCGCGACCACGCCCTGCTGCTGCAGAAACTCCTCCAGCGTCGCCGTCGCGCGCCAGCTGCTGGGCACCGGGCTGGTCTCGCGGACGACCATGCCTGTGGCGTGCACCCGGCGGCTCTCCACGTCCGCGGGGTTGACGCCGTAGTTGCCCATCTCCGGGTACGTCATGGTGATGATCTGCCCGGCGTAGCTCGGGTCGGTCAGGATCTCCTGGTACCCGGTCATCGACGTGTTGAAGCAGACCTCCCCCACCGCGACGCCGCGTTTTCCACAGGCGAAGCCGTCAAAACGCTCGCCGTCGGCCAGGACCAGTACTGCGCGCTCGCGCTGCTTGCCGATCATCGGGGCGCCTCCGCGGAGAAGATGCGTCCTGCGATGATGGTCGTGTCCACCTGCCCCAGCAGGCTGGCGCCCGTCCAGATGTGGTTGACGCCGCGGGTCAGTAGCGTGTTTGGACCCACGCGCCGCGGCACCTCGGAGTCCACGACGACCAGGTCGGCGCACGCATTTTCGGCGATGCGTCCCAGGTCCGGGCGGCGCAGGATGTCCGCTGCGCGGCAGGTCAGCGGTGCCAGGGCCTGCTCGATGGTCAGCGCCTCCTGGCGGACCAGCTCCAACATCACCGGCAGCGCAGTCTCCAGCCCGGTGGTGCCCGGCTGAGCGTACTCGTATTCGACCTGCTTCTCGATGCTCGACTGTGGCGAGTGGTCGGTCGCCACGGCGTCGATGAGCCCGGAGGCCAGTGCGGCTCGCAGCGCGGCGACGTCTCTGGCTGCGCGCAGGGGCGGCATGACCCGAGTGCGCGTCTCAAAGCTGGTGACGGCGCTCTCGTCGAACCACAGGTGGTGTGGCGTGACGTCGGCGGTGATCCGCACGCCCTGATCTTTGAGAAGCTTCAGGACCTCGACACCCTGGGCGGTCGACAGCCGCTGCACATGCAGCGTCCAATCGACCAGGCGTGCGAGCATGCCGTCGCGGAACAAGGTGATGCTCTCGGCCTCCGCCGGGACAGCCTTCATCCCCAGGCGCAGCCAGACGTCGCCCTCGTGCATGACCGCGCCCGTGGCCAGGGATGGGTCCGCGGGCGACGTGAACAGCGGGAGGTCCACCGACCGTGCGTACTCCAGAACCCGGCGCATCATGCGCGCCGAGGCCATACTGTGCTCGCCGGTGGAGACGGCCACGCAGCCGGCGTCCTTCAGGTCTCCCATCTCGCTGAGATGCTCGCCCTTCAGGCCCACCGTGGCGGCGCCGACCGGCTCGACCCGTGCGCCGTTGACCAGCGCGTTGCGGGTGACGATCTGCTCCGTGACCGCGCGCACGTCGTTGATGGGCTCGCTGTCCGGTGTGGCGCAGATGGTTGTGAATCCGCCGGCCGCGGCCGCGACGCTGGCGGAGGCGATGTCCTCTTTCCACTCATAGCCGGGCTCGCAGACGTGGGCGCGCAGGCAGATGAGCCCCGGTATGACCCAGCGTCCGCCGGCGTCGACCACGTCCGCCCCGCTCCAGTCGGAGGGGACCTCGTTGGTGACGCCGAAGATGCGGCCATCGTCGATGAGAACTTCGCCGGGCTCGTTGCGCCCGCTCGCGGGGTCGATGACGACGCCGCCTTTGACGATTAGTCGGCTCACTGGGTGGCCTCCGTTCGGTGCGCGAGGATGTAGAGGACCGCCATGCGGACCGCCACACCGTTAGTGACCTGCTCCAGGATGACTGAGTTGGGGCCGTCTGCGACGTCGGGGGTGATCTCCACGCCGCGGTTGATCGGTCCGGGGTGCATGACCATGACGTTGGAGCGCGCCAGGGCCAGCCGCTCGCGAGTCAGCCCGAAGAGGCGGAAGTACTCGCGATCGGTCGGGAAGAGGTCGCTGCCCATCCGCTCTTTCTGGATGCGCAGCATCATGACGACGTCAGCGCCGTCGATGGCGTCCTCGACGCGCCCGCAGACGCGCACGCCCAGGCGCTCGATGCCGCGCGGAATCATCGTGGCCGGCCCGCTGAGGCGCACGTTGGCGCCCATGGTGGTCATGCCGAAGATGTTGGAGCGGGCCACGCGGCTGTGCGCGATGTCGCCGACGATGGCGATCTCAAGCCCCTTGAGCCGTCCGAGCCGCTCGCGAATCGTCATCATGTCCAGCAGCGCCTGGGTCGGGTGCTCGTGGCTGCCGTCGCCGGCGTTGACGACCGCTGCGTCGATGTTTTTGCTGAGGAAGTGCGGGGCGCCCGCGGCGCTGTGCCGGATCACCAGGATGTCCGGGCCCATCGCCTGCAGGTTCCACGCGGTGTCCAGCAGCGTCTCGCCCTTCTTGAGGCTGGACGAGCTGGCCGTGAGGCTCATGCTGTCTGCGGACAGGCGCTTGGCCGCGACGGCGAAGCTGGTCTTGGTGCGGGTCGACGGCTCGACAAAGAAGAAGCACACGGTCTTGCCGCGCAGCGAGGGCACCTTCTTGAGGGGCCGCTCGCCGATCTCCTTCATGCGCTCCGCCAGGTCGAGTACCGCCCCGATGCGGTCGGCGCTGACGCCTTCCAGGCCCAGCAGGTGGTCGAATGACAGGTCTGTCACTGTGCCTTCTCCATGAGTACTGCGTTGTCGGTGGTCGCGCCCTCTTCGACCAGGTGAACCTGGACCGACTCGAGCGCGGTGGTTTGAATGGTCAACCCGATGACGTCCGCTTGAATGGGGAACTCGCGGCGGCCGCGGTCGACCAGGACGGCCAGCTGGATGCAGCGTGGGCGGCCGAAGTCGATGAGGGCGTCCAGCGCGGCGCGGATGGTGCGGCCGGTGTAGAGGACATCGTCGACGAGGACGACGCGCTTGCCGGTGATGTCGCAGGGCAGCTCCGTGACGCCCACGATCGGGTGCGGTAAGCCGATGAAGACGTCATCGCGGTAGAGCGTGATGTCGATCATGCCGACCGGCACGTCCTGGTAGCGAGCGATGCGCTTTTGCAGCCGGTGCGCCAGTGGGACGCCGGCGGTGTGAATACCGACCAGCACCACGTCCTCAATATCGCCGCCTTCCACGATTTGAAGCGCCATGCGATCGAGCGTGCGCCCGATGGCTTCGGCGTTCAGTAGCTCTTTACTTACGCTCAACAAGACCGATCTCCCCGATTGGTTTCGACTATCAATGCACAAAGCGGAACATGCGGTTCCAGCGATTGGCCCCTGCCCACCAGATGAACAGCGCCTTCCCTCGGATGTTTTCGCGCGGCACCAGGCCCCAGTACCGCCCGTCCTTACTGTTGTCCCGGTTGTCGCCCATCACGAAGACGTACCCCTCGGGTACCTCCATGTCGATGCGTCCGTCCGGTTTTCGGCGCAGCCAGCGCTCGCCCTGGTCGGTCCAGCCGTCCAGGAAACTCAGGCGTTGGCGCATGTCGGGCCAGTCGGGCGAGTTGCTCGCCGGCGGCTCCTTGTCCTCGAACGTGGTGCAGGCGCACTCGACCGTGGGCCAGACGTGCTGCGTCATCCAGGTCGTGCCGCCACCGCTCTCCATGAGATAGGTGCACGGGCAGCCCGGCAGTCGAGCCCGGCGTCCGGCGCGCGCGAACACGGTCCGGTCCCCCAGCTGCGGCAGGTGTGTGCACTTTTCGCCGGGGGCCATTTTGCACTGCGTGTGTCGCGTGATGACGCGCGTGCCCTCCGTGACGCTGCCGTTGATGTAGACCAGGTTGTTCTCGACGCGGATGCGGTCGCCCGGGATGGCCACGACGCGCTTGATAAAGTCTTTGCCGTGCTCTTCATCGTCGCCAGGGTATTCGAAGACGATGACCTCGCCGCGCTCGGGCTCGCGCCAGTCGAACAGGCGCACCCGCGAGAAGGGCAGGCGCACGCCGTAGATGAACTTGGAGACGAAGATGTGGTCGTCGACCATCAACGTCGGGATCATGGACCCGCTGGGGATCTTGAACGCCTCGAAGAGGAAGGTGCGGATGAACAGCGCGATCAGCAGAGCGGCGACCAGCGTCTCGGCGTAATCCCACAGCTCTTCGCCGGCCCCGAAGTCCAGGTTGTTGTCGACCATCTCGTCGAGCCGCTCGGCCACGTCGGAGATACGCGCGTTGTCGTGCACCGACTCTGCCAGAAGCCCACGCAGCTCGCGTGTGGCGTCCGCCATCTCCCACATCACGTTGTCGGGCAGGCGTTTCCGATACTTGTACAGCAGCCGCGGAACTTCGCGGCTGAGGTACCTCGCCTTTCTCAAGACGGTCTTTGTATCGTCGCGACCCACAGGGGGCGCTCCCTGAAGCTGAATACGCGCGCCTTATATCCGATCAATGTACGAAACGGAAGACGCGGCCGAAGAAGTCGTCCGCAGCCCACCAGATGAACAGCGCTTTGCCCTTGATGTTTTCGACGGGCACGACGCCCCAGAAGCGGCCGTCGTCCGAGTTGTCGCGGTTGTCGCCCATCACGAAGACATGGCCGTCCGGTACGGTCATTTCCAGCGCGCCGTCGTCCGCCATAGACATGTAGTCAGGGCCGCTGCTGCGGTCGGGCCACAGCTTGAGGAAGTCGCGATGCATGAAGTCCACGGCGCCCGGGAGAATGCGGTGCTGGAAGGGGACGGTCGGGCCGGGCCAGTCGCCGATATTGAACAGGTCGCGTCCGCGCGAGCCCTCTTCTGAGCACCCGCAGATCGCATTGGGCCACGGGTGCTGCGTGACCCAGGTGAAGTTGCCGGTCGACTCCTCCATATACGTGCACGGGCAGCCCGGCTTAGCGGTGACCGACTGTAGGTCGAGCGGCGCGTCGCTGTTGAGGTCCACCCACCCGCACGTCTCCTGGGGCGAGAGCTGGCACGGCGCCTTACGGGCCAGAACCCGTGCGTTGCCCAGCGGGACGCCGTTGACGTACCAGATGTTCTGTTTCATGCGCACGCGGTCGCCGGCGATGGCCATGACGCGCTTGATCAGGATGGTGCCCTGCTCGGGGCCCGGCTTCGGGTGCCCGAAGATGACGACCTCCCCGCGGGTGGGCTCGCGGAAGCTGAGCAGGCGCACGTTCGTAAACGGGATGCTGACGCCGTAGACGAACTTGGAGACGAAGAGATAGTCGCCGACCTTCAGCGTCGGGATCATCGAGCCGGACGGGATGCGATAAGCCTCGAAGAGGAAGGCTCGGATGAACAGCGCGACGAGCAGGGCGGCCGCGATCGACTCGACGTACAGGCGGCGTGGCGACTTTCGGTGGCCGACGAAGTGCCGGTTGGCGACAGCGTCCAGGTCGTCGACCTCGCGTTGGAGCGACTGGTGCGTGAAGTCCTTCGCTTTGAGCGCCTTGCGGAGGGCGCGGGTGCGGTCACACAGGTCCCATTGGGCGTCCGCGGTGAGGACGGCTCGGTACTTGTAGACGAGGCGCGGAATCTCTTTGCTGATGCGGCGGGCGCGGCCGATCAGCTCCTTTCGCTCTTTGCGCGTCGGTGCCGCGTTGGATTTGAGCGCGGACTTTGAGCCTTGGGAGGGGCGTCCGCCGGTTCGGCGCTTCTTCGCCACGCGGCTGGCCTAGCTGTCTTCGCCGAGCTTTAGAACGGCGTGGAAGGCGGCCTGGGGGATCTCGACGTTGCCGACCTGCTTCATACGCTTCTTGCCGGCCTTCTGCTTCTCGAGCAGCTTGCGCTTGCGGCTGATGTCGCCGCCGTAACACTTGGCGGTGACGTTTTTGCGGAAGGCCTTGACCGTGGTGCGGGCGATGACACGGGTGCCGATGGCGGCCTGGATTGCGACCTCGAACTGCTGGCGGTCGATGACGTCCTTGAGCTTGCGGGTCAGCGCCTGGCCCATGCCGTAGGCGCGGTCTTCGTGCACGATGGTGGTCAGCGCGTCGACCAGGTCGCCGTTGATCAGGACGTCCAGACGGACCAGCTTGTCGCGGCGCCACTCGTGGACCTCGTAGTCCATGGAGGCGTAGCCGCGGCTGACCGTTTTGAGGCGGTCGTAGAAGTCGAAGATGATCTCCGACAAGGGCAGCTCGTAGGCGATCATCACGCGGGTCGGCGACAGGTAGCGCATGTCTTTCTGCACGCCGCGCCGGTCGTTGCACAGCTTGTAAACGCCGCCGACGTGGTCGGTGTGACAGTGGATCGTGACGACGGCGATAGGCTCTTCGATGTGGTCTATATCGCCGGACGAGGGCAGCGTCTTGGGGTTGCTGACCACGATGCGCGAGCCGTCCTTGGTGATCACGATGTACCGGACGGTGGGCGCGGTGGTCACCAGGTCCAGGTTGTACTCGCGCTCGAGGCGCTCCTGGATGATCTCCATGTGCAGCAGGCCCAGGAAGCCGCAGCGGAAACCGAAGCCCAGGGCCGTAGAGGACTCGGGCTCGAAGGTGATGCTGGCGTCGTTGAGTGAGAGGCGGCCCAGCGCTTCGCGAAGCGGCTCGAAGTCGGCCGCTTCGGTTGGGAAGATGCCGCTGAAGACCATCTGCTGCACGCGCTCGAACCCGGCCAGCGGCTCGGGTGCGGGGTGCAGGCTGTGGGTGAGGGTGTCGCCCACCTCGGTCATCTTGACGTCTTTGATGCCGGCGATGACGTAGCCTACGTCGCCGGCCACCAGCTTGGTGGCGTCTGTCGCCTTTGGGGTGAAGTAGCCGAGGTCCTGCACCTCGAAGTCGGAGCCGGCGGCCATAAGCCGGATCTTCTCGCGGGGGACGAGCGTGCCGTCGACGATGCGAACGAGCATGACCGCGCCGCGGTAGTTGTCGTACCAGGAGTCGATGAGCAGCGCGCGCAGGGGCGCGTCCGGGTCGCCCGTCGGGGCCGGGATACGCTCGACGACGGCGGCCAGGGTCTCGGCGATGCCGGTGCCGTCTTTGGCGGAGACCATGAGCGCGTCGTCGCACTCGATGCCGATGCCGTCCTCGATCTCGGTGACCACTTCGTCGATGTCGGCCGACGGCAGGTCGATCTTGTTGAGGACCGGGATGATCTCCAGGTCGTTTTCGATAGCCAGGTACGTGTTGGCGACGGTCTGGGCTTGCACGCCCTGGGCGGCGTCGACGACGAGGAGGGCGCCCTCGCACGCGGAGAGGGCGCGAGAGACCTCGTAGGTGAAGTCCACGTGGCCCGGGGTGTCGATCAGGTTGAGCGTGTAGGTCTCGCCGTCCGTATGCGTGTACGTCAGGCGGGCGGTCTGGCTCTTGATGGTGATGCCGCGTTCGCGCTCGATGTCCATGGAGTCCAGAAACTGCGCCTTCATCTCGCGCTCGGTGATCGCGCCGCACTCCACGAGCATGCGGTCGGCCAGCGTCGACTTGCCGTGGTCGATGTGCGCGATGATGGAGAAGTTGCGGACCTTGTCAGACATTCAGCGAGCTTTCGAGGTAGGCGCGGGTGCGACGCATGCCCTCGTCGAAGGTGAAACGGGGCTCCCAGCCGAGCACTTCGCGGGCCAGTGAGATGTCGGGGCAGCGCACCATGGGGTCGTTTTCGTCCTGGCGCGGCTGTGGCGGGGCGGGGGTGAACTCGACGCCGAAGAGAGCGCACAGGCGCTTGGCCAGGTCGATGATGGCCAGCTCCTCGTCGGGGTTGCCGAGGTTGACGGGGCCGTCGTGCCCGCTGGCGGCGAAGGCGACGATGCCGCGCACGAGGTCGTCCACGTAACAGAAGGAGCGCGTCTGGCTGCCATCGCCATGGATGGTGATCGGCTCGCCGCGCAGGATCTGGGTGATGAACGCCGTGATCACGCGGCCGTCGTCGGCGCGCATGCGGGGCCCATAGGTGTTGAAGATGCGCACCATGCCGCAGTCGATGTCGCGGGCGTTGCGATAGGCCACCAGCAGGGCCTCACCGAAGCGCTTGGACTCGTCGTACATGCTGCGGGGACCGATCGGGTTCACGTGACCCCAATAGTCCTCGGTCTGCGGGTTCACTTTGGGGTCGCCGTACACCTCTGAGGTCGATGCGAAGACCAGCCGGGCGTCTTTGTCTGCGGCCAGCTCGAGCGCGTTTCGTGTGCCGAGCGAGCCGACCATGAGCGTCTCGATAGGCAGCCGCTTATAAAAGGGAGGGCTCGCCAGCGAGGCCATGTGCAGGATCAGGTTCAGGTCGCCTTCGAGCGACAGCGACTCGGTGATGTCATGGCGCCAGTACGTGAAGGCGTCGTTGTCTCGCAGGTGAGCGACATTCTCGGGGCGACCGCTGGACTCGTTGTCGACGCAGACGACGTCCCAGTCTTGCGAGATGTAGTGGTCGCACAAGTGCGATCCGAGGAAGCCGGCGCCCCCGGTGATGAGAACCCGACCCGTTTTCATCGGTCTCTGTCGCTACCGCCCATCAAGGAGAGCTGCTCGGGCATCTCGGTGCGGTGTCGGGCCAGCGCCAGGTCGATGCCTTCGCGGATGTACTGGGCCACGGACGTGCCGGTCCGCTCAGACAACAACTTCAGCGCCTGGTCCTGCTCACGTGTGATGTAAACGGTTGTGGCGACCTTTCTGCGACTCATCGACCGGCTCCCTTACGCGGCTCCCCTGCTCCGCCCGAGGTGAACCTATGGCACCATAGGGCGAGATGTCAATTTCGGTCCACCGAATACGCGGCCCTGGCGATTACTCGCGCGCTTCCCGCAAGCGATCTATTGTCCAGCGTGCTTGACACGCCCCGAAGTGTGGCAGATTCTTCCTGAGGAGCTTGAGAAAGGAACCATGCGCTCGCAACGAATCCAGGCGCTGACCGCAGCCGCAGCCGCAGTCTTCGTGACGGCACTGTGCACCGTTGCGTGTGGCGCAGGCTCTTCAAACAGCACCGGCGGCCCCGAGATGGCTGCCCTCGGCGCCGAAAAGGGCGAGGGCGGCACGATCATCGAGCGCTTCGACCTCAGCGGCGACGGCAAACCCGACCTCTGGAAGATCTTCCAAATCAAGAAAGAGGGCGACACCGAAGCCCGCACGATGATCCGCAAAGAGATGGATCTGAACTTTGACGGGCGCCTCGACATCCGCCAGTTCGTCACCCCCAACAACAAGGTCTACCGAGAAGAGATGGACCTGGACTTCGATGGCCACATCGACGCCACCGCCCACTACAAGGATGGCCGCCTCATCAAGCGCGAGCTAGACCTCTCCTTCGACGGCAAACCCGACATCTTCAAGTACTACGAAGACGGCAAGCTCATCCGCAAAGAGCGCGCCACCAACAAAGAGGGCCGCGTCGACGTCTGGGAGTTCTACGAGGAGGGCCGCCTGGTCCGCGTAGGCCGCGACAAGGACGGCGATGGCAAACCGGAGATCTTCAACGACGCCCCGGAACCCGAGCCCGAGATCCCCGGCGGCGCGCCGAGCAACTAGACCTCGTAACTCTTCTCCCGAAAAGCCAGGATGATTCGCCCACCCCCGCAAAACCGAGCGGTAAAGCGCTCGATTTTGCCGAGGATGATTCATCCACCCCGAAATCGAGCGGTAAAGCGCTCGATTTTGCCG
>CAZJHX010000011.1:31600-117932 GCA_964545715.1 uncultured Myxococcales bacterium
ATTTTGCCGAGGATGATTCATCCACCCCGAAATCGAGCGGTAAAGCGCTCGATTTCGCCGAGGATGATTCATCCACCCCGAAATCGAGCGGTAAAGCGCTCGATTTTGCCGAGGATGATTCATCCACCCCGAAATCGAGCGGTAAAGCGCTCGATTTCGCCGAGGATGATTCATCCACCCCGAAATCGAGCGGTAAAGCGCTCGATTTTGCCGAGGATGATTCATCCACCCCGAAATCGAGCGGTAAGGCGCTCGATTTCGCCCGAGGATGGTTCATTCGCGCGGGAAATCGAGCGACGGCGGGCGTGACGGGGACGGGCAGGCTTGGAGCGGGGCCGGCGGGGCCTACAGAGGCTGCAAAATGGTCTTGAAGCCCTCGGCCTTCTCAAAGGCGCTCTGGCGGGTCTCGGCCTCCGGGAGGCTCTCGAACTTGCCCAGGCGGACGCGGTAGAAGCGACCCTTCCCCGGGATGTCGGCGGCCACGAGGTACGGGCGGTAGCCGGCCTCGCGGAGGGCGGCGAGGAACTGGCGAGCCTCGCCACGCTTGCGGAAGGCCTTGATCTGGATGGTGTATTTGCTGGACATCGCTGCGGCAACTGTGGGCTTGCGCTGCTTGGATGCCTTGCCCTTCGGGGCGCCGAGGCGGATGACTGCCGGGGCCGCGGCCAGCGTTGGGCTCTCTACCGGGGCGACGACTTTGGCCGGCTTGGCCTCCGGGCTGAGCTCGCCGAGCTCCAGGGGTTTGTCCATCGTCGGGTCGTCGTCGAGCTGGGCCGGCTTGGCGCGCTTCTCGGCCAGGGCGGCGAGCTCGGCGTCGGCAAAGGCTGTGGCGGCGCGTTTTGGGGCGTTCGGGGCGTTTCGGTCGTTCTTCATGGCCGCCGCGATGTATTTGAGCGTGGGGTCATCGACCTCGGCGGCGGGGGTCGGGGCCGAGAGCACGCTGTCGTAGGTGTAGCGCAGCTGCGGCTTGGGTTCGTCGGGGTCAGCCGGCTCGGCTTTTTCGGCGGGCGCCTTGGCCTTCTCTTCGGTGGCTTTGTCGGTCGCGTCCTGCTTGACGAGGATGCCCGTGGTCGGCGGCGGCGTGGCGGCGGTGGCGGACCCCTGACCCACCTGGAAGCCGGCGGCGAAGACCATGCCCGCGATGACCAGACAGCCCGCTACGAGCCAGCCGATTTGATGGCTGTCCAGGCGTATCTCGACCTTGTCCCGAATTTTCTCGAACTGGCGAATCTCGACTCCCATGCTTTCTCCCCCTTCGATCCCCTACTGCGAGAAGTACATGCGGTCCGGCGCCGAGACGCCCAGGATGTGCAGCGCGTTGGCGAGCACGATCCTCAGGCTGCCACAAAGGAACAGCCGGGCGGCGGTCTTGGCGAGGTCATCCGAGATGACCTTATCGGTGTGCGCGTACTGCGTGTAGTAGGAGTGAAACTTCCCGATGAGCTCCTGCAAATAAAAGATGATGTGGTGCGGTGCGCGGGCCTCGGCGGCCGACCGGATCGTCCACGGGTAATCCAACGCCCGCTTGATCAGATCCAGCTCCTCCGGCAGCACCAGCGGCGCCAGGTCCACGTCGTTCACGTTGGGCACGGTGTGCCCGCCGTCCTCCAGCGCCTTGCCCAGAATGCGCGCGATCCGGGCGTGCCCGTACTGCACGCTGAAGACCGGGTTATCCAGCGACTGGGTCTTGGCCAGCTTCAGATCGAAATCGAACTGCGAGTCGCTCTTGCGCATGACGAAGTTGCAGCGCGTCACGTCCTCGCCCACGTCCTCCAGCAGGTCGCCCAGCGTCTCGAACGTGCCGCCCCGCGTGCTCATGCGCACCTGCTGGCCGTCCTCGACCAGGCTCACAAACTGGTACAGCAAGAGCTCCAGCCGGTCCGGCTCGTAGCCCAGCGCCTGCACCACCGCCTTCATCCGCGGAATGTAGCCGTGATGGTCGGCGCCCCAGACGTTGATACAGTGGTCGTAGCCGCGCTCGAACTTGTTGTTGTGATACGCGATATCGGCTGCAAAATACGTCGGCACGCCCGTGTCACGGATCACCACCCGGTCGTCCTCGTCCTCAAAGAACTCGGACGTCTTGAACCAGGTCTTGCCGTCCTCGTCGTTGTAGACGTGCCCGCTCATGCGCAGCTTGTTGATCGCCGCGTGGATCTCGCCCGCGTCGTGCAGCGACTGCTCGCTGAACCAGGTGTCGTAGCGCACACCCAGCCGCTCGAGGTCCTTGCTGATGAAGCCCAGCACCACATCCTTGATGTAGCCCTTGAACGGCTCCCGCTCGCTCTCGTAGTCGTGGTCGACGTAGGCGTCCCCGTGCTCCTCGCGAAACTGAGCCGCGATCTCACCGACGTAGTCGCCCTTGTAGAAGTCCTCCGGGATCTCGATCTCCCGGCCGCACAGCTCCTGGTATCGCAGAAACAGGCTGCGCCCCAGGATGTTCATCTGGTTGCCGACATCGTTGACGTAGTACTCGCGGTCCACGTCCCAGCCGGTCGCGTCCAGCAGCGCCGCCACCGTGTCACCGATCACCGCGCCCCGGCCGTGCCCGACATGCAGCGGTCCCGTCGGGTTTGCGCTGACAAACTCCACCAGCACCTTGCGGCCCTTGCCCACGTCGCTGCGGCCATAGTCGCCGCCCGATCGCGCGATGTCCTTGAAGGCCTCCAGCCACACGTCTCGGCGCACCCGGAAGTTGATGAACCCGGGCCCCGCCATCTCCGCGGACTCCAGGATCGTGTCCGGATCCGCCAGATGCGTCAGAAAAGCGCGCGCAATTTCGCGCGGGTTGCGCCGTGCCGGCTTCGCGAGCCGCAGACAAATGCTCGTCGCAAAGTCTCCATGGCTCGGGTCCTTCGGCTTCTCGACCGGGACCTCATCGGGCAACGTCTCCACCGTCAGGTCACCGCGCTCTACACACGCGTTCAGCGTGTTGCGCACGATTTCTTCGACTCTGCGGTAAATCTCCATTTCACACCTTCCTCTGCCCGCGCGCGTGGCACGTCAAGAAAACAGCCACCCGCAGGGCAATTTGCTAAGGTACGCCGCCATGGATCTGCGACGACTCTCAACCATCGTCTGCGTGCTGCTTTTGGCCCCTTCATGCGCGCTCGCGCAAAAGCTCGCCGTATTGCCGCTTCAGCCGCACATTCAGGCCAAAGTCAAGGACGCCGAGTTCATCAAGGGCAAGTTCTACCGTGAGCTGCGCGCACAGGGCGCCACGATCGTGGACGGCGATCCCGTCATCGCCGCCATGAAGACCGCCGGCGCCAAGGACACGCTCTCCTGCGACGACGCCTGCATGCTGAAAATCGGCCGCGCCCTCGGGGTCGAGCGCGTCCTGGCCCCCACCCTGAGCCTGCAGCGCAAGGAGCAGAGCGTCGGCACCGTCTGGATCTGGCTCACCCGCCAGGTGCACGTCCCCAAAGGCAAATCATGGGGCCATTTTCAGCGGATGTGCATGTGCGCCAGGGACACCTGGAACCGGGTGACTAAACGGCAGGTCACGCGCATGCTCACCTACGACCCCGCCAAGGTCCTGCGTCTCAAGCCCACCGACCCCAAAGCCAAGCCGACCAAAGGTCCGCGCACGGAGCCCGGCATGGTGTTCGTCCCCGAAGGCGCCTTCATCATGGGCAGCGCGGGCGGTGAGTTCGACGAAGAGCCCCGTCACCGCGTCGAGCTCAGCGCCTACTACATCGACAAATACGAGGTCAGCAACGGCGCCTACAACAAGTGCGTCGAGGCCGGAAAATGCCGCCGCCAGCGCTACTGGTACGACAAGACCATGAACCAGGAGAAGCACGCCGTCGTCGCCGTCAGCTGGCAAAACGGCGTCGACTACTGCCGCTGGGCCGGCAAGCGCCTCCCCACCGAGGCCGAGTGGGAGAAAGCGGCCCGCGGCACCGACGAGCGCTGGTACCCCTGGGGCAACGAGTTCAACCACAAATGGGCCAACATGCACTGGGACAAGGACGGCTTCGCCACCACCTCGCCCGTCGGCGCCTTCCCGCAGAACGTCAGCCCCTACGGCGCCTACGACATGGCCGGCAACGCCTGGGAGTGGACCGCCGACTACTGGAGCCCGCTGTACTATCGGAAGAGCCCGCTCAAAGACCCGCAAGGGCCCGCCAAGGGCGTTCGGCGCGTCATGCGCGGTGGCTCCTGGCTCTACGACGTGCCGTTCTTTCTGCTGTCTCACAACCGAAGTCCCGGTCGCCCCTGGATCCGCAAGTACGCGGTGGGCTTCCGCTGCGCCAAGTCGCTCTGATCCGCATGGAGCTCACCACCCTCAAACAAGACTGCCTGGACCTGGTCCCCGAGCTGCGCCATCTGTCATTGGACGCCTCCGCAGTAGAGCGTGTCGCAGAAAAGATCGCCGTCAAACCACCCGAGCTGCCCAAGTGGGACCACCCGGCCTTCCCGGCCGAAGCCGGCCCCGAGCTGGACGCCGTCGTCTGGCTCGGCAACGCGATCAACTTCTGCTACTGGGGCGACCTGGCCGCGCCCCAGTGGACCGTCGAGATTGACGGAGTCATCGCCGACGACGCCTTCGCCGTATTCGCCGCCGTTCGCCGCGCCCTCCAGGACGGCGTGGATCTCCGCGACGGTCGCACCCTGGACGGCTACGCCCGCGCCCTGCTGGACGTCGGCGAAAACGACCTCCCACTGAGCGACAAGCGCGTCGATCACCTGCGCGAGATCGGCGCGCTGCTCACCCTGGAGTTCGGTGGTGATCTCCAGCACGCCGTCGCCGCCGCCGGCACGTCCGCCCCGGCGCACGCGGTGTTCCTCGCCCGCACCTTCCGCGCCTTTCGCGACGAGCGCCGCTATCACGGCCGACGCCTGCCGTTCCTCAAGCGCGCCCAGCTGGCCGCCGGCATGCTGCACGCCGCTCGCCTCTCACGCGGCGCTCCCGGTCTCACCGACGCCGATCAGCTCACCGTCTATGCCGATTACATGGTGCCGCGCGTGCTCCGCGACCTGGGCGTCCTCCAGTACGGCGATCCGCTCGCCGCCCGTATCGACGCCATGGAGCGCATCCCGGCCTGCACCGACGAAGAGACCGAGATCCGCATCGCCACCGTCGCCGCCGGCGCCATGATCGTCGACCACGCCCGCGCGCTCGGCGCCGACGTCACCACCCTGCAGCTCGACTATTGGATGTGGCGCCGCGGCTTCGACGTGACCGCCCCACACCACCGGACGCTAACCTCAGACTACTGACGCTCAGCGCGGTATCATCTGAGCCATGTCGCCTATCGATAAGGACGAAGAGACACGGACGCTCGATCCGGTCTCACGGCCCGACGAGCCGACGCCGATGATCGACGGCACCCGCTGGCCCGCTGCGACACCGACCGAGCCCGCGACCCATCCCGAGGGCGATCCCACCCCTATCGTCGGCACCACGCTCGGCGAGGGCTTCGAGGTCATCCGCTTTCTGGGCGAGGGAGGTATGGGGCAGGTCTACGTCGCACGCGACCTCAAGCTGGGCCGCCTCTGCGCCGTCAAGTTCGTCCGTCTGGGCTCCGGCGACCGCGAGCGCGCCCTGCGCACCTTCGAGCGCGAGGCCCGGGCCACCGCCCGGCTCCGCCACCCCAACATCGTCACCGTCTACCAGTTCGGGCAGTGGGAGGGGCAGCCCTTCCTCGTTCTGGAGCTGCTCACCGGCGACACGCTCGGCGGCCGCCTCACCCGCGGCCCCATGCCGCCCGCCGACGTCATCTCGGTCGGCATCCAGGTCGCCCGCGCCCTCAGCCATGCCCACGCCGCCGGCCTGGTCCACCGCGACCTCAAGCTGGGCAACATCTTCGTGCAGGAAGACGGGCTGGTGAAGGTGCTCGACTTCGGCCTGGCCGTCCTCGACCCGGACTCCGACGCCGCCCCCCTGCTGGCCGACAACGCCCCACTCAGCGAGGTCACCGCCCGGTCCGGCACCCCCGGCTACATGCCGCCGGAGCAGTGGCGCGGTGAGTCACCGGACGCCCGCATGGACGTCTGGGCCCTGGGCGTTGTGCTCTATCGCCTGCTGACCCTGCGTCTGCCGTACCAGGTGGCCGACCTCATCCGCGACGACGTCGTCCCCGCCTCCGTCTGCCTGGCCGCACCCGACGCGCCCGTCGAGCTGGACAATGTCCTGCGCCAGGCGCTGGCCCTGGAGGCCATCGATCGCTATCAGACCGCGGACGCGATGCTCGAGGCCCTGCTCGACATCGAAAAGAACATGACGGACACCGGCGAGGTCACGGGAGAGCCCTACCGCTTTCTGCAGGCCTTCACCGAGGCCGACGCGACGTGGTTCTTCGGCCGCGATCGCGAGGCTGCGCGGCTGGCCACGATGATCGACGCCCGCCCCATGGTCGCGGTCGTCGGCCCGTCCGGCGCCGGCAAGTCGTCGCTGATCCACGCGGGCGCCGTGCCTCGATTGCGCCGCGCGCGGCTGCCCTGGCGCGTGCTCTCAATGACGCCCGGGCCCGCGCCGATGACCGCCCTGCACACCGTGATGTCCGAGGCCGTCACAGGCGCCGGAGACGTCTTCGGGGTCAGCGCCACCGCCCTGATGGAGAGCCCCGGGCTGGTCGGACAGGCCCTGCGCAGTCTCGCCACCGGCCGCGTCCTGCTGGCGGTCGATCAGTTCGAAGAGCTGTACACCCAAGCGTCGTCGCGCCGGGAGCGCCAGGCCTTCGTCGCCGCGTTGCTGTCCGCCGCTGACGACGCCAGCAGCCCGGTTCGCGTCGTCATCGCCATTCGCGGCGACTTCGTCCACCGGCTCACCCAGGACCAGGCGCTGGCCGACCTCGCGCTGGCAAACGTCTTTGCTCTGGGACCGCCGGACGACGCCGCCATGCTGCGCGCGCTCAACGAGCCCGCAGCCCGTCTCGGCTATCAGCTGGAAAAAGGACTGGCCGAGGCCATGGTCCACGAGCTGCGCAGCGAGGCCGCGCCCCTGCCGGTCCTTCAGTTTGCCGTCAGTCGCCTGTGGGAGAACCGCGATCAGGGCTCTCGCCGTCTGGCCCGCGCGTCTCTGGACAAGCTGGGCGGAGTTGCCGGCGTTCTTGCCGGACACGCCGAGCAGAGCTACGCCGAGCTGGCCGACGCCGAGGACAGCGCGATCGGCCGGCGCCTGCTGTGTCACCTGGTCACCGCCGACGGCACGCGCCGCCAGATGACCCGCACCCAGCTGCTCGATCAGAGCGGCGATCCCGTGCGCGCAGGACGCGTGCTGCAGCACTTCATCAGCGCGCGCCTGCTCACGGTCCTGCGCGGACGCGACCAGGGCGAGGTCGCCGTCCAGCTGGCTCACGAGTCGCTCATCGACCGGTGGGAGCGCCTGTCCGGCTGGCTGGCCGATACCGCCGCCGACCGCCAGCTTCGTGAGCGCGTCGTGGCAGCCGCCGAGCTATGGCACGAGCGCGGGCGCCGACCCAAGCTGCTGTGGACCGCCGAGATGCTGGAGGAGGCGCTGCGCTGGCGCCGGGATGCCGCATTCTTTCTCCCCGAGCCCGCGTCCACGTTTCTGACGGTCTCCGAAGCGCACTCGGTGCGTCGCCGCCGTATCCGGCTGGCGCTGGGCGTCGTCGCCATCCTGGCCCTGGCCGCCGTGGCTGTGGGCTCCTACATCGGCATGCGCGTCTTCGAGCGGCGTGGCGAGAAGGCCATCAGCGCGGAGCGGGCCGCACGCGAGGCCGAGAACCAGGCCAATACCAACGCTCAGCTGGCCGTTCAGGGGCGGCAGCAAGCGCGGGTCAGCACCTTGATCGCGCGCGCCGAGAGCCACAAGATCGTGCAGGAGCGCACCGAGGCGCTGGCCCTCATGCGCGCCGCGCTCAGCCTGGCAGAGGGGCCGACGGCGCGCGAGGCCGAGCACGAGGTGCAGCGGCTGGAGAGCGAGGGCGGCCTGGCGTTTGTCCTGCCCGCCGGCAACCCGATGATCGACGAGGTCGGCTGGTCGCCCGACGGCTCGCTGGCGGCGACGCTCGGCGGGGACAGAGTCACGATCTGGGACCCGGGAACGGGGGGCATGCTCCACCAACTAACCGGACACACGGGCCGCCTCTTCACGATGACCTGGGCGCCCGACAGCAGCTGGCTTGCCTCGGGCGCGCTCGGCGATCCGCACGTGCGCGTGTGGAATCGCTCGACCAACACCACTCGCACACTGCGCGGCCCGGCTCCCCGTGTCCGAGGTGTGGCGGCCAGCCCGGACGGCAGGCAGCTGGCGGCCGCGCACGCCGAGACCGGCCGCGTCTGGTCGACCAAAACCTGGTCGCCGCTGTTTGACCTGACGGGTCACACAAAGCGCATCGTGCCGGTGATCTATTCGCCGGACAGCGCCACGATCGCGACCTCCGCTGTCGACGGCGAAGTGCGGCTGTACGACGCCTCCAACGGCGAGACCCGCCTTGTCCTGGAGGGCCACACGGACGTCGCCTACAAGATGGCGTTTTCGGCGGACAGCGGATGGCTGGCGACAGCCTCCTGGGACAAGTCGGTCATCATCTGGGATGCGCGGGACGGGCGGCTGTTGCACCGCCTCCCACACGGCGGACGCACCTGGGCGGCGGCGTTTTCCCCGGACGGCGCCCGTCTGGCGACCGGCTGCGACGACATGCGCGTCCGACTGTGGGACACGGCCACGGGCGAGCTCATCGCCGCGGATCCGGCGCATAAGAGCGTGGTCTTTGACGTGCGCTTCACGCCGGACGGGCGCTCAGTGGTCAGCGGCTCTTCGGACCGCACCGCCATCGTCTGGAACGCCGACATCGGGCAGACCGAGCGGGTGCTGGCCGGCCACGACGAGGTGGTCTGGCGCGCCCGGATCTCGCCCGACGGCAAGCGCGTCCTGACCGGGTCCGAGGACGGTGACGGGCGCGTCTGGGAGCTGGACGGCGGCAGCCTGATCCGCTTGATGGCCACGCGCGACGGCGCCATCTCGGAGCTGACCAGCGACGCGGCCGGCAAGCGCTTCGCCACCGCCTACTCCAGTGGCGTCGTGCGTGTCTGGGGCAGCGACGGCAACCTGCTGCACGCGCTGCGCGGCCACGACAATCGCGCCTGGCTGGGGCGCTTCTCACCCGACGGCGCCCATCTGGCCACCGCCGGCGTCGAGCCGCACGTCGTGCTCTGGGATCTGAAGTCCGGGCAGGAGGTGCGACGGTTCGTGCACACGACGTCCGTACGCAACCTGCGCTTTTTGCACCGGGGCCGCCTCGCCACCCTCGAGCGCGATCACGCCCTGAGTATCTGGCGCATCGCCGACGGTGAGCGCCTGCGGCGCGTCGAGAAGCTGGTGACGTCTCCCGAGTATCTGGAGATCAGCCGCGACCGCACGCTGCTGGCCGTCGTCAGCGCCATCGAGCCGCCGGTGACGATCTTCAGCGACACGGGCGAGCGGCTGCGCGAGCTGGCCGGCCACAAGCCGCGCACCAACCGGCAGACGTTCGCAAACGCCGGTACGCGCCTGCTGACGGTCGGCAACGACACCTTTGCCCGTATCTGGGACGCCGCGACGGGCGTGTTGGAGCACGAGCTGCCGGGTCACGGGGGGGACCTGCTGGACGCGGTCTGGTCGCCCGATGACGCCCTGGTGGCTACGGCCTGCGCGGACGGCAAGGCCCGCATCTTCCGTTCGGCGGGCGGCGCGCTTCATCACACGCTTATCGCGCACCGAGGTCCGGTGCGCGCGGTGCGCTTCATGCCCGACGGCACCACCCTGGCCACGGCGTCACTGGACGGCACGGTCCGCTTCTGGCACGTCGCCTCGGGTTCGCTGCAGCGCACGACATCGGGCTCGACCGACCCGATCCCGCCACTGCTCATCAGCCCCGACAGCACCCGCATCGCGCTGGCCGCCAGCGACGGAACCGTACGCATGCTGCGCGTCCCCGATCGGGCCGTCTCGACGCCGACTCTGGCCTGGACGGGTGGTCGCACGAATCTGCGCGTGTGCCGGGAGTCTCTGGACGTGGTCGCGGTCAACCCCTACCCGGCGCCTGACACCGTCTGGGCTCCGGACTCCGCCTGTCGCTAGTCGCGGGTCTTCTTGGCCAGGAAGTAGAGCGGCACACCGACCAGCACCGCGATGCCGCCCTTGATCAGGCGATCGGGCGCCGTGTTGACCATCAGCCAGATGCACAGGGCCACCGACAGGATCGGGATGACCGGACCGAACGGCAGTCGGAAGCTGTCGATGGGCTCATCCGACTCGTCGTTGCGGCGCAGCACGATGGCGGCCAGGCAGGTCGGGATGTACTGCAAAAAGCGCGCGATGACCGCCAGGATGGCCAGCTCCTTGAACGTGCCGGTCAGTGAGAGCAGGGCGGACAGCGCGAAGCACAGCACGATGGCGCGCGTAGGAGCGCCGGTCTTCGGGTTGGTCTCGGCGATCGATCTGGGCAGGTCGCCGCGCTCTGCCAGTGCGTAGAAGCGGCGTGGGCTGACCAGCGCGGCGCCCGAGTTGGTCCCGAAGACGCTGATGACGATGCCGACCGCCACGATGCCGCCGCCGATCGGTCCCATGATGCGCGCGGATGCGGCCGCGACCGGATTGCCGTGCCCCGCCAGCTCCGGCAGCGTGCCGACGGCGACCGTGAGCACCAGGATGTAAACGATGGCCACGATGGTCATGACGGTGACCAGCGCCAACGGCACCGCACGCTGCGGGTTGGCCATCTCGCCGGCAGGGACCACCAGCGTCTCGAAGCCGACGTACGCGTACATGATCAGCAGCGTGGTGCCGGCCAGGTCGCTGTACCCGTGCGGCGAAAACGGCGTGAACAAGCTGGTGTCGATGTGCAGGAGGCCGACCACGATGAACAACGTCAGCGGGATGAGCTTGGCGATGGAGAAGAACGTGGAGACCTTGGCGCCCGCCTTGGCGCCGAAGAGGTTGACGCCCATGAGCGCGAACATCAGCCCGATGGCGGTGATCTTCTGCACCCACCCCTGGTCGACGCCGGGTATAAAGTGCGCCAGCACTACGGTGAAGCCGTTGGCCAGCGCGGCCCAGGAGATCACCGCCACGCAGCAGGTCATCCAGCCGACCTCGAACCCGACAAAGTCGCCAAACGCCTCTCGGGCGTAGATGTAGGCGCCGCCCGTGGACCGGAAGCGGCTGCCCACCTCGGCGAAGCAGATCGCCAGCAGAAAGCAGAGGAGCCCGGCAAGCGCCAGGCTGACGATCGACGCGGGGCCCAGACGCGCGGCCGCCAGACCCGGCAGCAGGAAGATCCCCTGCCCGATGACGCCGTTGATCCCAAGCGCCACCACGTCCGTCAGAGTCAGGCTGCGCTTGAGCTTGGATTCACCCATCTAACGCGTCGACGTCTTTTTGCAGTAGTTGCTTTGCGGGGTGTCCGTGCAGTTGCTGCCCTCGAAGCAGACGCTGGCGTCCAGCGTGCAGTCCACCGTGCAGAAGGCCGAGCTGATCGAGTTCGGCGGCTTGTAGCACACGTGCCCGGTGGGGCATGGGTGGCCGGCGCCGGACTCCTTGCACTCGTGTGTCTTCCAATACTGGAAGTCGCCCTCGTTACCGCAGCTGCAGTCGTCGAAGGCGTCCAGCGGCATCCAGGGGTCGCTCTTGCTCGGGTCGCAGCCGGTTTCGAAGCCCTGCACGCACCGAGTCACGTCGTGACAATCAGCCGAATACTGCAGGCAGCAGGCGTAATCCTGGGGCTTGTCCGCGTCCTCGCACAGCTTGTTGCAGTCGGCCTCCGTCACCAACGCGTCGGCGCATCGGGCGGCCCGCTTGCAGGCATTTGTGCAATTGACGTCGGGCGCGATCGTCGCCCCGGTGTCCTCTCCAGTCGTATCCGCGACCGGCTCCGCAGGTGGGTCCTCGCCACCGCACGCGAGCGCCGCGACAGCTATCCAGATGAGGGCTGAGAGGCGCATGATCATGACGATCGGATACCGGAAACGGGCCGCGATTGCCACAAATCGCAGAGACGCCTACAGTGCCCTGGCTATGAAAGTCACCATGGTGAAAAAGCGCCTCAAAGACGGCTCTGAGTGCCGGAAATGCGGCGAGGCGACCGAGTTTCTCAAGAACAAGGGCGTCTGGCAGTACATCGACGAGATCGTCTGGTTCGAGGAGGGCGTGGCCGACTCGCCGGGTGCAATGCTGGCCGAGAAGCACGAGATGACGCGCGCGCCGTTCTTTATCGTGGACCGGCCGGGCCGGGACCCGGAGCCGATCGACTCGGTCATGCGCATTTACCGGCAGCTATGATTCGCGGTCTCGGCAGCACGCTTGATCGCGTCGCCCGGCGCTGGATGCCGGATCCGTTTCTCCTGGCCGTGCTGCTCACGCTCGTGGTGGCCGCCGCTGCCGTGCTCTTCGGCAACGCCTTCAGCGATGGAGCGGACCTCTCCGACAAATTGGTTACGACCGTCGGCGCGTGGAAGGCCTTCATCTTCCTGCCGCCAAAGCCCATCGACAAGGCGCTGCTCTACTTCGCGTTTCAGATGTGCCTGATGCTGGTCACCGGCCACGCGCTCGCCTCGTCCCCGCCGGTAGCACGCGTGGTTCAGGCGATAGCGCGCCTCCCGCGCACGTTTGGGCAGCAGGTCGTCGTCGTGGCGTTTACCGCCTGCGGCATGGCGCTCATCCACTGGGGCCTGGGCCTGATCGTCGGCGCGATGATCGCTCGCGAGGTCGGCCGTCAGGCGCTGGCGCGAGGCATCCCGCACCACTATCCGCTGCTCGGCGCGTGCGGCTACACGGGCTTGATGATCTGGGGCGGCGGTCTGAGTGGCTCTATCCCGCTCAAAGCCGTCAAGCCCTTCGCGGAGGGTACGGCCGGCGTGCCGCTCAGTGACACGCTCTTCTCGTCGATGAACTTCACCATCTGCGGCACGCTGCTGCTCGCCATCCCGCTGTTTTGCCTGTTTCTGGTGCCGCGCAACGAGGCCGAGTTCGTCCCGTTCGACGGCGGCGCGGCGACCGACGACACAGAGCCCGAGGTCCGCAGCAACGTTGCGCTGGCCCTGGCGCTGGCCGCCGCCGTCTGGTCCGCGGTGGTCTTTGTGGACATGGCCGCGGACTGGGGCGCACGCCGCTTTATCTACGCCGGGGTCAACGCTGCCATCGTGGCTCTGGGCGTGCATCGGCTCATATCGCTCGTTATCCGCTTCTTTACCCAGACCAGGAGCGGCCGGACGCCCGCTGAGGCCATGGAGGGCAGCGAGCTCGTCGTGGTCTTGTTGTGCGCCATGGCCCTGGGCTGGCTCGAATACGAGATCCTCAAAGGACAGTTCAAGCTCAGCTTCAACAACCTCAACTACGCCTTTCTGTTTCTGGGCCTCCTCTTCCAGGGCACGCCGATTCGGTACGTGCGCGCCGTCGGCGACGGGGCTCGCGGGTGTGCCGGCATCATCCTGCAGTTTCCGCTGTACTTCGGCATCCTGGGCATCATGGTCGTGACCGGGCTCGGGGCGGTCATCTCGGCGGGCGTCGCCGAGCTGGCAACAGAGACCACGTACCCGATCTTTACGTATTTCAGCGCCGGGCTGGTCAATCTGTTCGTGCCCAGCGGCGGCGGGCAGTGGGTCGTGCAGGGACGCATCGTTATCGAGGGCGCCGCGGCTTTCCCCGATCTCATCCCCAAGTCCGTACTGGCGCTGACCTACGGCGACGCGTGGACCAACATGCTGCAGCCGTTCTGGGCCGTACCTCTGCTCGCCATCACCGGGTTGCGCGCCCGGGACATCATCGGCTACACCGCAACCGTCATGATTCTGGGTGGCGCGCTGACTATCGCGCTGCTCATCGCCTTGTAAGGAGCTGTTGTGCACTCGATCTCTTCAATGGACGCGCCGTCTGCCATCGGCCCCTACAGCCAGGCGATCGCCGCCCCGATGAACGGGGAGCTGGTCTTCTGCTCCGGGCAGATCCCAATCGATCCCGCCACGGGCGAGCTCGTCGACGGCGATATCACCGCCCAGACCCATCGCGTCATGGACAACCTGCTGGCCGTGTTGCGCGCCGCCGGTTGTGACTTCACCGACGTCACCAAGACCACCATCTTTTTGGCAAGCATGGACGACTTCGGCGCGGTCAATGCGGCGTACGGGACCTACTTCCCCAACCACAAGCCCGCGCGCGCGACAGTCGAGGTCAGCCGCCTGCCCAAGTCGGTCGCCATCGAGATCGACGCTATCGCCGTCCGTCGCCCGGGTGCCGGCTTTTGAGCTCCGGAATCGAGCGACTGCAGCGCGTCTTTGCCGAGCGCACGCGTCCGGTGTTGGTTCCGTACATCACGGCCGGCGATCCGGACCTGGCGACCACCGAGCAGCTGCTGGACGCGCTCGTCGCGGGCGGCGCCGACATCATCGAGCTGGGCGTGCCCTTCTCGGACCCGATGGCGGACGGCCCTGTCATTCAGCTGGCCGCCGAGCGCGCCCTGCAGAGCCCGTTCGGCATCGACGAGCTGCTGGAGGTCGTGGCGCGGTTCCGTCAGCGGCACGACACCCCAGTCATCCTGTTCGGCTACTACAACCCCTACTTTCGGTACGGACACGAGCGCCTGGCGGCCGCCGCGGCACGGGCCGGCGTCTGTGGGGCGCTGTGCGTCGATCTGCCGCCGGAAGAGGCCGGTCCGTTTCACGCCGCGCTGCGCACAGAGGGGCTGGCGCTGATCCCGCTGCTCACTCCGGTCAGCGATGGCGGTCGCGTGGACGCCGCGCGGGCCATCTGCGACGCGTTTGGCTATTACGTCAGCGTCACGGGCGTCACGGGGCTGTCGCTGGAGGGGCGCGGCTCGATCGCGGAGCGCGTCGCCGAGGTGCGGGGGCAGCTGGATCGCCCGCTCGTCGTTGGCTTTGGAGTGCGCACCCCCGAAGACGCCGCACGCATGGCCCAGGGGGCTGACGGCGTGGTCGTCGGCACGGCCCTGGTCGACCTGGCGCATCGCACCGCCGCAGCGGAACGCACCGCTGCCGTGACGACCTTCATCAGTGGCCTGGCCGGCGCCCTGGGCCATTGACATACGGCGCACTGCGTTGTAATCAGTCCCCGACTCATAGCTCACCAGGAGACAACACACATGGCATTTGCAAACGCCGGCGAGTTCTTCAGCGCCATCGACAACCGCATCCAGACCGACGACAAGGCCAAGGCCGCGCTCAAGGAGATCGGCGCGACCTACCAGTTCAACTTGAACGGCGACGGTGGCGGCGCATGGACGCTGAACCTGGCCGCGTCGAGCGTCGCCGAGGGCGAAGATGACAACGCCGACTGCACGGTCGCCATGGACGCGCGCGACTTCATCGGCATGGTCAACCAGGAAGAGGGTTACCAGGGCCAGCAGCTGTTCATGTTGGGCAAGCTGATGATCACCGGCGACATGACGCTCGCCCTGCAGCTTGAGCAGGTCTTCGGTCAGGCCAGCTAGCCTGACGCGCGACCCATGACACTCCCCCTCGCCGGGTTGAAGGTCCTGGACCTCACCCGGCTGCTTCCCGGACCGTACCTGAGTCTGCTCTTTGCGGACATGGGCGCCGACGTCATCAAGGTCGAGGCGCCGCAGGGCGGGGACTGGGTTCGCTTCCTACCGCCGCAGCACGGCGGCATGTCGGTCCATTTCATCGGCCTCAATCGCAGTAAGCGCAGTATTGCGCTGAACCTGAAGAAGCCGGGTGGCGCGGACGTGCTCAAAAAGTTGGTGGAAGGCGCCGACGTTCTGCTGGAGTCGTTTCGGCCGGGCGTCATGGACCGTCTCGGTGTCGGCTATGAGGCCCTGCGTGCGGTCAATCCGCGTCTGGTCTACGCGTCCGTCACGGGGTACGGGCAGACGGGGCCCTATCGGGATCGCGCCGGCCACGACTTGAACTACTGCGCGCTGGGCGGCTCCCTGGCCATGACCGGCAAGGAGGGTGGTCCGCCACAGATGGCGGGGTTCCAGCTTGCGGACGTGGCAGGCGGCGGTCTCTTCGGCATGGTCGGCGTCCTGGCGGCGCTGCACGCGCGCAGCACGACGGGCGAGGGGCGCTTTGTGGACGTCTCGATGACCGAGGGCGCCATGGCGTTCAACGTGCTCACCATGGCGACGACTCTGCACGGCAGCGAGCAGCCGACGCGCGGCACCGACCGACTCAACGGCTCGGCTGCCTGCTACGGCGTCTACGAGACGAAGGACGGCGGCTACATGACGCTGGCGGCGCTGGAGCCCAAGTTCTGGTCGGCGTTCTGCGAGGCCGTGGACAAACCGGACTGGCGCCGTCGTCACATGGGCCAGGACGCCGCTATGAAGGTCGAGATCGCCGCGCTCTTCAAGACCCGCACCCGCGAGAATTGGACCGCGCTCTTCGCCGACCGGGACGCCTGCGTCGAGCCGGTGCTGGAGCTGGCTGAGCTGCCCGAGCATCCGCAGCACGTCGCCCGAGACGCGTTTTTCTCCATGAAGCAGACCGGCGCAGACGAGCCGCTGCGTCAGTACAAAACGCCGGTGATGCAACCGGGTGACGAACAGCACATCGGCCCAGCACCGCGCCTGGGCGAGCATACGGTCGCGGTGTTGACCGAGGCTGGATACTCGGATGAGCAGGTCGCTGAATTGCTTTCCAGCGCGGTCGTAAGCCGGTTATAGTTGCCACCTTCATGAGCCCAGGTGACCAGCACGTCCTCGTCGTGGACGACACGCCGGAGATCGGCCAACTGCTTGAGATCAACCTCGCGCAGCACGGCTATCGCGTGACTACTGCGGGCACCGGCGCCGAGGCGCTGGCGGTCATGCGGGAGGGGTTCAACGGCATCGTCATCCTGGATTTGCACCTGCCGGACTACCAGGAGCTGGAGCTGTTTCACGAGCTGCGGCGTCACGACTCGGCGCTGCCGATCATCATCATCACCGCGCACGGCACCATCGATATGGCGATCGACGCCATTCGTCTGGGCGCGTTCGACTTTTTGACCAAGACCGACGCGTTTCTCGAGCGCGTGTACGTCTCGACCAAGAACGCGTTTTCTCAGCTGGACCTGCACAGCAAGCTGGCTCAGCTGAGCGATGAGCTGCACACACGCTACAAGTTTGACCAGATCCTCAGCACGGCCGAGCAGATGAAGCCGGTGTTTGAGCTGATGCGGCACGCCGTCGACAGCCGCGTGACCGTGCTGGTGCAAGGCGACAGCGGCACCGGCAAGGAGCTCATCGCCCGAGCCCTGCACTACAACGGGCGGCGCGGAGATGGGCCGTTTGTGCCGGTCAACTGTGCGGGCATTCCAGAGACACTGCTCGAGAGCGAGCTGTTCGGCTTTGAGAAGGGGGCGTTTACCGGCGCCGTCTCCCGCAAGAAGGGCAAGTTTGAGATCGCCGACGGCGGCACCATCTTCCTGGACGAGATCGGTGAGATGCCGATGGTCCTGCAGTCCAAGCTGCTGCGCGTGCTGCAGGAGCACGAGATCGAGCGCCTGGGTGGCAACGAGCGCATCAAGCTGGACGTTCGCGTTGTGTGCGCCACCAACCGCAACCTGCAAAACGAGGTCAAGGAAGGCCGCTTCCGCGAGGACCTGTACTACCGGCTGGCGGTCTTTCCGATCGCGCTGCCGCCGCTGCGAGAGCGCAAGGGCGACGTACCGCTGCTGGCCCAGCACTTTCTAGAGCGCGCCTCCAAAGAGGAGAGCAAGCGGATCGTCGGCTTCCACAACGACGCGCTGGGTCTTCTGCTGGACTACGACTACCCCGGAAACGTGCGCGAGCTGCAAAACATCATCAGCCACGCCGTGGTCATCGCAGACACAGAGCGAATCCGCGTACGCGACCTGCCACATGCGTTTCGCACCGGGCGCCAGGCCGACGATCCGGGACGCCGCGCGCCGCGCGCCTTTGACGCGATGCTGGCCGAGACCGTACGCACCGCCGACGACATACCCACCATGGAAGACGTTGAGGCGCGGATCATCGAGCGCGCGGTCGAGCTGTGCGAAGGCAACCTGGTTCAGGCGGCGCGCAGGCTCGGGATCTCGCGCGCCACGATCTACCGGCGCATCGGCAAGCTGAACATCCGGCGCACGTCGTGATGACCGCCACGTTGGTCGCTGTGGTGTCGGTGTTTGCCGTCGCGCAGCCGACGCCACCCAAGAAGGCGAGCCCCGCCCCCAAGGTCAAGACGGCGCCGCCTCGCGCAAAGCCGCGCGTGGCCACACCGCCCAAACCCAAGACGTCCAAGCCGAAGCCCGCCAAGCCGAAGCTGCCGCCGGCGCCCGAGGCGTGTGCCTCCGTCACCGATGAGATCGGACGTCTGCTGGACGCCGCGATCGCGCCGCTGGCGGAAGAGGCCAACAAGCGCGAGGACGCCGATCTCGATCGCGGCGTCCAGGCGTTTCAGGAGCACCTGGCCGAGCACGGCGCGCAGATCCTCGCCGCCCGCAAGCGCGCCCTGGACGTGGAGAAGACGCTCTCAAAGGACGATCGTGCGCTGTGCGAGCGCCGCGCATACAAGGTCATTCACAAGAGCCTGACGCGCTTTGCGACCGTGGCCAGCTTCTATCACAGCCGCATCGAGGTCTTTCGCGCGCTCGGCGACCTGTTTCGATAGCTACTCCGTCTCGACGCGCTCGCTGGTGCCGCTGACCAGCACTACCGGGTCCAGCGGGCCGGGCAACATCGTCAGGACGCCGCTGTAGCTGCCGCCCTCGGTGCTCAGCATGTCCACGATCTGGTCGCCGTCCGCGTCGATCGCGGTCATCTCACCACCCAGCACAATGCCCGTGTCGAACGACAAGATGCCCAGCATCTTCTCAGCGAGGCGCCCGTACGCTTTGTCGCAGGCCTTCTCCAACAGGGAGTTGTCCAGCGTGAAGTCAAACCACAGCACGCTCAGCTCAATCTCGTCGCCGTTCGTGATGGAGTCCGCCAGCGCGATGCACACCAGGCCGTCGTTCAGCTCCTCCTCGGTGGGGCTCTCGTTGAACTCCATCAGCACGGTCATGACCCACCCCGCCATCGAGCCGAGTCGCAGTTCGAACGAGTGGTCGTCGAAGGCCAGCGTCTTGGTGTCGGTGACCTGCGCCGTCACGTCCGCCTCCAGTACCAGCTTGGCGTCGTCACCCAGCCCCAATTGGTCGATCGGCAGGTCGTGAAGCTCGCCGTCATAAGGCACGCGCATGGCAGTGATCCGCTCCGTGCCGTGCAGCGCGTCCGGATCATCCTCGTCCGGGGTCAGCGTCATCCGCGTCTCGACCTCCACGGTCGCAAACGTCTTGGACAGCGCCAGGAACAGCTCGCCGTCCGGCTGCAGCGCGTCGGGCGCATTTGCGTCCACATGGTCGCGCACTTTGTCGAAGATGGCGTCCGCGATCTTCTCGCGCACCGCGTCCTGCATGGACTCGGGCACGCCGATCAGACCGGCGACCTCGTCCACCACGATCTCCGCCGCGACATCGCCGACTGTCGCGCTGCCCGCAAACGGTCCGCTGAGGTCCCATTGGGCCTTGGTGTCATAGGTGCCCTCATAGACTAATTGTGTCGGTGCGGGCGGGGCGGTCGGCTCAACCTCCTCAGGCCCATTCGTGGGCGTCGTCGGATTAGCCGGATCGCCTGTCGGGGTGGTAGATAGTCCCGTGCAAGCGCTCCCGATGAGTGATGTGAACAGACTGACGATGATTATCCGATTCATAAGTCACCTCCGGCCCCAACGCGTCGCAAAGAGCATGCCACCGGCTCGCCCCTCGTTTGCCGCACTTGCGCTGTTCGTTGTGCTGCTCGGCGGTGCGCCCGCGCTCGGCGGTGACTTTCACGGTCCTGATGCCTCACGACACGTCCCGCCGGATCGCCTGGTCGACTTTGTCCATGTCGCCGCCAAAATCACCGTCGATCCGGCCGCAGGCACCGTGTCCGGCTCGGTCAGCCACAGGTTCAAGGCGGTTGGCGTACCGCGCAATCGGGTTCTCATCCATGCCGCGCCCGCGCTGACGATCTCTGCGGTGACCGACGCCAAAGGCGCGCCGCTGAAGTTTCAGCGCGACGGCGACGTGCTCGCGATCATTTTGCCTACGCCTGTCGGACTGAAGGCGGAGGCAACCGTTGAAGTGCGCTACTCCGGCAGTCCGGTCGACGGCATGCACTTCGTCACCGCGGACGTCGACGGCGAGCGCGTCCCCGAGGTGTGGACCCAGGGCGAGACCTCGTTCACGCGCGGCTGGCTGCCCGTCTGGGACTACCCCAACGACCGCTTCACGAGCGACGTGACGGTCACCGTCCCCTCCGCCTATCGCGTCATTGGCAATGGCGCGCTGGTGTCCGAGACCGTCGACGGCGAGCAGCGCACGGTCCGCTGGGCAATGAAGCGCCCACACGTGGCGTATCTGCTGTCGCTGTGCATCGGCCGGTTTCAGATCTGGCGCGAGAAGCTGGCTGCTCCGGCGTTATTTGTCGGCTACACGGAGGACAAGTCCATGGTCGAGCGGCTGCGAGCTCCCACCGACTTCTCGCTGAAGCACCTGGCGTCGCTGACGGGGCGCCCGTATCCCTACAGCAAATACTCGCAGACCCTGGCCTCGCACTACCCCATCGGCGGCATGGAGAACGTGACCGCGACCACGCTGGCCCGCGAGCTGGCTGCGCACGATGAGTCGGTGGCCCTGGGGTACGAGCCCGCCGGCCTGGTCGTGCACGAAGCCGCCCATCAGTGGTTCGGCGACCTGGTGACCTGTCGCGACTGGGCGCATATCTGGCTCAACGAGGGCTTTGCGACGTACTTCACGTCGCTGGTCTTCCGGCGTGAGAGCGGTACGACACGCGCTCAGGAGTCGCTGTTCGGCATGCGGCGCTGGTACCTGGGCGAGACGGCCAAATACAAGCGCGCCCTGGTCACCTACCGCTTCGACCGTCCGGGCAGCATGTTCGACGCCCACACCTACGCCAAGGGCGCATGGGTCCTGCATATGCTTCGCGCCGAGCTGGGCGAGCCGCTCTTTCTGGCCGGCGTCGCGCGCTACCTCGCGGCCGGGGTCGCGGCTGGTGGGCTGGTCGACACCCACGACCTTCAACGTGCGATGGAGGCCGCGTCGGGCCGCAGCCTGGGTGCTTTCTTTGACCAGTGGGTTCGCTCCGCGGGTCATCCCGTGCTGGATGTTCGCGTGCGCGACGATGCCGCGGCCGGCAAAGTGCGCGTGCGCGTGGTGCAAAAGCAGCCTCAGCTCTTCGACTTTCCGCTGTCGATCCGCGTGACCGGCTCCGGTGCTCAGAGCGAGACCCACCGTGTGCACATCCGCGAAAAGACCCAGACCGTCATCCTGCCTCGCGCGGCGCGCCCGACCCGGGTCGAGGTGGACCCCGACGGCGACCTGCTGGCTGAGATGAAGCTCGACGTACCGCGCAAGCTGCTGCGTGCCCAGGTCGAAGGCGGCTCCGGCGCCTGGTCCCGCACGGCTGCAGCCGCGGCATTGGGGGCCGGCAAACGCGACGCACAGGACGTCAAAACGCTGGCCTACGTTGTGGGCTCGGACCGCCAGCCCCGCATGGTGCGCATCGCCGCCGCCAAAGCGCTGGGCGCCATCGCCGACAAGGCCGCGTGCCTGGCCCTGCGCACCAGCATGCATGTCGCCCGCCCGACCCCGGCCGATGCTGCCCGGGTGCGCGCCGCTGTCGCCAAAGCGCTGGGGGCCTGCAAGGGCTCTGTCGTCGACGTTTTGCGCGGCCCCGCGACCAAGGATCCCAGCGTTCATGTACGCAGCGCGGCGCTCAAGGCCATCGGGACGTCCGCCGGCGCCAAGGCCCCAAAGCAGCTCCTCGCCAAGGCGCTTCGACTGCAGTCCTGGCGCGGTCTGTTGGCAAAAGGAGCCGCCGCCGGGCTGGCGTCCATAAAAGCCTCGTGGGCCCTCGATGAGATCATCTCGGCGCTGCGGCTGCCGGCGACGCCCCTCACAAACCGCCAGGTGATCGTGCCGGCGCTGGGCGCGGCAGCCAAACACTCGGACGCCGCCGCCGAGAAGGTCCTGACCGCGCTGCGCGCCATCCTCGCTGCCGGCGGCGACCCCACGCTTCTCCGCAACGCAGCGCGCGTGTTGGTCAAGGTCGGGGTTCGCGCGGACCTGCCGCGTCTGGAGAGCGCGATCGCCGCTATGCCGCAGAAGTGGCACCACAAGGAGGCCGAGCGCTGGCGGCGTGGCCTCAAGCGGCGGGTCGCCAGCCTCGCCGCCGGCGCCAGGGCACAGCGCCGCGTCAAGGCGCTCGAGCGGCGCGTGGAGCGGCTACAGAAACGCATCGAGACGCTCCAACGCTGACCGATGAGCCGCGCCAAAGCCGTCATCGTCAGCGCCATCGCCCTGCTGCTCATTTACGGTCAGGTCGTGGAGGTGCTCACCGAAGCGGCGCCCAATCGCGGCATCAGCATCGATAACGACGACGAGGCCCCGCTGATGGACACGGATGCCTTTGCACAAGAGCTGCGGGACGCGCGCAATGTCGACGACGTCCTGGCCGCCCTGGAGTCCCAGCGCGGCGCCCTGAACCTGGACCTGTTCCGGCGCGTCGTCGTCTCACGCACGGCGTGGCTCAGCTGGTTCGAGCGGGCCCTGGATATGCTGGCGCTCGGCATCCTGGTGCTGCTGTTCATCCGTTTTCGGACCTATCGAGAGCGCTCGCCATGGCAGACCGTGCCGCTCTTCTTGATGACCGCAGCTGCCGTCCTGGTTCTGCTGAGCACGCTGATCGGCTTTGTGGTCAGCGTGCAGACCATCCAGGTCGGCCTGGCCGCGTTCGGTGCACCCAATCTCGTGGTCACGGACGCCTTCATTCACTACGTGCTGTTCATCGGCGACCCCGATATCGCCGAGCTGATCGCCGCGCTGCAAGAGGGGCTGGCCCTGGCGCCGCTGGATCCGATGGCGGCTCTGGGCGTCGTGAAGCACCTGTTCGACGGCGTCCTGGCTGCCCAGCAGTCCGCCGTTCTGGATAGCGCAATCCACGTCATCTCCAACCTGACCTGGGTGATCGACCTGTATGCACCGGCCGTCGCTGGGGCTACAGCGCTGGTTGCGTACACCGTTTTACGGCCCATCGTCATCGAGCAGCTGCGGTATCCGTCGCAGGTACTTGACGGTGAGCTCGAGTCCGGCGTGTGGCGCTACATCCGGTCCCAGCTCGGCGTCTGGTGGCGGGAATTTCGGGCCGTGCTGTGGATGATGCTGTTCATCATTCTACTCACCGTTCTCGCCGTTCTCACCGTGCGACTGCTGGCCTTTCCAATGGTCATTGGCGTCATCAAGACCCTGCTGGCCACCGAGGCGCATCTGCGCGCGGGCGGGGCGATGCCGGATATCGGGCTCGTCGCGTCGCTGTGCTGCCTGGTGCTGTATCTCGTGGTGTGCTCGGTCCTATGCATCGCCCCGCTGGGCATCATTCTGGGCAAGGCGTATTCAGTGGTGCGCGACCGGCTGCTCCACAAGCGCCGCTTTCGCGATTACGGGCTGTTCTGGCGCGCCTTCCGCCTGGCCGGCAGCGGAATCGCCGGCCGCACCGCGCTGACGGCGGTGGTCATCGGCGCGTCGTACTACTGGCTCGCGATCACCATCGCGTCACCGGTCGTCCGCGTCTGGCTGCCCGTGCCGCTCTACGGTCTGGCGTTCTGGATGCTAATCGCGCGCGGTAAGCCGATTGCGCGCCTTCTGGAGGTGTATCGGACCGATCAGTTGGGCATCAACCCAAGCGATCCCCACTGACTGGCGCCCACACCCACGGTCGCGGTCTCCGAGCGCGCCTGATAACCCGACGCGGTCGCAGTGAACGTGTGCGAACCGGGCGGTACGTCCAGCGCCCAGTAGGCGTCTCCCGCCCGCACCTGCACCGCCACGCCACAGTCGCAGATGACGATGGCGTGGTCGATGCGCACGTTGCCCCAGCCGGACGGACTGGTGGTCTTTGAGCGGTCCCACACCACGCCCTGCTGGCGCCCTGTAGAGGCCCATCCCGGGCTCTCGTTCATCGGCACCTGGACCGCCTGCGCGTCGCCGGCCACGTCCAGCTCTACAGACACCGCACTGAACCCCTTGGCGTAGGCTGTCATCAGATGCTTGCCTGCGGGCAGGTCAAACGTCGCCTGCCCCGCGGAGTCCGCGACCCGCGCGCCGTGCCCTGCGATGTGCAGAATGGCGCCCGGCAGCACTCCGCCCCAGACGCCGTTTGTGGCCGTGGCAGTCACCGCTCCGGGCCCGCCAACCGGCGGTGGATCGTTCGCAGGCTGCTCTTCGGGCTGCTCTTCGGGCTGCTCTTCAGGCACATCCTCGACCACCGGCTCCTCCGGGTGCGCCGCCGGGTGTGCGGCCAGCTCGCGCAGGTCCCCCAGACGCGCGTACAGGTCCTTGCCGGGGCAGGTGGTCCACGCGCCCGAGTGATCCTTGTGCCCTTTGACCTTGGACGTGCTGATCGGGATGTTGTGATCGGCCGACAGCGCCGCGATCACGCCCGCCGCCGCGTCCAGCATCGCGTGCGGGACCGCCATCGCGCCCATCGAGCCGCAGCCCGATCCGTCGAAGCACCCGACAAAGCTGATGCCGACGTTGCCGGTGTTGTGACCGCCCACATGCGCCCCCCGATGCTTGAGCGGTCGCGCTTCCCAGACCCGGCCGTCCGCCGTGACCAGAAAGTGGTAGCCGACATCACACCAGCCGCGCGTATCCATGTGATAGGCCTGAATCGATCGCAGCCGCGCCTCGTAGGTGCCATATGCGGTCGGCGGCGTCACGGTGTGGTGAATCGCCATCTTCGACTTGTTGGGGTCCCACGACGTGCACTTGGTTTTGCGTGCGCCCCAGGCATGGCGGGGCTGAATCGCCGCGTCCAAGCTCAGCGCCCCGGTCTGGGTGGCCGTGTCCGCCTTGCCGATGTCGGCCAGCTCGGGGACCACCGCTGAGACGGTCACGTGCGCCAGCGACGTCGCGTTTGCGCTGGGCACACGCAGCTGAGCACCGAAGATCGGCGCGCCCACATCCGCACGGGCGACTGCGTACGGGTGCTCGGCCCAGGTGACCTCCGCCGTCATCCACGCGGTCGGCGTCCCCCAGACGTCGTAGCCACGCACCTCGACGATGGGCAGGACGCCGGTTTGCGTCAGGTCGATCAGCAGCCCGATCCGCGTGGCGCCCTCCGGTGCGTCCAACACGGACGAGACCGCCCATTGGCCCGCAGCGGTCAGGTCAGAGACCGCGAAGATCGCCTCGGCGGGCGCCTCCCGCGGCGATGGCGGTGGGACAGCGTGTTCATCCGTCGCAACGCATCCAAAGATCGATGAAAATAGTAGAACCAGCGCAGGCAGCGCAGACGTGCTCTTCAACCCCAACTCCCCAACAACAGCAATAACAACAACAACTTCCGGTAGAGCTGGGTGCACTTTATAACGCTTGTTCGTTTTTTGCAACGTTATCGACCGGCGCCTCTGAAGATGTGGCGCGGCGCCCTCGCTTTTGTGGCAGCGGGCCCCCATCTCGGGCGTGGCGTCCCCACCCAGACTGTGTGCTGTAGACCGAACGCCTGTTCGGCACGTCGCGTGCATGCGTGCGTGAGCCGGGGGAGAATGCGATGACTCGAATGCATGTGCTGGTGTTGGGACCGGACTCGCGTTGCTGGCATGACGTAATGCGACATCTGGGCCCGCTTTTTGGGCTGTTATTGCGGCGAACCGCGCTGTTGCGTGACGCCCTGCCACGCCGCAGGGGCCCGGCCCCGGGCCTGTATCTGATTCCGTGGCCGGTCGAGTGGGACGAGCTGGAGCGCTGGCTGGGCGCCTGGAACCTCGCGGGGCGGCCGGCGCCGGTCGTCATGCTGGCGGATCGCGTGCCAAAGTGGCGTATGACGGCCCTGGAGCGCCTGGGTGTGTCGGGCTGCGTCCCGCTGGATCAGAACGCTGCCGCGCGGATCGCCGACGTGATCTCGCCGCGGGCCGACGCGCCCCGAGTACAGCGTGCTGCGTCGTCGCCGAGCATCACACTGTTGGGTCTGCCAAAGCGCAGTCCGGAGCCTGAAAGCCTGCCCTGGTACTCGCCCTGACCGGGCCCCGTCAGGCGTAACATCTTTAGATTTCGGGCAGATGTCCCGAACTATCCACCGTGACTGCTACGACCCGGCACGCCGTCCAGGCGAAGATCGACCGCAACGACGGTCAGCTGTTGCCCGATCCCGTGTGCGAAACGCTGGACGATCGGCGCACGCTTGCGGCGGTCGGAACCGGCTCCCCAGTCGGCTTTGCCGCCCACTGCGAGCGGATGGGAGAGGCCTCCCGCCAGCGCGGACCCGCCGCCGTCACGTCCTTTGCGGGCATGGTCGTCGGCCCCGGCGAGGCGATCGTTCAATGGTACGGCGGCGCCAACGTCTACTTCCTGGACAGCCAGTCTCTGCGACTGCTCAGCTTCGACGACGGGCTCTTCGGGGAGTCCGACGGCGACGACGATCGCTTCCTCAGCCTGTTTGTACAGCCTCCAGAGCCCGGCGTCTTCGTCGCGTTTACGCCCAGCGCCTGGGAGTGCTGGGCGGCTCCGTGGGTTTTGGAGAAGAAGCTCCTCGAGGCGTTCCGCGACTCCGACAGCTGGGACGCCTGGACCGCGGCCGTCAAATACGAGATCACGCAGGCCACCGGGGACAGCGCGGCCTTTGTGGCGGTCCCCTGCCTGGCCAACAGCTTCGAGGAGCTGCGCGACATTCTGATCACCAGCCTCCTGACCAGCCCCGCAGCCCCGCCCGAGCGCGAGGTGGAGCATCAAGCGCCGCTGGCCCCCGCAGCCGTTTACAACATCGATCACGACGCGGCCACACCGATCCATCTTCCCGAGCCGGAGGTGGCCGTGCTTCCCCAGAGCCCCAGTCCGCTCTGGGGCCGGGCGGCCCTCTTTGCCCTCGCCACAATCGTCGGATTGGCGTTCAGCGACATGGAAGGCACCGTCTCGGCCAGCGCCGACGCACCGGCCGGTGAGTCCACGACCCAGGCCGACGCCCCGGAGCCCGCAGCCGCCCCCGCGCCAGCGCCCGCGCCTGTGATCAGGGCCCCGGAAACGCGCGTGGCAGCTTCAGAGCTGCGCCGTAGTCGACTCAGCGCCGACGACCCGACTGACCTCCTCACGCCCCGTCGCCCCGCGCAGTTGGCCTTTGCGGTGGCCCCGCGTCGCGCGCCCGCCGTGCACAACGCCTTTCGGTATCGCGCCCGCGTACGCGTGATCATGCGCGCCAAAGCCGGTCCCAAACAGCGCCGCATCGCCACGCTCGAGCCCGAGACCGTCGTGAACGTCATCGGACGTCGCCGCGGTGATTTCTGGGTCAAGGTGCGCTACGGCGATCTGGTGGGCTGGATCGCGCCCATCCGCGGCTACCTGCGCCCCATGGGCAAGTTCTCGTTGTGGGATATCCCGCCGCTCTAGCCCAGCATCTTCTCGATCGCAGCACACAGCGCTTTGTAGTTTGCCAGCTCGCCCGGCACCCGCTCGGCGATAGCTTCGTGGTGCCGTTGCACGACCGCCGTGTCACCTCGCGCGATCGGGCCGGTCAGCACGCGCCTGGCCTCGTCCGTGGCCGACAGGTTGGCCGCCGTCCCTCGGATCAGCGGCGCCAGGGCTTTCAGCGCGTCGGCGCGCGGAACACCCGCGGCATGAAACAGCGTGACCGCTTGGTCGGCCAGCGCCACCATCGCGTTGGACGCCACGCAGCAGGCCGCGTGGTACAGCGTTTTGGCCGTCTCGTCGGCCACCACAAAGGAGTCCGCGCCCATGGCCGCGACCAGCTGCTCGGCCGCCTGGACCGCCGCCGTCTCACCCTGGATTCCGAACGTCACGCCGCGCACATGCTCTGGGCCGGCCATCGGCGTCGCAAAGCTCTGCAGCGGGTGGCAGGCCGCGACGCTCACCGGGGTCTGGGCCGTCACCCGCAGCCGGTCCGCGGGCACGGCACCCGCCGCATGCAGCGCCAGGTGATGCGGCCGCAGCGCCACCGCGGCCGCGTCTTCAATCGCCCCATCCGACACGGTCAGCCAAACCAGCTCGGCGTCGTCCACGGCGTCCGGGCGGGCCCCCCAGAAGCGCGGCCAGGGTGTCTTCCCGGCGGCGTGGGCGGTCGTCTCGGTTCGGTTCCAGGTGCCTACGACCTCGTGCCCCGCGTGGTGCACCGCGTTGGCCAGCGCTCGACCGCAGCGCCCGGCGCCCCACACAAACACTCTCATCGATAGAGCCCATGTTCGGCTGTGTAGTCAGCGACGGCGTTCGGTATCAGGTTTTGCACCGTGACGCCCTCGCTGAGCCGCCGGCGTACATCGGTGGAGCTCACGTCAAAGAGCGGTGGCGCGGCGTCGTGTCCCACCGGCGTCGGATAACCCCGGCGACCGACCACGATGAACCGGCACAAGCGCTCAAGCTCATCAAACGCCTTCCAGCTGTGCCGCTCCTCGAAGATGTCGGTGCCCACCACCAGGTCAAACGCGGTGTCCGCATGGTCCTCGAGCAGCCGCTTCACCGTGTCGATCGTGCGGTTCCTTCCTCCGATGCGGCCCTCGATATCACTGACCAGGACGCGCTCCGGCGCGAAGTCGCGCACTGCCAACCGGCACATCGCCATGCGGTGCGAGTAAGGCTCCAGCTGCTTGGAGAACGCGTGCTCGTGACACGGCACCAGCCACAGGGCGTCGACATCGGTCGTGGCCAGCACATAGCTGACGATCTGAACGTGCCCCAGGTGCGGCGGGTTGAACGACCCGCCATACAGCGCGATGCGTTTAGTGGGCATGACTAGTCATACAGCAGCCAACGGCGTCGCCGCTCCGCAAACGCCGCTTCATGCGCCGCCCACCCCGCGACCACGTCGTCCGCGCCGCCGCCGCCCTCCAGCACTTCGCGCAGGCCCGCTTCGCCAAGGAGCAGGTCTATGGCCAGCCGGTCCGCCTCAAACTCGTAGACCTCGGTGCGCCAGGCGAAGTCGCGCGGCCACAGCGTCTGCACCGCGGCGACGACCGACAGGCCCAGGTGGACGGGCCGCAGAGCCTTTCTGTCCGTCACCAGAATGTGCACCCCGCCGCAGGCTTGCCCCGCGTACTTCTGAAACGTCGGCTGAAAGACGTGCGGCCGAAACTGGACGCCGGGCAGCGCCATCGCGTTCAGGTGCTCGGCCAGGCGAAACGGGTCGATGAACGGTGCGCCGACCAGCTCAAACGGCGTCGTGGTCCCGCGCCCTTCACTGAGGATCGTCCCCTCGATAAGGCACATACCCGGATAGATGGCTGCGGTGGTCAGCGTGGGCATGTTGGGCGACGGCGGAATCCAGGGTAGGTCGGTCTCGTCAAACCACATGCCGCGCCGCCAGCCGTCCATCTCGATCACGGTGCCCAGTCCCGACGTGTACGTGCGCACCAACTCCCCGAGCGTCAGCCCGTGTCGCTGCGGGGCGCTGTACATGCCCACAAACGAGCGCAGCGCCGGCTCGACGACGTTGCCCTCGATCGCCACGCCGCCGATCGGGTTGGGGCGGTCGCACACCAACGTCTCCACGCCGATCTCCGCCGCGACCTCGCACACCATGGCCGCCGTCGCAGCGTACGTGTAATACCGCGCACCCACGTCCGCCAGGTCGATCACCAGTGCGTCCAAGCCGGTCAGCGCCTGCGGGTCCGGCCGCAGCGAGGCCTTGTCGTGTCCATACAGGCTGACCATCGGCAGGTCGGTCCAGCGGTCGTGTCCGCCGTCGACCGGGATCATGTCCTGCGCCGTGCCCCACGGTCCGTGCTCCGGTCCCAGAAGCCGAACCACGTTCGCGCCGGCCGCTCGCAGCGCGTCCACGGCAAAGACCAGGTCGCGCGTAAACGACGCGTGGTGGCCGACCAGCCCGATCCGCCGTCCGGCGACCCGGTGCGCCTGATCGCTGACGAGTACATCGAGCCCCGTCCGGATGATGACGCTCACGCCTTGCCCAGCAAGAAGAGCATCAGCGCCTTCTGTGCGTGCAACCGGTTTTCAGCCTCGTCAAAGATGATCGACTGCGGGCCGTCACACACCTTCGCGCTCACCTCTTCGCCGCGATGCGCCGGCAGGCAGTGCATGAACACGGCGCCGTCGTTTGCTCGCGCCATCATCGGCGCATCCACCATGAAGCCCTGAAATCTGGCCAGTCGCTCCTGCTGCTCCGCCTCCTGGCCCATCGACGCCCACACGTCCGTGTACAAGATGTCGGCCCCGCGCACGCCCTCGACCGGATCGTTGCTCACGGTCACCGTGCTGCCCTCCACCGCCGCGTGCGCGCGCGCCGCGTCGACGTAGGCCTGGTCCGGCTCGTAGCCTTTCGGGCTCACGCAGGTGAAGTCCATCCCCACGCGTGAGCAGCCCAACATCAGCGAGTGCGCCATGTTGTTGCCGTCGCCGACGTACGCCATGTGCAGCCCTTTCAGCCGCCCGAAATGCTCTTGGATGGTCTGCAGATCCGCCAGCACCTGACAGGGATGCAGCGCATCGCTCAAGCCGTTGATGATCGGCACCGTCGCGTGCGCCGCCAGCTCCTCGATGTCGCTGTGCGCGTAGACCCGCGCCATGATGATGTCGCAATAGCGGCTGATTACCCGCGCCGTGTCCGCGACCGTCTCGCCGCGCCCGATTTGAATGTCGCTGGCGCCCAGAAAGAGCGCGGAGCCGCCCAGCTGGAACATGCCGACCTCAAAGCTGACCCGCGTGCGCGTGCTCTTCTTTTGAAAGATCATCGCCAGCGTCTTGCCCGCCAGCGCCGTGCGCCAGGCATCGAGATTGGCTTTGACCTCGCTGGCCAGCTCTAGAATCCGGTGCAGCTCGTCGCGATTCAGGTCGTCCAGCGTGCACAAATGGCGAAGCGTCGTCACGGTCCTCGTCTCCCGCTCAATCCGGGCTGCCCCCTAGCAGTCCTCTGCTAGAAAGAGGCTCCCATACTCATGAGGGCACCGCCAGGAATCGGGACGACGGACATCGAGTTCATGACGGGTGGCGGTGGCGAGTCGGTGGCGACCAGAATGATGCCGGTCAGCAGCATGGCGCCCCCGGTGGCGTACGCCGCGATCGAGATCGTCTGCAGCAGGTGCGCCTCCTCCTCCAGGGCCAGCGCTTCTCCCTGCGTCAGGTCCTGGCGGATCAGCTCGCTGGCCTTCGGGGGCTTGTTCACTTTGAAGTAGGTCGCGTTGTCGAATTTGCGCTGGTCCAGCAGCGCGAAGGTGGTGCACAGGCCGCCGCCCACGACGGAGGCGATGCCGATACCCGTCAGCGTCCAGCCCCAACCGGACTGCGCGCTCGAGCCGCCCTCCGGCTGTTTGTACACGACCGGCGGCGGGTTCGGGCGGAAGCCGACCGCGTTCGGAATGGGCTGCAACACAGCCCGGACTTGCGTGATCCCGTTGGGGCCGACCGTGATCGGCTGGCGCCATGTCTGATGCCCGGGGGCGGTCACCTCTACCTGCACGGTGCCCAGCCGGATGTCCAACGGACGCGCCAGCGGTGTGGTCCCCAGCGGCTGCCCGTCCACGCGCACCTGGGCGCCGCGTACGCTTGAGTCGACCATCAGCTGGCCGCTCGTCTGCAACGGAACCAGCGACACCGGCACCTTCAGCTGCTCCAGGGGCTGCTTGACGAAGTCGAACTCCCGAGTGCGGAACCCACGCAGACTCACGCGGAGCTTGTAGCGCCCGCTGGAGAGGTTGACCACGCACGGACAGGTCCCGAGCGGCTGCGTGTTTGGGGCGATCAGGGTCGCCGTGGCCGACGGTGGCGTGGTCGTGATCAGCACGCTGGACGGCTGGTCGATCAGGCGCAGGCTCAGCGTGGTCGTGCGCCCTGTCTGCACAATGACGTCTGCGTGATACGTCTTGTAGCGGTCGCGCAGCACCTCCAGCTTGTGCCGCCCCGTGCTGACCCGCTTGCCGTTCAGCGGCGTCTGGCCCAGCAGCTTCCCGCTGAGCCGCACCGTGGCGCCGACCGGATCGGACGTGATGGAGATCATCCCCTCCTTGGGCCGATTCTTCAGCGCACGCTTGAGAGCCCGGATACTCTGCTTCACTTTGCGGCGGTTGCGCGCGCGGGGGGCGATGGTCAGGTAGTTCTTGAAGAACTTCAGCGCGTTGGCCGGGTCGCCGCGCTCCTGATGAACCCGCGCGATGTTGTAGACCAGCAGCGGGTTCGGATCGAGGACGTACGCCTCCATCAGCTCTTTGAGCGCTTCCTCGAACTTGCCCTGCCGGAAGAAGGCGGTGCCCCGGTCGAAGTGCTCGCGGGCCTGCTGCAGCTTGTTCTGCGCCTCAGCGGGCGCGGGTGCAGCCACCACTGTCGTTGTTACTGCGAAGGCGATCAGTGCGTGTGCGCCGGAGCGCATGGAGCGTGTCATCTAGTAGATCTCATACGTATTGCCACTGGAGCCGCGACCCCCGCGGCCGCCGCCCGCCCGCGGCTTGCGCAGCTTCACTACTACGGCCTTGTCGCCGTTGAGCGCAACCTTGCGCGGCTTGGAGGCATACCCCTTCAGCTTGAACGTCAGCTTGATCTTCTCGTCCTGGCGGGGCAGCAGCACCTTGAATGGCGTGACTCCGAGCTTCTCTTTGCCGCGATAGACGGCGGCCCCTTCCGGGTTGCTCATCAGCTCCAGCTCAACCGTGCTGAACTGGATCTCCACGCCCACACGCGCGCGGCGCTCCAACTGCTCAGCCACGCGAGCGACCACGATAAACGGCGCCTCGGTGACCGGTCCGGCCGGCCGGCGCTCGGTCTCGGGCGCCGGGGTGCGCCGCTCAATCGCCACCGCAGGCACGGGTTTGGCGGCTGCCGGGGCCTCGGCCGGGGCGATCGCGGGCGCGGGTTCACCGGCCTCCGTCGGCTTCGCAGTGCCCGCCTTGGGCTCGGGCTCAGTGGCGGTCTCGGCGACGCGCTCGTCTTCGGCGTCGGTCTGGGAGGCTGGCTCCGGCGCAGGAACGGCCTCAGGGGCCCGCTTTGTCGGGGTGGCCTCGGTATTCGGCGCCGTCGGGGCCCGGTCGGGCGACTGGAGGGCCAGGAAGGCGCCGTACAGCGCAAACGTCACGGCGAAGCCCGCGGCCATCAAAAACGCGGGACGCTGCCAGATGGTCGGCTTCTTCTTGCCGCGCTTGGCGCTGCTCTTCTTTTTGGCGGCGGGATGCGCTTTGTGGATTCGGTCGGTCGAGGCCGGCTTCGGGGCCTGTGTGCGCGTCGTCTTTGCCGCACGGTCGCCCGGGGCCTTGGACCATCGCGGCTGCTCCATCGGCATCGTGGCCTCGGGCACCACGATCGCCTCAAAGGTCGCCTCGGTGTTCTCTTCGCCCGTCACGTCCTCGAAGATCGCCTCTTCCTCGACCATCACGGGGTCCGTCGGGGGATCGCGGTCGACCATCGTGGGGGCGCCCTGAAGCTGCGCAGCGGTCAGCTGTAGGGTCTCCGCCGGCTCGTCCAGCAGCACAAGGTCCTCGTCCAGCCACTCGGGCTCTTCCTGCTCCACATCGTCGGGCATGGGCGTGGGCGGACCGTCGACGCGCACCTCGGGGCGGCGTCCGAGCCCGATGACGTCGCTCATATCGATCTGTTGCGATACGTTGACCAGGTCGTTGTAGATCTCCCGCATGCTTTGATAGCGCTGTGAGACCAGCTTGCGCAGCGACCGCAGGGTCACGCGTTCCAGCGACGGCGGAATGTTCAGGTCGGGACGGGCCTGGCGCGGCGGCACCGGGTCCGTGGACCGATGCATCTCCAACACGGCCATGGATGCCGCGTTGCGGTACGGCACCTGGCCGGTGGCCATCTCGTACAAGATGATCCCCAGCGAGTAGATGTCCGAGCGGTGATCCGGCGGCTTGCCCTCGGCCTGCTCCGGCGACATGTACGCGGGGGTGCCCAGCATCGCGCCATGTCGGGTCAGCCGTGGCATCTGGTCCTCGAGATCGCCCATGGCCGCGATGCCGAAGTCCAGGATCTTCACAAACGACTCTTCGTTGCGCTTGCGTACCAGGAAGATGTTATCGGGCTTCAAGTCGCGGTGGACGATGCCCTTGGCGTGCGTCGCAGCCAGCGCGTCCGCAATCTGACAGGCGATGTGGATGATGCGCGCCCCGGGCATCGGGCCCAGCTTGCGCAGGCGCTCGGCCAGCGTCTCGCCGACCAGATGCTCCATCACAAAGTAATAACCGACACGACGGTCGCGTGCGAAGTCCGTGATCTCGACGATATTGTCGTGACCAATACGGCATGTGGCGCGTGCCTCGCGCTCGAACCTCTTGATCATACGGGGGTTTTGGTGGGTGTGCTCGAACAGGACTTTGAGCGCTAGCGTCTTGTCCAGGCGGATATGCTGGACTTTATAAACGGCTCCGAACCCACCGCGCCCGATTCGCTCGAGGACACGGTAGCGCTCGCTTATGATTTTGCCGATCAGTGGATCGGACGCCAGCGCTTCGTTCTCCAAATTGGTTCCCGTACGACTGCGTAACATAGTAAAGCCGAGAGACACGCGTGTAAACGCTCGTCTTCTCGGCCTTGTTCAATATAGTTGTCAGATTCGCTGCGGCGGCGTGATCAGCCGGCCTTGATCTCCTCGACGACCAGCTCGATCTCTTCAACCAGCGCGCCCTGACCCTTGCCGTCGAGCTTGAAACCGGACCACTTTGCAGGCCAGCATTCGTACAGGTTGTATCGGGTGAGCTCAGTGGTGTGATCGTCCGCCAGCAGGACGATCGACAGCGACTTGCGGCTGCAGTCGCCCTGCATCGCCTCTTCGCACCAGTTGAACAGGTCCGCAGTGACGACGTAGCCCTTCACCAAACGCACGTTGTCGACCTTGATCCGCCCCATACGCTTGCGCGGGACAATGTCGTCGCTGTGCTGATATTCGATCGTCTCGACGCTCATGGTGAGCCCCTCGACTTTCGTGAAGTGCCCGACCGCCTGGCCTTCGATCTCGATCCGGAAGCTCCAATCCCCAACGTGGTCGACCCACCGCATGCTGGGATAGTCGCTGCCCTCGGAGGGACCGGTGCCGGCAAGCTCGGGATAACTCGAGCCCTCGGGAGCCTTGAACGCCGCCATTGCCGGGAAGTTGGAGCCCTCACCCATTCCGGGTTTATTGAGCGCCGGCCAGCTGCCGCCTTCCCACGGACCGGGGCCCTTCAGGTCAGGATATTGGGTCCAATCACCCGGGCCTGGCTTCTTTAACTCGGGATACTGGCTTGCATCGCCAGGTCCCGGCTTGGATAGCTTCGGGTAGTTGTACTTTTTGAACGGCTGGCTTGCCGGAAAAGCGTTGTTGAATACCGATTTCCAGTCCACGTATGGGCTCCTCCACGCAGTGGTCGCACCTGCGTGACGTCTCGGTCTTGCAATACCTGCGCCACACCAGACACGTTGCGGCAGGTCAGGAGGATATCGCATTACGTCCCCCTTTTACAGGGTTCTCAGCCTCGTGGGCGGCAGGGGTCGGTCGTGCCCAGTGGGGACGCGCAACCCCAATAGGCTGGGGTGTCCGGAGCCCGGCCGGGGTCAATTGGTGACCGTCTGGTCATTTTTGTCTTGATGTCCGGGGCCCGCATTGCTAAGAATCCAGTGCGCTGACTACTGCTGATGCTGAGACTGGACGCTGAATGCTGACTCTGACCCTGACCCTTTGTTCCCTGGCTTGTGCCACCACGCCCCCCACCGGCTTCGACACCCCTGGTGCTCCTGAAGGCGTGATCGAGGCGGCGCACGCGGACCAATACCAGCAGCACCTGGACGTCGCGCCCAAACAGCGGGCCGAGCTGGTCCCGCCCACACTGCAGCCGCTCGAAGAGACCCTGGGGCCGACACGCGAGGTGCTCGGCTACCTGCCATACTGGGAGCTCGACTACACCGACTTCAACTGGGACAAGATGACGACGCTGGCGTTCTTCTGCGCCAGCATGGACAGCATGGGCGATCTGACCAACCTGCACGGCTGGACGGGCGCCACGAGCGAGGCGCTGCGCGACGAGGCGCATGCTCACAACGTTCGTTACGTGCTGACCATCGTGAACTTCGACAGCGCCTCCATCAAGGCGCTTGTCAACGATCCGGCGCGCCGCAGCCACGCGATCGACGTGATGCTGGACTCGGTGATCAGCATGGGCGCCGACGGCGTCAACATCGACTTCGAGGGCGTGCCCAAGGCCGCCAAGGCCGGACTGACGGCCTTTATGCAGGAGACGACGGCCGCGTTTCACGAGGCGATCCCCGGCAGCCACGTCACCATGGCCACGCCCGCCGTCGACTGGTCCGGCGCTTTTGACTACGACGCGCTGGCCGAGGGCTCCGACGGTCTGATGATCATGGCCTACGGCTACCACTGGAACAAAGGCAACCCGGGGCCGCTCAGCCCGCCCGTCTCCGGCGACGTGTGGGGCCCCAAGAACCTGACCTGGACGATTCAGGACTACATGAAATGGGGCAAGGAAGAGAACCGGCATAAGTTCATCCTGGGTCTGCCGTTCTACGGCTACGACTGGCTGGCCACGGGGCCTGAGATCCCCGGCAAGGCGGCGGCCAAGGCCAAGTACGTGCCCTATTGGAAGTGCGAGGAGCGCGCGGAGGCCGCCGGCGGCTTCATGTGGGACGAGGCCTCCCAGTCCACCTATTTCCTGGAGGAGAAAGCCGACGGCTGGCACCAGATCTGGTGTGATGACGGCCCGTCCTGGCTGGCAAAGCTCTCTCTAGTGACCGAATACGACCTTGGCGGCGTCGGCATCTGGGCGCTCGGTTACGATCGCGGGACCACAGCGCTGTGGGACGCGATCGCAGCCGAGCTCGTGCCGTCCGTCGGGGTCGAACCATCCGAGCCTGAGCCCGAGCCCGAGCCCGACGTGGAGCCTGAGCCCGAGCCTGAGCCAGACGTGGAGCCCGAGCCGGAGATCGACCCGGACTCCGCCAACCCAGATTCCCCACCCCGTGCCCCTCAATCCGATCCGGCGCCCTTGACCCCCGACCCGGGCGCTGCGGCCGTTGTCATGTCTCTGAACGGTGGCGCGAGCGGCCTGTATTGGGGTGGTCCCGGGGCCGCCGGGGGTACCTCCCCGGGCGGCGTCGCCGTTTCCATGTTGATCCTACTGGGCTTCATCGCTATTAAACGGCGCCATGCCGATCTACGAGTATCAGTGTGACGATTGCGAGGCGTCCTTTGAGGAGCTCCAGAAGATAGGGGCCGACGCGCCGCCCTGTCCGGCCTGCGGCAAAGAGAATGTGCGCCGGCGTGTGTCGCGCACATCCTTCGTTCTCAAAGGCGGTGGTTGGTACAAAGACGGGTACTCCGGGCCGAGCAACAAGACCGGGTCCGCCGCCGCCAGCTCCGAGTCGTCCTCGTCCTCGTCCTCATACGAGTCTTCATCCTCGTCCTCTTCTTCGAGCAGCTCCGACTCCTCCAGCGCGTCGTCGTCTGATTGACCGTGCAAGCGCCTGTCGCCGAGCGGTTTGAGCTCGCGTGCGAGACGGCGCGACAGGCGGGGCGTCTGCTTATGACGCACTACGGGCGTCTTAGCGGGTACGAGAACAAGAGCGACATCGATTTTGTGACGGTTGCAGACAAGGGCAGCGAGGCGCTGATCGTCGCGGCCATCCGCGCGGCGTTTCCCGATGACGCCATCCTGGCCGAAGAGGGCGGCGGTGTGGACGGCGTATCCGGCTACGAGTGGATCATCGACCCGCTGGACGGTACGACAAACTTTGTGCACGGCTTCCCCATGTTCATGGTGTCGATCGGCATCCAGCTTCACGGTGAGCGCACCATCGGCGTCTGTTACGGGCCGGTCTACGACGAGCTGTTCGCCGCTGTGCGCGGTGGTGGCGCTACCTGCAACGGGACGCCGATCGCGGTCAGCGCGACCTCAAAGCTGTCTGATGCGCTGCTCGCCACGGGCTTTCCTTACAACCGGCGGGTCATCGCAGACGACCTGCTGGCAAAGGTGAAGCGCGTGCTGTGCAATGCGCACGGTATGCGCCGCGCAGGCGCTGCCGCCTACGACCAATGCTGGGTGGCGTCCGGCCGGCTGGACGGCTTTTTTGAGCAGGGGCTCAGTCCCTGGGACCTGGCGGCAGGCACGCTGATCATTGAAGAGGCGGGCGGGCGCATCTCGGCCTATGACGGCGGACCCTTCGAGTTGGGTGGGCCTGACGTTATCGCGTCCAACGGCGCCATTCACGACGAGATCCGCACCGTCATCGTGGACGGCGGGTGAGCGGCCGCCTTGTGGTCATCGTCACGCTCTTGTCGGCGTGCGCCAGCGACCCCGTGCTGATCGCCTGGACGGACCGCTCCTTAGCGGCCGAGCGCATCCTCAGCGCCGGCCAATACGCGACCGCGCTGGCGGAGTTTCAGGCGCTGGAGGCGTCCGCGCGCAGCGACTTCGATCGGGTCCAGGCCAAGACCCGGCGGGCCGAGGTGCATCGCCGGGCGGGCCGTTTGAAGCAATACGAGGCCTTGCTGCGAGAGGTGGTGGGCGAGAGTCACAAGTTCGATCACGAGACCCAGGCGCAGCTGCGGTGGCTGCACGCGCGCGCGGTTCTCGATCTGGGCCAGGACGCGCGCGGCGAGCGACTGCTGAACGAGCTGATGAACCGGCGGCCGCAGATGATCTTTGGCCACCGCGCCTTCTTGTACCTGGCGACGACGTACCGCCAACGGGATACGGACCTGCTGATCGAGTGGTGCCGTCGCGGCTACCGGCGGCATACCGACACGGACCTGGCTGACAACTTCGCGTACGAGGCCGCTCGCGCGCATTACCTGCGAAACACTGAGGTGGACGACGCCGCGGCCACAAAGCTGTATGGCATTGTGCTGGAGCGCTGGGGTTTTGAGTCGAGCCCGCTGTGGGACGACGCGCTTTGGGAGCTGAGCATGATCCATCATCGGCGGGGCCGCTTTCACGCGGAGCTGGACCTGATGAAGCGGCTGCTGTCCACGCGGGACACGACCTGGCTGGGCTCCTACCAGATCAAGAACTACCGCTTCGCTCACTTCCGGATCGGCAAGCTGTACTACTTTGAGCTCGCAGACGCGGAGAAAGCGGCGCGGCAGTTCGCGGACTTCGAGAAGGTGTGGCCGCACTCCCGGCTGGTCGACGACACGCTCTGGTGGCGCGGGCATGCGCTGCTGAAGGCCGGCAAGCGAAAGGCTGCGGAGGGCGTGTTTGCCCGCATTAGGCGTGACTATCCCGAGTCGAAGTACGTGCGGCGCATGGACGTCGGGCGGGTGCCGACGCTCAAGGACGGGCTGACCGGACCATGATTCGCGCTACCGGCATCAGCAAGTCGTTCAAGGGCCAGGTCGTGCTGGATGACGTGAGTGTGGAGGTGCGTCGCGGCCACGTGCTGGGCCTGATCGGACCCGGCGGCGCGGGCAAGAGCCTGCTCATCAAGATCATGTGCGGCCTGGTCGAGCCGGATAAGGGGCAGGTGCTGGTGGGCGATGATGACATCGCCGAGCTGGACTTTTCGGCGCTTGCCAGGCTGCGCGAGCGATTCGGGATGCTGTTTCAGAACTACGCGCTCTTCGACTTCATGACGGTCGGGGAGAACGTGGCGTTTCCCCTGGAGCAGCGTGGCGACGTCGCGGCCGACGAGATTCGGCGCCGGGTGGCCGAGCGCCTCAGCGACGTGCAGCTGGGGGGGATCGAGGCGCTGTTTCCGCGCGAGCTGTCCGGCGGGATGAAGAAGCGCGTGGCGCTGGCCAGAGCGACGATCGCGGCGGCGCCCATTCTGCTGTACGACGATCCGACCGCGGGCCTGGATCCCGTCACCTCGTCCAAGATCTTCGAGCTGATCGATCACCTGCACGACCATGAGGGCGCGACGGTTATCGCAGGCCACGACATCGACCGGATGGCTGCGGTATGCGACGAATGGCTGATGATCTACGAAGGTCGCATCCGCTTCAGAGGCGACACCGCGGCGGCGAAACGCAGCGAGGATCCCATCGTGCGCACGTTCTTCCAGGGCGGGGAGGACCTCCATCAGTAGCGCGAACACCGCGGTGAACGACGGCGTGCTGGCCCGAATCGGGCGTACCACGATCGAGATTCTGGGGACCCTGGGTGGGCTGATGATCCTGTTTGTCCGCATCCTGCGGGCGCTGTTTCCGCCGCGCTACGACAAGCGCGAGACCTGGCGTGCGTTCTACAAGGTCGGGGTCAGGAGCTACTCCATCGTCATCGTCACGGCGCTGTTCACGGGCGCCATCATGGTGATTCAGGCCGGGCACTTCGTGGTGAAGTATCAGGCCACCAGCTTTACGGGGTGGGCCGCCGGGTTTGCTGTGCTGGCGGAGATCGGGCCGGTGCTGATCGGGCTGATGTTCAGCGGACGTGTCGGCGCCAACAACACGGCCGAGCTGGGAACCATGGTCGTGACCGAGCAGATCGACGCGCTGCGCACGCTGGCGATCGAGCCGGTGCACTATCTCGTCGTGCCGCGCTTTCTGGCGATGATCGTCATGCTGTTTCTGCTGACGGCGCTGGGCGACCTGTTCGCGTTGCTGGGCGGGGCGATCACCGCCGACCTCATGATCGACGTGCCGTTCTCCATCTTCCTGCGCCAGGTCGCGACGGCGGGGCTGATGGAGGAGTATCTGATCGGGCTGATGAAGGGCTCGCTCTTCGGGATGTCGATCGCTGTGACCAGCTGCTACTTCGGCTTGAACGTGCGCGGCGGCGCGACGGGCGTGGGGCGCGCGGTCAACTCCTCAGTGGTGGGCTCCGCGATCGGGATCTTCGTCGTCGACTTTGCCGTCGGCGCGACCTGGGTGAGCAACCTGCTGTGAACGGACTCTCCCTGTTTCGCCAGACCCTGTTCTGGACGTTCAACGGCGGCCTGATTCGTCGCCGGCGCCAGATCATGGAGCAGATGTACGAGATCGGCATCCGCAGCATCCTGTTCATCACGGTGACTATCGGCGTCCTGGGCATGATCACCGTGCTGCAGGCGGTCATCCAGATTCAGAAGATCCTGCCGGAGTACTCCATGGTGGGGCCGGCGTTCATTCAGGCGATGGTGCGCGAGTTCGGGCCGACAATCGGCGGTTTGATGATCGCCACGCGGGTGGGTAGCGGTATTGCGGCCGAGATCGGGTCCATGGTGGTCACCGAGCAAGTGGACGCGCTGCGCATGAGCAACGCCGATCCCGTGGACTATCTGGTGGTGCCGCGCTTCGTCTCGTGCACGGTGATGACCGTCGTGTTGTCGATTTACGGCGCGACGATCGGCGTGCTGGCCGGTGGCGTGGTGGGCGTCTATGTGTGGGGCATCGCCGGGGACACCTTCTTCCGGCTGGTCGTCGTGAGCACCGGCGACACGATCTCGGGGCTACTGAAGGCGGTCACTTACGGTATGGCGATTCCGATCGTGTGCGCGCAGGCCGGTCTGTCCACGCGAGGCGGGTCCGAGGGAGTGGGCGAAGCCACGACCAAAGCCGTGGTCAACTCCAGCTTTGCGGTCATCGCGCTCGATCTGGTGATCAGCGCTTTCAGCTACATGTTTTTGTTTGGCAAATGATCGAGTTTCACGACATCCACAAGGCCTTTGGGTCCAAGCAGGTGCTGCGCGGTGTGTCGCTGGGCGTGGACACCGGCGACGTGCGCTACATCATCGGCACGAGCGGCGCGGGCAAGAGCGTGCTGGTCAAGCACCTTGTCGGCCTGATCCGGCCTGACGCTGGACGCGTGATCCTGGACGGAGAGGACATCACGGACCTGACCGAGCGCGAGTTTTATCCGGTGCGCCGCAAGTGCGCGATGGTATTTCAGCACTCGACCCTATTCGACTCCATGACGCTGGCCGAGAACGTGGCGCTGCCGCTGCGCAAGCACCAGAATATGACGGAGCGAGAGGCCGACAAGGAGGCGGTGCAGCGACTGGCGCAGGTGCAGATGGACGCGGAGGCGCACCGCTATCCGGCGGACATCGGGGACGGGTTGCGCAAGCGTGTGGCCATCGCGCGCGCCCTGACTATGGAGCCCGAGTACGTGATCTTTGACGAGCCGACGACGTCCCTGGACCCGCTCGCGGCGGAGAACGTCGACCGGCTTATTCGCCAGCTTTCCGACGACTTCGGAGTCACCAGCATTGTGGTCAGCCACGATCTGCGCAGCATATTCAATGTGGCCGATCACATCGCGATGCTGTACAAAGGCGAGGTTCTTCTGGACGGGACACCAGAGGACTTTAGACGCGCCGAAGACCCGGTGGTTCGGCAGTTCATCGAGGGTCGGGCCGATGGCCCCATGGAATTCCCAAAAGCAGGCGCCTAGCAAACAACAGTGGCACGAGAATCCAACATCGAGGTCAAGGTTGGCGCGCTCATCGTCGTGTGCGGGGCGCTGCTGATCGCGTTTCTCTTCTTGCTGGGCGACTTCAACATGGGCGAGTCCGCGCACCTGACCGTGGATTGGCCGACATCCGGTGGGCTGAAAGAGGGCGCGCTGGTCAAGCTGGCGGGCATGAAGGCCGGGCGTGTGGAGTCCGTCGAGTTCTTCGGCGGCAAGGTCGACGAGAAGCTGGGGCGCCCCGTGTACGTGCGGGTGGTCATGAGCATCAAGCCGGAGCTGCGCGAGACGCTGCGCCAGGACGCCAAATTCTACATCACGACGGTTGGTCTGCTGGGGGAGAAGTACGTCGAGATCGATCCGGGCGCGTCGACTGAGGTTATGGCCGAGGACGCGATCACGGAGGGCGTGCCGCCGATGCGCATCGAGGTGCTGTCCGAGAGCATCCAGTCCACGCTGGCGCGCACGTCGCGTATTCTGGCGCGCAACGAGGAGAAGCTGACCCAGGCCATTACCGATGCAAGCGCGATGGTGGCCACCAGCCGGGCGGCTGTCGAGGACGGGCGCGTCTTTGTCACCGAAGCCCGCGAGACGCTGAAGACGTTCAAAGAGCGCGGGCTGACGGTGATCGGCAAGGCTGAGAGCGCGATCGGCGCGGCAGAGACCGCCATCACGGAGTACACGCCGGGCAGCGGCGAGACCGGCGGCCACATCAAGACGATCATGAAGCGCGGCGCCAACCTGGCCACGACCTTTGACAAGACCGTCGGTGACGGCCGTCAAATCAAGGGCGCCATCACGGACGCGCGGGCGTTGACCAATCGGGCGCGCCAGGTCATCGACAAAGTGGGGTCCAAGGCCATTCGAGTCGCCGGCAAAGCGGAGGGCCTGATGGATACCGCCGGCGTCGTCATGGGTGACGGCAAAGTCGAAGTACTTGCCGTGCTCAAGCAGGTGCGCTCTATCATGGCGACGGTCGGCACGATGTTGAACAAGATCCGCGATGGCAAAGGCTCGATAGGCGCGATGTTGAACGATCGCGAGATGTACGACGACGCCCGTGAGCTGATGAAGGATCTGAAGCGCCACCCCTGGAAGTTCCTGTGGAAGGAGTGACCCGATGAGCAAACCGAAAGTCGCGGTACTGAAGACCACACCCGAGTCCGTCGTTGAAGACTACGGCCGGCTGATGGACCTGGCGGACTTCAAGACCTTCCTTCAGCCCAACCGCACCACCATCTTGAAGGACAACATCTCCTGGCACCTGCTCTTCCCCGGCGCCAACACGACGCCGTGGCAGCTTGAAGGCACCATCGAGAAGCTGCACTCCACGAAGGGCTACGAGGACGTGGTCGCGGTCGAGAACACGACGGTGGTGACGGACCCGAGCAAGGGCGACAAGCTCAACAAGTTCGACAAGGTCTACAACAAGTACGACATCCAGGTTCGGTACAACTTCAAGCCCGAGGACATGAGCTGGGTTGTATACGAGCCCAAAGCGGAGATGCTCGTGCTGCCGAAGATCTACCCCGAGGGGATCCGGGTGCCGGACTACTTCTTCGGCAAGAACATCCTCCATCTGCCGACGGTGAAGACGCACATCTACACCACGACGACGTGCTCGATGAAGAACGCGTTCGGCGGGCTGCTGAACACGCGCCGGCACTACACCCACAGCGTGATTCACAAGACGCTGGTCGATCTGCTGGAGATCCAAAAAGAGATCCACTCGGGGCTGTTCGCCATCGCCGACGGGACGACCTGCGGCAACGGACCCGGGCCGCGCACGATGTTCCCGGTGATCAAGGATCTGATCCTGGCGTCGGGGGACTGCGTGGCGCTGGATGCGGTGGCGGCGAAGATCATGGGCTTCGATCCGATGAGCATCGAGTATATCCGCGTCGCGCATGAGCGCGGGCTGGGTGTGGGGCGCATCGAGGAGATCGACGTCGTGGGTCACGACATCAGCGACTACAACTTCGGTTTTCGGGTCGGCGACAACGCCGCCAGCCGGGTAGGCGACCTGCTTTGGTTTGGCCCGCTCAAGCGGCTTCAGAAGCTGATGTTCCATACACCGCTGGTCTACGCCTTTGTGGCCGGCAGCTTCGTCTATCACGATCACGTGTGGTACCCGACCGAGGGGAAACGCCGCGTGAACAAGTGGAAGCAGACGCGATGGGGCCAGCTGTTCGAGCGCTACTAGCATCCCTCGCCGGGTTGACGGTGGCGTGCTCAGCCCCGCAGCAAAGCGAGCCGGTGCGTCTGGGACCCATCGCGATTGTGAACGGGCAGCCCGTGGACGCGGCGGACTATCACGTGCGCCTTGCGCTGCTGGTTCGGGATGCCGGCAAGGACCTCTCGACAGCCGGAAAGCGTCGCCTGGGTGAGGGGCTGATCGAGCAGCTGATCGATGAGCAGCTGCTGGCCGACGCCATCGATGACGCGGGGATCAGCGTGACGGGCGCGGAGCTCGAGGCGGCCACCGAGGAGTACGCGGGCATTATGCGCACGCGCGCGTTGCTGGTCGGCAAGCCGGACGCACCCAATCCCCGCAGCGGGCGCCTTCTGGCCGGCTGGCTGACGCGCCGGCTGGCGCTGCTGAAGCTGTTCAAAGTGACTGTGACTGACGCCGAGATCGAGGCCTTCTATGCCAAGAATGAGGCCGGGTATGCCGCCGAGGGCCGCAAGCTGTCGCTGCGTGAGGCCGCCCCGTCCATTCGCGAGATCTTTACGAATCTGCGCGTGCAGAAGCACCGCCGATCGTTGCTCAAGCAGCTTCGCGAATCCGCAGAAATCCGGCGCATTAGCCCGATTCCGCCCCCTCCCTGAGCCGTTTTGGAATAAGGCGCGCCCCTCGCCCGGTTATACTGCCTACGCAGGTCCAGGGGAGGAGTTCAAAATGACGCGAAGTGGTCTGATGATAGGTGCGCTGGCCGCACTGGTGGTGGTCACGTGCGCCCACGAAGACGGGTCCGTCGCCGTCCAACGCACCGAAGGCGTCGGGCTGCTGGCGCTCGACCTGGCCCCCGCTGCCGCCGACCTTCGGGATGCCGAGCGTCTGCCTACCACCGTGACCATTCTCATCGACTCCGATATCGCCGGGACCGTGCTGCTGCCCGCCCCCGATGGGCTGCTTGCCGGCCACGCGACGATTCCCCTGGCGTCCAGCGCGCCGGTCGAGCTGTCGCTGATCGCTCGTTATGCCGACGGCTCGACTGCCCACAGCGCGCCGGTCGACGTGCACGTGGAGTCGGACCAGGTGATTACGCTGCCGCTGCTGCGAGCCTCAGCGGGGCGCCTGATCCTGGGCCAGCAGAGACGCGCTGCATTGCCGGTCGGAACCAACCTCGCCGTGTACTTCAAGGACGCGCTGCGTGAGACGGCGCTGATGGAGCGCATTCCGCGCGCGCCCGCCGCGTCGATTGGCGCTGTGCTGCGCGACCCCCAGGTGGGCGCCGTGGTGCCGTTTGCGGACCTGCCCTCGCCGGCTGACGAGGTCGGCGCCCTGGTCGCGATCAGTGTGGCCGCCCCCGCCACACCGGCCATCGAGCTTACCCCGGCGCCCGCCGCATCCGCGCCTGTCGTTGAGGCGGCGGTTGTAGAGGTCGCGCCGGCCGCCGAGTCCGAGCCCGCGATCGAGCCGCCAACCGGATCGGCCGCGCCCACCCGCCCGGCGGATTTCATCTACTACTACTCGTATTGCTCCTGCGGGAAGCCGGTCGTCGACCGGGCGTACACCGCGACGTTGGCGGACGGCTCCACGCGCACCGGCCACACGGACCGCTTTGGTCTGGTGCTGCTGCCGGATGTGGGTGACGTGGACGGCATCGACTTCGGCGCCGGGCAGCGCGACCGTGAGCGCAGCTACTCCTTTGACGCCAAGAATCCCGATGACAGCGCGCCCGCGCTCTTCGCCGCCCTGGTCAGCGAGATCGCCAACGATCGGCTGACTGCGCTGCTGGATCTGCGCCGCGCGCCCCTGGCGGACGCCCGTGATGTGCTGGTGGCGCTGCTGGACCACGACGCTGAGTGGACGCGGGTGAATGCGGCCGTCACGCTGTCGTATTACACCGATCTGGACGAGCTGGTCAGCACGCGCCTGGCTCGTTTGGCTCGCGGCGCCGACCTCGCGCGCGAGCTCGTCATTCTGGGCGCCCTGCGGCACCCCGCGGCGCGACAGCCGATTCGCGATCTGGTCGCCGGCGGCACGCTGACGGTCGAGCAGAGCGCGGTGGCCGCGTGGGCGCTGGGCTTTCTGGCTCAGGACGCTCCCGCGACCGCGACCGAGCCCCTCGAGTTCATCTACTTCCAGTTCTAACTATGGCGGGGTGATGGCGCGCACGCCCGCGGGCACCTCAGGTCCGGCCGGCAGCGAGCGACCCACGTCGTGGATCAGGGAGCGCAGCCACTGCGCAGCCGGGTCGCTGTCGGTGCGGACGTGCCAGACCTGGCGCATGTAGAAGGGCACCATGTACATCGGCGGCTCCACCTCCTCCAGACGACCGCAGCACAAGAACGGCGCCAGGCGCTGCGGCATCGTGATGAAGGTGTCGGATGCTGAGGCCGCTTCGACGGCGCCCAGGAAGTACGGCATGTTGAGCCCGATTCGGCGGCTCAAGCCCAGCGGAGCCAGCGCCGCCTGCACGGTGCTGCCCGGGCGGCCCTCGGGCGACACCAGGACGTGCGGGCGCGTCAGAAAGATGTTCAGCGGCACCTGCCCGTCCGTGACCGTCCCGGGCGGCGCCAGGGTGATGAACTGGTCGCTGAAGACGACCTGCATGCGATATCGAGCCTCGTGGTCCGGCTGCTCGGGCGTGATGGCCAGGTCCCCGATGCCGTCCTCCAATTTCCTGGGCCACTCCGAGTCGATGCGCAGCACGTTGAGATCGACGCCCGGCGCCTCTTTCCGGATGCGCGCGTACAGCCGCGGCAGGACGGTCAGGCCGGCGTAGTCGCTAACGTAAAACGTGAACTGGCGTTTGGCGGTGGCCGGGTCGAAGTCGGGCGGCGGGGTGATCAGGGCCGAGACACGCTCCAGAATCTGCCCAAGCGGCGCTCGCAGGGTCTCGGCGTGCGGTGTGGTCTCCATCCGCTGACCCACGCGCACCAGCAGCGGATCGCCCAGCTGCTCGCGGAGCCTGCCCAGCGAGTGGCTGACGGCTGACTGGCTGCGCCCGAGCTTGCGCGCCGCATCCGTGACGCTGCGGGTCTCCAGTAGCGCGTCCAGCACCACCAACAGGTTCAGGTCAACGCGGTATAAATCGATATCGCTCATGTCCGTCATGATAACTATCACGTAGATTGATTCAGCGGGACAGTGAATAATTAAAAAGTGGCGGGTGCGCCAAGAGGGGGCCAGCAGGATGCGACTTACGGTTTCCGGCGCGCCCGCCACTCGGGGAGGAGCGGCGCGGGATACCTACTTGCTGTCGGGGGTCTGAGCGCCCGCGGGGGGCGGCCGGCTGACGCGCTTGGTCTTGATCGTCCTGGTGCGCTTGACCTCGGTCGTCTCCGTGCTGAGCTTGCGGTAGGTCACGTCGGTCACGACGGCGTCCACGAAGTTGGCTTCGACCGCCTCATGCGCGAGTACCCACCAGGCGTCGCGGATCTTGTCGCGATATTTCGCCAGCGGCATGCCGATGACCTTGGCGATCTCCTTGTGGATGCGGTCCAGGTACTTGACGTTGAACTCGATGCGCGACCGGATGGACGGATCCTCGCCCAGCGCACCGTAGCTGGCCTCGTGGAACATCATCGTGGCGTGCTCGTAGATGTACCGCTTCTTGCAGAACACGGTGATGATCGCGCCCATCGAGTAGGCCTTGCTGGTCACGACGCAGTTGATGGGGCTGCGGATGGTTCGGATCAGGTCGATCAGGATGAAGCCCGCATCGACTGAACCGCCGAAGCTGTCGATCATCAGCCAGATCGGCTCGTGGCCTTCGGCGTCCAGGTCCAGCACGCGCTTGACCACCTTGTTGATCGACGTGCTGTTGATCGCACCGCGCAGCTGAATCAGGCGGTCCGTGAGCTCGATGGAATCGGCGCGCGCTGCCGGCGCCAGCAGTGTCACGGCCAGGGCGACGGTCAGTGCGGTGCGAAGGGGCGACGTCATATCTCGTGAACACTCCTGATACTCAAGGCCGCCCAGCATAGCGGACGCGGAGTTTGACCGCCACTCGGCCCACGGCTACCATGCCGACGCATGCGGATCGCTCGCTCCACCGCGGTTATCGTCGCCCTCACCGTGCTGCACACGCAGGCGCTGGCGGACGAGCCGCCCAAGCCGTCTGACGCCCTTCTGGTCGTCGGGACCGGGGCGGATGTCAGCCAGGAGCTGGCGGACGACATCACCGAGGCCATCGCGTTTTCCATCGCCAAAGACACCGGCATGAGCTTCCTGCCCAAAGAGGTCGTTACGGCCAAGCTGGATTACGAGAGTCCCGGCAAGCCCGGTACCTGCATCTTCAATAACGAGTGTCTGCGAAAGGTCCACAGGTCGCTCAAGACCCGCCATTTCATCGTCGCGCGTCTGGCCCGCGGCGGCGCCGGCTACAAGATCACGGTGGTCCGCGTGACCAACACCGCCAGCGGCGACGTGACTGCGGCCGGCGACACGCCCAATGGCCCCAGCGACGTGATCAACAAGATGCGCGCGCTGGTCACCCAGTCCTTGAAGACGCCGATCGCGACCTTTGTCCTGTCTGTCAACGAGCAGGACGCCATCGTCGAGGTGGGCGGCAAGAAAGTGGGTACCGGCTCCACAACCATCAAAGTGAAGCCGGGCACGTACCGCATTCGCGTCTCCAAGAAGGGCTTTGTGACGTTTGAGGCCAAGCTGCAGTGCACCGCAGGGCAGCAGTGCATCGTGCCGGTGAACATCATCCCGAAGCAGGCCGTCGTGAAGCCGCCGGACCCGCCGGTGAAGACGCCCGGCGCCGACAACACGCCGAAGATACTCAAGATCGCGGGCTGGTCGACAGCCGGCGTGGGTGTGGCGATGACCATCGTGGGCGTCGTCTACGGTCTGCAGGCCAGTGACGCTCAGTCAGAGCTGGACGTGGCGTGCGCCACCAGCCCGTGCTCGATCACGGCGGACCGCGCCAGCGAGCTGACCAGCCAGGGCGAGAGCGGGTCGTCGATCTTCAACGGCGTCGGCATCACCGGCATCGTGTTGACAGTGCTGGGCGCAGGTGCGGCGATTACGGGACACCTGATCAAGCCCAAGACCGCCACAAAGAGCACCATCGACGTCCAGCCCACGTGGGCGCCGGACGGTTCCTTCTTCATGCGTGCCCGGGTCCGGTTCTAGTCACCTAGGAGACCTCGTCGGCGGTTGCGCCGATCTCTGACGGCGCTGTAATCCCGCGCGCGTCCACGTCGCGCTGCCTGAGCAGCGGCACCACCAGTACCACGATGGCAAAGCCCAGGATCAGCCCAAGGGACAGCACGCCGGCGGTGATCATTGTGATGAGCACGATGCTGCCGCCGGACTGCACTTCGTCGTCGGCTTCGTCCAGAGCGGTGCGCACATCTGCGAGGCGCTCCTCGACATCTTCTTCACTGTCGGCGACCTGGCGGGCGCGGATGACCTCGCGACGCGCCTCGGCGACGGCTTCGGTGATGTCCCCGTTTTGCGAGATGCTTGCCAGCAGCGTGACCGTGAAGCTGGCCAGCGTGACGAACAGCAGCAGCGCCGCCATCGCGAACATCTTGACCGATTGGCGGTTCTTGGCCAGCTTGCGCTTCAGCTTCTCCGACTCGCTGAGCGGCAGCGCGCTGACCTCTTTGCCGGCCAGGAACTTGGACAGGTCCTCGGCCAGGGCGCGCGCGGACTGGTAGCGGTTCTCGGGCTCTTTGATCAGGCTCTTGGAGATGATCGCCGCCAGGTCCTGGGGGATCTCCTCATCGGACGGCGTCTGCTCCCCGACGAGCGGCGGCGCGTCCTGAGTGGCCGCCTTGATCAGCACCTGATGGGCCGTGTCGGCCTCGAACGGGGGGTGTCCGGTCAGCGCGTGAAAGAGCACCGCGCCCAACGAGTAGACGTCGGAGCGCGGCCCGACCTCGCCCAGCTTGGGCCGAAACTGCTCGGGCGCCATGTAGTGCGGCGTGCCGACGGCCAGGCCCTGGCGGGTGATGTTCTCCATGCCGCTCATGTCGGTCGGTTTCGCGATGCCGAAGTCCACCAGGTGGGCCGTCCAGCCGGCGTCCACGATAATGTTGTCGGGCTTGATGTCTCGATGCACGACGCCGTGCTCGTGGGCGTGATGCAGCGCATCGGCGACCTGTCGGGCCACCTGAACGCGCTTGCGCAGCGTAAACTCGGGGGCGCCCATCAGCTTTGTCAGCTGCGTTCCCGTCACGAAGTCCATCGCGAAATAATGGATGCCGTCGATGACGCCGGAGTCGTGCACATGGACGATGTTGGGGTGCCCCAGCCGAGCGTGCAGCTCAGCCTCGCGCTTGAAGCGCTTCAGCATGGTCACGTTGTCGTCAGCGTCGGGCAGGACGATCTTCAGCGCGACGATGCGCTTCAGGGTGCCGTGAAAGGCCTTGTAGACCACGCCCATGCCGCCGCGTCCCAGCTCGTCCAGGATGTCGTAGTCGCCGAAGCGACGCTCTTTGACGATGCGGTCCAGCCGCGCTTTGTCGCTGGGGCTGCGGTATTGCTCGGCCTGGGCGGCCACCTGCGCGCGTACATTGGCCTGGCGCATGGACGTCTTGCGGCGGACCGGACCACCGGCGCGCGGGATGCGAAACCGCTCACCGCACGCCTGACACGTGACCGAGACCGGCCGCTCCGGCGAAGGTTCAGCGCGCTGGACTCCGGAGCAGTGCGGGCATCGGTACCGTCGAGACATCGGGCCCAGTCTGCTTGGCGGCGGCGGTGAGGTCAATGCGCCACGCCTTTCGTTAACCGCGGTAGCCGCCTGCAACTGATGTGGTATAAGGCGCGCCATGCGTTTCGACGACCTCGATCTAGCACCGGAACTGATGCGCGGCATCGAGGACGCCGGCTTTATTGATTGCACCCCCATTCAGGAGCTGGCGCTGCCGTGGACTCTGGACGGTGACGATGTCGCCGGACAGGCCCAGACGGGCACGGGCAAGACCGCCTGCTTTCTGCTGACCGCCTTCACGCGGCTGCTGGAGTCAAATCAGGCGGCGCGTCCCGGTCATGCCCGCTCGATTTGTGTGGCGCCCACGCGTGAGCTGGCGCTGCAGATCGCCGATGACGCCGAGGTGCTCGGCCGCCACACCGGCCTGCGCATCAGCACGATCTACGGCGGCGTGGGCTATGACAAGCAGCGCCGGGACCTGCGCGCCGGCATCGACGTGCTGATCGGTACGCCCGGTCGCATCATCGACTTCCTGCGTCGCCGCGAGCTGCGCCTGGACATGTGCGAGATCGCCGTGATCGACGAAGCGGACCGCATGTTCGACATGGGCTTCATCCAGGACCTGCGCTACATCATGCGCAGCCTGCCGCCGCTGGAGAAGCGCCAGGTGCTGCTCTTCTCGGCCACGCTGAACTTCAACGTCGTGGACCTGGCCTATCGGTTCATGAACAACGCCCGTGAGATTACGATCGAGCCCGAGAAGATCGTCGTGGACGGCATCGACGCCACGCTCTTCCACGTCGGCAAGCACGAGAAGTTTGAGTTGATGCTGGGCCTGTTCGCGCTGGATAAGCCGAAGCGGGCGATTATCTTCTGCAATCGCAAGCGGACCGTCGAGCGCATCGCCCAGCGGCTGTGCGGCAACGGCATCGACGCCCGTGGGCTGATGGGCGACATGCCCCAGGCCAAGCGCCAGAAGGTCATCGACCTGTTCAAGGACGGCAAGCTGTCCGTGCTGGTGGCTACCGACGTGGCGAGCCGCGGCATCCACGTGGACGACGTCACACACGTGTTCAACTACGACGTGCCGCAGGACCCCGAGGACTACGTACACCGCATCGGCCGCACCGGGCGCATGGGGGCCACAGGCCGCGCGTACACGCTGGCGTGCGAGGAGTATGTGCTGCAGCTGCCGGCGCTGGAGTCCTTCATCGGCCAGAAGATCGAGGTCGGCGAGCTCAACGACAACATGTTCGTGGACGATCAGTCGCCGCCACCCCCCAGGCGTGAGCGTCGAGGTCGCGGTGGTGATCGCGGCGGTCGCGGTGGTCGCTCCGGTGGATCCGGCGGTGGCGGCGAGCGACGTGGACGACGGCGGAGAGGCCGCCGATGAGCTGGCGCACCCTGTGCGTATGGCTGACATGTGCGGTCTTCTCGGGGTGCGGCAGTAAGAAGCTCTTTGCCTCCTACGAGGTGCCGCCGCCCGGCGCATCCTCGCCATATGGGCTGCTGGCGCTGGACGTGGAGGCCGGCGACACCCGGCGCCCCATCCTGCAGTTTGCACAGACCGGCTACATTCCACGCCACATCCCGGTGCCGCGCGATGGCGTGGTGGTCGTGCGCATCAATCCAGGCAAGTGGAAAGTTCAGGTGACGGGCAGCCCCGGCGAGGGCGACGTCATCAAGTTTTCGGGCCCGGCGAAGGCGTCGGGAAAGGCGCGTGGGCCGCGCTTCTGGCCAAAAGAGCCGATCGTGGTGTCCGTCGTGGCGAGCAAGCTGACCAACGGTGGGCGCCTGTGTGCGCATCAGGCGTGCAAGACAGTGTGGAGTCCGTTTGAGGCGTCGCAGTTCAAGGCCTGGGCTGACGCGCGCCGGCTGGTGACCTACGCAGGGCCTGTCGTGGAAAAGCCCAAACCGGCGAAGCCCGAGCCCGAGCCGAGCAAGAGCGCGCCGTGATTCCCGGTCCGCGTTCGCAGGCGCTCGCCGCGGCGTTGAGTCGCGTGGAGTCGCCGGGCGTCACGACGTTTGCCGATGATTGGCCGGTCTTCTGGGACCGCGCGGCAGGCGTGCAGGTCACCGATGTCGACGGCAACACCTACACGGATCTGACGGCCGCGTTCGGCGTCATGAGCGTCGGGCACGGCAACCCACGAGTGGCCGCGGCGGTGGCCGAGCAGGCCGGCAGGCTGATCCACGGCATGGGCGACGTCCATCCGCCGGCGATCAAGGTGGCGCTGCTGCAAGCGCTTGCGGACGTGACTCCGGATGGACTGGACCGCGCCATTTTGGGCCTCAACGGCGCCGACGCGGTGGAGGCGGCGCTGAAGTGCGCTGAGCTGGTGACCGGCAAGGCGGCGGTGATCGCGTTCGAGGGCGGCTATCACGGCCTGGGCGGGGGCGCGCTGAGCGTGACCTCCCGGGCCGATTTTCGGGAGCCGTTTGCGGGCCGGCTGGGCGGCCACACCACGTTTGTGGACTACCCGACGACCGACGCCGAGGCGAGCCGGACGCTGGAGCAGATCCGCCATGCATGTCGCGCCGGCCCACCCGCAGGCGCTGTGATCATCGAGCCGATTCAGGGCCGCGGCGGGGTCGTGATTCCCCCGCCGGGCTTCCTGTCGGCCCTGCGTGTGCTGTGCGACGACTGCGAGCTGCTGCTGATCGCCGACGAGATCTTCACCGGGCTTGGGCGCACGGGGCGGTGGTTTGCCATGGACGACGAAGCCGTGGTGCCCGATCTGCTGTGTGTCGGCAAGGCGCTGGGCGGGGGCATGCCGCTGAGCGCGTGCGTCGGTGGCGCCTCGTCGGTCGATCGCTGGCCGCGGGCGCTGGGCGAGGCGCTGCACACCTCCACCTTCTTGGGGCATCCGGTCAGCTGCGCGGCGGCGCTGGCCTCTCTCGCGGAGCTGCAGGAGCGTGATCTGCCCGGGCGCGCTCAGACGCTTGGGACGTGGGCGCTGGAGCTGTTGAAGGATGCGCCTGCGGAGGACGTGCGCGGTCGCGGGCTCATGATCGGGATCGAGCTGGACACCGGCGAGCGAGCGATGGCCGTGGTCAAGGCAGCGCTGCAGGCCGGCGTGCTGTTGTTGCCGTCGGGGCCGCGCGGACAGGTGCTCAGCGTGACCCCGCCCCTGACCATCACGCGCGACGAGCTTGGCGACGCGCTGGACGTGGTGCTGCGATGCCTGAAGCAGGTGTGAGCGCGCTGGACAGGCAGCTTCTGCGCCTGATCGATCAGCCCGGCGGCGTGGACGAGGCGGCCGTTCGGCTGTTTCAGTGGCAGTACGGGCGCGGCGCCGCGTATCGGGACTACTGCGACCAGCGGGGGGATGTGCGGGTGCTTGGCTGGCGCGACGTCCCAGCCATGCCGGTGGACGCCTTCAAGCTGCTGGATCTGCGCACGTTCGAGGCGGACAAGACGGTGGCGACCTTTCGCACGAGCGGGACGACAACCGGTGAGAGCGGCCAGCACCACTTCGACGATCTGACGCTGTACCGCGCGGCGTCCATGCGGGCGTTCGGCACCGCACTGGTCCCGGACGGCGGCCGGGTCCGGATCGTGTCCTTGATCCCCGGTGTGGACGTGGCGCCGGACTCCAGCTTGTCGCAGATGGTGACGTGGGCGCTGCAGACGTATGGTCGCGGCGACAGCGTAGTCGACCCGACGGGCGCCGCGCTTGCGAGCATCACCGGACCCGCTCTGATACTGGGTACGGCCTTTGGCCTGGCGGACGCGTTTGAGGCCCGCCCCGGGTTGCGGCTGCCGGCCGGTGTTGGGATCATGGAGACCGGTGGCTTCAAAGGGCGCCGGCGCGAGGTCGGGCGGGCGGACCTGCACGCGCTGTACGCCCGGGCCGGCGTGCCGGTGGCCTGGGTCGTCGGTGAGTACGGCATGACCGAGCTCTCCAGCCAGTGGTACGACGGCGTGGTTGGCAGCGCGACCAGCCTGCCGCGCGCGTACATGCCGCCGCCCTGGGCGCGTACACGCATTTTGGACCCGGTCACGATGGCGGATGTCGCCGAGGGTGACACGGGCCTTCTGCTACACTTTGACCCGATGAACCGCGGCTCGGTGCAAGCGATCCTGACAGCCGATCTCGGCGAGCGCCGCGGGGCCGGCTTCAACTACAAGGGCAGGGCGACCGGGGCGGCCGTTCGGGGTTGCTCGATGCGGGATGAGCGGTCATGAGCGCCCAGGACCGAATTCACCGGCTGGCGGGCGCCATCGCGCGCTTTCGCTCCCCCGATGACGCGATGCGGCAGCGGCTGTGCGCCGAGACCGAGCACATGGCCCCCGAGACCATGGCCACCGGGCTGGACGTGTCGTTGGCCGGCTGGGACGAGACCGGCCTGACCGCGCTGTGGTCGGAGGCGCAGCCGTATCTGCAGTCTGCGGTCCGGCCCGCGCTGGCCGCCGTCGTGTTGGGAGGGGTGCTGCCGCCCTCGCACATCCAGGCGATCGGGTACCCGTTTCTTCTGGGCGCCGAGGTCATCGTCAAGCATCCAAGCAGCGATCCCCTGTTCCCGACGCTGTTTGCCGAGGCGCTGGGCGAAGGCGTCACAGTGGTCGGCAGGCTGGGGCTCGGCGGTGTGCTCAGCCGCGCCGACGCCGTCGTGGCGGTCGGCGACGATGAGAGCGTGCGCGCCATCGGGTCGGAGCTGGCGGTGGCAACCCCCTTCCACGCGTTTGGGCATCGCACGGCCGTCACCGTTGTGACCGGCGGCCCGGTCGCACGCGCACGCCCGACCGCAGATGACATCGCGCGAGACATCGCCGTCTTCGACCAGCTGGGCTGCCTATCGCCGCGCGAGGTGCTGGTGATCGGGGAGCTGGCCGATGCGGGCATCCTCGCCCAGAACCTGGCCGATGTGCTGGCCACCCTGCCGCCACGCGCGTCGCTGGGTGTCGCCGTCGAGGGCGCGCTGAGGGCGCTGAGAGAGCAGGCGCTGGTTCTGGGGCAGACGGTGCACGGCCCCGAAGACCTGCAGTGGGGCGTCACTGTCGCGTCCGGTGGGGCCTGGTCCGGGACGCCCGGCGGCCGCCATGTCGTCGTGCGGGTGATCGACCACCTGACGTCGCTGCCTGACGTGCTGGCGCCGCTGCGCGGTCACTTGAGCGCTATCGCGGTGGCCGGCGGCGATCTCGACCCGGTGACGTGCTCGGCGCTGGTTCGTATGGGAGCGTCTCGAATCGTGCGTGTCGGCCAGCTTCAGTCGCCGCCGCCCACGTGGCCGCACGACGGCCGGCGCCCGTTGGCCGGTTTGTGTCGCTGGTACGGACGCGACTAGTCACCTGTGTCTAGCTACTTCTTGTGCTTCCTTTTGAGCCACTCGAACTCGCGCACCTGCAGCTTCTTCAGCGCCTCCATGAAGCGCTTCTCCGGGTGCAGCTCGTGGGCGGTCTCGTACAGCGTCTTTGCGTCGTCATAGCGGTTTTGGAGCTCCGCGCTGCGCGCCTGCGCTGACAGCAGATCGGCGCTGAACCGTATCTGCGTCTCCTCCAGGATCGACTGGCGGTATCGTCGGCGCCCGTCGGCGTCCTTGAGGACCTCCCACGACTCGTCGACCAGCTTGAGGATTTGATCGGCGAGCTTGGCGATCTCGCCGCCCTTGCGGTGGGTTTCGCCGCCGTGGCCGTACTCGTTGCGCAAGTCGCTGTGGGCCACCGAGATCTGTTTGGACGGCGTCGTCCAGTGGGTGCCCAGTCGCTCGAAGTGGTTGACGTGCTCCATGCGCTTGAGCAGCGCCTCCAGCACCTCCTCTTCGGTCAGCTCGGTGTCGGCGCTGGTCGACGTCTCCAGCAGGTCGAGGAAGCCCATCGTGCCCAGCGTGAACACCAAACGCGCGATGCCGTTGTGGGACATGGCGCTCAGCTGCAGCACGTCTGCGAGCCGGTGGGCGCCATCCATCAGCGCCTCCATGGCGTGAAGCTGGCGCTTGGTGATCCCCAGGGAGCCCGCGGCTTTGATGATCCGCTCGGGAACCCGCAGATAGAAAGGTCGCAGCGGGGACAGCAGCCCGTCCAAATCCCCGTGATAGAAGTCCTTGAGCGCCGCGCGCAGAGACATCTGCAGCGCCGACGTCATGGAGAGATGCGTCGGGCCCGCCTTGACGCCCTTGCCGCGCAGCACGCCGCCGCGCGCAAACGTGAACGACGCCTCTTTCATGGCCAGCGCCACCTCGAGATGACGCTGCTGTACGGCCTTGAGCGTGCGGACCATCGTGCGCGCGTCCATGAGCTGCAGTTCGAAGAGCGACCGGGCCAGGGGCGCGCCGGTGTTGTCCGAGTGTTCGGCGGCGCGAACCAGCTTGTCGCGCGGTAGGAGGCTGTCCTCGAGAATGGTCAGCGCCAGCGCCTCATCGTCGTCCTCGGTGTCGCTGCTGCTCTTGACGATGTACCCGTTGGTCAGGGAGATCGCGATCGTCTCCTGCCCGTCCCATACGCCGACGATGCCGTCTTCGTCACCGCGCGCCAGCCGCAAGAACAGCCGGAAGACCGACCCCGGCTGGTCCAGCGAGATCTCCGTGGACGACAGGATCGAGTGCCCGCAGTAGTCAGCCAGAGTGCCGCTGGCCGTCAGTGCGCCGGTGATAACCCGTGACGTGCTCTGCTCTGACATGTGGGTCGCCACGCTCCTGCGCGTCTTAGAACTCTTCGTCCAGCTGGACCCCGAACTTCTCGATCTCGGTGTCCGACAGTCTCATGCTATCGCGTATCACCAGCGTTTGCTCTTTGCGCGTTCTGGCGTCCCGTGCGGTGACCTGCAGCAGGCCGTTCTCGTCGACATTGAACTGGACCTCGACGCGCACCTGACCCGCGCGCGCGGGCGGCAGGTTCTCCAGGCGGAAAGTCCCGATCAGGCGGTTCTCGGCCACGTACGCGTGGTCGCCCTGGTACACGCGGATCAGTACCGAGCTCTGGAAGTCGCGCACGGTGGAGAAGGACTCGGTCCGGAAGGTCGGCACGGTCGTGTTGCGTCGCAGAATGGACGCAAAGCGCTCGCCCTCGCCGATCCCCAGGCTCAGCGGCAGGACGTCGAGCAGCAGCACGTCGTCGATCTCACCCTCGACGATGCCCGCCTGCAGCGCGGCGCCCAGGGCCACGGCCTCGTCCGCGTTGATGCCCTTGCGCGGCGCCTGCCCGAAGAACTCCTCCACCTTCTGCTGAACCAGCGGGATCTTGGTGCTGCCGCCGACGAGCAGGGTCTCGTTGATGTCGGACGGAGTGAGCCCGGCGTCATCCAGCGCGGCGCGGCAGGCAGCCAGCGTCTGGTCGAGCAGCTCCACGAACAGCCCCTCGAAGCGACTGCGCGGCAGCGTCATCTGAAGGTGCTTGGGCCCGGTGTCGTCGGCTGCGAGGAACGGCAGCATGACCTCGGTCTCGCTGGCGGAGCTCAGCTCGATCTTGGCGGTCTCGGCGGCCTCACGAAGGCGCTGCAGGGCCACCGCGTCGTCGCCGATCTCGATGCCGTGCACGCGATAGAAGTTCTCGGCCAGCACCGCCATCAGCTTTTCGTCGATGTCGTTGCCGCCCAACGTGGAGTCGCCGCGGGTGGCGCGCACCTGGACGACGCCGCCCGAGCAGTCCAGCACCGAGCAGTCGAACGTGCCGCCGCCCCAGTCGTATACGACCAGCGTGCCGTCTTTGCCCTTCTCCCAGCCGTAGGCCAGCGCCGCCGAGGTCGGCTCGTTGACCAGGCGCAGCACGTTGAGCCCGGCGACGCGCGCGGCGTCCTGGGTGGCCGCGCGCTGGGCGTCGTCGAAGTACGCCGGGCACGTGATCACCGCCGCCTCGCACTCTTCGCCCCAATACTCCTCGGCATAGCCGCGGGCGGCTTTCAGGATCTGGGCTGAGATCTCGACGGGCGTGACGTTGCGTACGGCGCCGGCGATCTCGACGTTGCCCTGGGCACCCTCAGCGAGGTCGTAGGAGTACTTGGAGTCCTTCACGTCGTCGAACTTGCGCCCGATCAACCGCTTGACGGAGTGATAGGTGCGCTTGGGATTGGTCACCGCCTGTCGTCGCGCCGCCTGGCCCACCAGGATGTCCCCCGCATTGGTGACCGCGACCACGGACGGGGTGGTGCGTCCGCCCTCCGCGTTGGGAATGACCTCAGGGCGTCCCCCTTCCAAGACCGCAATGCACGTGTTTGTGGTGCCCAGATCTATGCCCATAACTCTACGCGACATGCCGCGAGTCTGTATGCGACACGGGGGCCCGTCAAGTGGCGGCCGCCCATCGGAATTGGTACGGTGTAGGACGTTTTCGCTCCGGGGGTTTCATGGGACCGATCGTTCGCACAATTAGCTGGTTCTCCACAGTGATGCTGGCCGGTGCGCTCGTGGTGGCCTGTGGTGGCACCACCACCGAGACGGTAGTCGTTCCGGAGGGCACCACAACAGGCACCGGCAGCGGAACCAGCGGCACCTCCTCAACGACGGGTACGCCGACGACGACGACCGGCCCCGGCACCACCTCCACCGGTCCGGGCGACACCAGCGGTGACACCGGCGGTGACACGACAGACACCGGCGGCGATACGGGCGTCGACCCGAGCAAGGCGCCCAAGTGCGGGGTGGAAGACCAGGCAGGGCTCGCGATTGGGGAGGAGTGCAGCGAGCACGCCGACTGCGAGACGGGCTACTGCTACGACGAGTATCTGTGGAACGAAGACGGCAGCAAGACCTACCGCTTCTGCACAGTGGCCTGTACGGGCTGCACGGTGAAGGGCAACTGCAACGAGTGGGGCAAGGCGGCCGGCATCAAGGAGAACAAGTGCTTCCCGCTGACCTCCAACTTCATCAACTTCTTTGAGCTGAAGTTCGACAGTCTCTGCCTGGCCAGCTGCGTCAGCGACGGCGACTGCGCGGGCATGGGCCCGTTCTCCACGTGCAAGCTCCTCAGCTTCGGCAAGGACTTCGATTACGGCGTGGTCAAGATCTGCCAGCCGCCGGACTTCCCCAAGCGTCCGGCGGCCGACTTTAAGTAAGGCGCCGGTTTTCGACGTCGATGCGCCGCAGCGTCCGGGTCTTCTCAGCATCCTCGACAATCGCGTAGACGCGACCGCCCGTGCGGTCCTCCAAGAGGCTGCGGATCTCCAGGCCGGCGTCCGCGTCAAAGTCCCACGCCAGTCGCATGCCGTCGAAGCTGAACGCGGCGACCCCGTGGGTGCCCTTCTTGCCGTAGCGGCGGGTGTGGAAGACCAGCGTGCGGCTGGGATCGTGCACGGCAAATGCCGTCATCAGCGTGCGGTCGTCGTCCATCCAGGACGTGTCCGGGTCGCTCACCTGGTAGAAGACGCTGAAATCCGAGCGGAGCTGGGCGAACCCGTTGGAGTGGTCCACCACCTGGCCCGTGAACGGCTCGATGAACCAGTACTGGCAGAACAACGGCGCCTCAAGCCCAGGGGCGGCGGCGATACGCCGAATCGCGTGCATCGGCTGTCCAAAGTCCGGGTAGAACGGCCGCTCGTGAATACGAGTGCGCGCGTCGACCACCGCAAAGTTGTAGAAGGACGGGACCAGACGCCGCAGGTCCATGTGCCGCTGCACGGTGTACTGTTGTGAGCCGCCGATGGCCCGCAGGTTGAACACGGCGTACGAGAACGTCTCTTCGTTGTGTACCAGCCCGTCGGCTGTGGAGATGCTGAGCAGGCGTCCTTTGTGGCGCCCACGCTGGCCCTTGAGCAGCGTGAGCAAGCGCCCCGACGGCTGATCGAAGACCGTCTCCTGAGCGACCTTCTCCGCGTCCTCACCGCGCGGAATCGCCTTGTCCAGCGGCACGCGGTCAGCGATTTCCAAGCTGTCGCCGGAAGGCGAGATCACGGTCAGCTCGCGCTTGTCACCGTCAAAGACCAACACGTTGTCGCCGTCACAGAACAGGCGGGTGCCGGCGCCGCTGATGGCCAGCCCGGCGGGCAGGGTGTACGCGGCGGACAGCTCCAGGGTGTCCAGGTCCCCGATGTACAGCGCGTCGCCCGCAGCGAGCAGCAGCCGCCCGCCGGCCGAGTCGAGACAGCGCAGCAGCGGGCCGTCACGCCCGTCTTTGAGCGCCGTGAGGTTCAGGATGCCGTCAGCGCCCACCTTTGGCGGAGCCGTGTTCCGAATCTGCCAGTCGCGTTGGATGGCCGCGGTCGCGCGCGCGCACAGCTCCACGATGGCGGGATCCTCGGCGTGGGTCGCGGACCCGGCGATCTCGCGCTGAAGGCGCCACCACTGGCCGGCGTCGGCGATGCGCGCCAGCAGCTTCATCTGCGTCGCGTGGGCCTGGTTGCGGGCGATCGACGCGCGCAGTCCGCGGCGCCGCTCGGCGGTGTCGTCAAAGTCAGCGCCCAGTACGTGCACCGCCTGGTCCAGCGCGGACAGCGCGCCCTCGAGATCACCGCGCTGTTCGCACGCGCGGCTGGCGGCCACGTGCTCGTCGGCCTTTTGTCGGGACCGCTGGGCCTGGCCAAAGCGGATTTCTCGCTCCAGACTGACGACGTCCTTATCGTTCTTCAGGTGCCGCCGCGCCTCACGAAGCGCGGTCTCGGCCTCCCGCACGCGCCCCCGGCTGAAGTGGTCAGCGGCGGTGTGAACGGCGGCGACCCCCTCCAGATGGCGGTCTGTGATCTTGTGGCGCGTGCGGCCCACGTACGCGATCAAGCGGCTCAGCAGCGCGTCCTCGGCGGCCTCCGCGTCGATCTTGGCGCCCGTCTCGATGGCCCGATGGTAAGCGGCAAGCGCGCCCAGCGTGTCGCCCGCCCCGGCGCGCTCCTGGCCAAAGGCGATATGCGTGCGGCAGTTCTCGTCGGCGATGGCGGCCTGCACGCGTGAGTTGAGCTCACGGGTCGCCTTCCGCGAGGAGGCGTCCTCTCGATGAGCGGCCTTCAGCGCCTTCGCGGCTTCGCGCCACTGCGCTGCCTCGGCACAGGCCTGCGCCCTGGCGATCAGCTCTTCAGCACGACTGCGGTGCTGCTCGGCATCCAGCGCGGCCAGCAGCCTGGCCAGGCGAGCGCCCGTCAGGCCCCGGCCGGTCAAGTCTGCGCAGATCGCGCGTGCACCCGCTAAATCGCCGCTGGCCCGTGCTGCCTCCGCCTGCTCCAACAGCTGAGATGCGACGTCCCCGCGCGCGGACCGGCACGCGTCCAACAGCCGGCGTGCATCCGCGTTGCCCGGATCCAGCGATACCGACTTCGCCAGCAGCCGCTCAGCCTCGGCCAGGTTGCCCACCCGATGCTCCAGGTCGCCGAGCCGTCGCAGGACGAGCGCATCCGCGGTGCCCCGACTCAGCGCGGTGTAGTGCTCCAGCGCCTCCTCCGCGTGGCCCAGCTGGTAGACGGCGTCCGCCAGCCGCAGGTGCAGCGCCCGGTCCCGCCCGGTGTCGATACGTGGAGACGACAGCAGCTCCGCGATCTCGTCGTAGTCGGCGTAGATGTCGCTCAAAAAGCGCACCAGCTCGCGCACCATGTCCAGGTTGCCGTCGGACCGCAGCACGGCCAGCCGCCAGGCGGCGACCGAGCGGTCGTAGTCGTACTCTTCTTCAGCGCGACGAGCGGCTGCGGCGCAATCACCGGAGGACATCTTGGTAAAGGCGGCGCGCATCGCCGGGTCCAGCGGTCGCACATCCAGCCCGGCGACCTGCTCTTCGTCGCCCGCGGGGGCCAGGTTCAGGTTCAGGCCGGCCCGCACGTCGTCGCTGATATGGTCGACTGCGATCAGCGCCGACGGCGCCCGCTTGCCGCGCGGTGGGCGGACCAGCAGAAACTGAGGTCCCTCTTTGGCGGGTCCGACCCGGACGGTGTCGCTGTGTTGCTTGATGACGTGATTGAGCACCCGCTCGCGGGCGACCTCATAAAGCCCGGCGTCCGTACGTGACGCGTTGGCGGCGCCTTTCTGCAGGCGTGCGGCCAGCCGCAGCGCGGCCTCGGGACTCAGCTCCTTGGTGGATGAGACGTAGTTGTCTGCGTCCGCGATCAGCTTGTCGGCCATCGGCTCACTCCCACGCCAGCCATCGCAGCGGATGGACATTGTCTTCGGTCGCCTCGTAGCCCGTGATGCCGGGGCGCAGCAGCGTTTGCCGTGTCATGCGGTACAGCGGGATCACCGGCATCTGCGCGTCGAAGAGCTTCAGCGCCTCGCCGATCACCGCGTCCTGCGCCTCGATGGTGCCGGCCTCGCGCGCTTTGTCGATCAGGGCGTCGTACTCCGCGCTCACCCAGCGCGCCCGGTTGTCCGCGGAGTCCCCGCGCACCAGGCCCAGAAAGTCCATCGCGTCGAAGCCGCCCATGCCGAGCTGGGCCATGCTGTAACCCGGCGTGCCGAGCTCGGCGAGAAAGGTCTTCCAGTCGAGATTGCGGGCGGCGACGGTGATGCCCAGCGCCTCTTTGAGGTCGCGCGCGAGGAAGCTGGCCAGCGCCTTGTTGCGGTCGTTGCTGTTGTAGATGAGCTCGACCTCGGGCATGGGCCTGTCAGCGGTGTAGCCCGCTTGAGTCAGCAGCTTGCGCGCCGCCTCGGGATCGTGGCGAACCCGGCGAGGGGAGCGCGCGGCGGTCATGCTCGGCGGGATAGGGCTGTCGGCCGGCTTCTGGCCGCCCCCGAGCAGCTGTCGCGTGAGCTTGCGCCGGTCGATCGCCAGGTCGATGGCGCGCCGAACGAGCGCGTCATCAAACGGCGGCTTGGAGGCGTTGACGTACAGGAAGAAGAGCCCACCGAAGTCGTCGATGCGCAGCTCCGGGGCGTTGTCGCGCTTCATCTGCTCCATGGCGTCGGCGGGGATCAGGCCTGCGCTCCAGTCGATCTTTCCCAGCTTGTACCAGCGCAATGCGGTGGGGCTGTCGGTCGTAAAGTGGAAAGTGGCCTCGGTGAGGGCCACGGACGAGGCTCCATGGAACCGATCGTTGCGCTTGAGCACGATGGTCTGACCGTGCTTGTGCGCGCTCAGGGTGTACGCGCCGTTGCTCACGACGTGCTCCGGACGGGTCCAGGTGTCCGGGTGCTTCTCAACGACATGACGCGGCACCGGCAGCGCGGACGCCAGCGCAAGGACCTTGAGCAGTCGCGGGTAGGGCCGCTCCAGGGTGATTACGACCTTCTCGCCGTCCGCCGCGAGGCCGACCTTTGTAGGGTCGGTGATGTCGCCTTTGTTGAAGGCCTCCGCGCCTGAGATGGGCCACAACATCGGCGCGTTGCGATTACCCGTCGCCTGCGCCATGGAGCGCCGCAGCGACCAGACAAAGTCGTCGGCGGTGAGCGGCGTGCCGTCGGACCAGGTCAGGCCCTTGCGCAGAAAGAAGGTCCACGTGCGCCTGTCTTTGGAGATCGTCCAGCGCTCCGCGGCGCCACCGGTCGGGGAGCCGTCCGCGCTGCGGGTGGTCAGGCCTTCGAACAGGTTGATGGCGATGATCGCGCCAACGGAGTCGCCCAGCTTGTGCGGGTCCAGGGCGGGCGGCTCAAACGTGGCGATGGCGATGGAGCTTCTGCCTGACTCGGCGCCCCTGTCGGAGGGCGCGTCCTTTTTACAGCCTGCCGCCAAAACGAGGGTCAGCAGTATGGGAAAGCAGGAGCGGCGCATGGCGTTGGGCAATCTACCGGCGCAAACCGAGGATGACAACAGCCGTTCGGGGTTGATATAGGGCCTACCAATGACCCAAAGCAGCCCTGTGACGCGACGGCTGATCGTCGCCATTCTGGTCGTTGTGTGCAGTGGCGTAGCCCATGCTCGGACCACTCGCTACATCAACGCGGTCGTTTTCGACTCCGACGCCGACACGCTCACCGTTCGTGACGGCCGGTTTGTGAAGGAGGGCAAGGCCGACCGGATCGTCAATCTGCGCGGCGGGTTTGTGGTGCCGCGCCTGGTGGATGCGCACGCGCACGTGTTCAGCCTGGGCCGCTCGCTGGGCCGCGTCGATCTACGAGGGGCCGCGTCGTGGGACGACGCGATCGCGCGTGTGGTGAAGAGGGCGCCGCCGACCGGATGGGTGATGGGGCGCGGCTGGGATCAGAACCGCTGGCCGTCCAAGGCGTTTCCGACTCACGAGGCGCTCAGTCGCGCGTTTGCCGATCGCCCGGTGGTGCTCACGCGGGTGGACGGTCATGCGCTTATCGCCAACGCGGCGGCTATGCGCGCAGCCGGGGTGACCGCCGCTACAAAAGCCCCGGACGGCGGGCGAATTCTGCGTGATGCCGCCGGGGAGCCGACGGGGGTGTTTGTGGACAGCGCGATGGCGCTGATCCGGGCAAAAGCGGCGGCGCTGACACCCACGGAGCGAAAGGCCGCGCTCAAGGCCGCGTTTCGCAAGATCTTGAGCGTGGGCCTGACGGGCGTGCACGACATGGGGCTGGATCGCCGGACCATCACGGCGCTGAAAGAGCTGGAGGAGGCGGGCGAGCTGCCGATTCGCATCCATGGCTACAGCGCGGGGCTGCTCCGAGGCGTGCGGCCGTATGCGGGGCCGCGCTTCAATCTGATAGGGGTCAAGCTGTTCGCCGACGGCGCGCTGGGGTCGCGGGGAGCGGCCCTGCTGGAGCCCTACTCGGACGAGAAAGGCTGGAAGGGGCTGATGCAGGCCAAGCCGCAGTCGTTGGCGCGCATGGTCAAGGACGCGCGCAGTGCGGGGTTCCAGCCGGCGATCCACGCGATTGGGGATCGGGGGATTCGGGTGGCTCTGGATGCGCTGCGCGCCGGTGGACCGGCCCGTTTGAAGGGACGTATCGAGCACGCCCAGATCGTGAACGACGCGGACTTTGCCCGCTTCAAGGCGGAGGGTGTGATCGCGTCCATGCAGCCCACTCACGCGACCAGTGACATGCCGTGGGCCGAGGCGCGCGTGGGCGCCGAGCGCATCAAAGGCGGCTATGCCTGGCAGCGCATGCTCAAAGGTGGCGTGCCGTTGGTGTTTGGCTCCGACTTCCCTGTGGAGTCCTACGACGTGCGAAAGGGGCTGTACGCCGCCGTGACGCGACAGGACGAAGCGGGCTCGCCCACCGGCGGGTGGCTGCCGGACCAGCGGGTCACGATTACGGAGGCGTTGAGGGCCTTCAGCTCGTCGGCGGCTAAAGCTGTAGGAGAAGCTGATCTGCCGCATGCGGACTTCGCGGTGTATGAGCGGGACCTGCGAACCGTAAAGCCGTCTGAGCTGCTGAAGGCCAAGGTGAGGCTGGTCGTCGTGGGCGGCGACGAGGTCTTTCCCTGAGCCCTTTTGGGGTTGCCCAAAAAAAGAATGATCCGGTTTTCGTCGTCGCGACAACACAGTTGTAACGAGGGCGGCCGGGTCCTCGGAGAGATTCATGAAGAGCGTTCTTCGTGAGTCGATCCGGGGGCCTGGCTTTTCGTTTTCCACCTATTAAAAACGTTGTGCGTCGCCGGGTCGTCTGGTAAGGTACCTGCAATTGCGTCCCGTGAGGGATTCGCCCACGGTGGACGCAATCAACTGTCAAAATCAGACAGACGAGCGCCCCACGCAAGACGGTGTCGGGGCCACGAGTTTCGGCCGGGATGGGACCGGCCCTCTAGAGGTAAAAATGGATTTTAACGATAGGTCGCCTTCGAATGGTGACGGTGGACGTCGCAGACGCCGACGTCGTCGTCGTGGTGGTAGGGGCCGGCGCTCCGGCGGGCAGCAGCAGCAACAGCAGCAGCAGAACTTTGACCCGAACGATGACCGGCACGCCGTAACGGCTGCTCGCGTCGACACCGGGCCCGAGGTGCTGGGTCCCTTTACACTCTTCTGCGCATACCACCTCGGTATCACGCGCAACAATGGCTACAAGTTCCAGTCCGTCACCGAGGTGGCTCGCCGCTTCAGCGTGGACGTGAACGTGATCAAGGCCAAGCTGCACGAGTTCGGTATCGAGACCTCCACGCTGCGCGCCCTGGGCTTCGAGCCCGAGTACGCACAGCTGGATATCAAGGTCGCGCCCGAGGGCGTCAGCCGCCGGGAGCTGGGTCGGACGATCTGGGACGAGTTTGCCGCGGAGATCGTGCCGAACCCGCCTGCCGAGCCCGAGCCCGAGCCCGAGCCCGAGCCCGAGCCCGAGCCCGAGCTGGCCGAGGCGGAAGAGCCCGCGGCTGACGAGGCGGAAGCCGACGACGCGGAGGCGGCGGACGAGGCGGAAGCCGACGACGCGGAGGCGGCGGAAGCCGACGACGCGGACGACGAGCTGCAGGAAGACGCAGCGTAAGCGGGTGAGCGGTCAAACGCTGCCCCCCAACGCCGAAGAACGTACGGCGCGCGCTGCTTACAACGCTGCGCTGGACAACCGCGACATAGCCGGTCAGGTCGACGCCCTCGAGGTGTTGGCAGCGCAGTCGCTCGCCCGCGGTGAGACGCTGGCAGTGCCGCGGCTTGTCGAAGAGGCGCTGCGTCTGCTCGCCCGCCGTGACACGTCCTACAGCGTGTTCGCGCGTGCGCGGAAAGCCTCGAAATTACTAAGATTGTGGGTGCGTTCAGGCCGGCGTGCACGGCCGGGCGATGATCCGTCGAAGTTCTGGTTTTTCAGGACCTGAGCGCTCAGGTCCTAAAAAGCCCACTGGGCCAGGATTGGGAACAGCACCAGGATAGCGCCCAGAATCGCGACGATGATGCCCAGCCGTGCGGCGGGGTGGTCGCTCCAATGCCACAATCCCTCGAGTGGATCGCCCGTTCGGCGCTCTGGCGCCGGCGCCTGTGCCGACTCGTCGACCGCCGGGTCTAGATCGGCCATCAGGACTCGCCCAGCAGCGCTTCGACCGTCTCCTGGTCGGCAGCCGGGAACGGGTACTGATCCAGCTCCTCGCTGGTGACCCATTTGAAGTCGTGCACCGTGATCTTGCGGATCTGCTCGGACAGCAGCTCGCAGAGATAAACGTGAAAGTCGATGATGTACTGCTCGTACTCTTTGACGACGCCCAGCAGCTCGTCGCCGACGTGCACGCCGATGGCCATCTCCTCGGCCAGCTCACGCGCCAGCGCCACGGCGTCGGTCTCGCCGTCCTCGACGCGCCCGCCCGGAAACTCCCAAAGCAGGGGCATGACGGCCTTGGGGGACCGCTGCGTGATCAGGTACAACCCGTCCCGCTCGATCACGGCCGCCACGACGCGGATCTTTGGTTTGTCGTTGGACGTCATGCGGCGTGCGTTTTATCAGGCGGTGCTGGGGTGAGCAAGCACGCCGCCTCCAGGTGGGGGGTGTGCGGGAACATGTCCACGCACCGGACTTCGCGCAGCTCAAAGCCGCCCGCCGCCAGCGCTTTGAGGTCGCGGACCAGGGATTTCACGCGGCATGACACATAGACCAGATGCTGCGGGCGCAGCGCGGCGATAGCGGCGATAGCCTCGGGGCCGATGCCGGCGCGCGGTGGGTCGACGATCATCGCGTCCACAGTTGGGTGCGTGGCGGCCAGCTTCGGCAGCTCGTCTTCCGCGCGGCCCAGGTGCATGGTGGCGTGCTCGGCGCCGAGCGCGACCAGGGTGGCGCGCGCGGCGGCGACGGCCTCGGCGTTGGACTCGACCAGGTGCATGCGCTCGGTGCGCGCGGCCAGAGTGGCGGCAAAGAGGCCCCCGCCGGCGTAGAGATCGACCAGCGTCGGGATGCGCTCGGGCAGCATGCCCCGCACGATGCCGACCAGCTGCTCGGTGGCGCGATGGTTGGTCTGAAAGAAGCTGACCGGCGTGCGCAACAGATCGATGCCAGCGACGCGATCGCGCAGCCGGCGCGCCCCGCCCAGATGCACGGTGCGCGGGCCCAAAACCGCGTTGCCGGTGGAGTCGTTCTCGTTGGCCCACACCCCGGTGAGCCCGTCGATGGCGGCCAGCTCGCTGGCCAGCATGGCCCAGTCGACGTCCTCGTACGACCTCAGCACCAGCACCGCACCGACCTCCCCGGTGCCCTCCGCCACGCGTACCAGCAGGTGGCGCAGGTCTCCAGTGCGCGTGTTTTCCTCGTACGGCGCCACATTGTGCCGGTTCAAGATGTGGATGATCTCGGTGCGCATCCGCTCCGCCAGCGGATGTTGCACGACACACTCTCGAGCGGCGATGAACGCGTGACTGCGCGGCGCGTAGAAACCGAGCAGAATCGAGTGCCGGTGCCCCCCCGCGGGCATCTGGATCTTGGTGCGATAGCCAACGGGTTTGCCCAGTCCGACCGGGTCGTGCACCGACGCGCCAGCCAGGCTCGGATGACGTGCCAGCGCCTGTCGCAGCACGCGCCCCTTGGCCGCCAGCTGATCGCCATAAGCAACCGCCTGCCACGGACAGGTCCCGCAGCGGGCCATGATCGCGCAGGGCGGGTCGATGCGACGCGGGCTGGGGGTTGTGATCTCGATGATCTTCGCCCACAGCTCTTTACGACCCCGCGCGGTGATCTCCAGCCGCACCTCGTCGCCGGGGACGCCGCCGGGGACGCGCACCTTTCGCCCGTCGGCCATACGGGCCAGCGCCGCGGCGTTGTCGTCCAGCAGCTCCACGGTGACCGTGTGCCGGGTACCGACGCGATATGGGTTTGTCTGGCTCACAGAACGCCGACCTTTACAGGAACCTCGGCGGCTTTCAAGCGGGGCTCAGGCGGCCAGGTGGCCCGGGGTCGGGATGTTGTCGCCGCCCAGGACCGGACCCACCGGCACGTAAGGAGGCGCAAAGCTCGGGATCGGGCCTTTGCCCAGCACCAGCATGCACTGCTGCGACGGGAGCCAGGCGAGGAAGGCCGTAGCCAGGGCCGTGCCGATCGCCATCGCCATCGCGCCAAACTGGTCGTCCGGGTCGTCCAGGCTGAAATTGCCGCAGATCGCGTCCTTGATCATCGGGGCGGTCATCTTGGCCATGCCCGGGGACGGACACGCGATCAGCGGGGTCGGCACGTTTGGCATCGGTGGGGCCATCGGGCTGGGGAAGGCCGCAAACGCCGGATACCAGGGCAAGCCCGGGACCGTGACCTTGGACTGCCACTCTTTCCAGCTGTCGGACACCCCGGTGGCCACGCAGTCGATCCAGTCGGAGATGTTGTCCCCCCAGCTGGCCATTGGGGCGACCATCGGCGCGTTTTTGATGTTGGACTTCAGCTCCGGGCCGTCAAGGCAGCCGGGCGCGCCGATGGCTGATACGGCCATGACCTTCAGGTCCTTGAATTTGGCTTGCAGGCGCCACATGTCGACCGCGAATTTGATGCCGTCGAGCATGTTGTGACAGAAGTCCTTGAACTTGTCGCCCACGTCCTTGGCGGAGTCTACGTGGTGCTTTTGGGTGGATTTTGCCCAGAAATAGCAGGCCGGCGTCGGGATGGCCATATGGTCGCCCGCGTCGCAGTGGTCGTTGTAGTGGCCGCTGGGAGTCTCGCCCTGGGGCTGCTTCCAGTCGTGTGGGATCATCTTCATCTGGGCGACGAAGGTCACGTCACACAGCGGGTTCATCGGTACGCTCAACGGTGGCATCAGGTCACTCCTACTTCTTCTTCGGCTTCTTCTTCGGCGCTGGTTTTTTCTTCTTCTTGGGGGCTGCTTTCTTCTTGGGCTCGGGCTCCACCTCGGCTTCCGGCTCGTCGTCGTCGAGATCGTCCTCGTCGTCGTCGTCGTCAGCGGGCGGCGCCTCCTTCTTCTTCTTTTTGCCCTTCTGCTTCTTGGCCTCTTCTTCCTCGGCCTCTTTCTTCTTTCGCTCGTCGTCCTCGCGCTTCTTTTTCAGCGCCTCTTTCTTGGCCTGTATTCGCTTCTTCTCGTCGCGCTCCAGCTCCTTGGCCTTGCGCTCCTCTTCCGTCAGCTGGGCGTCCTGGGTCTCGCCGATCCAGGCGTCGTCGCTCATGATCACGTCTTCGCCGCCCTGCAGATCCACCAGGGCGCCGTCGTGGGCGCGCTTCTCACGCTGCTCCGACGCCTTCTCCTCGTACACGCCGTGCATGCCGGTGGCCGCCTGCTTGATCTTGTCGTCAAACGCCGCGTCCTCGTCCGCCGACACCTCGTCCTCGCCCAGCACCAGCGCCTCGCCCTTGTCCTTGAGCGCCTCCGCGATCTGCTCGTCGTGCTCGCGGTCGCGGAACTCGATCATCGACATGTCCTGGATGTCGATGTCCACGTGCGGATAGTCATCCATCTCGTCCACCGAGCCCGACCGCAGCTGCACCGCGCCGCGCCACAGCATCAGCACCTTGGCCGCCTCGCGGTCGATGATCAGCGTGTCCAGGTCGACCGGCACCTTCTCCCAGCCCTCGCCCCGGTCAAACCGCACAAACGGGCGGCTGTCGGGCAGCTTGAAGAAGGTCTTGCCGCTCTCGTCCAGGTTCGTCAGATGGACGTCCTCGTCGCCGTCGATGTGATCCAGCTGCCACGCCGGCACCGCCGCGTTGTAGTACAGCGGATTCAGCTCTGTCGGCTCCTTGTTCATCAGCGCGTCGATGACCTGCTGATCGTCCTCGTCCTCCGGATCCCAGTCCTCCACCAGCATCTTGTCCATCTTGTGCTGGGCTTCCTCGATCTCGTTCGGTGTCAGCCCCGCCATGTACGATCGCGGCACCCAGGCCCGCGACACCACGCCAAAGCCCGCCGGCTGCGGCAGCGTCGGCAGATGCAGGGTCGCCGGATCGATCGGCAGATCCTCCGGCTTCAGCAGCTTCTTCGGATCCTCGACCAGCGGCATCTGCAGCCCCTCGAGGCTCTCCTCGCAGTTGCGCAGCGCAAAGCCCTTGCCCACAAAGTTTGTCGGGCACGGGATCCGCGGAAAGTCGCCCTCCTGCCACTCCACCTCGGTGTCCGGGTCCAACCCCAGCGACTCGTAGAACTCCTCGCGCTCTTCTTTCTGCTCGATGATCCAGCTGTCGTCGTGCGTGATCTCATCGCCCATGTCCGCCAGGTTGATCACACGCGTCCCGCGCTCCGATGCGTCGCCCTCCAGCGCACGCTGCGCCTCATAGGCCGCGCGATCCTCCGCCGCCTCTTCCGCGTCCTCCGCCGCCATCTTGGCCAGCTCGTCCGCGTCCACGATCAGCGCGCCCGTCTCCGATTTGCCGTCCAGCAACTCGAGCGCGGCTTTCTCCTCGGCCAGCCGCGCCGCGTCTTCCTCCGCCTCGCGCTTCTCCGCCTCGGCGATCTCCGCCAGGTCCAGCACCTGAGTGCCGTCGGAGCCCTTCAGCTTTCGGCTGCCCAGCTCCACCTCAAACTCGACGTCCGGGGCGTCCGAGAGCTTCTTCATGCCGTGGTAGAACCACGACTTGCGGGCCTCCTCCTGCTTCTTGGCCTCCGCCTTGGCGGCCTCGCGCTCCTTCTCGTCCTCGATCGCGTCCAGCTCCGCCTGCTTCTTGGCTTCTTCTTTCTCCTCGCGCTTCTTGGCCTTCTTCTTTTCTTTGCGGACCGCCTTTCGGAAGATCTTGGGGTCCTCGGGGTAGTACGTCGCAAAGCCGCCATACGCGTTCTCGTACGTCAGCTCGACCTCCGCGACAGCCTCCGGCTCGCCGATGATCGGCGGCTGCGGCTCCAGCTTCTTGGTCTTTTTGTTCTCCTGCGCCGGGACATAGCTCACAGTGCGCGGCCCAAAGACCCGCAGCTTCCGCTTGTGCCCGCCAACCTGCAGCGTCACGTCCCACGTCTTCTTCTTCTTGCCCTTGGGCGCGTAGGCCTTGCCTACGAAGATGACGTCCTTCTTGACCTTCCACGGCGCCACGTCCGACTCGTACTTGATGCTGGACTTAAACGGGTCTTCGTCGCCGTGGTAGACGTCGCCGAAGTTGACCTCGTCCTGCTCCGCGCACACCTCGCACTTCGCCTCGACCAGGTTGATGTCGTAGGAGCGTTTGACGACGAGCAGCAGAAAGTCTCCCCCTTCCTTGTCTGTGGAGGGGTAGTAGCCCGTCATGTACTGGGAGCGTTCGAACACTTGAGCGCGTCATTTTTAGCATAAAACGCCCGTTTTGTCCAGTGGTAACGGGATGTTGTGCGATTGCGGGGACCCGAAAAATCAAGCGATCTCGGGCGGAAAGCTCACAACGTCATCGATGCTTTCAGTGCCCAACGCCACCATCACCAGCCGGTCCACGCCCAGCGCGATGCCGGTCGTGCGCGGTATGCCGGCGGCCAGCGCATCCAGAAAATGCTCGTCGATCGGGTACACCGGCTTGCCCGCAGTACGGCGATCACGCTGGTCCTGCTCAAACCGCGTACGCTGTATGCTGCTGTCGGTAAGCTCGCCAAAGCCGTTGGCCAGCTCCACGCCGTCCACATACGCCTCGAAGCGCTCGCTCACCGCGGGATTGTTCGGCTTCAGCCGCGCCAGGGCCGCCAGCGCCGCAGGATACTCGGTCAGAAATACCGCCCCAAGTGACGCCAGCGCGGGCTCCACCACCTCGACCAGCTGTCGCACCACGGAGTCCGGATCGTCCGTCGGTGTTCCCCACCGCGCCAGCGCCTGGGCCACTGTCAGGGTTGTCCACTGGCGCTCCGTGCCCGTCGCCACGGCGACCAGCGCTTTGACATCCGTCATGATCTCGTCCGGCTCCGCGCCCGCGCGATACCACTCCAGCATCGTGAACTCGCGGTGGTGCAGCGCGCCCCGCTCGTCGTCGCGAAACGCCTTGCCCAGGTAGTAGATGCGGTCCATGCCGGCGCTCAGCAGTCGCTTCATATGAAACTCGGGGCTGGTGATCAGGTAGCCCGCCGACGTCTCCAGCGCCGTCAGCTGCACGTCCAGCGCCGGTCCCGCCGTCAGGGCCGGCGTGTCCACCTCCACAAAGCCCTCGTCCGCGAACCACGCCCGGATCGCGGCCAGAATGCGCGCCCGAGCCCGCAGATTGGGCGCCACCCGCATCAGCCGCCACCACTCCTGCTCGTCCAGCTCGCGAGGCGACCCGTTCTTGCCCGCCAGCGTCACGCCGTCCTCGTTCAGCGCGACGAGATCGCCCTCTCGCACACCGCCCGGATCGGGTCGCTGCAACACACCATCATGGGTCAGAATGGAAACACGGCCCTCATCCAGGCGGACGATCCGGCCGTAGAGCAGGCTCAGGACTTGGCCCGGCCGCTGTAGTCGCCGGTGCGCGTATCGATGCGCAGGCGCTCGCCCTCGTTGATGAACAGGGGCACGTACACAATCGCGCCTGTCTCCATCGTCGCCGGCTTGGTGGCGCCCTGCGCAGTGTCGCCCTTAACCCCCGGCTCGCAGTGCGTGATCAGCAGCTCCACAAAGTTCGGCAGCTCGACGTTGATCGGCTTCTCGTTGTGCAGCAGCACCTTCACGTCCAGGTTCTCGGTCAGCCACTTGACCGCATCGCCGAGCTGCTCCCTGGTGATCTCGATCTGGTCGTAGCTCTCCATGTCCATGAACGTGTAGTTCGAGCCGCCGTCGCTGTACAGGTACTGCATATCGCGGTCTTCAAGGTCGGCCCTGCCGATCGATTCGCCGCTCTTCCAGGTCTTCTCCAGCACGCGGCCCGACGTCATCGACTTGATCTTGCATCGAGTAAACGCGTTGCCTTTCCCGGGCTTTACGAACTGCGCCTCTGTGACGATGAAGGGCTCGCCGTCGATCTCGATCTTCAGGCCTCTACGAAGGTCGCTCGTCTGAAACATTTGAAATTACCCTTGGTTGCCTACCGTGTGGAGCACCAGTCTGACGGTGTCGATGAGCTCTCGCGTCTCAAACGGCTTTTGTAGGAAGTACACCGCCCCGGCGTCGAAGCTCTCCGACATGATGCCCGGGTCTGTGCGCCCGGTGACCATGACGATGGGGACATTGGCGTAATGCAGGAAACTGGGATTGTCCCGCAGCAGCTTTGTGAACTCGACGCCGTTCATGTTCGGCATATCGATATCCATCAAGATCAGGTCGAAGCTCTGGTTGGAGATCATGTCGACCGCTACTTTCGGGTCCTCGGCAGCGCGCATCTTGTGACCGTGGCGCCGCAGCGTCACGTCCATCAGGGCGCGCATATCCGGGTCGTCGTCAACGATGAGTATTCTGGCCAACGCTCCACTCCTCGGCGCGAGCATAGTATACGGGGGCTGTGAACGTCCATAGAACCCGCTCGCCGCGCGCTACCATGGCTATTGCGCGCCGCCTGGCCGCCACGCTACAACCTGGCGCCGTCATCGCGCTGATCGGCGACCTGGGCGTCGGCAAGACCGTGTTCGTGCGCGGGTTGGCGCGCGGCCTGGGCATTCCCGACGACGTTCCAATCACGTCGCCGACGTTCACAGTAATAAACACCTATACCCAGGGCCGGCTGCCGCTCTACCACTTCGACCTCTACCGGCTGGCCGACGTCGACGAGCTGGAGGCCATCGGTTATCGCGACTTCGTGGGGCACGACGGCGTCGCCGTGTTGGAGTGGGCAGACCGCGTACCGGACGCGCTGCCGATAAAACATCTCGAGATCGTGATCACCGCCGGCGAGGACGACAACCAACGCCTCATACAGTCGTGCTTGCGAGGCACGCCCCAAAACTGTTAGGTACGCGCCAGGAGGCGAACGCGTGAAGAAGGCACTGATTACGGGGATCACGGGGCAGGACGGCTCATATCTGGCCGAGCTCCTACTCGAGAAGGGATACCAGGTCCACGGCATCGTGAGGCGGTCGTCCAGCTTCAACACAGGGCGCATCGACCACTTGTATCGCGACCCGCACCTGGAGGGCGTCCGGCTCTTCCTCCATTACGGCGACATGACTGACGGCACCGCCATGGCGCGTCTGCTGACCAAGGTTCAGCCGGACGAGGTCTACAACCTGGCCGCGCAGAGCCACGTGCGCGTCAGCTTTGACGTGCCCGAGTACACCGGCGACGTCACCGGCCTGGGCGCCACGCGGCTGCTCGAGGCGATCAAAGACGTCGGCATCACCCCGCGCTACTACCAGGCCAGCAGCAGCGAGCTGTTCGGTAAGGTGCAGGAGACGCCGCAGCGCGAGACCACGCCCTTCTATCCGCGCAGCCCGTACGCCGCCGCCAAGCTGTACGCGTACTGGATGACCGTGAACTATCGCGAGGGTTACGACATGTTCGCGTGCAACGGCATCCTCTTCAATCACGAGAGCGAGCGCCGCGGCGAGACGTTTGTGACCCGCAAGATCACGCGCGGCGCCGCCGCCATCAAGCTGGGGCTGCAGAAGAAGCTGTATCTGGGCAACTTGGACTCCCGCCGCGACTGGGGCTACGCGCCCGATTACGTCAAGGCGATGTGGATGATGCTGCAGACCGACGAGCCGGAAGACTTCGTCGTAGCCACCGGCGAGACCCACAGCGTGCGTGAGTTCGTGGCGGCGTCTTTCGCGCACCTGGACCTCAAGTGGGAAGACTACGTCGAGATCGACCCGAAGTACTTTCGCCCCACCGAGGTGGATCTGCTCATCGGCGACCCGACCAAGGCGCGCGAGAAGCTGGGCTGGGAGCCCACGACCACCTTCGACAGGCTGGTCGAGATCATGGTCGAGCACGACTACAACGAGATCAAACGACGTGGAGGCCTGGATTGAGCTTCGACCTCAGCAGCGCACGTATCCTGGTCACCGGCGGCCGCGGGTTTCTGGGCTCCAAAGTCTGCGACACCTTGCGCGCCCACGGGGCCGTCGACGTGCGCGCCCCCAGCTCTCGTGAGTTCGATCTGCGCACCCCCGAGGCCTGTGCGCAGGTCGTTCAAGGCGTCGATCTCGTCGTACACCTGGCGGCGACTGTCGGCGGCATCGGGCTGAACCGGGAGAAGCCCGGCCAGCTGTTCTACGACAACATCATCATGGGCGTGCAGCTCATGGAGGCCGCGCGTCTGGCCGGCGTGAAGCGCTTTCTGACCGTGGGGACCATCTGCGCCTACCCCAAGTTCACGCCCGTCCCCTTCAAAGAAGAGGACCTGTGGAACGGCTACCCAGAAGAGACCAACGCGCCCTACGGCGTCGCCAAAAAGGCGCTGTTGGTGATGGGCCAGGCCTACAAGGCGCAGTACGGCTTTGACGCCACGTTTGTGCTGCCGGTCAATCTGTACGGGCCCAACGACAACTTCGATCCCGACTCCAGCCACGTCATCCCGGCGCTGGTCAAAAAGGTCTACGACGCTCAACAGCTGGGCGTGGAAGAGCTGGTGTGCTGGGGCGACGGCAGCCCGACGCGCGAGTTCTTGTACGTAGACGACGCAGCCGAGGGCATCGTCACCGCGGCCGAGCGCCTGGAGTCCGATGAGCCCGTGAACCTGGGCGCCGGCTTCGAGATCACCATCAAGGCTCTCATGGAGAAGATCGCCGAGCTGATGGGCTACACCGGGCGCATCGTGTGGGACGCCGACAAGCCGAACGGGCAGCCGCGTCGCCGACTGGACGTAGAATTGGCCAAGGAGCTGTTCGGGTGGAGCGCCCAGGTCGAGTTTGAGGACGGCCTCAAGCGCACCATCGACTGGTACCGGGAGCACCCGCTGCCGGTGCAGGCGCCCAACTGGTAGATGTCCGACCCCGACCAGCCCGCGCGTCCCAAGTATGATCCGCAGTACCGGAACTACCGGGTTGCCACGTATGTCGTGTTTCTGGGCGGGACCATCTGGTTCTTCGGCGTGATGGCTTGGGCGATCATCGACCAGCTTTTCTAGCCGGGTTCGCCAATCCGCAGGTCGCGGCTGTCCTGGCCGCGCTCGTCGTCTTTTGGAGCTTCGCCCGTCTGGGCGCCTACGTTCCGCACTTCAGTAGCGCGCTGCTGCCGTATTCTGTGTCGAGGCTGCTGCTCATCGTGTGGGTCGGGGCGTTGCTGCTCTCCCGGCCCACCCCCGTCGTGCGCCCCGCGTTGCTGCTGGTGGGCCTGTTTCTGGTCCTGCGGTTGGATGTGCTCAACGCTTTTGTGGCCGGCGCGCTGTACGGGAGCCTGGCCTGCGACGAGGCGCGCCAACCGCCGACTGAGCGCGCTTTGATGGCGGCCGCCGCGCTGCTCGGCGTCCTGGCGCTGGTGTTTCTGGGCACCGTCGAGGCCAGTCCGTACACGTCCGCGATGCGCTTCAAGGGGCCGATGAGCGACCCCAACGATGCAGCTCAGATCGCGCTGCTCGGGGCCGTGCCGGCGCTCTTTCTGCTGAAGCTGGGGCAGGGCAGGGCGCTGGGTGTGGGCGCTGCCGTGGCCGGATTGGCGCTGGTGGCTGTGGTTGCGTCCCAGAGCCGAGCCGGGGTGGCCGTCGCGGTGGTGATGGCGGGCATGATGGCGTTGGGCCCGTTGCGGCGCCGACCCGCGCTCGCTGTGGCGGTCTGCGCTGTGGCGGGCCTGGCGCTGGCGCTGGCTCCCCAGTCGCTGTGGCACCGCTTCGGTGAGCTGATCACGCTGGAGGACACCGGCCACCGGCTGGACCTGGCGCGCGCCGGGTGGGCGATGTTTATTGACTATCCGCTGCTGGGCGTCGGGCCCGGGGCGTTCGCCGAGCACTCGGGCGGTATGACGCCGCACAGCGTTCTGATCGCGGTACCGGCGGAGGGTGGGCTGCTGTTGATGCTCGTCTTTGTCGCGATGTGTGTCGCGGTGCTGCGCGATTGGTGGGCGGCTCGCGACCATGCGCTGGCCTGGGTGACGCCGCTCGCGCTCGTGCTGGCCGCGACCGGCCCCATGGACGCCCGTGTTCTGGCCTTGTGTCTGGTGATGGCCCCGTTGACGGAGGCGAGTCGCAACCTGTAAGCATTTCCAATGTTCACCGTCACGACGATTATCGTTTCGCTCGTCCTGTCGGGGCCGCCGGCCTGGAAGGATGGAGATCTCGCAGTAGCGCTCAAGGCCAGCAAGGGCACGCCCGTGTTCGTGTACGTACACGCGCAGTGGTGCGCGCCGTGCAACCAGCTTAGCAACGAGGTGATCGACACGCCGCACGGCGGCCAGCTTCTGCAGCTGGCGACCGGACTGCGGGTCGATTTCGACACCCCGGCCGGGCGCGCGATCACCGAGAAATACGGGGTCATCAACCTGCCGACGGTGCTGGTGATCAGCGCTGAAGGGCACGAGGTCGGGCGCGTTGAGGGCTATCCGGGACGGGTCGCCTGGGTGCGGGCGCTGGACGACGCCCGGTTTGGTAGAATCGGGCTCGTCGCGCTGGCCAAGGCCGTCACCGACAGCCCCGGGGACATGCAAGCGATCGTGGCGCACGGTAATGCCCTGCTGGTCCGCGGACAGGAGGCGGAGGCCAAGCCCATGCTCGAGAAGGCCATGGCGGCCGGGGGCCAGGTCGGCGCCCGGGCAGCGCGCATCTACGGTCGCTGGCTGTTGAGAGTGAAGCGCAAGGCCCCGGAAGCCACCGCGCACTTCCTCAAGTACATGCAGAAGTACAAGGGGCAGAAGGCATCGGAGGGATTCCTTTACTGGGCGGCGCGCGGCTACCACTTTCAAGGTAAGAAGGCCGAGGCGTTGAAGCTCTTCGACACCTGGATCGGCAACGATCCCCGCAGCTATCGCGCTGCGATCTACAAGGCCGGCTTCATGGCGCTGCACGGCTATGACACCCGGGAGACCGAGGTGGTGGTGCGCTTTGCGATCGGCCTGGATGACACGAAGGCCACGGCCCACTACCTGCTTGCGGACATGCTTCTGCGCAAGAACGATCGCGTGGGGGCCGAGGCGGCGATCCGGCGCGCCATGTCCATCGAGCCCAAGAAGGCCATGTTTCAGAACTTCGCTCGCAAGCGCCTCGGCATCACTAAGTGAAGCAAGAGGGGCTTGCAGACCTCAAGAAGCTGTTCGGGGACAGCTACTCGACGCGGCTGTCAGTTCGTGAGGAGGCGGGTTCCGACGAGTCGGGCATGGCCGAGTCGCTGCCGGACGCGGTCATCTCAGTGGAGACCACCGAAGACGTCCTGTTGCTCGTCGATCGCTGTCGCAAGTACCGTCTGCCGCTCACCGTGCGTGGCGGTGGCACCAGCCTGAGCGGCAACCCGATCCCCGTGCGCGGCGGCGTCGTCGCGGACTGCACGCAAATGGCCAAGATCGTCTCCGTCGACACGCAAGACCGGCTGTGCACTGTGCAGCCGGGCGTGGTCTACGATGACCTCGCGCACCGTCTCGCCGAGGACGGGCTGTGCCTGCCGACGGCACCGGGCGCTGCGTCCTCCTCCGCCACCATCGGCGGGATGGTGGCCAACAACGCCAGCGGTCTTTACGCGGTCAAGTACGGGTCGATGCGGCGCCGTGTCCTGGGGCTGACGGCCGTGACCGGGTTGGGCGAGGTCATTCGCACGGGCCATCGCTGCCGCAAGAGCTCGGCGGGGTACGACCTGACGGCGCTGCTGGTCGGGTCCGAGGGCACGCTGGCCGTCATCACCGAGGTCACGCTGGCCCTGGAGGGGCTGCCCGCTCACAGTCAGAAGCTAGCCTTCAGCTTCAACGGCATCAGTGACTGTGCCGCGGCGGCGGCGCAGCTTATGCAGCGCGGGATCGACGTGGCCGCGTGCGAGCTTCTGGACGCGGCCTGCATCGGTGCGCTGAACAGCTTCAAGAGCTACGGGCTGCCGGACCAGCCGGCGCTGTTTCTCGAAGTGCACGGCGCCACGCCGGCGGTGATCGCCGATACGGTGGAGGCCACCGCTGCCACGTGTCGTGAGCACGGCGGCGCAGCGTTGCCCGTGGCGGGCGATCCATGGGCTGTGCGTCACTGGCTGGAGCGCGCGATCTCCGAGCAGCATCCCAACACGCTGCCTCTGTGGTTCGATGTCTCGTTTCCTATCAGCGAGCTGGCCAATGTCATCGAGCGGGCTGATCAGCTGGCCGCCAGGGACAACCTCAACCTGTACACCTATGGGCAAGCCGGCCTGGGCGTGCTGTATATTCTGATCCGTGAGCGGCCCGACGAGCCCACCAAATGGGAGGAGGCCACGGACCTGCAAGAGCACATCACCCAATACGTGGTGGATCACGGTGGATCCTGCACCGCACAAAGCGGCGTCGGTATGGGCAATCGGCCTTTTATGAAGCGTGAACACGGCATTGCGGTCGAAGTCATGCGCCGTGTCAAAACCGCGTTCGACCCAGACGGTATACTCAACCCCAGGAAAGTTCTGCCTTAAGCAAACGCTGACGATCGGGGGCCGCATTGAAGTGCCGCGTCGTGTTTTTGTGTGTGTTGTTGGCGGGAGCCTGCTCGGATGAGTCAGCGCTCGCGCCGGATGTCGTAAATGGCTGCACGCCGCTGACCACCCTGTGCATCGTGGACAACCTGTTCGTGTGTCAGGTCGACGGGACGGTCACTTTTGTGGAGGCGTGCGGCGCCGGCATGTGCGTGATCGACGCCTGCAAGGTCGACGACACGCCACAGGTTCCGGATGCGGGGACGCCGGATGCTCAGGTGGCGCCGCAGGACGTCCAGGAGCCTGTCGATACGGTCACGCCCCAGGAAGATGCCACCGACGAGCCCACCGACATGGGCCCGTCGCCCGACCACGGCACCGATTGGGTGCCGGATCTGATCGAGCCGGATGATGTCCCCGCCCAGACCGACCCCGGCCAGGAGCCCGATCCCGAAGACGTTGAGGAGGAGCCTGACTGGGGCGGTCAGCTGCCGTTTGGTCCCGGCCCGTGCACTGACACGCCCGAGGTGAAGGCCAAGTGGCAGGATCAGAAGGCCTTCCAAAAGATGATCGGGTGCGGCGACGGGTGCTTCTCCAACTTCCCAGACCAGGCGAAGTTCGAGGGCTGCATCGTAGATTGCATGACGCCCATGGTCGGCGCCGGATGCGGTCAATGCGTTGCGGATTGGTTCTGGTGCATCGACTGGACCTGCGAAGAAGGGCCCGGCTACAAAGAGGGCTCAAAGCAGAACAAAGACTGCGTGAAGAACACCTGCGACCCGGGCTTCTACGACTGCGGCGGTGTGCCGCTGGACGTCCAATAGGTCGTTACAGGTCCTCGCGCTCGACCCCTTCGACACTCAACACCAGGTCCGGGCCGTAGGCGCTGGACGGCGTTTGAAAGCCGGTCTTGAAGTCGCCGCCCGCCACGCGCTTGGCGATGGCCCAGGCCGTGCGCGCGGTCAACTCATAACCTTCCGGGGTGCGCAGGCGGGCCACTGCGATCTCTCCGGCGTCATTGCGCGCCTCCGCCCAGAGGATGGACGCCCCCTTGGCGCGCTGCTCTGCGGTCGGGCCGGCGGGCATGGCGTCGACCTTCTTTTTCAGGAAGCGCTGTACCGGGCCTGAGCCCAGCAGCGGCCCCATGAAGCCGGACATCCGCATGCCGATCCGAGCCGCCCAGGGGACGGGCACGAAGACGGCGATGTTGCCGATGCCGGTGCTGTGGTAGGCCGTCGAGACATCGCCCCAGGGGATGGCCACACTGCGCTTTTCTCCGCGCCCGAAGTCGACCAGGCGCGACACGCTGCCCACGCGGATGCCCTTCAGCCTTCCGTTTTCGCGCACCATGCTGCCGCGGTGCAGGTTTTCGACCACGGTCGTCGCGGTGCCGTGAGAGATGGCGCCGCCGATCTGCTTGAAGCCCAGGTGCAGCTGGGTCGCGTCCTTCAGCCGGCCCGCCACGTGCGCGGCCAGGCAGTCGGACGGCACCACGTCGAAGCCGGCGCCGGGCATGACCATGATCTCAGCCGCCTCGGCTTCTTTGGTCCGCGCCGCCGCCATCTCAAAGACCTCCAGCTCGCCCGTGATGTCCAGGTAGTGAGCGCCGGTCCGCAGGCAGGCGTCCACCATCGCTTTGGAGGTGCGCGCAAAGGGTCCGGCGCAGTGAATAACCACCGCGACGTCAGCCAGCGCGGCGTCCAGCGCGGCGGCGTCGTCCAGGCCGACCACGCGATGCTGCAGACCCAGCTCGTCGGCCAGCGCTTTGACCCGCGCCCCGTTGCGGCCGGCCAGAATCGGCTTGCCGCCGTCCTGCGCCGCTTTTCGCGCGATCAGGTCGCCGGTGTAGCCGTAGCAGCCATAGATGAGCGTCTGTATTTTGTCCGACATGGCCGAACGTTAGCCCATGGCGGCAACGCTTGATAGTATCCGCGGATGCGTTGCCTCACCCTTGTCTGTGTCGCGTCCCTCGCCCTTGGTTGTGGCGACATCTCGGTCCCAGCGGCCCCGCCTGCTGACCAGATCTGTGAGCCGGGCTCGATCCGCTGCAGCACGCGCGAGCCCAAGTCGGTCGAGAAGTGCAACGACGCCGGTACGAGCTTCGTCTTCGCCCAGCAGTGTGGCGTCGATGAGATCTGCAGCTCGGGCGCCTGCCAGCCAGGCCAGGCGAACGTCGTCCCATGCGCGGGCGGCTGCCCCCCCGGCGAGTACTGCAAGGACGGCAAGTGCAATCCCGCCCACGACCCTGCGTGTGGTGAGGTCAGCTATGTCGGGTGCTGCGCCAACGGCGAGCTCAGGTACTGCGAGAACGGAAAAGTCAATGTGAAGCCCTGCCCACAGGGGCGCTGCGGGTGGGCGCCCAGCGAGGCTGGCGGCTTGTACGAGTGCGGGTTTGAGGGGCCCGATCCCAGCGGCGCCTGGGCGGACAGCTGCGGTGGTGGCGGCGGTGGCCCGGGCGGCTGCGGCTCGCACGAGGAGTGCGGTGACGGCCAGTTCTGCGGAAACGACAATGGGAACTGCGACGGAGAAGCGTCGTGTCGGCCGCGTCCCGCGGAGTGCGAGCCCGAGCCCAAGCCGGTCTGCGGCTGCAACAACCAGACCTACGAGAACAAGTGCCACGCAAGCCGAGAGGGCATCAGTGTTGCCAAGATCGGCGCCTGCAACTAAGCAGCAGCAACACGAGACATAGGGAGTAGGGCAACGCGCTCGGTCGGTCGTTGTTCGCCGTCGAGCAACCGCCGGACTCCGGCGGGGACGGAGCGGTGCCGGGGGCGCCGTCCTCCGTGGGCTGAGGGCTGGGCTCGGCGACCGCCGCCTCCGCCACAGGGCCTGGCTCGGTCTCCGTAATCGGGTCCTGTTCAGGCGTCGGCTCCACAGCGGGCTCCACGGGCGGCGCAGCCTCGGGGCCAGGCTCCGCGCCGGTGGCCACGTCCGGGCTTGGCTCCGGGTCCGGCTCAGGCTCGGGGTCGGGATTGGGGTCTTCCAGCAGCTGGGGCGCCGGAATCACCTCTGCCCACCGCTTGGCGTGCTCGGCCAGCCCGGGACCGTTGAAGTGCACTGTGTCATGGCGCCACTGTGGTCCGATCAAGTCGTCCGTCTCTGGTCCCTCGAACACCAGGTCGTCTGCCGCGATCACGGCGTTCTGTGCGCCGACGATGGCCTCGCTGGTCCCGGGCGCCGGTAGAAACGACACGCGCGCAACACCCCAAGGCACGTCGAAGCCGGCGTCGGCACGCGATTGGGCGATCACCTCCTCCAGCAGGCTCTGGTAGGTCGCCGCTGCCATGCCGCCGGCGTTGTCCGACTCCCCCTGGTGCCACAGGACCGCGCGGAAGCCCGCCGGGCCCAGAAAGGTGACCGCATCCTTCAGGCGCGTGTACTTCGTGTTGGCCGCGTCCGGCTTCCATTGCGACACGCTGGTGCCGCCCCAGCCGACGGATACAAACCCGATCGGCACGCCGTATTCCGCGGCGAGCAGGTCGCCTAGCAGCGGCCACGGCGTGCCGCCCGACCCGGTCGCGATCGGCTGCGGGTCGTGGGCTGGTCGCCATTTGGTCTTCAGGTCGTGAGCCAGCACCCGCTCGTCCACCGCTTTTTGGACCGGCAGGCCGTGGTTCGCCGAGTTGGACTGGCCCGCCGTCACAAAGATCTCGCCCACGCCCACACGCGGGCGCGTCCGGGTCTCCAGCACCTCTGAGGCGGCCAGCGCGCGAACCTGAACGTCGTACCACCCGCCCGTCAGCTTCAGCGCCAGCGAGAAGCCGTCAGCCGTCAGGTCCGCTGCTTTCCAAGCCGTCTCTTTGCCGCCGAAGCCCTCTCGCGGCACCCCTCGGGCTTCGATGGTGTCCGCCGAGCCGTCGTGGGTCCCGCTCACCTGCACCAGCCCGAAGTCGTATTGATTGCGCTGCATCACACTCCGCGGCTCCGGCGCCGTCACCGCCAGCACCGGGGGCGCACCCTTCACGACCCACACCGACAGCGTCTTCAGGTCGTACGTGGCGGCGTTCTCCGCAAACGTCCAGTCGGGCTCGCCGGTGTCGCTGTTGCCGATGCCCACATCGCCGACGCGCCCGGCGCTGCCCCACGCGTTGTACGCCAGCACCGTGACGCCGTTCTTGGTGTCATGCACCTGCATGGAGCCGTAACCCGCGGCCGGATCCACCGGCTGGTCGCCCAGATCGTACGCATCGTCGGACGCTCCCGGCACGCCGACCTGATTCGTCGTCGTGTAGTTGTGCGGCCACAGCTCGATGTTGCCGTCGCCGATCACGCCCGTGGTGACCTCGAACACGTTGGACGCGACCTCCAGGCCCGTCACTTCGGTCTGAAACACCGCCTCGGCGCTGAACACGGGCACGCCGAGCTTGCTGGTGTCGTCCGTGAACGGGTCCATCGATGCCCACACCCAGCGCGCTTGCCCGCCCGCCTGCTCCAGCTCCATGTAGTAGGCCACTCGCTTTGCGTGAGGGACCGTCGCCGCCAGGTCCACGGCGTATGGCACGCCGGTTTGATGAAACGCCGTGAGCGTGTTCGGCAGGTCCAGCAGATAGATCAGCTCATAACCCGCCGCTTGTGGCACCGGAGGCGCGCTGTCCTCGCGCACGAAGACCTGGAGCGTCCGCACGCTGTACTCGGCCGCATTCTGGTGAAAGGTCCAGTCGGGGTGGCCGTCCGGCGCGTTGCCGATGCCCAAATCCGTCGCGGCCGCCGGTCCGAAGCGGTTCCAGGCAAACAGGGTCGTCCCCGTCGCCGTATCGTGGATCTGCATGCTGCCGTATCCCGCCAGCGGCGCGATGGGCTTGTCGCCAAAGTCGTACGTGGTCTCGGACGCGCCCAACACGCCGGCCGAGTTGCCGGTCTGGTAGTTGTTGGGCCAGAACTCGATCCGCCCGGTCTGAATGTTGGAGTCCGCGGTGATCTTGTCGGGCACGGACGTCGCCACAGTCATGTCGACCAGACCGTGCTGATAGTGAGCGCCGGACCCCGCGGTAGGCACCCCGATGCGCGTCGGATCGTGGGCGAATGCGCGCGCCGACACCCACACCCACTCCGCCGCTTGTCCCGGCTTCTGCAGCTCCACGTACCAGGCGATGCGGTCGTACAGGCCGATCGTCGCCGCGTTGTTCTCAGCCCATGGCACCGCGTCGGCAAAGCCGCCGTCTACCGGGATCTGCAGGTCGTAAAGCAGGGTGTATTCAGCCGCTTCGGGCACGTCGCCGACGGCCGAGGGCAGGGGGTGTGACAGGAGAAGAATAAGGGCTGGAATCATGGCGGTAACGACCTCGGCGCGGCGCTTGCTCTGGGGAAGGATAGCAGCCGC
>CAZJHX010000011.1:117942-118487 GCA_964545715.1 uncultured Myxococcales bacterium
GGGGGGGGGGCTCTCCCCCCGCCGGGGGGTGGGGTGCGGGGGGGTGTGGGGGGGGGGTTGGGGGGGGGGGGTGTAGGAGCTTCCAGGTGGCGGTGTTCGGTCTACTGCGGGCCCTCGCCTTCCGGCTTCTCGGGCTTCTCGCCCTTCGGCGGCTTGTCACCCTCGGGCTTGTCACCCTTGGGGCCCTTCTTCGGGGGCTTGGGACCCTCGACGCACTTCTGAGCGATCTTCTCGCAGGCCTCGGCCGGGGCGTCGCTGTTCAGGCACTTCTCCAGGTGGTTGGTGCACATCTTGTTGAAGTGCTTGATCATCGCCTCTTTGAAGCACGCCTTGGTGTCGCCGACGCACGCCTTGATCGGGTTGCCCTCATCGACACAGGCCTCGAGACCGCCAATGCACTGGCCGAACAGCTTCTTGGGCGGACCGCACATGCCGGGCTTGCCCTTGCCGTTGCCGTCCGCGAGCTCGCCGTCCGCCTTCGGGGGCTTGTCACCCTTCTCGGGCTTGTCCTCGCCGTCCGCCTTCGGGGGCTTGTCACCCTTCTC
>CAZJHX010000012.1:0-114525 GCA_964545715.1 uncultured Myxococcales bacterium
CTGCTCCGGCACCCAAGGCTGAGAAGCCCAAGGCCGCTCCGGCGCCCAAGGCTGAGGCTGCTCCGGCGCCCAAGGCTGAGAAGCCCAAGGCCGAGGCCGCCCCCGCGGACGACGCCAAGGCTGCCGCCGCCACCAAGGCCAAAGCTGCCGCCAAGGCCGCCGCCGCTGCTGCTGCCGCACGTGCTCGTGCTGCCGCGGCCCGCGCGCGCGCCGACGCTGCCAAGAAACCCGAGGCGCCGGCCGACGACGCCCCCGCCACCGACGGCGACGAGTAGCGCAGCGCGGCCTCTGGTCGCGTCCCTCCGCTCAACAGCTCACCCATGCGTTTCATCGACGAGACCACCGTCCACGTAAAAGGCGGAGACGGCGGTCGTGGGTGCGTCTCCTTTCGACGTGAAAAGTACGTGCCCATGGGCGGACCCGACGGCGGCGACGGCGGAGATGGCGGCGACGTCATCCTGATCGCGACCACCCGAGCCTCCACGCTGATGGACCTGCACCTCAGCCGCCATTACCGCGGCGGGCGCGGCGGGCACGGTAAGGGCAAGGACATGCATGGCGCCAATGGCGACACAGCGTTGGTGTCGGTGCCCCTGGGCACAGTCGTGTATGACGAAGAGACCGGGGCGGTGATCGGCGACCTGACCGAAGACGGCCAGCGGCTTATCGTCGGTCGCGGCGGCATGGGCGGCCGGGGCAATGCGCGGTTCGTGTCTTCGGTCCGGCAGGCGCCCGACAAGGCGCAGCCCGGCCTGCCCGGGGAGACTCGCACCATTCGGCTGGAGCTCAAGCTGCTGGCCGATGTGGGCCTGGTGGGCTTCCCCAACGCCGGAAAATCTACGCTGATCCGAAAAATGTCGCGGTCACGGGCAAAGGTGGCCGCGTACCCGTTTACAACGCTGGTGCCCAACCTCGGCATGGTGCCGTACGGCGATTACCAGTCATTTGTCATCGCGGACGTCCCGGGGCTCATCGAGGGTGCCGCCGACGGCGCGGGGCTGGGACATCAGTTTCTGCGTCACATCGAGCGCACGCGCGTGTTGGTCCACATGCTGGACGCCGCCGGCGATGTACAGCCGAGCGACGCATACGATGTGCTCGCCGGTGAGCTGCGGCGCTACGACGCGACGCTGCTGCAGCGGCCGCGCCTGGTCTGCCTGAACAAGACCGATCTGGTGGATCAGGAGTGGCTCGACCTGTGCGTCGAAGACCTGAAGAAGCGCGACGATATTGAGAAAGTGATCCTGCTGTCCGCCTTAAATGGAGACGGACTGAAGAAACTTCTCGCCGAAATCGTCCGTATTCTGGAAGGGAAGAGAGACGAGGACGACTTTTGACTTGCCTCCTTCCCGGCGTTATACCCCTCAGATGGCCGCTCTCGTTGCGAATTTAACGTTAACCTCCGCGCGTGCGGACGCCGATATAAGCCAACGGTGATGCGAGGAAGCCAAATGAAGACAAAAACCTTCCTGCTTTGTGCCCTCATCGGCGCGAGCCTTCTTCTGTCGCCGGCCACCGCGTTTGCACAGGAAGCGGAGCCGCCGCCCGCCACGGACGCGCCGGCCGATCCCAGCGACACGCCTCCGCCGGCGCTGAACGCCCCGCCGCCGAAACCCGGCGAGATGCCGCCCGCGTACGACATCAAGCTGCGCGAGCTGGAAGAGAACGTCGTCGGCCTGAAAGAGAAGATCTTCAAGTCCAAGACGCGCCTTCTGCTGCTTCGCGAGCAGATCCTTCACAACGTCATCGCCGAGGCGCGGGCCGTGCTCGTGCACCGCAACGAGATGGGCGCGTCGTTCACGTTGGAGCAGGTGCTCTACTACCTGGACAACGACAAGATCTACTATCAGGACAACCGCGACGGCGTCCTGGACAAGAACACCGAGTTCGAAATCTTCAACGGAAATGTGCTGCCCGGCAACCATATGATCAGCGTCGAGCTGGTCTACCGGGGGAACGGCACCGTCTTCTCCTATATCGACGGCTACCTCTTCAAGATCCGCTCGAACTACACTTTTTTCGCGTCTAAGGGCCGGATAACAAAGATAAAAGTTGTCGGGTACGAAAAAGGTGGAATAACGACAGATCTAGAGCAGAAGCCATACGTTCGATACGAGGTGCAGCAGCACCGCTACAGCAGGGAGAACCTTGAAAAAGCCAAAGAAGGTGGCCTTGAGGGAGAGGAGACCGACGAGTAAGTGAGGCTCATGCGCCACACGATCCTGGCGCTGGCCCTCCTCCTCGTAGGGACGCCCGCGTCTGCAAACGACCTTGATGATCAGGTCCACGGTATCGGTATCGATCTCGGCAATGTCGAGAACGCGATCAACCGGTTGGAGCGCGAGGTCCACAATCCAGTTGCGCGCAGCCGCTTCTACCCACTGGAGAAGCGACTGGTCGACGCCCGCGTCTATTTCGAACTGAAGAACTATGCGAAGGCCGCGGTGATGTACATCGACGCGTCTTCCTATCGCCAGTTCAAGACCCACCCCGAGCGGGCGGACGTACTGTTCCGACTGGGCTACAGCCTCTTCAAGCTCAAAAACTACCTGGCCGCGCGCCAATACCTGCAGGCCTGCGTAAGCACCCTGCCGCCGGCCCCCATCTACAACAAGGCGCTGCGCTACCTGATCGAGATCGGGCTGGCGACCCGCGGCAACAAGGGCCTGGAGAAGGCCGTGCAGCAGGTCAGCCGCGCCACGAACCGCTCACCTGAGAGCCAGTATGCGTTTGCCAAGGGCCTCTATCGTCTGGGCCGCACGCAGGAGGCGCTGACCGCGCTTGGCGCCATCCCGGGCACCACGCCGCAGTTCGTGCCGGCGCAGTATTATACCGCCGTCATCCTGACCGAGCGGAAGCGGTTCAAGGAGGCGATCGGGGCGTTCAAGCGTGTCGTAGCCGTGCCGGCAAAGTCGTCGCGCCAAAAGCTCATTCGGGAGCTGGCCTTTATGGGCGTCGGTCGACTGCATCTGGAGATGAAGAACTTCAGCGGAGCCATCGACGCCTATCAGGAGATTCCGCACCACTCGAAGAACTTCCACACCGCCCTGTACGAGATGACGTGGGCGTACGTGCACAACAAGCAATTCGACAAAGCGCTGCACTCGCTGGAGGTGCTGCTGCTGACGGTCGAGAACGACCAGCTGGCGACCCAGGCCAACATCCTGCGCGGCCGGCTGAACATCATGCTGGACCAGACGGACCTGGCGGTCGAGGCGTACCAGGAGATCGTCCGGCGCTTCTCACCGCTGCGCAAAGAGCTGGACACTTTTGCTCGCAAGGGCGACGCGCTGGCCGCCTATTTCCGGTGGCTGCTGCAGCGTCGTACGGATGAGTTCCAGCTTGGCGCGGTGGTCAGCGAGCGCGCCTCCAAGTGGATCGAGGACGACGAGCAGCTCTCGGACCTGGTCTCCATGTTCGACGACATGGCCTACCAGCGTCGCGACGTCAAAGAAGCCGAGAGCGTGTTGAAAGAGCTCGAGCGCGCATTGGCCGCCGGCAACCGGGTCGAAATCTTCCCCAACCTGAAGAGCGCCTGGACCCGCATCATCGTGGCCGAGAACAAGTTGATCGGGCTCAGCCAGCGCACGCTGGACTCCGAGGGCCGCCTGGCCCGCGCGCGCATGTCCGAGGAGGAGCGCGCCAAGCTGGACGCCATGTTGGCCAAGCGGACGGCGCTGGAGAAGCGCTTCGCGGATTTGCCCCGCACCGTTCAGCAGTACCGCAACCGCAAGCAGACGGTGCATCGCCGGTACGCCGACCTGCGGCGTGAGTCCTTCTTGCTCGAGACCAGCCTCAAGACCGTGCGCCGTGAGCTGCGGGCGATGGAGAAGTGGATCAACGAGGCGAAGTACGCCGAGAAGCAGGGCAGCAAGAAGATCGACCCGACCCAGATCCGCAAGCTGACCGGGCTTCTGAACGCTGAGAAGCGCAAGATGCTTCGACTGCACAAAGAGCTGACGACGCTGAAGACCCAGATCACGCAACAGAACGCCGGCGTGGGCGCTGGTGACCGCGTCTCCCGCAACGAGCAGGCGCTGCGACGCAAGCTGCTTGACGCGCACACCCGGGAGCAAGCGCTCTTGAACCGTGTTCTGGGCCGCCTCAGCGGCGGTGAGCGCGCCACGGCGGAGCAGCTGCGAGCCATTCGTGGCCGCATCGTTGGCGACTTTACGCGCCTGGGCAAGCTCCTGGGCCGAATCAACGGCGCTGTGGCCATCAAGGTCGCCGACTACCGGCGCCAGGTGGCGGCTGAGCGAAAGCTGTTGCGGGTGTATCGGCGCGAGGTCGCCGGGTTTGATCGCCAATCGTCGCGCATCGCCAAGGAGATCGGGCAGCCGCTGTTCCGCGAGGCACACAAGCGCCTGACTGAGGTGGTGCTGGAGGCCGACCTGGGCCTCGTCGATGTGGCTTGGAAGCGCAAGACCGCGGAGTCCGGCAAGATCCTGGCGCTGCAAAAAGAGCAGAGCGAGCAGATGCGGCACCTGGAAGAGACCATGCGGGAGATCCTTCAGGACTGATGCGGCTTCTAATCCCGGTACTGGCGCTGCTGTTCACCGTGTCCGCGGTGGCCGACGACGAGAAGAGTCCGCCGGAGCCGGTCAAGACCTTCGACAGGGCCGAGCGCGACAAGGTCATGAACGAGATGGGCGAGGCGCACAAGCGCTTCGAGTCCATGAGCCAGGAGTACGACCTGGAGATGAAGTCGCTGGTGTTGCGCGAGGTGCGCAGCCGCAAGCGGTTCCTCGAGCGCAGCTATGGGCGTCGAATCGGCGATATCGATGTGCTGCGACGCCAGCGACGCCTGGAGGCCATCGCGGCTTTGCGCCGTTTTGTGGCGCGCTATCCCAACCATCCTAAGCACACGCCGGACACGATGTTCCGTCTGGCCGAGCTGTACTTCGAGAAGGCGCAGGTCGATCACGAGGTGATGCTGGCCGGGTACGAGCGCGACGTCGACCTGTACGACCGCGGCAAGGTGCCCGAGGAGCCCAAGCAGCCCAAGGTGAACTTCGCCGAGTCGACCAAGCTCTACGACGAGATCATCCGGCGCTTCCGGAGCTACCGCTACCGCGACGTGTGCTTCTACATGAAGGGTTACACGCAGTATCAGACCGGCTTGGAGCGTGAGGCGCGCGATACGTGGCTGGCGCTGGCCACGAAATATCCCAAGAGCAAGTACGCCCCGGAGGCGTGGCTGCGCATCGGCGAGTACCACTTTGACTACGGTGAGTGGAAGCTGGCCGAAAAAGCCTACAGCTCTGCGGCGGAGTACAAGGAATCCAAGTTCCACGACATGGTTCTGTACAAGCTGGCCTGGACGTACTTCCAGCAGTTTGACTACGACCGCGCCATCAAGGGCTTCCTGGGCCTGATCGCGGCGTACGACGCCAAAGGCAAGGCCGGCGCCCTGGGCAGCGCGCTACGGGAAGAGGCCGTGCAGTACCTGGCGCGCTCGCTGGCGGAAGACGACTGGAACGGCGACGGCGAGGTCGACGCGGATGCGGGGGTGCAGCGCGCGCTGGCCTACCTGAGCACAAACAAGGGCTTTGAGCGCGAGATCCTGCTGGAGTACGCCAAGAGCCTGTACGACCTGCATGAGCCTGAGAAGTACAAGGAGTCCGCCGTCGTCTACCGGACGCTCATCGACCGGAACAAGCTGGACCCGAAGAACCCCGAGCTGCACGAGCGCTTGATCGAGACGTACGACCTGGCGCACGACGTTCAGGGCGCCGCCAGGGAGCGGGACGAGTTGGTGAAGCGGTACGCCAAGGGCACCCCGTGGTACCAGGCCAACCTGCAGAACGCAGGCGCTACGTCACGCGCCGACCGCCTGGTGGAGGCCGCGCTGCGCCAGCGCGCCAAATTCCACCACGCCACCGCGCAGAACTTGAAAGTGCGCTCGCGGACCGAGAACGATCCGGCGCTTCTCGGGCAGGCCATCGCCGAGTATGAGAAGGCGGCCACCGCGTACCGGCAATACCTGCAGCAGTACCCGCACCGGCGCGACGCCAACGAGATTCGCTTCCTGCTGGCGGAGGCCCTGTACTACTCGAACCGCCACCTGGCGGCGGCCACCGCATACGCCGTCGTCCGCGACCTGCCGGGCAAGAACGAGTATCGGGAGCTGGCCGCGTTCTCGGCGATCAAGTCGGTCGAGCGCCGCATGGAGCTCATGAACAAGGCCGGCAAGCTGCCTGGCAAGGCGCTGGCGATGGACGCCGCGGACCCGCCGGCGGCAAAACAGACCGACAAACGCGGCACCAAGATCACACGGGTCAAGCCCAAGAAGCTGCCCAAGGTCGTGCTGCCCTGGATCGAGCACAGCGACAAGTACGCCGAGATGAAGCTGGTCCACGAGGACGACAAGGACTTCACGACCAAGCAGGCCTATCGAATCGCGCTGATGTATTTCAACTATCGCCACTACGACGAGGCGCGAAAGCGGTTCGAGGCGATCATCAAGGCCTATCCGCTGAAGCAGGAAGCGTCGTTCTCGGCGATGAACATCATCAACTCCTACAAGGACGAGAATGACTGGGCCAACATCGAGGTCTGGACCGAGCGCGTCGCCAAGGAGGGCATCGGCCGTCCCGAGGACGTCGCGGCGCTGCGCAAGCAGTTGAAGGCGTTCAAGCTGGGCCAGCAGTTCGACCGCGCGGTCGCGTTGCTGCAGGAGAAGCAGTACGTCGCGGCGGCGGAGGAGTTCGAGCGGATCGTCAACGGCGACCCGAAGTCCAAGGTGGCTGACAAGGCGCTGTTCAACGCGGCCATCGCTTTCCAGAACGCCAAGCACTACAACTCGGCGGCGCGCGTGTTCGAGCGCGTGGCGACGGAGCCGCAGTTCAAGGGCACGCCCTTCCGCGAGCAGGCGCTCTTCTACATGTCGGAGAACAACCGGCGCTTCTTCTCGTTCGAGAAGTCGGTGCACGGCTACCTGGCGCTGCTGAAGTCGTTCCCGAAGTCGAAGTGGAACTGGTACGCGCTGGACTGGAGCGCTCAGCTGGAAGAGATGCAGGGCAACTTCGGCCACGCCGCGGCCCTTTACGAGCGCTACTCCAACGACTTCAACGAGCGCGACGACGCGCCGCAGAAGCTGTTCCAGGCGGCTCTGGTCTACCAGAAGATGAAGGATCCGAAGTCGCAGATCCGCATCTTGAACGCCTTTATCAAGCGCTACAAAGACAACCCGCTGGTCTCGGCCAAGATCGTGGAGGCCAACCTACGGCTGGCGGTGCTGTCTGAGAAAGAGGTGTCCTGGCGGACGGCCAAAAAGTACTACGAGAAGACGATCGAAGAGTTCGAGGCCCGCGGGCTGAAGCCCCAATCCGCCGCCGCGGAGTTCGCCGCGCAGGCGAGCTTCACGCTGATCGACCGCCGCTTCCGTGTATACGAGAAGATGGTGCTGAAGGGCTCTCTGGCCAATCAGGGGCGCACGATTCAAGCCAAGCGCAAGATGCTGGGCGAGCTGCAGACGGAGTACGAGTCGCTGGTGCCGTACAAGGCGTTTGGCTGGACCATCGCGGCGTTCCACCGAATCGGCCAGCTGTACAAGCTGTTCGCCAAGATGCTGTACGACGCCCCCGACCCGCCGGGTCTGGACGACGAGCAGATGGACGAGTACCGCACGATGGTCGAGGACGAGGGCCTGAAGTGGGAGAACGTGGCGATCGAGCGCTTCGAGGTGGCTGTGAAGGCGGCGCGCGACTTGAAGATCGTCAACAACTGGTCGCAGGTCGCGCTGAAGGCCCTGAACAAATACAAGCCGCAGGAGTACCCGCTCTTCAAGAGCGAGAAGCGCGCCTATGAGACGCACATGCGCGATCAGATCCCACTCACGCTGCCTGAGGCGCCGGTGATTCCGCCCGAGCCCATCGAGGGTGAAGGGGCGGCCGACGAGCCGAAGACGCCGGTAGAGATAGAGCCCGAGGTGCCGGTACCCGGTGAGGAGCCCGCCCCGCACGGTGGCGTTCCGCAGCCTGACAAGACCGAGCCCACAACGCAGCCCGACCCGACGGCACCGCCCGTGGAGGCGCCCGCCCCGGAGCCCGAGCCGGCGGATGAGCTCGACATTCCTGTGCCGGACGAGACGGAGGATGGCAATTGAAGCGGATCCTCTACGTATTGACGCTGGTCACGGCCCTGGCGGCTTGTGGTACGACGACCCAGAACGTTCCCGATGAGCTGGACGGACCGGACAAGAACACGACCGACCCGGACCCGACGCTGCCGACAAAGCCGGTGCTCGTGGACCGCACGGCCGAGGCCGACCGCCTGAAGGGCGAGGGCATCATGGCGCTGGAGTCGCACGACTACTCGGGCGCGGTCGTCAAGCTGAAAGAGTCGCTGGTCTTCGAGGAGAGCCCCAAGGCGCGGTACTCGCTGGTGGCGGCGTACCTGCGCATGGGCGATGCCCAGTCGGCCACTCAGGCCGCGCAGCAGTGGATGGACAAAGAGCCCGAGTCCAAAGTGGCGCTGGCCATGCTGGTGCAGGCGCTGCTGCGGTCCAATCGGGTCTCGGATGCGCGCAGCCGCATGGAGATCTGGACGGCGCAGAAGCCCGATGATCTCGAGCTGAAGAACCTGGCGGTGGAGGTGCTGCTGGCGGAGGGCTTTCACGCGCGCGCCGTGCGCGAGAGCGCCGAGGTGCTGAAGAAAGACGAGGTCAACATCGGCGCCATGCGCAACATCGCGCGCGCTTACCTGGCCATGGGCAAGACGGACCTGGCGCTGTTCGTGATCGGGCAGGGCCTCAAGATCCGCGAGGGCAAGGGCGACGTGCTGCTCAGCTATCTGCTGGGGCAGATCTACATTCAGAAGAAGGACTGGCAACGCGCGGTGGCCGCCTTCACCGAGTGCCTGAAAGCGGCTCCGGACTATGCCGAAGCCTTGAACAACCTGGGCGTCGTGTATCAGGAGGTCGGTGACTATCCGTCCGCGGTGACAGCCCTGCGAAAGGCGACGCAGTCGGCGCCGGGCTATCGGCCCGCCTTCTTGAACCTTGGCAACGCGTATCGCGGGCTGAAAGAGTTCGACAAGGCGCGCAGCGCTTACGAGCGGGCGCTGACGCTGGACGAGGACTTCTCGGACGCATGGTTTAACCTGGGCATCCTGTACTTCGAGCAGCAGATCGAAGGCATGGATGACGAGCAGCGCCTGCAGCTGGCCGTCAAGCACTTCAACCAATACAAGATGACGGTTGGCGCTGATGCCCCGCGCAATGATCCGGTCGACAACTACATCGCCGAGGCTGCGCGCATGATCGAGGCTGCCCGGCAGATGAAGCTGGAGCAGATGAAGAACCCGGAGCCCGAGCCGACGCCGGATGAGCCGACGCCGGATGAGCCGACGGATGAGGGCCAGCCGACGGACGAGCCGATCGAGCCGGATCCGTTGAACCCGGATCCGGTGGACCCCGAGCCCATCGACCCGGAGCCCATCGACCCGGCACCGACCGAGCCGGATCCGATCGACCCGGAGCCCATCGAGCCAGACCCGATCGACCCGGAGCCGGAGCCGATCGAGCCGCTGCCGACCGAGCCGGAGCCGTTCGAGCCCGAACCGGCGCCTGTGGAGCCGGAGCCCCTGGAACCTGAGCCCATCGAGCCGGAGCCCATCGAGCCGGAGCCCGAGCCCATCGAACCCGAGCCGATCGAGCCCGAGCCGATCGAGCCGCTGCCCGTGGAACCGGAGCCCATTGAGCCGGAGCCGGAGCCCATCGAACCGGAGCCGATCGAGCCCTTGCCGATCGAGCCGGAACCAGAGCCCGAACCAGAGGACATCCCCATTCCCGATGCCCCGTAACCCATCGATGTGCTCACCTCAGCGTTCCAAGATTGGCACACGCCACAGGTCCGTTTCGAGGCACTGCGGGGCCGTCGGCCTCCTTCGAGGGACACCACCCCGCGCGCGTCGGCCGATTCCCTTCGGCGACGCCGCAGTACCCCGAAACCGACCTGTGGCATGCGCCAATCATGCAACGCTGAGGTCAAGGATCGTGAAATGAGGTTTTCCACACTGATCCTCTCTGCTATATTCTGCTGTCTTCTGTTGGCCCCGGGGTCAGCAAAAAGCCAAACTCCCAAGCCTCCACCGGCGACGGAGAAGGCCGGAGACGACACGACAAAGGGAAAGGAAAAGCCCAAGAACCGGCGTGCGATGCCCAAGAACATGCCGGGGGTTATCAGTCTAGAGGAAATGACGATCGTAGGTAGAATTCAGAAACCCGAGGTCTTCTATGTGCTCGGGCGTACGGACTTCAGCTACAAGGGCTTGACCTTGAAGCGGTCCTTTGTCGACAGAATTGGGCGTTCGGTACGGAGCAATCCGTTCTGACAACAGCTTCTAGGTAGTTTCACTAGTTATTCCGCAGTCATAGGTTCAGTTCAAGAGGAGAGAGATTCGAATGGACGCAATCGCGAAGGCATTTAGTGTCGAACAACAGGGCGCAACCGGTGTCACGGTCATGTACATCATCCTCGCGGTGTCCATCATCGGTTTCGGTGTGATGATCGAACGCTTCATCTTCCTGTTCTTCAAGTACAACCTCAACGCGTCGGCCTTCATGGCCCAGATCCAGAAGCTGGTCATTGCGAACAACATCGATCGCGCGATCAAGCTCTGTAACGCCGCTCCGTCGGCCGCGCTGGCCAAGGTCATCAAGGCGGGCCTGACGCGCGCCAACAAAAGCGAGATCGAGATCCAGAACGCCATCGAAGAGGCGACCCTGGATGTCATCCCGCAGATCCAGAAGCGTACGAACAGCCTGGCGGCCATCGCGAACGTCGCGACCCTGCTCGGTCTGCTCGGTACCATCTTCGGGATGATCGGTGCGTTCGAGGCTCTCGACCAGGCGGCTGCCGACAAGCGGCAAGAGGCTCTTGGTAAGAACATTTCAACCGCTATGTACACCACGGCGTTCGGTCTCATCGTGGCCGTCCCGTGCCTCTCGGCGCACATCTTCCTGTCCAACGTGACCAAGAAGATCATCGACGAGATCGACCAGTACTCGGTGAAGCTGGAGAACCTTCTGATCTCCCGCGGCAAGAGCGGCGCCTCGGGCGCGGACCGCTAAGCCATGGCGGCCAGAAAGCCATCAGATCGTCGCCATGGCGGCGACGATGACGTGCCTGAGCTGAGCCTCGTACCGATTATGGCCATCATGGTCATTCTCATTCCGATGCTGATCTTCATGTTCACGTTCCACCAGATCAAAGTGCAGCGCGTGATGGCGCCGCGCCGTGGAACGGGTGCCAAGAAGGCTCAGGAAGAGAAGAAAGAAAAAGAGCTGAACCTGACGATCCTCATCAAACGCGACAAAGGCTTCCAGTTGAGCTGGGAAGAGGCGCTGATGACGGACACCCAGACGGGGACGCTGCTGCCGATGCGCCAGTCCAAGGATGAATACTGCGGGGACAGTGACAACCCGCAGAAGGACACCCGGGCTCAGGGCTGTTGGCGGCGTGCGGAGGGCTGCTATTGCTACGACTTTGTCGGGCTCTACAACGAGCTTGTGGCAAAGAAGTCGAAGTTCAGTACCCCTGAGAAACCTGAGAAGCGAGTGAACATTACGGCCGACCTGGACGTTCCGTGGGAAGTGGTGTCACGCACCATGGACGCGGCGACCTGCATTATGGAGCAGCCGTCGTACGCAACGTTCGAGGAGTACATCAAAGCGGTGCCCAAGAAGGGTGACGCGGTCAAAGTGCCCGGACTCGATGATCCGGTGGAGCTGTGTGAGCAGCTCTTCCCGAACGTCGTCTTCGCGATGGCTGAGTAGGGGAGCGTCATGTCAGACGAACAAAACGAACTCGGCACACATCACGACCACGAGGAAGCTCTCCGGCAGCGCATGGAGCACCGGGCGGCTCGCAAGAGCAAGAGCAAGAAGCACGGCGAGAAGCCGGCGGTCCTCAACATCAACTCGCTGCTCGATATCATGACGGTGATGCTGGTGTTCCTGATCGTCAGCATCACGTCTGATCCGCTTCAGGTGAAAGAGAGCGCCATCATGAAGCTGTCGCGGTCTTCCGCGAACTTTCCGGCGGTCTACACCATCCCGATGCAGGTCAACAAGAAGGAGATCCTGGTCGACGGTAAGAAGGCGCTCCCCGTCTCCTGCAAGTATCAGGGTCGCCCGTGCACTGACGGCGACATGGAGAGACAGGGTCTCAGCCTGTCGATCGATCCGGTGAACAAGGAGCACGGAAAACGCGAGAGCCTGTTGATCGTGCCGCTGAAGGAAAAGCTATCGGCGGCAGTGAAGGCCCTGAAGGACCAGAACATGGACTTGCCCGAAGAAGTGCGGCGCAAGTACCTGGCGAATCAGGGTGTAGCGACGATTATCTGCGACCGATCGATCCCGTATCGAATGATCGCCGAAATCGTTTACACGACGGCCATGGCGGAGCTGCACGACATCCGCTTTGCCATCGTGTACACCGAAGGTCACTAGCTTTTCATGGGTTGGGCGAACCTAAAGTTTGCCTAACTCATGATCAGACGGAACCTTTAAGGAGAAAAAAGGTCGTAAGGGATCTGACGGGCCGTGCCGATAGACTAGACTAATGACCGGCCATAATGGCCGGGCGGTCGAGCTCGTGAAGGAAGTGAATGGCTAAGGAACAGGCCAAGATTCTCCGCGTTGGAATTATCCAGGGCGGGAAAATTATCGAGGAGCGGCTCTTGCGCAAGCGCGAGACCGTCACGATCGGCCAGTCCCCCAAGAACACCTTCTATGTCCCGATCTCCAAACTCCCGCGCAGCCTGGCGCTGTTCGAGATCAAGGGCGAGACGATTTACCTGTGCTTTGGCGACGATGCCGACGGCCGGGTCTCCTTTGAGGACAAGGTCCACAGCCTCCAATCCCTGAAAACGCATAAGGCCGTCACCCGCAAGGGCAGCACGAACCTGCTTCCGCTCACCGAAAAGAGCCGGGGCAAAGTCGTGCTGGGCGACATCACCCTGCTGTTCCAGTTCGTTCCCCCGCCGCCGATGGTGCCGAAGCCGCAGCTGCCGGCCTCTGCCAAGGGTGGGCTGGGCTACGCGATCATGCAGGAGTCGGCGTTTCTGTTCGCGCTTCTGGCGTCCCTCCTCACCCAGGGTGGCTTCATCGCCCTGTCCATCATCTTCCAGACGCCCGCCGACAAGGTGAAGAAGAAGAATATCTTCGTTCAACGCCTCAAAACGGATGTCGAGCTGCGCGAGCAGGAGGAAGAGCCGGAGCCCGAGGAGACCAAGCCGGACGAGGAGGGCGAGAAGGAAGAAGAGCCTGAGCCGCCGCCGATGCTTGAGCCGCCCAAAGAGAAGCCCAAGCCCAAGCCGGAGAAGCAGCCCGAAAAGGTCTCCAAGCCCAAGCCCAAGGCCAAGGCCAAACCCAAGGATCTGGAGGCGCTGAACCGCCGTCGGCGGGCCAAAATCCGCAACAACACCATCCTGAAGCACATCACGTCGGCTGCGCCCGGTGGTCACGCCGGTCCGGACGCGCTGCGTGCTGGTCACGCTGAGCGCCTGGCAGAGGCCTTCAAGCCGGCAGGCGGCATCACCGTCGGGCAACCGGGCGACGTCGCGGGCTTCCGTGGCGGTCCCAAGCTTGAGGGTGACGCAGGCGGTCGAGCGCGCGTCGCCCAGCTCTCGAAGAGCGAGCGCGGGCGGGGACGACTGAAAACCGGACGCGTCGCGAAGACGGCCAAGAAGCCCGAGCGACGGGTTAAACTGCGCGTCGGGCTGCGCGGCGGCACAAAAAGCGGCGGCATCGGCAAGCTTGACGGCGCTCTCGTAACGAAGGTTTTCCGCCGTCGTTCCAGTGCCTTCCGCGCTTGTTACGAGTCACGATTGAAGGTGAATCCCGGCCTCAGCGGAAAAGTAGTCATAAGATTTACGATCGGATCCGCGGGAAGGATCACTAACATTAAGGTCTCTTCCAACAGCACTGGCGACAGCGCCGTTGGGAGTTGTATCATCAACAAGGTGCGGCGCTGGCGTTTCAGCCCGCCCGAGAATGGGTCCGTGACGTTCACGTACCCCATTGTTCTCTCCAAGGGTTAGCCCTCACCTGCGGGGAGATGACAGCTGGTCCGAAAGGTTGACAGTAGTTCGTCTCTCAAGTAACGTGAGCCCAAAATGACCCTATTCCCTAATAAGTTCGCGAAGTTTCGTCATCAATCCATGATGTGGATTGTGGCGGTTGTCCTGATGTTTGCGGGCAGCTCCCTGGCGCAGAACAAGACGCCCCCTGCAGCCGGCAAGATGAGTCCCAAACAGCAGCTGACGGACGCCAAGCGAATGATGACCGAGATGAAGCAGACGCTCTCGGACGGCTTCACGATGCTGCAGGAAGCGCGGGAGAGCCAGGACGTCTCGCGCCTGAACAGCCTCAACGAGGCGCTCAGCGCGATCAAGGGCCTCTTGCGCCTGTCCGAGCAGAACTTTATCCTGCTGCAGGAAGCGGTCGCCAAAGGTGATAAAACAAAGGCTGAACACGAGTACGTAAAGATCTCGATCGCGTACAACAAGATTCGCGAGCTGGATGCGCGTCTCCGCAGCCACATGGGTACTGCGGAAGGCGGAGAAGTCGACGGGAAGCCGATCATCGATACGATCAAGGACAAGGATTTGCCAATCGAGAACCCGTCAGACTCCCTGGACGACATCGATGTCGACGTCGGACGCCCACCGTCCGCGAGTCCTTTCCTGCCGAAGGCTTAGGCAAGTCAAAAGCGACGCATGCACCACGCCCCTGAAACACGTCTAAGCCGGCGCCACGCCTACGCAGCACTCATTGCTGCCGTGCTGTGGCTGGCTCCCGTCAGCGCTGATGCGCAGGCGCCGCCAGTGAAGTATCTGGAGAACAACCAAGGAACGAGCGGCTTCTTGGACTCGGGCGGCGTTCGGCTTCGGACAGCCAAGACCCGCGGTATCAAAGCGGGCAACTTTTTGATCTGGCCCAGCCTGATCCTGGAAGGACGCTACGACACCAATCTCTTCCTGGACGGGGACACTGAAGGCGAAGGTCCCAAGGACGCCCCGGTCCTGCGCGTCATGCCGGGCTTTGCGGTCAGCAACCCCAACCCACGCAAGTACGCCTTGACCCTGGCCGCGGACGCGGACCTGCGCGTCTACCTGTCGGGTGACACCCAGCTGACGGACCTGACGAACGTCGGCGCACGTGGCGACTTCAAGCTGGAGGTTCTACCGCGTGGCCCGGTCAGCGTAACCGTTCAGAACATCTTCCGCCGGGTCCTGTATCCCGCGTCTATCTCGCTGGACCGCACGTACAACAACAACAACAACCGCGCGGGCGCCAAGCTGAACATCCACCCGGGTGGCGGCGCACTCGATATCGGGCTGGGCTACCTGTATGTCGCCAACTTCTTCGACGACTACAGCGACGGCAACTGGATGTCCCACGACGTCATGTTCCGCACGACGTGGCGCTTCTACCCGAAGACGATCGCGTTTTTAGAGGCGACCGCCAGCATCCGGGACTGGGACCATGAGGCCGAGTTTGACGGCTTCTACGTGGACAACATGAACCTGCGGACCTACCTGGGCCTGTCCGGTTTCATCACAAAGAAACTCGCAACGATCGTTAAGGCGGGTTACGGCAACTCATTCCATGATGCTGGACCCTCATTCGAACACGTGGTCGCTCAAGGTGAGCTGTCTTACAAGTTCTCAAGCAGCGTGCTTATGGCCGCCGGCTTCCTACGGGACTACCGCCCGGCCTACTACTCCAACTGGTTCGTGGAGAATCGCACGTACTTCCGCACTCAGCTTCGCTTCGCGCGACGGGTCTCCGTCGACCTGGCAGCGGCCTATTCGTTGGTCGACTACGCCGAGTTTGACCCCGAAGCAAGTGACCCCGAGTTGAACCAGGAAGACGTGAACCGGCTGTTCGTCAGCCACAAAGAGCGACGCGATCAGCACATTCGTGGGCACGTCAACGTCTCCTTCGACATCACCCGCTGGATCGGGATGTCGCTGGGATACGAGGTACGCGCCAACCTGACGAACTTTGTGCTGACCAAGACGATCATCAACTCGAACGGCGCGTCATTCGGCGTCGAGGATCCAGGCGACTACGTCCGCCACCAGGTCTACGGTAGCGTCAACGTACGCTACTAAGGAGTCCTCGACTCCTAGGAGAGTTCCTACATGCTTATTCGCCTCGCCGCTTTGGCCGCAGTTCTTCTGCTTGGCTGCCAGGCCACGGCTCCGCCCGACTATCAGCACATCAAGATCGACACGGGCGATGCGCTCCAGGCCGCTTCAGTGGGCGAAGGCGATGTCTTCGAGATCCGTGTACACGGCCACAAGGACCTGTCCGGCATTCATCGGGTGTCCCCGGCCGGCACCATCGACTTCCCGCTGATCGGGCGCGTTGCCGTCGCCGGCAAGCGTCCCTCGGCCATCACCGATATCATCGCGGAGAAGCTGCGTGACGGCTATCTGCGGCACCCGTCGGTGACGATCTACGTGAAGGAGTTCAACTCCAAGAAGGTGTTCGTGCTGGGGCAGGTGAAGAAGCCCGGCGCCTTCAACTTCGAGGATCGGATGAGCATCGTCCAGGCCATCGCCGTCGCCGGCGGCTTTACGCCGGTCGCACAGAAGAACTACGCGATCGTGAAGCGCGTGACGGACGGCGCCGAGAAGCGCATCCCGGTACCGGTCGAGAAGATCATCACCGACGAGAAATCACGTAACTTCGTCCTTCAACCCGGCGATATCGTGTTTGTACCCGAGGCCGTGCTTTAACGAGCGGGATACGAGCCCCTTTTCCCTTTCAGCGTAAAGCGACGGCGGCAAAAGCAGCGCACTGCTGCTGTGACCCTTGCAACCGCGGTAGTCTATGCGCTATTCTCGATCCACTGCTGGGGGTCGGTTTGCGCAGATCGTTGCGCGACGAGCCGAAGTAAGTAAGAGAGCAAGAAGGGGAAAGACATGGGTAAGGCGATCGGAATCGACCTTGGCACCACCAACTCCTGCGTGGTTGTCATCGAGGCGGGTAACCCCGTCGTCATCCCTTCCGCTGAAGGAAGTCGTACGACGCCTTCCATGGTGGCATTCACGGAACAGGGCGACCGGTTGGTCGGGCATATCGCTAAGCGACAGGCCGTCACCAACCCGACCAACACCATTACAGCCGTTAAGCGCCTGATGGGACGCAAGCTCGCGGATCCGGACATCCAGCGCGCGATCAAGGGCTATCCATACAGCATCTCGGCTTCGCCCAACGGCGACGCAGCCGTCGATGTCATGGATCGCTCCTACTCGCCCGCCGAGTTGAGCTCGTTCATCCTGCAGCAGATGAAGCTGTACGCTGAGGATTACCTCGGCGAAGGCGTCGAAGACGCGGTGATTACGGTCCCGGCGTACTTCGATGACAGCCAGCGACAGGCCACCCGCGACGCGGGGCGGATCGCCGGGCTGAACGTGCTTCGTATCATCAACGAGCCGACGGCCGCCGCACTGGCGTACGGTCTGAACCGCACGACGAAGGGCAAGATCTCGGTCTACGACCTCGGCGGAGGCACGTTCGATATCTCGATCCTCGACATCGGCGAGGGTGTCTTCCACGTGCTCTCGACGCACGGCGACACCTTCCTGGGCGGTGAGGACATCGACCAGCTGGTCATCGAGGAGATCGTCCAAGACTTCGAGAAAGAGCACGAGGTCGACCTGCGTGAGGATCCGATCGCGCTGCAGCGCCTCAAAGAGGCCGCTGAGAAGGCCAAGCTGGAGCTGTCCAGCCTGACCGAGACCGACGTGAACCTGCCGTTCCTCTATGCCGACGACTCCGGTCCGAAGCACCTCCAGATGACGCTGACCCGTCAGGAGCTCGAGGCGCTGGTCAAGCCGCTCATCGAGCGCACGCTGACCCACTGCCAGGCGGCGTTGGACGACGCCTCTCTGGTCGTCGGCGACATCGCGGACGTCATTCTGGTCGGCGGCTCCACCAAGATGCCGCTGGTGCAGCAGATGGTGCACGACTACTTCGCGATGAACCCGCAGCGTGGTGTCAACCCGGATGAGGCCGTCGCGATCGGCGCCGCCATCCAGGCCGGCATCATCCAGGGCGACGTGGAAGACGTCCTGCTGCTCGACGTTATCCCGCTGTCGCTGGGTATCGAGACGCAGGGTGGCATCTTCACCAAGCTCATCGAGCGAAACCGCACGATTCCGACCAGCTACACCGAGGTGTTCACAACGGCTGAGGACTATCAGCCGCTGGTGAACATTCACGTGCTGCAGGGCGAGCGTCCAATGGCCAAGGACAATAAGAGCCTGGCCCGCTTCGAACTGCTCGACATCCCGCCCGCACGTCGTGGTGTGCCGAAGATCGAGGTGACCTTCGACGTGGACGCCAACGGTATTCTGGCCGTGTCTGCACGTGACCTGGGTACCGGCAACGAGAAGCGGGTCCGCGTTCGCGCGGCGTCCGGTCTCACCGAGCCCGAGGTCGAGCGTCTCATCGGCGAGGCGGAGAACTACCGCTCCACAGATGCCGAGAAGAAGGAGATGGCGAACCTCCGCAACAAGTCCGACGGTCTGATCTACACGACCGAGCGCTCGCTGCAGGAGTTCAAGAGCTACCTCACCGACGAGGAGATCGCCCAGATCCACCGGGACATCAACCAGACGCGCGATGCCATGGGCCAGGAAGATCTGCTGATGCTGGAGCAGGCCATCGCCAACCTGGAGAAGAGCGCCTACCGCATCGCGGACGTCATGTACCGCGACGTCGGCTAAGTGCGGCGTCGGCGAAGTCCCTCACCAATTTGGGACGCGCCGGCTGGGCAGTCTGCGCGTCCACCTCCTTTCCGGGGCCCCACCCCTGCGTCGGCGGACCGCTGCGCTCGCTCAGCCTGCCAGGCCGGCACGCCCCAAATTGGCGACGGCCTTACCTGACCCCGCACTGGCCCCACCTACCCTGGTACTGTAGGCTTCTAACCCGCAGTGCTGCCTTACTACCGTATCCTCGGCGTCGCTCGGACGGCGAACCCGGACGAAATCAAGAAGGCGTATCGCCGGCTGGCCCGAAAGTTCCATCCGGACCACAACGGCGGACATGCGCTGGCTGAGGAGCGCTTTCGGCTGGTCGCTGAGGCGTATGAGGTGCTGACCGACAGCGAGAGTCGCTCGGCCTACGACCGCTACGGCTCGCAAGGGCTGGTCCGCGGGCGCAATCGGCCCGGAGTGGTCGGCGGCGTCGAGCGCTTTGTCGCCAACCTGGAGAGCATTGTGGAGTCGCGACTCAAGGCGACCCGCAAGCGCGGGGACGACCGGCGGCGCATCGTGACGGTCACGCTGGACGACATCTGCCAGGCCAGCAGTGTCACGATCGACGTCGAGCGGGTCGAGCAGTGCCGTGCGTGCTCTGGGTCGCGGGCGGCGCCGGGCACACAGAACGAGCGATGCCACGTCTGCGAGGGCGACGGGCGGCTGAAGCGCGGCACGCTGCTGAAGGCCGCGGACCTGTGCCCGTTCTGTCAGGGGGTTGGCGTGATCGCCGTCACGCCCTGTAGCGAGTGCCACGGCGCGGGTGAGCTCAAGGTGCAGCGCAGTCATGAGGTCGAGATCCCCCGTGGGGTGGAGAGCGGGCGGCGGCTGGTGCTGCGAGGCCACGGCGCGCCCGGAGAGAACGGCGGCGCGTCCGGCGACCTCTTCCTGGAGATCAAGGTGGAGAAGCACGCGCTGCTGACGCGGGAAGGCGTGGATGTGCATTGCACGGTGCCGGTGTCGCTGACCGAGGCGGTGATGGGCGGCCAAGTGGACGTGCCGGTGCCTGGGGGGCCCCCGATCGCGATCAAAGTGCCGCGCGGGACGACCTCAGGACAGACGTTGAGGCTGCAGAAACGCGGACTGCCTCATGCCGGCGGCGATCGCGGCGACCTGTGGGTGCGCCTGGAGATCGAGACGCCCAAGCTGAACAAGGCGGGCCTGGCCGCGCTCGCCGCGCTGGACGAACACAGCAAGCACCCGCGTCGCGCCGCATACGACAAGGCGACGAAGACGCCGGCCGAGAAATGACGCGGGCGTGGGTCATCTGTCTGCTGCTGTGCGCATGCTCTCCGGCTATCACGACCACAAACGGCGGGGACGATGGGCACACCATCGGACCCGAGCCGGCCGCCGTCACCGCTGAGCAGATCCGCCAGGCGCTGTCGCAGGGGGATCTCAAGCGCGCTCGGGAGCTCGTTGACGGCCAAGACGCTCCTGAGCGGCTGCGGCGGGTGGTGGCGTTTCTCGCCGACGGTGCAGGCGATCCCGTCGCCATGACCCCCGTGCTGGACCGCGAGCTGAATCTGGGTATGGTCGCGGCGCTGCGGGCCTCGTTGACGCCGCAGACGCCGGGCGGGGCCTACGTCCACACCCGGCATGTGTTGCACGCCACCCACCGCGACCCGAGTGCGGTGGATCAAGCGCGAACGCTGGCCGGGCAGGTGAACGGCGCCCACCTGCGCGATGCGCTAAGCCGGGTCGCAACCCGCGTGACGTCGCGGCGCAGCGGCGTCAAGGCCAAGACGTTGGGGGTGCTGCTGCCCCTCTCGGGCCCGTACCGGGGCATCGGTGAGGCTGCACTGCGCTCTATTCAGCTCGCGATTGGCAAGGGGCGCGTGCGACTGGTCGTCAAGGACACGCGCGGAGATGCCGAGGCGGCGGCACGTCTGGTGGAGACACTGGTGCACAAGCACCGGGTGATGGGGATTCTGGGCCCGGTCGGGGCGTTCGAGTCATCTGCCGCCAGCGCGCGCGCCGCCGAGCTGGGGGTGCCCTTGCTGGTGCTCAGCGCGCGTGAGGAGATCGCACGCAAGGGCGCCAACGTCTTTCGAACCCGCGTCACGGCCAGCAAGCAGGGGACCCGCCTGGCGCGGTATGCCGTGTCGGAGATGAACATCAAGCGCTTCGGGCTGCTGATCAGCGACTCGCCCTACGGTTGGGCGCTGGCCGGCGCGTTCTGGGACGAGGTGCAGCGGCTCGGGGGCGAAGTGACCGCAGCGGAGGTCTACGGCCGCGGCAGCACCGGCTATCGCGGTATCATTCAGCGGCTGGTGGGGGGCAAGCGTGGGAGAGCGGCGCGCGCGGGCTTCAAGGGCCTGCTGATTGCGGACGACCACAAGGCGGTGCGCAAGCTGATCGTGTTTCTGCCGTTTTGGGGAGTGACGATTCGGCGGACGCCGGGGTCAAAACGCGGCGTGCAGCTCATCGGCGGCGACGCGTGGAACCATCCGACCATGGTCGACCAGACCGAGCAGATCACGGACAACGCGGTCTTCTGCGACAGCTTCTTTCCCGACGAGACGGACGGCCGCATCGCGCGCTTTGTGACGACGTTTTACGGGCGGTATCGAGAGCCGCCGACGGCGTTTGAGGCCGAGGTGTACGACGCCGCCCGGCTGATGCAGAAGGCGCTCAAGCGCGCAAAGGGCGCTGAGAGGGAGAGCCTGGCCAAAGCGCTGCGGACGATGCGGTTTCGCGGCATCACCGGCCTGATGCGCTTCGACGCACGCGGTGACGTGCAGAAGGACGTGATCATCCTCACCGTCGACCAGGACGCGATCCGGCCACGCAACTCCGAGCGTGAAGAGCGGGCGCTAAGACGCAGCCGATGACGCTGCGGCACACGGGCGAGGAGACGCTGCTGGCGCTGGTTCGGCGGGCGTTTACCGCGGACCGACCGGCGCTGCAGGTCGACATCGGGGACGACGGGGCCGTATACGCGACGGATGAGGCGCGACAGATCGCTGTGGCCGACGCCATGATCGAAGACGTGCACTTCACCCGCGCGTACTGCCCGGCCAGGATGGTCGGCTACAAGCTGATGGCGGTGAACGTGAGCGACGTGGCCGCCATGGGAGGGCTCGCTCGCCAGGCGCTGTTTACGGCGGCGTTGCCCGCAGACCTGCCGCTGTCGTGGGCCGAGGGGCTGATCGACGGGCTGGCGACAGCAGCGCGCGAGTTCGGCGTGGCTGTGGCCGGCGGCGACATCACTGGCAGCCCCGGTCCGATCGCGCTGAGCCTCTCGGTGCTGGGTGTGCCTGCCGGGGAGGGCGCCGTCCTGCGAAGCGGTGCGCAACCCGGCGATCGGGTCTACGTGACCGGGTTGCTTGGCGCCGCGGCGCTGGGCCATCAGCTCCTGCGAGAGGGTCGAGCAGACGTCAATGAGGACGCAGTGACGGCGTTTCTGGCACCTCGTCCTCACGCCGAAGTGGGCGCAATGCTGGGGCGATGGGGCCACTGTCACGCCATGATGGACATCAGCGACGGCCTGGCGAAGGACGCCGGCCGCATGGCGCACGCAAGCGGAGCCACGTTGGAGCTGTCCCTGGACAAGCTGCCGCTGGTCGGTGGCGGCCGCGGCGATGCGCTGGTCCGGGCGCTGTACGGCGGTGAGGACTACCAGCTGCTGTTTGCCTGCTCCGCGCTGCCGCCACTGCCGATGCTGCCGATCGGGCGCGTGGTCCAGGGACCGGGACAGGTGCGCTGGTTGCGCAATGGTGTGGAAGCCGCGCCACCGGACGCGTCCGCCTTCGACCACTTCGCTTAGAGTTCGATGCTCTAAGAGCTCTCGGGGACCAGCAGAGGCTCGAGGTCTTTGAAGCGCTCCAGCATGTATTGGAGCACCTGCCCCTCGACCTCCTGGTGGGTCGGAAGCGGCAATAGGCGGTCTACCAGAGAGCGCGTCTCGCTGAGGTTCAAGCGCGTAATGATCTCGCGCACAACCGGAATGCTGCGCCGAGTCATGCTGAGCTCCTGGAAGCGCATGCCCAGCAGCACCGCAGTGTACAGGGGCTCGCCCGCCATCTCACCGCACATCGACAGCCGGATGCCCTCTTTGTGCGCCGCATCGGACACGATTCGCAGGATGCGCAGCACGGCGGGATGCAGCGGGTGGTACATGAAGCCGATCTGCGTGGACTCGCGAGAGATCGCCAGGGTGTACTGAATCAGGTCGTTGGTGCCGACGCTGAAAAAGTCGACCTCGCGTGCGAGCAGGTCCGCGATTAGCGCCGCCGAGGGGATCTCGATCATCGCGCCCAGCTCGATCGTGTTGCTGTAGGGCTGCCCCTCGGACCGAAGCGCCTTGCGCACCGAGGCCAGGATGCGCTTGACCTCCCGAATCTCGGTGATGTCCGTGATGAACGGAATCAGCAGCCGCAGCTGACCGTGCACGCTAGCCCGCAGCAGGGCACGCAGCTGCGTCCGGAACATGGACTCTTCCTGCAGACAATAACGGATGGCGCGTAGACCAAAGAACGGGTTCATGCGCTCGCTGACGGCGCCCGGGAAGTCGAGCTTGTCGCCCCCGATGTCCAAGGTGCGAATCGTCGCCGGTTGCGGGGACGCCCGCTTGAGGACGGCCTTGTAGGCTTCGTATTGCTCCGCTTCGCTGGGGATCTCGCGCCGGTTCAAGAACAGGTACTCGGTGCGATAAAGCCCGATCGCCGTGCCGGCTTTGCCGACGGCGGGCAGCTCGTCCAGGAGGTCGAAGTTGCAGCTCAACTGAACGTCGAAGCCGTCCTCGGTAATGGCAACGCGCTTGCGCCGGCGCCCCAGCTTGGACCGAACGGCCGAGACCTTACGATGGCGGCGCGTGAAGATGTCCAGCTGCTTCTTGTTGGGACGCACGCAGATCTCGCCGCGGTCGCCGTCGATCACCATCGGGTCACCGGACTGCACGCACTCGGTCACGTTGCCGGCCCCGACGACCGCCGGCAGCTCCAGACTGCGGGCCACGATCGAGGTGTGCGTGGTCTTTGTGCCGTCGTCGGTGACCAGACCGATGATTTGGGAGTGACTGAGCTGGATGGTGTCGGCTGGAGACAGGGTGTGCGCCACCAGGATCGAGGGCTCGGTCAGCGACGTGCACAGCTCCATCAACGACTCGGCGTGCTGGCCGGTAAGGTTGCGCAGGATCCGATCGCCGACCGTTTCCACGTCGGCCTGCCGATCACGGAAGTAGTCGTCTTCCAGGTTGTTGAAGAAGTCGGCGATGGAGATCAGCGTGCGCTGCAGAGCCCACTCGGCGTTGATGCGCTCGCGCTCGATCAACTCCTCGCTGCCCTGGACGAGGAGATCGTCCTGCAGCATGAGGCCGTGCGCCTCCAAAATCTTGCTGTGTTCGCTGTACTGCGTGTCGACGACGGACTGCTCGAGCCTGCGCAGCTGCGAGACGGATTCCTGAATAGCTTTGCGAAGGCGGGCGATCTCGGCAGCGACATCGCGCTTGTCGATGTGCACCTTTTTGAAGGTGACACGTCGTCGATCGAGAAGGACGACCTGGCCCACCGCGATGCCCGCGGAGGCGCCCAGCCCATCGATCATCGTGCCCTTTTTCTGAGTCGCCAGACGCCTACTCCCCGAAACCATCCTGAATCAACTCGCCGACAGCCGACATCGCCGCGGAGGCGTCGGGACCGTCTACGTCCACCCTGACCGTCGACCCGACGGGTGCTGCCAGAATCAGCAGACTCATAACGCTCTTCGCGTTGGCGCTGTTGTCACCGCGGATAACGGTGATCTTAGCGTCGTATTGCATGGCCACCTTCACCAGGGCGGTCGCAGCGCGCGCATGCAGGCCCTTTACGTTCACGATCTCGAACTGTTGGGACAACATCGCCATCGGTCCTAATGAAACTACGGAACCGCGTCTCTGTGCAACGTCGTTACGTGCCATGAATCGCCGGGGAGCTGGGATGCCAGCCATTGTGTGACGGCCACGGACCGGTGTTGCCCTCCGGTACATCCAATTGCGATTGTGACCTGGGTCCGGCCGCTGTCGGTAAGCTGCGGAAAAACGAAGGTCAGAAGCTTCTCCAGTATCTCGACGAGCTGCCCGGCCCCCTCCTGCGACATCACGTAGTCGGCGACGTCTTCATCGAGACCGGACTTGTGCTTGAGCTCGGGCACAAAGTACGGGTTGGCCAAAAATCGCACGTCGAAGACGAAGTCCGCCTCGGCGGGCAGGCCGTGCTTGAAGCCGAAGCTCATCAGATGGACGTCCAGCTTGCGATCGGCATCCGCGCCGAAAAGCGCCTGGATCCGCTGAGTCAGCTGATGGACGTTGTAACGTGAGGAGTCCACCAGGCGGGTAGCAACCGAGCGAATCGCAAAAAGCGCCTCGTGTTCGGCAGCGATCCCGTCGGCGATGCCCTGGTCGGGTCCCTGCAGCGGATGACGGCGACGCGTCTCTTTAAAGCGTTGAATCAGCACTTCGTCGCTACAGGTCAGAAACAGCGTCTCCAGCTGATAGCCGGCATCGCGCACCCTCGCGACAGCTTGCTGATAGTCCCCCAAAAAGGCGCGCTCGCGCACGTCGATAACGACGGCCAGGCGTCCGATCGACGTCTTCTCGCACAGCGTCACCATCTGCTCCAAGAGCACGACCGGCAGATTGTCCATGCAAAAGAAGCCGAGATCTTCGAGGGCGCGGATAGCAGTCGATTTGCCGGACCCGCTCAGCCCGCTGACGATGATGATCCGAATCTGGGGGTGGGGTCTCTCTTTCTTAGCCGACACTCTGGAAGCTCTTGTCGGCCCGGTGCGGCGCCAGCTTGGTGATCTCTTTTCGCTTCACCATGTGCCGCTCCAGCTTGTCGAGCACCGCATCCAGCGTGCTGTACATGTCGTCGGTGCTGGCGGTGGCCTTGAACACCTCACCGGGGGAATGAACGGTGACCTCTGCAATATGCTGTTTCTTCTCCGCCGAAAGGACCACGTGGACGTCTTGGACCTGGTCAAAGAAGTGCTCCAGATGCTCGATCTTCGCGATCGCGTGATCCTTGAGCGCCTTGGTCGAATCCATGTGACGGAAGGTGACGTTAACTTGCATAGAGCCTCCGGCTTAGCAGTTTAAAAGAGCTTCTTTCGTTTGGATGACGACAATATCCCCAACATTTCTCGATACTTGGCAACGGTGCGTCGGGCGATATCGATGTTCTGTGACTTCAGGATGTTGGCGATGGCCTGATCGCTGAGAGGCTTCTTGATGTCCTCTTCTCCGATGATCGCTTTGATCTTCACCTTGACGCTCTCGCTCGCGAGATCCTCGGTGCCGTACATGCCACCGATGCGGCTGTTGAAGAAGTACTTCAGCTCGTAAATGCCCTGCGGCGTGTGCACGTATTTGTTGGTCGTAACGCGGCTCACCGTCGACTCGTGCATGCCGATGTCGTCGGCCACGTCCCGGAGAATCAGCGGCCGCAGATGCTGCGGTCCTTTGTCCAAGAACGTGCGCTGGAAGCGGACAATACTCTCGGTCACTTTGCGAATCGTGTTCTGACGCTGGTGAATGCTGCGGATCAGCCACACGGCTGAGCGGAACTTCTCCTGGATGTAATCCTTGGTGGCGCCGCCGCCGCCCGACATCGCGTTGCGGTAGAAGTTGCTGATCTTCAGCTTGGGCATGCCGTCTTCATTCAGGGTCACCGAGTATTCATCGCCCATCTTCTGAACGTAGACGTCCGGCGTAATGTAGTGCGTGTCCTCTGTGACGAAGCCGCGGCCCGGCTTGGGCTCCATGTTGGAGATGATGCGCGCACAGCGGACCATCTCATCGTGGTCGATGCCCAGGTCGCGCGTGATCGCCGTGTAGTTTCGGCGCTCCATGTTCGTGAGGTGGCGCTCGATGAAGCGACGCAGCGTGCCGTCGCCGGAGTGGTATGTGCGCGCCTGAATCAGCAGGCATTCCCGCAGGTCGCGCGCGGCGACACCGACGGGGTCCATCTCCTGAATGGCCGAGAGCACGTCCTCGCCGAAGTCGACCGTGACGTGGTGGGACTCGGCGATCTCCTCGATAGAGCGGTTGACGAAGAAGCCATCAGCGTTGACGTTGCCGATAATGTCGGCAGCGACATCGACCTCGTCCTCGGTCAGGTTGGACAGGTTCAGCTGCCACATCAGGTGATCGAAGAGAGACGTCTTCTGAGTCAGCGTCTGCTCGATGGACGGCAGCTCTTCCGAGTTCAGACGCTGCCCGCCCGCCCCCGGGGAGTACGAGTACTCGTGGTAGCCCTCTACGAAGCGCTCCCAGTCCATCTCTGTCTCGGTCTTGGTGTCTTCGGCCTTGCCGTCGTCGACTCGATCGATGGTGGATTGAGCGTCATCAGCCGGCGTGCGCTCCACCTCGGTGCCGTCCTCGCGAACCTGCTCGCCCTCGGCGGACTCCTCGAGAACAGGGTTCTCCATCATCTCTTCGACGATGTGTTCCTGGAGCTCCATACGGGACAACTGCAACAGCTTGATCGCCTGCTGCAGCTGCGGCGTCATGACAAGCTGCTGACTCAGCTTCAGGTATTGTTTGAGCTGCATAGCCCCCCAGGCCAGCGAAATTGTCCTGTTCGGAGTATATCGCATCCCGGTTGCCACTTATAGGGCGCTTCGGTAACGTTTCGAGCGACACGCGAGGGAAAACGATGAGGAAGCTCAGCATACTCTTAGTGTTGGCGGCAGCCCTGGCCTTTGCGGCCTGCTCCGGCGACGGAACCGGATCACGCTCATCGGACGACGGCGAGGCAACCGGCGACGACACGGCGACCGGAGACGACACCGGCACGGACGGCACCACCGACGATACGACAGACACGACCGGCACCGACACTGGGGAGATCGAAATCCCTGACTGCCAGTTCAGCCCGCCGATCGGCGCCAAGTGCAACCCGTATCCGAACTGCCCCGGCACCGGCTGTCCGGCCGGCCAGATCTGCACGGTGACGACTCAGGGCGACATCAAGCGCATCGAATGCGACGCCCCCGGAGGCCAGCCGCTGGGAGCGACCTGCGATTATGAGGCCGGCGATCGGTGCGAAGAGGGGCTGTGCGTGGAGGGGCAGTGCCGCGGTTTCTGCGTCGACAACCCCGACTGTACGAACAACGCGCCCTGCACACAGTTGTCGGGCGTGCCCGGCAAGCCGACCGTCTGCGGCAGCGCTCAGTCTGACTGCGACCCGCTGGACGCGGAAAACTCCTGCCCCCCGGGACTCGCGTGCTACCTGCAGCAGAACACGGGCCTGACCGACTGCCTGGAGACAAAGCAGGCGGGTCAACAGAGCAACGAGTGCGACTGCACAAACTGCTGCGCCCCCGGCCTGGCCTGCGTGACCCAGGAGGGCACGCAGCTCTGCGGCGCCGTCTGTGTGCAGGAGGGCGAGGGCGCGTTGTTGTGCAGCGAGCTGTGCGGCAGTCAGCAGCTCGCCACAAAGCAGCTGGACAACGGGCTGGGGGCCTGCGTGCCGCCCGCCGACGACCCGGACCCACCGCCGGACCCGATTCCCTGCAACGCGCTGGCCCAGGACTGTGAGGGCGCCGCCCAGGGCTGTTACCCCACGAACAAGGGCGACCAATGCCTGGCCAAGGGCAACAAGGCCGCCGGAGCCGACTGCCAGAACGTCAACGAGTGCGCGCCGGGCTCCTACTGTCACGGCAGCGGAAAGTGCTTCCTGATGTGCGACCCCGCCGACCCGCAGCACCCGGAATGTGAGACCGGCTTGCAGGCGCAATGCCCGCAGATCTCGGGCAGCGCCGCCGGGTACTGTGACGAATAAGAGCGCCCTGGCGCGCACCTGGGACTACCTGAAGGTGCGCAAGCGCTACTGGCTGGCGCCGATGGTGGTGATCATCGCCGCGCTCATCGCACTGGCGGCTTTTACCAACAGCGGCAATCTGGCTCCGTTCATCTACAACCCTCACTAACTGTGCAGCTACCGCTGGTCCCCGGGCTCCCAACCCGCGACGCGCATCCCCTGCAGATAGAGGAGGCCGGCGGACAGGTACGCCGAAGCGACCGTCAGCCCGAACAATGGCGCCGCGAACAGGCGGCCGATACCAGGCGCCAGGCCCAGCAGCCCCAGACAGCCTGCCGCGACGATGCCGGCCACGACCGGGCGGGCCAGCGCCGGGAAGCTGTTGGACAACGCGACCGCGCTCATCAGCAACAGCACGGTCAGCGCCGGCGCAAACCACCGAAACACCTTGTGCGACCACAGCTGCCAGCGATAGCCGCGGGGCAGGTCCCGCGCGCGGCGGCGTGCGAAGGCCGTGAAGGCATACGCTGATAGCGCCAGGCGCACACGGCTGCGGAACTCTCGCGATGCCCGCCCGCGCGCCTGCTCTACGCTGATCGCTTCGGGATCGAGCACGCTGCGATAACCGCGCGCGGCCACCTCCAGAGGATGCACCAGGTCGTAGCTCAGCTCGGGAGGGGCGTCGGCCCACAGCTTGGACCGGATGGCGTAGATGCTGCCCGAGATGCTGGTCACCGTGCCGACCGCCGAGTCCGCCATGCGCTGGGGCACGATGACGCGCTGATAGAACGAGAAGCCGTGGCCGATGCTGGTGTCGGGCGCGTCGTACACGACCAGGCCGCTGACGGCGCCAACCGTGGGATCGGCGAAGGAGCGCACCAGCCGCTGCAGGGCGTCCGGCGGCCACTGCGCCGTTGCGTCGGTGCACGCCCAGATCTCGCTGTCGGGGGCTTCTTTGGTCGCGCGGGCGACGGCGGCGGTCTTGCCGGCCGGGGTGTCGAACGCGACGACCGACACACGCGGGTCCGGCCAGCCGCGTGCGATCTCCGCGGTGCCGTCCGTGCTGCCGTCCGAGACCACGATGATCTTCAAGTCCGGGTACGTCAGAGCGCACGCGTTCTCCAGGCGCGCGGCCAGGTGGGCGGCCTCGTTGCGGGCGGCGATGAAGAGGGTGACGGTCGGGTGGATGTCCGCTTGCGTGACCGGCAACGGGCGCAGCCGCGCTCGGATAGCGATCCCGACCGGATAGAGCAGGAACGTGTAGCCGAGCAGCGCGGCGCTCACGCAAAAGGCCAGCAGCGCGATGGGCTCCAAGATGCTCATCCGGCGATCCTGTCGTACAGCGCGCGGTATTGGTCTGCCATTTGAGCCACGTTGTACTTCAGTTGCACCCAGTCGGGACCCGCGTCACCGGCGTTTGGCTGCGCGACGCCGCGCTCGAGCGCGGACTGGTCCCCGGGCGCCACCAGGCGACCCAGGCGTCCGCCGTCAAGGAGCTCACGGATGTCGCCCACATCCGACGCCACGACCGGGCAGCCGTGGGACATGGCCTCCAGCAGCGCGTTGGGGCTGGACTCGGTGCGGGACGGCAACACAAAGACGTCCGCCCGGCGGTAAAACGGCGCCACGTCGGCGACCTCACCGGCAAACGTCACGTTGGCCGGGGCGTCACGGCGTAACTGCGCGCCATATCCGGCGTCCTCGTCGCGCCCGACAAGCACCACGTGGTCGTCGGTGGCGCGTGCCAGGTCGATGAGGGCACGCTGGTTCTTGTCGGGCTGGAGACTGGCGACACATAGCACCACGCGACCTGCCAGATCGGCGCTCTCACCCGGTTCAGCCGGTGGGATGCCGACCGGCACGAAGACCCGCTTGCGCGCCGGCAGCACTTCAAACACGGCCCGGCTGTCCGCAACCACCGCTGCCGCCAGCCGGTGCACCAGACGCCTGCGAGGCGGCAAGCGGGCGACCATCTCGCTGGTGATGAGATTCTTCACGCCGGCCGCGGGCGCGAGCATCGCCCCCCACCAACTCGCCGGATTCAGCCAACAGTGCAGGATGTCGGGCCGCACCTGGCGCAGATGTGACACCACGCGCGCCAGCCAGACCGGATCGGTGCGCTGGTGCTTGGGAAAGTGCCACTGATGCACCGCTTCAGGTAGCTGCTCGCGCAGGGCGTGCCGCTCGGCGCCCGGACGCCAGGTGATCACGTCGTGCGGGGGCCCGCGTCCGTCCAGCGCCGCCAGCAGGTGCACCAACTGCCGCTGAGCGCCGCCCGCCGCCAGATCGCCGATCAGGTGCGCCACACGCGGTGGGTCCGGGCCGCGCGTGCCTACTGCATGACCTCGCGAAGCGTGTCGACGCGTATGCCGAAGTTGAGACCGGTCGCGTCATAAGCAAAGTCGCTCTTGAGCGCGCCGGTCACCGCGTCCTTGGTATAGACGCGACGTGCGCTCAGCCCGCCGTTGTTGACGGCCACGACCAGTCCGTCGGCGTTGAAGATCGGCGACCCGGACGTGCCCTTGGAGGTCAGGGCCGAGTGCCAGACCACGCGCGCGGTGTCGGCGTCACCGGGCGCGTTCTCGTACGTGGTCAGGCGGGATATGACCGCCGCCCGAAAGTCCGCGGCAGGGCGCGACTCGTTCATCACGCGACCGGGAAAGCCCATCGTATAGACCGCGCGCCCGGGCGACAGGTTGTGCACCAGCGAATCCGGCGCCAGGCCGACAGCGACCGGCAGCTTCTGACCCTTCAAATCCAGCTTCACGACCGCGACGTCCTGCGAAAACGCTGTGTTGTTGTAGCCCGAGTGGCTGCGCCAATGCGTAACCCGATAGGTGCGCGACGCGTCTCGATTCATGCGGGCCAGGGTGGTGATGCCCTGGTCGCTCATGGTCGCGATATTGCGTACACAGTGAGCGTTGGTCGCCAGCAGGCCGTCGGTGTTCACGGCAAACGCGGTACAGAAGCCCACGAGGCGGTCGGGGGTCTTGGCGATAAGCATGAACAGTGACTTCTCGTATTTCTGCGCGATGTCTTCCGCGGCGTGCCCCGTGCGCTTCAGCTCAGCCAGCTGCTTCTCCTGGCGCTGCAGCTGCGACTCGTACTTCTCTTTGGCCTGCTCCAGCTCGGCCGCCTGGCGCTCCAGCGTGGCACGCGCGGCGCCCTCCGATTTGGAGATCTGCAGTCGCAGCGACGACAGCTTGCCGGAGGTGGTCGCCAGGCGGGTGCGGGCGGAGGTGAGCGCCTCGGCCTGGGTCTCCAGCTGCGTCTCCAGCTCCGCGGTGCGATCCGCCAGCCTGGCCGACGTGGTCTTGGCATCAGCGGCCTGCTCCTTGAGCAGTCGGGTCTCCGCGCGCTGCGCCCGAATGTAGAGCACACCACCGATCGCGGCGGCCAGGAGCACCAGGCTGAGACCCAGCAGCATCAACTTCAGCTTGGAGCTGGACCGCTTGACCGTCTCCTGCATCATCGCGCGGTAGATCGCGGTGCGACCAGACGACGGCGGGGCGACCAGCTCGTCCGACGACGAGGCCATCATCGTCTTGGGCACGTCGACCGAGGGGGCCTCGGCCAGCACGGTCTTGGCCTCGGGGGTGGGCTGCATGGGCAACACGATGCGGAAGTGCAGAATCGGGCCGTCTTTGCCGAACTCCACGTTGACGCCGTCCTGCAGCTGGACCTCACCCTGGATCTGCCCGCCGCCAACAAACGTCCCATTGGTGGACGCCAGGTCCTTCAAGAACCACTGATGACCGTCGCGGCGCAGCTCCGCGTGATTGCCCGACGCCTTTCGATCGCGTGCCGGATCAAAAGCCACGTGGTTGATCTGCTTGCGCCCGATCGTGACGTGGTCCTGGTCGAACTCGAACCGTTGACCGTTCAACCCGCCGCGTATGCAGGTGACTACCAGTCGCGCCATGCGCCGACTGTACCCCGTTACTGTCCCAGGTGCACCGAAAGGCTCGCTGACACGTGGTTCAGAACGACGACATCGCCCTTGCCGTCTCCATCCAGGTCCTCGATGAGGACGGCCCACTCGCCGCCGTAGGTGGGTGGCAGCGCGATGGCCTCGAACGCGAGCGCATCCGGGCCGATCTGGCGCAGCACCGTCGTCGTGCCTGCGCCACCTGCGACCACCGCCAGGTCGGCCGCACCGTTGGCGTCCAGGTCACCCACACCGAGCGCGCGGGGGCCGGACGCGGTGTCCAGGACGCTGGCCGGCAACCAACCGCCGCTTGGATCGGCCAGGTGCAGGGAGATGGTATCAGCGCCCTCGTTGGCGGCGACCAGATCGAGGCGCCCGTCGCCATCCATGTCCACGGCGACCAGCGCGACCGGGCTTGTGTCGGCAGCCAGCGTGTCCGCAGTCGGCCAGTCAGCCCCGTCACCCGCGTGATAACGGACGGTCAGGCTGTCCCCGCCGGCGTTGGCCACGGCGATGTCGGGTGCGGCGTCGCCATTGAAATCGGCGATAGCCAAGGCCGACGGTTTGGCGCCGGTCGCATAGCCGGCCGGCGTCAGAAAGATCCCGGGCTGATCGCTTTGCAGCAGCACGGCCAGGTTGCCGCCGTCCGCGTTGGCGGTCGCGATATCCGGGGCGCCGTCGTCATTGAGGTCCGCTACCGCGATGGCGGCCGGTCCGGCACCGGACGGCACCGCGCTGGGGAAGGCAAAGGCCCCGGGCGCCGTCGGGTCCTGATAGACGACGGACACGTCGCCCGACCCGCTGTTGGCTGTCACCAAATCGTCCGCGCCGTCGCCGTCCATGTCGGCCACCGCGACGGCCGCCGGCTGCAAACCGACCAGGACCATCGACGCCGAGCCGAAGACACCGGGCGCCGTCTGCACCAGCACCGTGACGCTGTCGCCGGGGTCGTTTGCGATGGCCAGGTCCGTGAGCGAGTCCCCACCCAGCTGCCCGGCGGCAACAGCGACCGGGAGACCGTCAACCGGCACGTCGGACACCACGTCAAACGCGGGCGCGGTGTTGGGGATTACGTTGGCCCAGAACCCCCGGGTGTGGGCGCCACCGTCATCGTCGGTGAGGGTGATGACGACCTTGTGCTTACCCGTCTCGAAGAACTTGTGGCTGATGTCGAACGCGTGACCGACCTGGTCGACGACCGGCGTGACGGAATCCGACCCATCCCCAAAGTTCACAACCGCCTGCCAGGTGTCGGCAGTGCCGGAGTCGGTAAACGTACACGTGCGCGTCAGCAGGCCGCCTTGCTTCACCATCTCGTGCGTGCCGCAGGACAGCTTTGGCGGCGCGTTGGACACCGCGAGGGTCATCGACTCGGTGCCGCTGCCCCCGTCGTCGTCCTCAATGGTCACGGTCACCGTGTAGTCGCCGCTGTCGTTGTAGGTGTGGGCCAGATCGTAGCCGCCCCAGCTGCTTACGGCGAAGGACTCGATCGTGCCGTCACCGTAGTCGACTGTGCCAATCCACTGGTCCTTGCCCGGATCGAGCACCGTGCGGGTCCGATAGAACGTCTGGCCCTCCATGAGCTTGCCCGGTCCACCCAGGTTTGGGACGGGGTCGACGTTCTCGATAATGACGTAGAAGGCCTCCGTCAGCGTGGTCCCAGAGTCGTGCAGCTGCAGGATCACCGGGAACAGCCCGTCGTCGTTCCAGGTGTGCTTCACGTCGATCAGCTTTTGGGCTGGTTCGACCGCCACGAAGGCCTTGCCGGTGCCGTCACTGAACTCTCCGGTCGCGGTGAAGTGGTCGGAGACCGGCGCTGTAACCGTCACGGCGTGCGCAACCGGGTAGCCCTCGGCCCCTATCGGCGGCAGCCCGAAGTCCATCGTGGGGTTGGGGTTCATCTTGATGACGTAGAACGTGCGCGTTGTGGAGCCCTCGTCCTCGTCGCTGAGCGTGACCGACACGCTGTAGACCCCGTGGTCGACAAAGACGTGCTGCGCGGAGAACGCCATCGCGTCCGCATCGACCGACACGGGCATCGGTCCGCTCCCATCACCCCAGTCCACGGTGCCGGACCACGAGTCATCGCCCGGATCCGCAAAGACCCCCGCCAGCACGACCGGATCGTCCTCAGCCAGCTGGTTGTCGGGCTGCGCAAAGGTGGGCGAGACGTTCTTCACCACGGTCGGGACAGACAGCGTCCCCACACCACCGTCATCGTCGGTCACCGTGACACTGAGCGTGTAGCTGCCGTCATCCGCGTACACGTGGGGTCCAAAAGCACCGTATTTACCGGCGATGTCGAGCGTCTCCGGCTCCGTGCCGTCGCCGTAGTCAACTACCGCCACAAACGTGTCGCCCGACACATCGAGGACAGTCAGGATGCCGTAGTACGGGCTTCCCTCGACCGGCTGGCCCTTGCCGCCGCCGTACACGATCGGCGCCGCGTTCTCGACGCTGATCTCAAAGGCCGCGGTCCCGGCGTCACCCGCCGCGTTCGTGACCGTCACCACGACGTCGTACGTGCCGTCATCGGCGTACAGGTGCGACACGTGCACGCTCTTGGAGGAGCTCACGGCCGCGGGCAGAGGCCCCAGACCGTCGCCGAAGTCCACCGTAGCTTTCCAGGGTCCCGAGTCGGCCTGGTCCGCAAAGCCGACGCTGCGCGTGAACTCAAACCCCTCCGCGATGGCCGCGTCGTCACCGCCAAACACCGTCGGCCCGTCGCATGTGCCCACGAAGACGCAGCCCTGCACCGGGTCGCATGTGTCGGTGGTGCACTCATCGCTGTCGTCGCACACGATCGGCACGTTGCTGCACCCACTGAACGCGTCACACAGGTCCTGCGTACAGGCGTTGGAGTCATTGCAGTCCGTCGGCCCGCCGCCCGCACACGCGCCATCGGCGCACGCGTCGGAGCCTGTGCAGGCATCGCCGTCGTCGCAGGGCTCGGCGTTGGACGTCTGCAGGCAGCCCAGCGCCAGGTCACACACATCGTCCGTGCAAAGCTCACCGTCGTCGCAGACCGCCGCATCCGGGACATGTTGACAGCCTGACACCGCGCTGCAAGCGTCGGCGGTGCAGGCCAGGTCGTCGTCGCAGTCCACCGGGCCGCCCGCGCACGCGCCGGACGAGCAGACGTCGGACGCAGTGCAGGGATCATCGTCGTCGCACGCCGCCGTGCTGAAGCTGTACACGCAGCCGGCGGCCGGATCGCAGCTGTCGTCCGTGCACGGATCGGCGTCGTCACAGCTCAAGGCGTGGCCCGTACAGCCGTCAGAGGTGCACTTGTCACCCTCAGTGCATAAGTCCCCGTCGTCACAGGTGGCCCCGTTTACGGTGCTGACGCAACCGGCGTCGCCCGCGCACGCGTCATCCGTGCACGGGTCCCCGTCGTCACAATCCAGTGGCTCACCCGCACACACGCCGGCCACGCACTGATCGCCGCTGGTGCAGGCCTGCGCGTCGTCACACGGCGCCTGGTTGCTGACCGCGACGCAGCCCGTGGTGGGATCACAGCCATCGTCGGTGCAGACATCGCCGTCGTCGCAGGCGACCTCCTCGTACGAGCACCCAGCGCCTTTGTCGCACGCGTCCAAGGTGCACACGGAGCCGTCGTCGCAGTCCACCACCGCGCCCACGCACTTGCCGGCTGCGCATTGGTCGGCCGCAGTGCAGGCGTCCAGATCGTCACAAGGCGACGCATTGCCCACGCTCACGCAGCCGTCGCCGGCAACACAGGCGTCGTCGGTGCAGGGATTGCCGTCATCGCAGGCCACAGCCAGACCGGCGCACAGCGTGTCCGCGCAAGCATCGCCGTAGGTGCAGGGATCCCCATCGTCGCAGGCCACGGCGTTGGGCGCGTATGCGCAGCCGCCAGCAGCGGTGCAGGTGTCGTCCGTACAGGGGTTGCCGTCATCGCAGCCGACCGCGAGATGGCTGCAGCCGGAGACTGCATCGCAGCCGTCCTCGGTGCACTCATCCCCGTCGTCGCACAGAACCGGTCCGCCGCCGGTACAAGCGCTGGCGGCGCACACGTCACCGGCCGTACACGCGTCACCGTCGTCGCACGCCGCCGTGTTGGGCGTAAAGACGCATACGCCGTCGCACGTGTCATCGGTGCAGGGATTGCTGTCGTCACAGACCACGGGCGCGCCCGCACACTCACCCTCCGCGCACACGTCGGAGTAGGTGCAGGGATCCTGGTCGTCACACGACGCGGTATTGGAGACCGCCACACACCCGGAGACGGCGTCACAGGCGTCGTCGGTGCACGGGTTGTTGTCGTCACACAGCAACGGCACATGGGCACAGCCTGTCCCGGCGTCGCAGTTGTCCACAGTGCACGCGTTCTCGTCGTCGCACGCCAGGACGTCAACGACGCACCCTTTTGCGGGGTCACAGCTCTCGACGGTGCAGGCGCTGTCGTCCGCGCCGCAGACGACCGCCGTATGCTGGCATCCGTGGGCGGCGCAGACGTCAGCTGTGCAGGCGTTGCCGTCGTCGCAGTCCACCGGGGTGCCCGTACAGACACCCTGTTTGCAGACGTCGTAGTCCGTGCAGCGATCGCCGTCTTCGCAGACCGCCGTGTTGAACACGGCCGTGCAGCCCTGGTCCGCCAGGCAGACGTGATCTACGCAGCCACCGAGGGCGGGGCACGTCACCACCTCATGAGCGCATCCGACACCCGGCTCGCAGCTGTCGATCGTGCACTTGTCCTCGTCATCGCAGCTGATCGGCGCGGAGTCGCAGCCCCGGCCCGGCTGGCAGACATTCACCGTGCAGGCGTCGCCGTCATCGCAGTCCGCCGGCGTCCACATGCAGGTGCCGTCCGGGCCGCAACCGTCGACAGTGCACGGATCGTCATCGATGCACGGCGTGACATCCGCGACGTGTTCGCACCCGGCGCCCGCGATGCAGAGGTCCTGGGTGCATGCGCTGCCGTCGTCGCACGGGTTCGGGTCCCCGGCGCAGGCCGCCTCGCTGCAGACGTCACCGATCGTGCATACGTCGCCGTCGTCGCACTGGTTGTGGTTGTCGACGTACGCGCACACGTCGCCCGCACAGCCGTCGTCCGTGCACGGGTTGCCGTCATCGCAGTCCGCCGGCACGCAGGCGGGCGGCGCGCCAAAGGTCAGCACCAGGCGCGGCGCCGTCTCCTGGGGGCCCTCCCGCGCGGCGAAACGCACGGTGCCGTCCTCGCTCTCATCCAGCGTCTTGACCATCCAGGACGCCTGCTTCGACTCCCCGGCCAGAACCGCGGCCACATCGGTCGTCACATCCCACGAAACCGCGCCCGACTGGCCGTTGGACAGCACAGTCGTGTCGGTGGCCGGTCCTGCGGCGATCAAATTCCAGCCGCCATCACAGTCCTGGTCCTTGTCCGAGATGTCGGCGTCGACCCCACAGTTCCACGTGGCACCAGCGCCGCTACCCACGCTCAGTGCGCTGATCCCGTTGCCCTCCACCCAAGACTGGGCGAGCGCATGCGCCGCCACCGGACGCCCCTGGGCGCCCCAGTCTTTGCCGATCATCTGGATCGTCAGCTGCAGGCTCGCGCCCGTGATCACCGTGGCGCCGGTCTTGGCCGCGTCGGCGGCCGCCTTCTCGATAGCCTCCACGTCAAAGCGCAGCAGGGCGCGCCGCTTGCCGCGTGACCGCACGTCCAGAAAATTGGCCGCCCCACGGTTCTGGTCCGGACGCTGCCCGACCACAAAGGTGTCCGCGATCGTCGATGCCGCGCACGACTCGGCGTCCGGCAACGTCAGCCGCCAGAAGTAATGAAACGCCGGCGAGTTGTCTTTTGACAGCCAGGGATAGGCCGCGTTCAGCGTGTGGATGGCGCCGCCCTTGCCGTCCGTCGCCTCCGCCACCGCGGCGAAGTGCGTCGGGTCGGGCGTGACCCCGCCAAACAGCGCGCTCACGCCCGGGTTGGCCGGCGCATAGCCCCATGCGGAGTAGGCGAACCAATCGACCATGGTGTGCGCAGAGCCGACGAGCGTGCCCCCCTGGGACTTGAAGGTCTGCAGCAGATCCAGCGTCGTATCGCTGAGCAGAAAGAAGTCCGGCGAGGTCTTGTTGGGCGACGCATCCAGGACCACGACATCCGCGGCCTCCAGCGTGGTCGCGTCGAGGTCGAACGGCACACCGGGCGGGACCTCCAGCAGGTCATAACCACCGATAAAGCCCAGCTCGTAAAGCCGCCACAGCACCAGCTGCATGGCGATTTTGTCCCCGATGTCGTACGCGCTGTACAGCAGCAGCACCTCGGGCAGGGCGTCGTCCGCGGTCAACAGCGCGGTCAAGTGCTGCACCACCGTGCCGACCCCCTTGTATGGATGCTCGAGATTTCCGGCAAACGGCAGACCGGACAGGATCCAACCGTCACCTTTGACGGCAGCCGGCGCACCGACATCGTCGGCCGTCTCTGCCAAGACGGTGATCTCTCCACAAACCGGCGCCGCCCAAGCGGGACCGGACGCGGCCAGACACACAGCTATAGCCACTGTCGTAAAACGCACTGCCACCCTCACACCCCGTTCCTCAAACTGTGAATCGTTCAGGCGCCGGGAGTCGTTAGGTGGTTTTTCAGCGGAGGAAGGCGTCCAGCTTTGCGTCGTCCACGGGCGCGGGCAAGAGCGACCACATGTGGGCGCTGACCAGGACCTGATTTACCAACACACCATCGCGGTCGATACCGACGCCGACGTTGAACGAGCCGTCCATCGGTACGTATTTATAGTCCAGCGCGGCGCCCAGGCTCTGCACCTTTGGGCGCAGCGCGATGGCCTCGGTCACGTGCTTGCGCGCGGCCGCCATGTCCCCCGCGCCAAGCTTCATCTGAGCCAGCCATTTGTGCGCGTCATACCGAAAGCCTGCGGCGATATCCGACCGCTGCACCTGCTGACCAAACAGGATTGCGGCGTCGCTTTCGCGCCCGGATCCTGCAAGCGCCGCCGCATACAGGCCGCGCGCGCCGGGATCGTCAGGATGGGCGGCGTTCAAGTCCTGAAGGCACTGCCCCGCCTGGGCGAAGTCCTGACCGATGACCTGGACCCAGCAGCGGTGCGACATCACCTGAGCGTGTCCGCTGGTCCAGTGCGCGTCCAGCTCCTGCAGACGCCTGGCGCCGCGACGCATCAGCTGGACCGTTGTCTTGTCCCACGCCAGCAGCGAGTCCCCGGACATCTCCAGCCGCAGCATGTTGCGCAGCGCGCCGATGAAGGAGTACACGTCGCCGGTCGGCACCGCCCCCTCCGGCGGGTCCACGGCCAGCTTCAGCTTGCCGTCTTTGAGCAAGCGCTCCCGGTGCTGCTCGAGCCGCTTGTGCACCGCGAGCACGCGATCCAGCGCCTGCTCTAAGCGCGCGCGCTCGCCGGGCCGGCGCCCGGAGGTCGTCAACGCCAGCGCGGCAAACATGTCCGCCGCGTTTCGGTCGGCTTTGCGGACCGCTTTGTCCATACGCGCCAGAAACGCCGGTAGTGCCGCGTGGGCAGCCGCCTCGTCCAGCAGCACGTCGCGCAACAACAACAGCTTCCACAGCTCCAGCCGGTCGGCGTACTTCCGCTCGATCGGGCGCAGAATTCGGCCGACGCGCTCCGCCAGGTCCTTGCGCATCGCGTCGTCCACGCCACCGGCGCCCATGGCCTCTTGCACCGCTTTGGCAAACTCGCCGTCGCCGGCCAGCGTCCCGATGGCGTCTAGATACGCAGCCGCCATCTCCACCGCGAACCGATCGCCGCCCGCCTTGCCGTCCAGGCGGTCCAGAAGCGACCGCGCGTGCTCAGCCAGCTCGCGCACTTTGTCGAATTGAGAGCCCATCACCACGGACGTCAGGGTGAGCATGCGGGCGACCAGCGCCATGGACACCGAGCGCTGGTCCCGAAACGCCAGCCCCTGGGCGTCGGCGGTCGTGATCACGCTGACCGCCGGCTGCAAGGCGTTGACGGCGATGAGCCATCCAACCCGGCGCAGGCGGATGTCAGCGTTGTCGGGATAACGCGCCTCAGCGTCGCGAATGGCGGCATAGGCGATCCGCGCGCCGGGGCGATGCAGCGCGGTCGTGGCGTCGATCAGCGCCAGCGTCGTCGCCGGCGTGTCCGAGGCCTGCACGGCAGTCGCGGCGGCCTTCACGCTCTCCACACGGGCGCGGGTGTCCAGATAGCGTCCGGCCCGCCACCGCAGGTCCGGGTGCTTGGTCACGATCGGGCTCAGCAGCTGCCGCGCCTTGCTCTCCGACAAAGAGACGGCCGCGTATCCGGCCGCGTTCAGCGCATCCGTCGGTTCGTCCGACGCCTTGGCCAACCGAGCGCCCCAGGCGGTCGCTGCGGCGTGCTCGTATCGGCGCTGATGAAAGCCCGCCCGCGCCCGCAAACCGCGAACGGACACCGCATCACCATCGGTGACCACCGCAATGCGAGCTGCGCAGTGCTCCGGCAGCGCTTTGAGCGACGCGACGTAGGCTTTGGCGACGTCCAGCTCCGAGGGCGGCAGCCGCCCGTGAACCGGATCGCCGAGGTCATCCAACGCCACGGCCAGCCACAGCGTCGTCGCCATGCCGTCCAGCAGCGCATACGCCTCTGCCAGGGCGCCCGCTACGGACTTTTCGCCACGCTGGTGGGCCAGCTCCAGCGACAGCGTAGCCCCCAGCAGCGCGCGCAGAGGCCCCGGCTGGTACGCATCGACCCTCAGCGGCTTGTCGCGCCAGGCGGTGATGATCTCTTCAGCCAGCTTGACCAGCGCGGCGTTGTCGGCCCCGGCCGGGATGTTCTCGCGCACCACGGGGCTCAAGGCGATCGCGTCGGTGGGCAGCGCGTCTTTAGCGCCGGCCGGCGGGCCCCCAAGCAGCGTCACGAGAGCCAGCGCATCAATCAAAAAAGGACGCATCGCCCTTCCCCTGCCGAATCACCTCGGGCTCACGTCCCGTCAATTCGATCACCGTGGACGGCTCAGCCAGGCGCTGCCCGCCGTCGACCACGAAGTCCAGGCGGGCCCCGAACTTCTCGCTGATTTGCGCCGGATTGTTCCAGAAGGAGTCGTCCGCCGTGCGCACACTGCTGCACAGCAGGGGCCGGTCCAGGCTCTCCAGCAGCGCACCGCAGATCTCGTCGTCCGGGATCCGCACGCCGATGGTCTTGCGCTTGCGCAACATGATCTTGGGGACACTGGAGCCCGCTTTCATGATGAAGGTATAGGGCCCGGGTAGGCAGCGCTTCAGTGCGCGAAAAGCCGACGTCGGCAGCCCGCGCGTGTACTCAGACGCCATGGCCAGATCGCGCACCAGGATGGACAGCGGCTTGGTCGGGCTCAGCTCTTTGACGGCATACAGGCGCTCGATCGCAGAGCGGCTGCCGATATCGCAGACAAACGCGTACACGGTGTCCGTGGGGATGACGCCGAGCGCGTCGTTGCGTACGAGCCGTGCGACCTCGTCCATGCGCCAGACCTCGGGATAGTCAGGATCGAGGTCCAGGTAGATTGGGGTGCCGCCGCGCATGTTGTGTATTGAGCCGGCCTACTCGGCCACGGTGGTCGCGGCGACGTTGATGGGAAAGGCGTTGGACGCGATACCGTCCGTCCAGACGACCACGAAGTGTGGTCCCGGATCCAGGTCCGGCACCTGGAGCACCAGACAGTCGTCATCCCGAGCGTAGACCACAGCGGAGACGCCGCCGACCAGGACGGAATGCGGCTGCGGAATGGGCTGCGCGACGAGACCGCTGGCAGCCGGATCGATCGCCGCCTCCAGTGTGCACGGCACCGTGAGCGCCTGAACACGCCCAAAGCCCGTACCGATCAGCTGTACGGGGGCACCTGCCGCGGGAGCGCCGCCCTGCAGGGTGGCCATGTCCGCAATCCACACCTCGCGAGCGGAGTCGTCCGAGCACCCGCTCAAACCCCAGGCGGTGCACAATACGATTACGACGGACATTGCTCTCGACACGTACGCTTTGGCTAGCACACATCGTTTTGGGGTTGCAACAGCGCAGTACGCGGGCCACCATCGCCCGGATGACGATTCGCCAAGTACCAGCCGCACAACGGGGCCTGCGTTTTCGCGTCGGGGACGTTGTCGCCACGGGCCACCTGGTCGCGCTCTCCGCATCCGGAGCGCACTTTAGAACCGCGACTTCGGTTGAGGCAGGACAGATGCTGGCCCTCGATCTCAGCGGCCCGGGACGATTGCGGCTGGACACCACCGTGAGCCAGGTCTCGGAGCCCGCGCCGGACAACATGGTCAGCGTCACCGCGGATTTAACCCGGGTGACATCGTACGAGAGCGCAGCCGCGGCCAGTCGGTTCGTCTCCAGCCGGCTGTCGCTGAGCGCGGCGCAGTACCCGGCCAAGCAGGCCGGCGCCACCTGGTGGGTCGCGCTCACAGAAGAGGCCCAGACGCCACAAGCCCGCCCGTTCAAGGGCCCCGCGCCACGGGTGGCAGGCCAGCAGGCGCTCGAGGCGCCCGCGCCACCGCTGGACACCGGACGCCCGGTCACGACAGTGCCGTTGCTGCGCGAGTTCTTTGCGTCCATCCCGCAGATCGCGGTGTACCTGAACATCCCATGTGCCTATACCGTGGCCGGCGCCATGTACTGGGGCCGCGCACTGCGCCTCAACGACCGCTTCATCCAGGTCAACACCGCGCAGGTGCTGCCGGGGCTGGGCGTGCGGCTGCGCTGCGATTTGACGGTCGAGCTGGACGGTCATAAACGCCCGGTCTCCTTGTTCGGCATCCTGTCGCAGAAGAAGGATCCCCCCGGCGGCAGCACGTACAAGGCGACGCTGAGCGTCCGTATCCAGCGGATCGACGAGGGTGACAGTCCGGGGCTGCTGATCGAGTACCTGACGCGACACCAGACCGACGACGAGGCGGAAGAGACGTGACCAACGCAGGCGTCGTCGTCGCGGCGTGTCTGGCCGCATGGCTGTCGGTGGGCTGCGACTCGGCGGCGGAAGAGTCGTGCAAAAAGGCGTGCGACCGCCCATTCGACCTGATGCTGGAGGCCGAGGCGCCGCGAGTGAACGCCTGGCGCGGCTTTCCCGAGCCGCTCAAGAACCAGGCGATGGGGCACCACGCCGCCTGGGTGCACGAGGTGGAGGCCGGTCGAAAGAGCTACGTGCCGCAGTGCGTGGACAGCTGCGTATCGGCGGGCGCGACCGAGGTGGTGAGCTGCCGGCGCAAGTCCCAGAGCCTCGCCGCCTGGACCCGCTGCGGGGAGGCCGAGTGATGTCGTCAGTGCGTGTGTTGACCGTGGCGATGGCGCTGCTGATGGCCATGCCGGTGTTTGCGGATGACGATCCGGAGCCGATCGGCAGGTGGCGCTATCGAAAGGCCGACCGCAAGGTCAAAGTGGTGGTCATCGGCGGATCGATCGCGGCGTGGGGCAAGGGCAGCTTCAGCCACTTTCTGGCGCACGTGTGTCGCAACACCGAGGTCAAGAACCTGGCCAAGACCGGCTACGGCGCCTTTGCGCTGAAGCGGCGCTTCAGACAGAAGTTTCTGCGCAACTGGAACGTGAAGCTGAAGAACCCGGACTTCGAATACTGGCTGCTGTACTCGGGCGGCCTCAACAGCATCTATACGCCCGAGATGACCATCAAGCACACCGTCCAGACGTTTGTGAAGGCGCACAAGCGCGGCGTGAGGGTGGTCGCGCTGACGCTGACGCCGTGGGGCTCGGAGAAAGACAAGCGCTGGCGCGGCTGGAGCGGCGTGGACTACGGCGACAAGACCCGCAAGGCCGTCGACTACATCATGGGGCGCCTGGCGCGAAACACGGCGCTGGGACGCTACGCTCCGGACGAGCGCGACGTCGCCGCCTGGAAGCCCGGTGAGCTGCCCACGATCGGAATCGATGTCTACGACAGCGCGCTGAGGCACAAAGAGGCGCCGTTGCGGGAAACGCAGCGACTGGTTCGCAAGTACAGCCGCAGCTCCAAGCTGAAGACGCTGTATCCGGATCCCGATGTGGCGCTGAAGCGGGCCGTGGAGATCCCGCGATGGTTCCTGGACCCGAAGCTGCGCTCGTTTGACCACATTCATCCCAACACGGCCGGTCACAAGCTGATCGCCCAGACCGCGTGTCCCAAGCTGCCGGCCAGCTGGGGGTGCGACTGTCCTAAGCTGGGGAACCTCACGTGGGACGGCAAGGTGGTCGAAAAGCCGTAACCCGGCCCATTGGGCTGAGCCGGCTAGTGGTTGGTGTAGCCCCAGTCTTTCATCAGGTTGCGCACCTCACCGTCGATCGCGTCCTCGGACTCGATGTCGCCGTCGCTCTTGGGTTTGGTCACGGTGGCGCTCAGGCCGTCACGCCAGTAGAAGACCCCGGGCTTGATGTCTTTGATGAAGGACGGGCCGCCGTCGGGTGCGTGCGCCATGCGATAGTCCGCCGGACTGGAGACGCCCAGCGGGTTCTTGAACAGCTTCAGACCGTAGGCGCCGACGTAGAAGCGCGCCGCGCCCAGCGGCTTGTCGTCGATGCGCAGCAGAAACGTCAGCTCGGCGTCATCGCTCTCCGTTCGAAAGCGGAAGCCCGCGCGCCCAGCCTCGACGTTCATGTCGACCTCGATCGTGCCCTCGTCCTCCAGGCGGGAGTTGTTGCCCGGCCCGGGCTCCAGCACCTCGAATTGGACGAACCGATCGGTGGTGTGAATACGGCCGGTAAAGTGGGCGTGCGGAGGCCCGCCGCCATGGAAGATCATGGTGCTGCCCACGGTCGGCTTCTTCTTGGCGGTGACCTCGCGCCCGGCCTCGACGACGGGGTCGCCCTCCGCCACCACGGGTCCGACTGCGCCGACCACCTCCTCTGGCGGTGCCGCGCGCTCACTCGACGTCTCGCCCTCCGCGGGACGACGCTCGACCGTCGGTGTCGGTGACCACTCGGGAATGGGCAGGCCGCGCCGGCGGGCGAGGTCGGCGCGCAGCTCCGCAAGCTGGGCGCGCATCGCTAGACGCGGCGACTGATCGACGTCCCACGCCAGGTTCATCAGCTCGTCGGGGTCGTTTTCGAGATTGTAGAGCTCGTCCAGGCTGCGCTTATCGTCGAAGAGCGTCTTGAGGTTGAACTCCATGCGCTCGCGCGTGTCGTGGATGATGTACTTATAGTCGCCTGAGATGAGCGCCGTCGACAGGCGCGCCTCAGCCATCACCGGGGCCGACTCGGGCTCCGTGCCGGTCAAGACCGCCTGGGAGAGGTCCCGCCCCAGCTGGTCGGCGGTCGGGCTGACGCCGAGCAGGCCCAGAACCGTGGGTACGAGGTCGATATGAGAGGCGCGGGTCTGCACGACGGGGCCCGCCGGGATCCGCCCGGGCAGCCGCATCACCAAGGGGACGTGCAGCTCTTCTTCAAACAGCGTCTTGCCGTGCTGGTGGAGGCAACGCGACCGCCAGTTCTTGTTCCAGCAGTCGTGCCGCGGGTCCATGACCTCGCCGTGGTCCGACGTCAGGATCACCAGCGTGCGGCCGGAGATGTCGAGCTCGTCCAGCAGCGTCAGGATCTCGGCGATGTTCTCGTCGACCCACTTCACCTCGCCCAGGTAGGGGTTGGAGTAGCCCGACACACCCGCCAGCTTGGGCTCGAAGGCGTCGTAGCTGCGCTTGGGCGGCTGATACGGCAGGTGAGGCGCGTTGTAGTTCAGCATCATGAACCAGCGCTCTTTATAGTGCTTCTGGATCCAGCTGGTCGCGGTCTCGGTGATCCACGCGGTGTCTTTGGTGTTGTGGCGGTGGTCGATAAACTCGTCGAAGCTGGCGTCCAGGCTCAGCTTCAGGTTGCCGAAGACGAACAGGTTGTTAGCCACGCCGATGCTGCGATAGCCCAGCCCGCGGAGCACACGCGGCAGCAGGGGTGGGTCGCCGTCGTAGAAAGCCGCCTTCTCGGCGTTGCTGTAGTTCCAGCGCACTTTGTGAAACTTGCCGTATGTCGGGTACTGGCTGGAGAGCATGGCGAACGTGCTGAGGCGGGTCTGATTGCCGACGGACGACGCGCGTGCGAAGTGCATGCCGTCGTCCACCAGCGACTCCATCGCCGGAAAGAGGCGCGGCAGGCGCTTGCGCGGATCCCCGATGCTGTCGGCACGCTGCGCGTCGACCACTATCAGCAGCACGTTGTCCATGACGTCCATGCCGGTGGCTTGCGTCGACGCCGCACGAGTCGCCTCGTCCGTCACCCGAGTGACGATCGAGGGCTCATAAAAGAAGGACGTGTAACGGTACCCGCGCGTCTGCGTGTCGGTCCTCGCGGAGAGGGTCAGCGCGACCTCACGGCCGGCGTAGGCGGAGAGGTCGATCTCCTGCGCGGACCAGCGCTTCAGCTTGTGGATGGGCTTGGGTACAACGCGCTCGCTCCACAGCCGCGTCGCTTTGCTCTTGCCCGTGGGCTGGACGCTCACCTCCAGGTTGACCGGTTCAGACGCGGTCACCCGGGATCCGGTCGCCGTATCGAAGCGCAGCATGCTCCCCGGCGGCACCTTGATGGTCCACGTGATCTTTGTGGGTACGGGCAGCGCGAGCGAGGATCGCAGCGCCCACTGATGGCGGCGCCCGTCTGTCCAGACCGTGCGATGGTCCAGCCCGCGGCTGCCGGGTCCGGCCCACGGGTTGGAGTAGCTGCGCTTGCCGGAGCGCACGACCTGGAAGCCCGGCTTCTCCAGACGTATCGACTCGATCTTGGCGTTGGGCAGCTCGTCCAGCAGGCGCTTCGTGACCACCTCCTGCGACCCGATCCGGTCGAAACGGAACGGCTCCTGATCCACCTTCGGCATCGGACGGCGGAATCTCTGCGGTTTGTCACGCTTGGGTGGGGGGTCAAAAACGCTGGGCGGATCTTCGGGTGTTCGCACCGGCGGTGGGGCCCCGGGCTCGACACCCGAACCGACAATCGGGGTGGCGGTCACCGTGATGGTTGACGGCTTACCCGCGACAGGCACGGCATCCGACGCGACGTGGACGCGCTCCGGCGGAGGGTTCAGCGCGGGCTCAGCCCCAACGCACCCCAACGCCAATATTGCTCCAACCGCTGCAACTCGACCCATCTCACTTGAAATTAGGAGGGCTGCAGAGCCCCGTCAAGTTGCAGCACCGCAGTGCTGCCTCGGCCGTTTGTCGCCGATGCGATCAGGCAGTGACCGGCGGCGGCGGACAGGTCTTTGCCACCCCGGAGACCCACAGCCTTTTATTTCAGACACTTACAAAGCGCCACCGCTGGCACAGCGGTTGCTCAACCCCGTTGAGACGCCAAACGAACACGCTACGGAGGCGCAGATGGCACGAACTCTTTCTCTCGCGGTATTGGCAGCGACCCTGCTCGCGGGTACCGCTCACGCAAAAGACACCGGCGGATCGGGGTGGTGGGACAACACCACATTCTTCTCCGACTTCCGGTTTCGCCTGGACAACGACACACGCGATGGCGACGGCATCGACAGCAAAGCCGAGGCCCGGACCCGGCCGCGCCTGCGGGCCCGCGTGGGGCTCAAGGCCAAAACGCCGGTCGACGGTCTGACGTTCGGCGTGCGCCTGGCTTCCAACATCGGCACCCCGGGCAACTCCCCCCACCAGACCCTGGGACTGGGAATCGGCGGCGGCGGCCACATCATCAACATCGACCGCGCGTTCTTGAAGTACGCCTTCCTGGACGGCTTCGCGCTGACCCTGGGCAAATTCGGCCTGCCTGGCTGGCACCAATCCGAGGTCTTCTGGGACGGGGACATTCAGCCCGAAGGCGGCGTCCTGGCGTGGTCCAAAAAGTTCGGCGATCACAAGGTCGGTGTGCACGCCGGGTACTTCCTGCTCAACAACGAAGGCTGGACCGAGGGGCTGTTCGGCAACGACGCGGCCCTGAACTGGCAGGTCTCATATGGCGGCGGCTTCGGAAAGGTCGCCGCGACAGTGGCCTTCACCGGACTCCACATCTTCGACCGCGGACCCAACAGCAACATCGCGGGCGCTGACGAGAATTCGCCCGGCATCGACTCCGACGACACCATGTTCCTGGTCGGCAGCCTGCAGGTGAAAACGAAGGGCCTGCCGGTCAATGCGCTGCTCGGCTTCGAGTACCTGATGGGCAACACGGACGCCGAGGGCGTCAAAGACGAGAGCAAGAGCGGCTTCGTCGCTCAGGGGCGCGTGACCTGGAAGTGGCTGGGGCTGCGCTACTACTTCTACTCGGTCGGTGAGGCGGCCGTGCCGTATTACGCGGGCGCCGCGCTCTCTCAGGACAACTTCCCCAACTCCCGCGGCGGCGGCCTCACGGGCTTCGACGGCCACCGCATCCAGCTGGACTTCAAGCCGGCCAAGCGGGTGAGCCTGGACTTCCGCGTCTACATGCAGGAGGGCAAAGAGGACAACGTCCTGGCCTTTGCCGAGACGCCGAAGCGGTCGATCAACCGCTACCAGCTGAACCTCAATCTCAAGTTCTGACAGCACTCCCGTCGGGGGGCCGCGGGAAACCCCCCCCCCCCCCCCCCGCCAAACCTGGCCGGCCATGAACCGGGGGCCCACCCTTTCGTCTATTGCCCGGCGGCGGTGCGATGCCGGTACAGCGCCGAGTACTTCGGGTCTTCGACCAGAATGTGCCGGGTGAACCAGGCGATCATCGCCTCGGCGACTGACCCCGCCTCGTCGTGGCGACCGTCCGCAACGAGCCTGTCCAGCTGACCGACACGCTCCACAAAGCCGTCGTGCATCTCTTTGTGCCGCGGGTACCCGGCGTAATCCAGGTCGCGCATCAGCTTCTCTTCTGCGCTGAAGTGGGTGCGTGTGTAGTCACGTACCTGCTTCAGGGAGTGCGTCACGGCCGCCGCACCGCGCCTGGCGGCGATGGCGTCCTGCAGCTCGGCGATCAGTTGCAGCCAGGTGCGGTGTTGCGCGTCCATCTCGGGGACGCCCACCGCATACTCATCTTTCCAATCCCAATCAGACATCATTGCACCGTAGCAGCGGTCGTCTCCGCTGCGTTGTGAGACCGCGACCCAAGCCGCGATCGATTGATCGTGGTCAATGCACCACCACGCAGATAGCGGGCTACCGCATCGCCGACCCGGTATGCGTCCGCGGTGCAGTAGTTGATTCCGATGCCGCGCAGAGCATTGCCGGTCATAAACAGCCCCGGGTGACGCTCCAGCGCCGCATCGGCCCCGGCCACGCGCTCGAGATGCCCGACTTCGTACTGGGGCATGCCCAGGGGGTGGCGCGTCACGGTCGCGTGGATCGGCGGCGCTTCAACTCCCAGACATTGCTTGAGCTGGACCCGCGCCGTGTTGACGAGATCCTGCGTGCTCTGGCGATAGGCATCCGGTGCGCGGGTCCCGCCGACAATCGCTTGCAGGAGGACGGTGCCGGGGCGGCTGCGCTGAGCACCGAAGATGCTGCTTGCCCACAGCACGCCGAGTACGCTGCTGTCCTCCGCGCGCGGCACCAGGTAACCGAAGCCGTGCAGCGGATGGGGGATGTCCGCCTCCCTGAAGCCCAGGGCTACGACGGCGACAGGGCCGTAGGGCACGCATTGGAAAACGTCATCGATCTCCGGAGCCAGTCCGCGCAGGTAGCGGGCCGCCGCGGGGGCGGGGGCCGCAGATACGACGACATCCGCATCCAGCTGTGACGGGCTGACGCCACCGATCAGGACGCGCCACCGGCCTGCCGGCGTTCTACGAACCCGGTCGACCGGACTATGGTGCGTGATTTGACCGCGCAGGCTGTCCGACAGCCCGTCGACCAGCTGGCCCATCCCACGCTTGAACGAGACATAGCGACGCCGCCCGACCACCATGGGGCTTGGAGGTGGCTCCTGCAGCTTCAGACGCCGCGCCTCGAGCATGGCGCGCAGAATGCTGTGGCGACGAGCCTCTACAGCGGCCAGGTGCGGCAGGGTCGCGCGAAGAGACAGTCGGGTGGCGTCCCCGGCGTAGATGCCTGAGATGACGGGATCGACCAGCAGCTCAGCGGCCTCACGCCCCAGGCGGCGTGTCGCGAACTGGGCGACCGTCTCGTCCTGCGCGGGGCGCCGCGGCACCGCGAACTCCAGCATCATTCGAAGCCGTCCCGATAGGGACAGCAGATCGGAGGTCAGGAACGACCCGACGCTGTCGGGGCACTGGCGAAGCCGCCCGCGCGAGAGGATGTAGCGTCTGCGCACCCGCTCGTCGCCACAGATGATCTCCGACGAGAGTCCGACCCGATCGACGAGCTTCAGCGTGGACGGGTCGCGGTTGAGAAAGCCGCTCGGTCCCGCCTCGCAGACGAACCCGCCGGCGTGGGACGTATGAATGTTGCCGCCGACGCGATCCGAGGACTCCAGTACGGTCACTCGCACGCCTGGGAGCCTGTCGCTGATGATCCGAGCGCAGGCGAGGCCGCTGATGCCGCCTCCGATGACCGCGACCTGGGTCATGAGGTCCTCCCGTTGGCGACGAGCGGCGCGCGGACTCCGCGAAGGCGACGGCGCCAGATCAGCTGCAAAATCAGCAACACCAGGAGGACGCCCGGAACCGCGACCAGCAGGATGACGTTGGAGGCCTGAGCCTCGCGCAGCTTGCGGTTGACGTCATACAGGAAGGCACGCAGGGCCCAGATCTCGTCTTCGGTCAGCGGATGCTCGGCAAAGATATCCTTCATGAGCGGAAACGCCGGCGATCGCAGCGCCGCGTCCAGCCCGGCGTCCCCCAGGCGCGCAAAGACAAAGGTCAGGTCCTTGGCAAGGCGGCCACCGGGTACGAACCCGCCGGCGCCCGCGACCGAGTGACAGGACATGCACGGCGGTGCACCGTTTTCGAGAGACTCCGTGCCCAGAAACAGGTCCCGACCCCATTCATAGTCGTAAGCGGTCGCCTCGATGATCGGGTCCAGGTCGGGGCCGAAGTTGCAATCGCCGCTATCGCACCCGGCGATCAGCTGGATCACCTCGTCGACCTGCGCCGATGTAAGGCCCAGAACCGGCATGCGCACGTTCTTGTACTCGGCCAGCAGCTGCTTTGCGGTCGGATCGCGGTCCAGCATAGTGGCCGGGTCCTTGATGAAGCGGCGGACCCAATCGATCTGGCGCCGCTCCATAAGCCCCTTCAGGTCGGGACCCACGCGATTACCGCCGCCCACGGTGTGGCACGACGCGCACTTCTTGGTGAACAGCTGCTGAGCAGCGTTTTGCTCGTCGGCGGCAGCGGTACTCAAGCCCATTGTGAGGACTCCAAAAACCGAGATAAGCCACAGGATTGGTCTAAACACCGGCTTCCTCCATCGGACAAACGGCCCGTACAGATGGAGCAACGACCGTGCCAGACAGCCGGTATGCGAAAAAGCGTGGACTGCTCTCCTGATGGGAGAAGGGAGCGGACGGCGCGATGGCCGCGATCCGACCGGTCGTCATCCTGCCGGTCAGAATCTTTCCGGTTAGCCGCCATTCGACCGACTGGCCAGACCTCCCCCGAGCATAACCCACTGATTTAACTAAGTAATAAGACAGCGCCGCAGGTTGGCTTGGTCCTTGCTGGACAGTTGAACGCAACGAACTTTGCGAGGGACGCAATGCACAACGATAAAAACGACATGAAGCCGACCCGGGTGCCGTGCGGATCACGCCGCCAGTTCCTGCTGTGGGGCAGCGGCGCAGCCGTATCCGTGGTGAGCGTCAGCCTGTGGGGCTGCGCCGAGAAGAAAGAGGCCCGGACGCGAAAGGGCCAGGAAGAAGAGGCCGCTCCCGAGGAGCAGGTCAAGGCGGTGCTCGCGGAGTACCCCCGCAAGAAGATCGCCACGCTATCGGAGCTGAAGGGTGGCGTCCCCGTGCAGTTCAAGTACCCCAGCGAAGACCCCATGTATTCGTCCTGCTTCCTGGTGAAGCTGGGTGAGCGCGCGGGCGGCGGCGTGGGCAAGGACGCGGACATCGTGGCTTTCAACGACCTGTGCACGCACATGGGCGGACCGCTGGCCGGCCTCTATAAGGACAAGCACAAGGCGATCGGGCCCTGCCCGCATCACCTGACCAGCTTCGATCTGACGCGCCACGGCATGGTCATCTCCGGCCACGCCACCGAGAGCCTGGTGCAGATCGTCCTCGAGCTCGACGGCGACGACGTGTACGCCACCGGCGTGCTGGGTCTCGTCTACGGCACCTTCGACAGCCTGATGGCCTAGGGAGTTTTCACATGAGTGACAACAACAAGACAACGATGGGTGAAGGGCGCATCTCGATCCCCGTCAACAAGGTTCCGATTCCGCCCGCATCGGCCGAAGTGTTCAGCACCTGCTGCGACTACTGCATCGTGGCGTGCGGCTACAAGGTGTACCGGTGGCCGGTGGGCTCGAGCGGCGGCGCCAAGGCGAACGAAAACGCGTTCAAGGCCGACTTCCCGCGCGAAGCCATGGGCGGCAATTGGGTTTCGCCCAACCAGCACAACGTGGTCGACGTCGGCGGCAAGAAACACAACGTGGTGATCGTCCCCGACAAGGACATCCAGGCCGTCAACCTCAAGGGCAACCACAGCATTCGGGGCGGCTGCATCGCCAAGAAAGTCTACAACCCCGACTCGCCGACCAAGGACCGGCTGCAGCACCCGCTGCTGCGGGTCAACGGCAAGTTCGAGCGCATCTCCTGGGACGACGCGATCGAGATCGCGGCCAACATGTCCACCTACGTCATCGACAAGTTCGGCACCCACGCGTGGGCGCAGAAGATGTTTTCCTACCAGTACTACGAGAACACGTACGCGCTGACGCGGCTGTCCCTCAAGTACATCAAGACCGTCGCCTTCGCCGTGCACGACAACCCGTCGGACGCGCCGTCGGTGCCGGGCCTGCGTGACGCCGGCTTCGAAAACTTCCCCGCGTCCTACGAGGACTGGGCCAACGCGGACACGCTGGTCATCTCGGGGACAGACCCGTACGAGACCAAGACCATCCTGTGGTCCGAGTGGATCATGGCCGGGATCAAGAAGGGCATGAAGGTCATCTTCATCAACCCGCGCAAGACCCCCGGACCCGCGTACGCCGAGGCAAACGGCGGGATGCTCATGCAGATCAACCCCGGTACTGACACGCTGGTGCAGAACGCCATCGCCCGCGTGATCCTCGAGAACGGCTGGGAAGACAGCGAGTGGATCAAGCAGTACATCAACAACAAGTGGGAGACGGACTCCGGGTTCGGCCAGGGCACACGCAACACGCCGTGGCAGTGGCGCAGCACCTGGGGCAAGCTGCAGACCAAGGGCTTCGAGGACTTCAAGGCCTGGGTGCTCGCCCAGAAAGAGTCCGAGGTGGACTTCGTCGCCAAGGAAGCGGGCATCCCGGCTGCGCAGATCCGCCAGGCCGCTGAGTGGATGGCCAAGCCCAAGGCGGACGGCACGCGTCCGAAGACGTCCATCGCGATCGAGAAGGGCAACTACTGGTCCAACAACTATCTGAACACCGCGTCGATTGCGTCGCTGGCCTTGATCTGCGGAACGGGCAATCGGCCGGCACGGGTGCTGTCACGCCTGGGTGGCCATCAGCGTGGCGGACGCCGCGGCGGCAAGTACCCGAAGAACCGCTCGCCTGAGAAGTTCGTCGGTCGGCGGCGCAAGACCCTGGACCTGGACCGCTGGCTGGAGGCCGGGCATGTCCGGTTCGCCCACGTTGTCGGCTGCACCTGGATGAACGCTATGTGCGCCACCGGCGGCATCGCCAACAAGTTCGAGGAGCAGATCTCAAAGAACCCCAACCAGGTCAGCAGCAAGGACAAGGCTGCGGTGATCGCTACGCTCAAGAAGCGCGTCGACTCCGGCGGCATGGTCATGGTCAACCAAGAGATCTACATGCGCGAGATCGGCCAGAAGTACGCCGACCTGGTGCTGCCCGCCGCGACGTGGGGGGAGGAAGACTTCACCCGCGCCAACGGAGAGCGGCGTGTCCGCCTGTACGAGAAGTTCTACGACCCGCCGGGCGAGGCCAAGCCGGACTGGTGGATCGCGGCGCAGTGGGCCAAGAAGATGGGCTTCGACGGCTTTGACTGGAAGGACTCCAACGACGTCTTCGAGGAGTCCGCCCGCTTCGGTCGCGGGAGCCGCACCGACTACTACCCGCTGGTGTGGATGGCCAAGAAGCGCGGCATGCGCGGCCACGACCTGCTCAAGACCTACGGCACGACCGGCATCCAGGCGCCCATCCGCTACGAGCACGGCAAGCTCGTGGGCACCAAGCGCCTGATGGACTCGACGCTGAAGCTGCCGGAGACGGGCCCGCAGGGTCCCACGGTCCACAAAAAGCAGCTGACGCAGTTCAAGAGCCAGACCGGCAAGGCCAACCTGATGAAATCGCCGTGGAGCCTCTTCGAGGACTTCTACGACTACATGAAGCCCAAGGGCGACGAGCTGTGGATCTCCAACGGCCGCATCAACGAGATCTGGCAGTCCGGCTTCGACGACCTGCTGCGCCGTCCGTACATCCGGGAGCGCTGGCCGGCCAACTTCATGGAGATCCATCCCGATGACGCCAAGGCGCGCGGCATCGAGAACGGCGATATGATCGCGGCGGAGTCGGCGCGGATCCCGGTCCAGACCGGTGGCTTCATCAATGTCGATCTGCAGGACGCGCTGTTCGCCGGGCTGCAGAAGAACGGCCACATCAAGCTCGTCTCGGGCAAGGTGGAGGCCGTGGCTATCGTCACGGACGTGGTCAAGAAGGGCATGGCCTACATGTACTTCCTGTATCCTGGTCAGTCCGCCAACACGCTGACCCCGCGGGTCGCCGACCCCTTGACCAACAACTATCGCTACAAGATGGCGTCGGGCAAGGTCCGCAAGATCGGTGAGTCCCCCTTCAAGAACAAGCTCAACGCCATGAGCTTGAGAACCCGGAACATCATCTAGGAGCGCTGAAAAATGGCACATCCAAGACAACATTCAGATGTGATGAGGCGGTGGGTGCTGATGGGCGCCGCAGCGCTGATGGTGTGCGTCGCCGGACCGTCCGCGGCCGAAGACGCCAAACTCCCGGAGCTTGGACCGCTACCTGCGGCCAAGGCTCCGGCCGCTGGCAAGGCGGAGCTCGGCAAGCTGCTGTTCTTCGACAAGTGGCTCAGCGGCGACCGCACGATGAGCTGCGCCAGCTGCCACGACCCGAAGAAGGGCTGGGGCGACGGCGAGCCGCTGTCCAAGGCGTATCCGGGGTCCAAGTACTTCCGCAACGCCAAGTCGCTGCTGAACATGCGCTACGCCCGGTACTTCCACTGGGATGGACGCCTCACCGGCAGCGACCGGGCCACGATGGTGCGCGACCAGATCACGGAGACGCACTTCTTGAACATGGACGGGCGGCTCATGCTGGAGCGGCTCAAGCAGATCCCCAAGTACGACGCCATGTTCAAGCAGCACATGGGCGGCGAGCCCTCGTTCGGGCGCACGCTCAAGGCAGTGGCGGCCTTTATGGAGACGCTGGTGTCCAAGAACGTGCCGTTTGATACGGGGGCGATGAACGACCAGGCCAAGGCCGGCCTGGTGCTCTTCAAGGGCAAGGCCGGGTGCGCGACGTGCCACAACGGTCCGATGTTCTCGGACTACAAGCCGCATGCGCTCGGGGTGCCGGACAACCCGGACATCCTCAACGATCCGATGCGCCACTTCACGATGCGCAGCGTCCTCAAGTACCTGGGCATGCCCAACTTCGAGAACGTCAAGGTGGATCCCGGCTACTTCATCATCTCCAAGGAGAACAAGGACCGCGGCAAGTTCGTCACGCCCACGCTGCGTGAGGTCTCTCGCACGGCGCCTTACATGCACAACGGCATGCTGGCCACGCTGGAAGACGTCGTGGAGTTCTACAACAAGGGCGGCGGCACGCACCCCAACAAGGACGCTGCGCTGAAGCCGCTTGGCTTGAGCGCGGATGAGAAGACGGCACTCGTCGAGTTTCTGAAGGCCCTCAGCGGCGACGAGATCGTCGTCGAGGTGCCCACGCTCCCCGAGATGAAGACCATCGAGAACTGGCGGACCAAGGAGAACTGAGATGGCGCCCACCAATTCCAAGACCTGGCAGACCTCGATGTTTGCCGTCGTATGCGTCGCCGCCGTGCTGGCGGTGGTGCAAATGGTCAACGCGGACGAGCCGCCCGCGCCGGCCAAGGACAAGTTCCCGCCGCTGGCCGCGCTCGGACCGCCGCCGATTCCGGCGGACAACGTGCAGACGCCCGATAAGATCGCGCTGGGCAAGCTGTTGTATTTCGACAACCGGCTCGGCGGGGACGCGTCGCTGTCGTGTGCGACCTGTCACGACCCCAAGTTCGGGTGGAGCGACGGCTCGGACATCTGCCGCGGCTACCCGGGCACGCTGCACTGGCGTAACTGCCAGACCATCATCAACACCGCCTACTACAAGAAGATCTTCTGGGGCGGCTCCAAGACCAGCCTGGAGGGCCAGGCGCCCAGCGCGGCACGTGGCGCTGTAGCGGGCAACGGCGAAAACGACATGATGGAGGAGCGGCTTGCCCAGATCCCGGAGTATGTGAAGCGCTTCAAGACGGTTTTCGGCACGCATCGCCCCGAGATCGACGACGCCTGGCGCGCCATCGCGTCCTTCGAGCGGTCGCTGGTGCAGCGGGACACCCCGTTTGACAAGTACATGAACGGCGACGAGAGCGCGCTGTCGTCCGCGGCCAAGAAGGGCCTGGAGCTGTTCAAGGGCAAGGCCGGCTGCATCCAGTGCCACAACGGCGCGTTCACCACCGACGAGAACTACTACAACCTGGGCGTCCCGGAGAACGATCGGTTTGAGAACGAGGCGCTGTTGCAGGTGACCTACCGCTTCGAGCAATACGCCAAGGGCGTGCCCGAGGAGATCTACCGCAAGAACAAGACCGACCTGGGCCTGTTCTACCAGACCAAGCGCCGGTCAGACATGGGCAAGTTCCGCACGCCGACGCTGCGATACCTGACCTATTCGCCGCCGTACATGCACAACGGCGCCTTCTACACGCTGGAAGAGGTCATCGACTTCTACAACGAGGGCGGGGGTGAAGACGCGATCCAAAAGAACTTCGGGCACTCGACCAAGACCAAGCTGCTCAAGCCGCTGGGTCTCAACGGCGACGAGAAGGCGTCGCTGGTCGCGCTGCTGGAGGCGCTCACGGCCAAAGAGACCCCCACCCACCCACCCGCGATCCCGCCTACCGCAGCAATCAAATCCACGTCCGCGGGTCGGGCTGGACCCGCGGATTTCAAGTCAGAAAAAACCAAGGAGACGACAAATGAAGAAGTTCATCGCACCGGCGCTGGCGCTGACCTTCCTCGTGTGCGGCGCGCCAACCGACGCCGTCGCACAGGGGAGCATTACTGGAAAGATCACGTTCGCGGGGACCCCACCCGCGTCGCGCAAGGTCCTGATCACGAAAGACAACGCGGTCTGCGGCAACGGCAGCCGTGAGATCAAAGAGGTCGACGTGAAAGGCGGCCTGCTGCGCAACGTGGTCGTGTACGTCGACGGCAAGCTGGCCGGCGACACCCCGCCCGCGCCACCGGCCGGCGGATACAAGCTGGAGCAGAAGGGCTGCGCTTTCCAGCCGTACATCATGTACATGCCCAAAAACGCGGAGCTCAACGTCATCAACAGCGATGGGGTGGCGCACAACATCCACGCCTACGAGATCATCGGGCGCGCGCGTCGCGACGTGTTCAACTTCTCGCAGCCGACCAAGGGCCACGTGCGCAAGCAGAAGGTCAAGCCGCGTCGGGGCAAGGCCGTGCAGCTGACGTGCGACATCCATGACTTCATGACCGGCTGGATCTTCGTGCCGCCCAACTCCAAGGCGACGGTCAGCAAGGACGGGACGTTCACCCTCTCGGGTGTGCCGGCCGGCAACTACACCGTGAAGGTGTTTCATCCGACGCTGGGAGAGAAATCGGCACAGGTCGCGGTCTCCGCGTCTGGTGCAGTGACCGCCAACTTCGCCTACTAAAAGGTGACCAACCGCCTAAGAGCGGCGTTGGTAACCGCGGCCGTATTGCTTACGGCCGCGGTTGCGCATGCGCAGGCGGGTGAGCAGGTCGATTACCGCACCTTCTTCGGGCTGAGCCCGCGGACCACGGTGTGGGTGATCGCCGAGCTGCACCTGATGTTCGCGGCCTTTGTGCTGGGTGTGCCGATCTTCGCGACCATCGCCGAGATCGTCGGATTCCGCATGGCCGACCGCGAGCAGGGGGAGCGCTACGACGCCCTGGCGTACGAGTTCACCAAGCTGCTGTCGGCCGCGTTTGCGACGACTGCGGCGCTCGGCGGGCTCATGACGCTGGTGCTGTTCTCCACCTACCCCACCTTCATGCGCCACCTGACGGACGTGTTTCACGGCACGTTCTACATCTACGGGCTGATCTTCTTTGCCGAGGCGTTCACGCTCTACACGTACTACTACGGCTGGCACCGGATGAAGACCGGCCGCAAAAAGTGGGGGCACATCGGTCTGGGCGTGCTGCTCAACATCGTGGGCACGGCCCTGATGTTCATCGCCAACTCCTGGGCCACCTACATGATGAGCCCGCCGGGTTTAGAAGCCGGCGCCGCGGGACAGCTGGAGACCCATTGGCAGGGGTCGACGTACATCGGCCCGTTCGCCGAGGCGTTCAACAACTGGCTGTGGACCCCGCTCAACGTACACCGCCTGCTGGCCAACGTGGCGTTTGGCGGCGCGATCTGCGGAGCCTATGCGGCCGTGCGCTTTCTGCGCGCCAAGACCAAAGAGGACCGCGCCCACTACGACTGGATGGGCTACGTGGGCAACTTCATCGCGATCATGTCGCTGCTGCCGCTGCCGTTTGCCGGGTACTACCTGGGCCGCGAGATCTACAGCTTCAACGCGACCATGGGCCAGGACATGATGGGCGGCACGTTCAGCTGGACCTTCATCATCCAGGCCGTGCTGGTCGGCACCCTGTTTATCTCCGGCAACTACTACCTGTGGGCCGGCTTCTCGCGCATCCCCGGTGGCGAGCGCTACCAGAAGTTTGTGCCGTGGATGATCGGCATCCTCTTCTTCTGCTTTGCGGTCTGGCTGACACCGCACAACCTGCCGTTGGGCGGGCTGGAAAAGAAGTTCGGCCTCATGCCGGCGAAAAACGCCGTTATCCAGCTGATGCTGCTGACCACGTTTGGCGGCTTTCTCATGTACCGCCGGGCCAACAAGACCGGACCGGGGCCCAATACCAAGAGCACAGGCGCCCGTGTGGGGGTCGTCATCGCGTCGTTGGTCGGCATCGGCATTCTGGCGCTGTACACGCTGTCCGGCGACCTCTCTGACAGCAACCCCGAGGTGGGCAAGTACCTGGCGACCGACATCCCCGTGATGTTCATGAGCTTCCAGGTGGACCCCGGCACCACGTTTGCCGCCACGCTGCGCGGCACCATGTGGCTGCAGATCGCCTTCGTCGCGCTCTCGGCGGGTTTGTTCATCGTGGGCTTCGGCCGCCTGGCGCAGTACGTCCTGGTCGGCGTCACCGCGGTAATCGCCTCGGGCTGGCTCTTCCAGCACGGCTTCACCATCATGGAGCAGGCCAACCCGCTGGTCCGGCAGGTCGCCGTCTGTCAGGTGCTGATGATCCTGGTCGTGTTCATCGTCGCCGGGGCCATGGACCTGTTCTTGTATCGCGGCGCGACCAGTCTGGGCCCGATCCGCTGGGGCCAGATGCACGCCCGCAGCCAGTTCTCGCTGATCCTGCTGTGCCTGCTCTTCATCATCAACATGGGCCTGATGGGCTTCATCCGCTCCGCGCTGCGCAAGGGCTGGCACGTGGTCGGTGTGCTCAAGGACACGTCCGAGTGGTCGGGCACGCCGAGCAACCTGGAGATGGCGGTCACCGTCGTTGGGATCTCGATCACCTTCATCGCGCTGATCTCGTTTGTCTTCTGGATCGCCAACCTGCCGCCCAAGCAGCGCCACGAGCGCGGGGCAACGAACCATGCCTGAGACCTCCGCGCCGGCAGTCGGTCGCTCCAGCGGCCTGAGCATCGCGGGCTTTGTCTTCGGCGTCTTTGGGCTGTTCATCCTGATCGGCTGGTACATCACCGACCTGCAGGGCGGCGCCGGCACCAGCTTTGGCGCGGGGGTCAGCCCGGAGCGCGGCGAGGCGCTGTTCTGGGGCGACGGCACGTGCCACACATGCCACGCTGTCGGCGAGCGCGGCAATATGAAGCGCGGCCCCAACCTGGGCAGCTCCAGCGCCGGAAGCGACATCGGCGAGCGCGCGGAGGAGCGGGCCAAGGAGCGAGCCGAGGCGCTGGGCGAGCCGTTCACCGGGACAGACTATCTGGTGGAGGCCATCGCAAACCCGTCCGCGTACATCGTCAAGGGCTTCCCCGACAAGCTGATGCCGCTGGTCTTCACCGGCCAGGTCGACCTGGAGGCCGAGGACGTCATGAGTCTGGTGGCGTATCTGCAGACGCTGGGCGGCGACGCCAACGTGCAGGCGATTCACGAGTCCATGGCCCGCCACGGACGCCCGGTCTTGGAGAAGGCGCGCCTCAAGGGCAAGGGCGAGGCGGTGCGACCGATCCACTTCGCCTCGCCGCTGTGGGAGATCATGGAGCCTGAGCAGAGCGCGGCCTGGGTGTCGCTGTCGACGCAGGCCGAGCGCCAGGAGTTTTTGACCGAGACGCTGGACGACGAGCAGCAGACCGACCTGGTGGATTACGGCGCGGATTGGATCGAAGAAGGGCAGAAGGCCTTCAAGGCGCTGAAGTGCTGGCAATGCCACGTCATCAAGGGCTACGAGTTCGGGGCGCTGCAGCCGGGTAACGTGGGTCCCGACCTGACCGGGATCGGGTCGATTCAGACGATGGAGTACCTGATCGAGTCGGTGGTAAACCCCGACGCGCTGATCGTGCCGCCGCTGGAGAAGCACGCCAAAGAGGGGCACTCCAAGATGCCCAGCTTTGTGCAGACGATCACTGTGGATCAGCTGACCAAGGTGGCGTTTTTCATGAAGAGCCTCACCACGGACGCCAAGCCGCCGGAGCCCGCGCCTGAGCCTGACCCCGCCCAGCAGCCCGCCGCTGCCGCCCCCGGCCCCGGCGCGTGAGCCGCCCCCGCCGCCCGCGCCGGAGCCGGCCCCCGACCCCGCGCCTGAGCCGACCCCGGAACCCGACCCGGCGCCTGAGCCGGTCGAGGAGGTGCAGCCGTGAAGCTGCGTGACATGATGGCGCGCGCCGGCTCGTTTCCGGCCGTCATCCTCTTCCTGATCGGGTTCTACCTCTTCCTGGTGTACCTGCTGCCGACGGTGGGTGGCTGGCTGGCGTCCGACGACTGGGGCTCGGTCCGCCGCGGCCTGCCCAGCTCCGGGCATGAGGTCCCGCTGTACCTGACCCTGGCCGCGTTTGCCTGCTACTGCTACCTGACCTTTGACGAGGGTCGCTGGCAGGCGTCGCTGGCCCCGATCTGGAGCTTTCTCAACAGCAAGACCATGGCGCGCAACGTCGTGCTGGCCACCGTCCCGCTGCTGGTCGGGGTGGGCGTCTTCCTGGCCGAGGCGGCGGGGCCCGACGAGCCGACGTTCAACCCTCTGCGGCACCCGACGCCGCCCGACGCGTTCTCCAAGTTGACCAACCCCTATCGCCACCCCAGCGATGAGCTTTTGGAGGCGTTTGACGAGGCGATCACCAGCGGCACGATCGTGGCCGCCGACAGCGCGGAGCCGCTCGTGCGTGAGTACGGTGAGGCGCTGCAAAAAGGCGAGGTCAGCGAGGCGGAGCGGGCCGCGGCGTTTGAGCGGCGCGCCATCGAGGAGGGACGCAACCTCTTCATGATCAACTGTCGCCCCTGCCACGGCACCAAGGTCTTCGGTGACGGCCCGATGTCCATCGGCCAGCGCCGTGTGCCCGCCGACTTCACCGGTGTCGAGACTATCGCCACGCTCGTCGAGGGCGCCGTGTTCTGGCGGGTCAAGCAGGGCGGCGTGAAGCTGCCGCGCGAGGGCGCCCCCTGGGAGTCCGCGATGCCGCGCTGGGAGACCGATCTCAGCGACGAGGAGATCTGGAAGATCATCATGGCCGAGTACGACCTGGCCGGAAACCGACCTCGTGAGCCGGAGGCCATCGAATGACGCGCCGAAGCCTCCTTGTGTTGTTGACGGCTGCACTGCCGCTGTCGGCGCCGGCCGTACCTCCCGCCCCGTCCAGCCGCGGGTGGGCCGAGATCGAGGTGCCCAAGGATCGTCCGGCCGTCAACGACGAGAACATCGCCGCCGGCCGCACGATCTACGACTACCGCTGTGCGCCCTGCCACGGCGTCAAAGGCGACGCCATGGGACCTGCGGCCAAGTACCTGGACCCGCGCCCTCGGGACTTCACTCAGGCCAACTTCAAGTTTCGCACGACCAAGTTCGGCGAGCTGACGGTCGACGATGATCTGTACCGCTCCATCACCCGCGGGATCCCCGGCAGCGCGATGCCGTCCTGGACCACGATCAAGCCGGACGACCGCTTTCGACTGATCTACTACATCAAGACCTTCTCGGATCTCTTCGAGGACGAGGGCTTTGATCCCTATCGGGTCGAGGACGGCGAGAAATACATCGTGGACGTGCCGTCCGCGCCGTCGGCCGACGCGGAGACGCTGAAGTACGGTCGTGAGGTGTTTCTGCGCGGCAGCTGCCCGGACTGTCACGGCAAGTCGGGGCGCGGCAACGGAACGTCGTCGGGCAAGCAGTTCACGTATCTGAAGCACCGCATTCTGCCGCGCGACCTGACCAAGGGCTGGACCTACAAAGGCGGCACCGAGGTGGAGGACATCTATCGCACACTGACCAGCGGGCTCAACGGCACGCCGATGCCCAGCTTTGTCGGGTCGCTGAATCAGGACGACCCCGCCGCGGACGAGAAGGACCGCTGGGCGGCCGCGCATTACGTCAAGTCGATCATCGAGTGGGACGAGCCCGAAGAGGACGCGCCCCCCGAGACCGTGCTGCGTGTCAAAAAGGTGGACGGCGAGCTGCCCCAGGCCTGGGATGACGCCGGCTGGCACGACGCCAACGAGCTGAAGATCAGGCTGTTCGGCCAGGTGATCCGTCGGCCGCGATGGCAGACGCCCGCTGTGGACCAGGTGCGCGTGCGTGCGCTCTACAACGCCGACGAGATCGTCTTTCGGCTGGAGTACAACGACCGCACCAACGACACGGTCCACGAAGATGCGGACATCATGAAAGAAGAGACGACGTACCCCGAGCTGGACGTGTCTCAATACGCCTACAAGGTGACGAAGTTTGCGGACGCCGCAGCGCTGCAGTTCCCCGCCCGCAAGCCGGAGGGCGCCCAGAAGCCGTACTTCCTTTACGGCCAGCTGGATAAGCCTGTCGTGCTGTGGCACTCCCGCGCCGACCGGCCCGAGGACGCGCGCTTTGAGCACTGGCTGGCTAAGGGCCCCGGCAAGGCGCGCCCCAACGAAGAGGCAACCGCCGCCCTGCAGGGCTCCGCAACCTACAGTGAGGGCCGCTGGTTCGTCGTCGTCCGCCGGTCCCTGAGCGGCAGCGGTGACATGGACGTCGACTTTGTCCCAGGCGAGTACATGCCGTTTGTCGTGATGGCCTGGGACGGCGGCAACGGCGAGTCGGGACTACGTCAGTCCATCTCGTCTTGGTATAATGTGGTCCTCGAAGCTGAGGTCGGCAGCACGGCGTACCTTCACGCCGGCATCGCCGCCTTCCTGGTGTTGCTGCTGGAGCTATTGTTGCTCTGGCGCGCGCGCCGGGCCGCCTCAAACGTGGTCCCCGAACCGATTACCTGACCCTGGAGGAATGTTATGCGACTTCTCTGCACAACGATCACAACACTGACTCTCATACTGGCCGGGTGCACCAAAACCGCGCCCAAAGCCGAGGAAGGCCAGACCGGCAGCTCAGGCGTGCCGGCAGCGCCCGCAACCGCTCAGGTCCCCGGCAACGCACCGGCGGCCGCTCCCGCAAAAGCGACCGGCGCGTCCCCGGCTGAGCTTGCCAAGCCCGAGCCTTCTACCGACTACAAGGTCACCGACGTCGTCAACGGCGGCACGATCAAAGGCGTCATCAAGTTCACGGGCGAAAAGCCCCCCACGCGCGTCATGAGCGTCACCAAGCAGCAGGACATCTGCGGCAAAGACGCCCGACGCGTCGGCGGCGTGGTCGTCACGGACTCGGGGGCCTTGCGCGGCGCCGTCGCGTTCATCTCCGGAATCAAGGCCGGCAAGCCGTGGCCCGAGGGCGACATGACCGAGGTGGATCAGCTTGCCTGCAAGTTCATCACGACCAACGCGGTGGTCCGCCGCGGCTCAAAGGTGCGCGTCACCAACAGCGACCCTGTGCTTCACAATGTGCACGCCTACGAGATGCGCAAGCACACGCGCAGAAACCTGTTCAACGTCGCGCAGCCCGAGAAGGGCCACGTCATCGAGAAGACGATCAAGATCCGCCGCGGCGACATGCTCAAGCTGGAGTGTGACGCGCACGACTTCATGCACATGTGGATCCTCGCGCTGGACGCCCCCTACTTCGGCGCGGCAGCGGACGACGGCACCTTCACCATCGAGAACGTTCCGGCGGGCCAACACCGGGTGCGCGCCTGGCACCCCGAGCTCGGCAAGATCGAGGCGGTGGTGGACGTGCCGGCGGGCGGCGAGGTCACTGCTGATCTCACCTACGAGCGGTAAAGCCGCTCAGTCCGTATGGAAGTCCCCGCGCTCTTCCCACTGGGCGCGGGCCGCGGCGACATCCTCTCGGTTGACGCGGCTCTTGCCCTCTTGCACAGCGGCCGCCTCGATCTCCTTGACCAGCATGCCGCGAACGACGTCCGGGGCGCGCGAGATCGCATCCCAGGCCTCAGAGTCCCACGGCAGCTGCGGCTCGACGCGCTTTGAGTGGCTGCCCCAGCCGTCCAGCTTCTGGCGGACCAGCGCGACCGTGACGCGGTCCTGGTTCGTCCCGGCGGCCAGCGCTTCGACGCGCTCCGCTGTGAGGCGGCGCATAAAGCCGATCGGCACGCGCTCCATCAGGGCGGCGGCGTCGTCGTCCCACGGCAGCGTCGGCTGGTGCTCCGCCTCCACCTTTTCGGGCGCCATCGCGGACGCCATCTGGGCGCGGCCCGCCGCCAGCCCGCGCAGCACCAGCTTGCGGGTGATCGGCGACACGCCCTCGTCGCCCGCCAGGCTCTCGATGCGCTTGCGTGCGGCGTCTCGCATAAAGCCCTCGGGCACGGTCTCCAGCGCGGCCGTGGCGTCGTCGTCCCACACCGGCCCCGCCGGCGGCGCGTCTTCGACCGCACGAACCAGAAAACGGCGCACGTGGTGGGCCTCGACCGCGCCCGTCTGATCCTGTCGGGCGAGCTTCTCGGCCCGCAGCCGCACGCCGCTCTTGAACGCCTCGTCGTCGGCCAGGCCGTCCAGCAAGGACGTTGCCTCGGGGGACCAGGGCGGGGACAGGTCCGGGCGGACGCGTGCTTCGGCCAGGCGCCCCATCATGGCCTTGGCGGGCGCGGGGCACAGCTGTGCGGTCGCCTCGTCCACGATGGACTCGGTGACCACGGTGTGGCCGCGGTCCTGAGCGAATCGCAGAATCGCCATGCGCGCCATGTTGCGCACAAAGTCGGGCACATGAGCCATGCGCGCTTCGGCCTCCTCGGTCCAGGAGATGGTCTCTTTGGCCACTGCCTCCACGTCGGGCATATGCGTGCGGGTACCCAGCAGCAGGTTGCAGTCGGCCAGCCGCAGCAGGTGCTGGGTGTTGCCGCCGATGTCCAGCGCGTCGTCGGAGTGGATGCCCCTCTTGCCGACCACCAGCAGGCAGGGCTTGAGCTGCTCGACCAGCGTCAAGATCGCCTCGTATGGCTTGCCCGCCATCAGCGTGGTCTCGATCGTGGCTCCCTCGTCGGCGGCGATCGCCTCGGCGATGTTCAGGTGGGACTGATAGATCTTCTCCAGCCCCGAGTCGATGATCTCCTCGTGCAGCTTCTCCTGCTCCTCGAAGCGAAACACCTCGCCGGCCTCGTCGCTGAGCACGTCGGCGATGCGGTTGAACGCCACGTAATGAAAGTAGGGATCATGGGCAGCCACCGCGTGCACGGGGGTGTCGAACCGGCGCCCCAGCTCGATGGCCGTCAGCAGGCCGCCGAAGCTCTCTTCAGACCCGTCGATGCCGACCAGAATCGGTCCGTCGCCCAGCTTGCAGTCCAGCTGTTTGACGATGAGCGTATCGATCGTCGTGCGCCGCGCCACCCGCTCGCAGACCGTGCCGATAAGACCGGGACGCACGGCTCCAAGGCCTTGCGCGCCCAGTACCAGCAGATCGTGCGCACCGCTGGTCGCCGCGTCCAAAATGACCTTCCAGTTGCGGCCCTCGGCAGCCTGACGCGTAAACGGCGTCCCCGCGTCGGCGCACGCCTTCTCCGACTGGTCGAGATAGGAGTCGGAGATCACCTCCAGCCCGCGCGTGATCAGCTCGTCGTGGACATCCCGCTGCCGCTCGAGCTCCGTCTCCTGGCGATAGCGCTCGGGCAGGCCGCCCTCCATCTGGCGAAAGCGCACGTCGTGCAGGCGCGCGGCAAACGCGTGCAGCCCCGTCACCGAGCCGCCAAAGACGCCGGCCAGCTCGACCGCACGTTGTGTGGCCGCGTTTGAATGGTCAGAGCAGTCCACGGCCAGCAGGATCCGGCTGTAGTGACTCTCCACGGGTTGTGAACGCTCGAGGGTCGGCATGGTCGTCATAAGGGACAACTCTTCAAGTCACATGCCATCGGCCAAACGACGCACTGACCGACAATCGCGCTCGGGTGCCGGACAGTTCCCTGCCGACAGCGGTCAACTTCTGACCGGTCGGGAGCAAAAAAGTCGGGCTATTTTACCCACCGGCGGGGCGTTTTGACCCGTCGCCTGCCTGCCAGAATCCAGACCAAGCCGCAGTCACCCGTTTGCGATGTGGATCTGTTCTTGCTCAGCCTCAATGCGATGCGAGCACTTATGAAGTGGCGTCCGTACATGGGCATTCGGGGAAAGTTCCTGATCGCCTTCGTCGGGCTGGCGTTGGCGCCGTTGGCTTTCGCCGCGGCGTTGAGCCTGAACTGGACGCTGGACGCGCTGGTCACCTCGGGAAAGGAGGAGCTGCGGCTCAACCTGGAGTCCAACGTCGCGCACGTCGAGCATTACTTCACCGACCTGGGCGCTCGGACCCGCACGGTCGCCAGCTGGCTGAGCGAGGCCGATCCGGCCGCGCCGACAGACACGGCTCAAACACAAGCCGACAGGTTGCTGTTGCGGATCGCTGACCTCAACAGCGACTTCTATCAAGTGCGAATGCTCAGCACGGCCGGGATGGAGCAGGCCCGGGTCAACCGCAGCCGGAATGCCGTCGATTGGGTTCCTCACAGCCAGCTGCAGGACAAATCGAAGCGCTACTACGTGCAGGAGGCGATCGCCTACTTCGCCTCAGACACGGTCCCCACGGCCCCGTACTTCTCGCCGATCGACCTGAACCGCGAGCACGGCATCGTCGAGCAACCCCACCGGCTGGTCTTCCGTGTGGGTCACGTCATTAAGTCGCCAGGCTCGGCGGACCGGCAACTGCTCGTGATCAACGTGTTCGCGCAGGAGATCCTGGAGCGCCTGGAGGCAATGCGCCCAAACCCGCAGGGCGAGGTGCTGCTGATCGGCGGTCGTGATCGTGTCATCAAGCAGTCTTGCGTCCACGGTGACTGCACGTACTCGTTTGGCAACCTGCGGGACGAGCTGGGCGCCTTCCCGACCACCGTCCACCGTGACCTGCTGGACGGAGGCCGGGGCGTGATGACAGCGGGCAACGGCGCGTATCTCTCTTATGCGCCCATCACGGCAGGCGGCGCCCGCTGGAAGCTGGCGATCGTCTACCCGCAGGCGCTCATCGCCGCACCGGTCAACGCGATGAAGCGCCGCTTTGCACTGCTGGCGGTGTTGGTCGCGTTGGCGGCGCTGATGTTGGCCGTCGCAGCATCCCGGGCGCTCGCCCGCCCGACGCGGCGCATCCTCGGCTACGTCAACCGCGTCGCCCAGGGCAAGTACGACGTACCGCCGGACGTCCGCCCGGGCGACGAGATCGGCGACCTGGCGGCCGGAGTCTGCACCATGGTCGCCGCGCTGCAAGAGGCGCAGGCGCAGCTGGAGGGCTGGAACGACGTTCTACAGGCCTCCGTCGACAAGAACGTCCAGGAGATCCGCGCGCTCCTGGAGACCAAGATGACGATGGAGCGCCAGCTGTGCCGCGCGGACCGGCTGGCCTCGCTTGGGCTACTCTCGGCGTCGGCGGCGCACGAGATCGGCAACCCGCTGGGCGCGATCAAGACGGCACTTCAGGTCGTGGTCAGGGATCCGACGTTGCCGGTCATGACGCGTGAGACGCTCGAGCTCGTGTTTGAGGAGATCGACCGGCTGACCGAGATCCTGGGCCGCATGCGTGGCTTTGTGAGAACACCGCAGGGCGACGTGCGCACCGTGACCTTGCGCAGCGTCTACAGCCGAGTCGTGTTTCTGGTCGAGAGCGACGCGCGCAAGAAGCGCATCCAGCTCGCGCTGACGGGAGACGCGGCAGACACAGTGGTCATGGCGCCGGAGAACAAGCTTGAGCAGGTGCTGCTGAACCTGCTGGTAAACGCGCTGCAGGCCATGCCCGGCCCCGGCGACATCACTGTGGATGCGGCGCTGGCGGACGACATCGTACGCATTACCGTCGCCGATACCGGCCCGGGAATCCCCGAAGAGCAGCGCGCGCGCATCTTCGATCCCCTCTATACGACCAAGGCCGGCGGCACGGGTCTCGGGTTGGCCATCGTGCGCCAGCTGATCGAAGAGCTCGGCGGCGCCGTCGGCGTGGACTGCCCGGACAGCGGGGGGACGATAATCCGCATGAGCGTCCCTGCGGCGAGAACATCGACCGCTCAGACCGCGAGCTGCGAAGACGCTGTGCCGGGCCCGACCCACGCGAGGGTGACGCTGTGATGGCCCGACGCCCACGGCTGCTGTTGGTCGAAGACGAAGCGCTCTTTCAGCGGTCGCTGGCATCCCACCTCGGCGTTGTCTACGAGGTCGCGATCGCCGGCAGCCTGGGCGAAGCCCGGGAGGCCTGTAGCCGCCTTCGGTTCGATGTGGCGCTGTGTGACCTGCACCTTCCCGACGGCGACTCCTTCCAGCTGGTCGCCGAGCTCGCCGCCGTGGAGGGCACAGAGGTCATCGTCATGACGGCGGACGCGTCGCCCCGCTCCGCCGTGTCCGCACTCAAGGCCGGGGCCTTCGATTATCTCAACAAGCCCTTCGATCTCACCGAGCTGGACCTGGTCATCGCCAAAGCGGTCGAGCACGTCGGGCTGCGCCGAGAGGTGGCCGCGCTGAGGCAGAGCGTACCGGCCACGCGTGGTGTGGAGCGGATCATCGGCTGCTGCCCGAGCATGGACGCGCTGCGCTCGGACATCCTTCAGGTCGCGGCGACGCCTGACACAACCGTGCTGGTGCGCGGCGAGACAGGCACGGGCAAAGAGCTGGTCGCGGAGGCGATTCACCACGCCAGCGACCGGCGCGACAGCCCGCTGATCCGCGTCAACTGCTCCTCGCTGCCCACGACGATGATCGAAGCGGAGATCTTTGGCCATGTGCGCGGCGCGTTCACGGACGCCAAGACCTCGCGGCGCGGCTTGATCGAGATGGCGCACGGCGGGACGCTGCTGCTGGACGAGATCGGCGATATGCCCATCGAGCTGCAGCCAAAGCTGCTGCGGGTGATCGAGTCCCGGCGTGTCCGGCGCCTTGGCGGAGACCGCGAGTCCAGCGTCGATGTCCGCTTCGTGGCCGCGACCAACCGAGACCTTGACCAGCTTGTCCGCGAGGGCAAATTCCGGGAGGACCTCCTGTTCCGGTTGCAGGTCTTCGAGCTTGTGGCGCCTCCCCTGCGCAGCCGCCCGAGCGACATCTCGCTGCTGGCCAGGCACCTGCTCACACAGCTGGCGAGCCGCCTGGGGCGCAACGTCTCGGGCTTCACTGAGCAAGCCATGACGCGGTTGGAGAGCTACGACTGGCCCGGCAACGTCCGCGAGCTGCGCAATGTGATCGAGCGGGCCATCATCTTGTGTCGGGGACAGAGCATCACGCCGGAGCTGCTGCGGATCGGGCCACTTCGGGCGCAGGCGGGCTCCAACGGCAACGGCTCGCTGTTCCCGGCGGCGGTCGAGGCGTGCCTGGCGCTGGACGATCTGGATCAAGCGTATGTCCGGCACGTGTACGAGCTGTGCGACTCCAACAAGACGCGCGCGGCTGAGGTGCTCTCGATCTCCCGCGTGACGCTCCGGGAGCGGCTGCGGCGCGCCGGAGTCCACTGAGCGGCAGCGCCATCCCCCTTTGGTCTTGACTCCCAATAATGCGGCGGCTAAGTTCCCGCCTTCCTGAGGTCCGACCCGGGTGAATTGAGGCAGAGGTGAATTGATGAGTTTTGACAACGGCTACCGCCGCCCCGCTCGCAAAGAGAACGGCGAGCTGCGCCCCCTTGAGGTGCCCGTGATCAACGGGGACGTCGAGCGCGCCATCCGCACGCTGAAGCGCGAGATCGGCAAAGAGGGCACCCTCAAGGCCCTGAAGCGGAAGCGCTTCTACGAGAAGCCCTCCGAGGCCAAGAAGCGCAAGGCACGTGAGGCCGTTCGTCGGAACCGGCGCTCCGCGCGTCGTCAGTCCTCGCGCTAGCGCCCATCGACCGGGCTGCTAGGCTCTACCACCCCTTGACGGGGGTTGTCGCCGTCCGCTAATCATTCGCGGATGCGACGCTGCCTAGATCTCCTCAACATCGCTTTTCTGTGTGCGCTTGCTTTGACGCTGAGCGCCGGGTGCAAGAGCGATCCGTCTGCCGATAAGCCCAAGCCGAAGCCGTCGCCTGTCGAACCCGCGACCACGGGCGACAGCCCCGACAAGACGGACGAGACCGCCAAGCCGGTCGACACCGGCGAGCAGGCGAGCACGACGTCCAAGCTGGAGCTGCCAAACCACAAGACCTTCGCTTCGGTCGAGTTTGCGGTGGAGTTTTTGGACCCGAACCTGATCGCGGAGTCCTCGGGCACGCGCATCGGCAAGCAGCTGTTCGAGCAGCTTGTCACTATCGAGCCGGGCAACCCCAAGCCGATCGGCGCCCAGGCGACCTCCTGGAAGGTCTCGGACGACGGCAAAACCTACAACTTTGAGCTGCGCAAAGAGGCCCGCTGGTCCGACGGCAAGAAGCTGACCTCCGCCGACTGGATGTACAGCTTCGAGCGCGCGCTGAACCCCAAGACCGGGTCACGCAACGCACAGCAGATGTGGATCATCAAAGGCGCGCGCGCCTACAACAAAGGCGACAGCACCGACTTCTCCACCGTGGCGGTCACCGCCCCCAGCGAGTACCAGCTGCAGTTCGAGCTGATGGCGCCGGCCCCGTACTTCATTCACATGCTCACCTACATCGCGTTTTCTCCGGTGCCCAAGCACGTGATCGACGCGCACGGCAAGAAGTGGACGCGCGCAGAAAACATGGTCAGCAACGGCGCGTTCAAGATGAAGCTGTGGAAGGTGGGTGAGCGCGTCGAGGTCGTGAAGAACCCCGAGTACTGGGACAAAGACACGGTCTGGCTGGACGGCATCACCTGGTACATGACCAACAGTGACCACGCCGCCCACGACTGGTACGAGCAGGGAAAGGTCCACTGGACCCCCGGTGTGGTGCCGCTGGACAAGGTCAAGGCCATGCTGCGGTCCGGCCGCCCGGACTTCCACATCGACCCGATCCTGTGCACGTATTACTACGTCATCAACGTGGAGAAGCCGCCCATGGATGACGTGCGGGTGCGGCACGCGTTCAACATGGCCCTGGACAAGGGCAAGCTGGTCCGCCAGGTCATGCAGGGCGGGCAGAAGGCGGCGTCGCATCTGGTGCCGCCCCACTTTGAGGCGTCCACGGGGTACGGCAAGGTGCGCGGCGACGCCTTCAAACCGGAGAAGGCGCGCGCGCTGCTGAAAGAGGCCGGCTACGGCGAGGGCGGCAAGCCGTTCCCAGAGGTCACGGTCATCTACAACACCAGCGAAGGACATAAGCGCATCGCGGAGTTCTTCCAGCGCTCGATCAAGACCAACCTGGGCATCGAGGTGCAGATCAACAACATGGAGTGGAAGACGCTGCTGGCGTCGGCGCACTCCGGCGAGTTCCAGATCGCGCGAACCAGCTGGTGCGCGGACTTTCCGGACCCGGAGAACTTCGTCAACGTCTTCGACAGCCAGGGCGAGAACAACTACTCCAACTACAAAAATGAGGAGTTCGACGCGACCCTGCGGGCGCTGCGTTCGACCGGCGACAACGCGGAGCGCAACAAGCTGACCGCCAAGGCCGAGGGGCTGCTGAACACCGACGTGCCGCTGATCCCGTTCTACTTCTACACGCGCGCGTACATGAAGAAGGAGTGGGTCCGCGGCCTGCTGCCGGAGATCAACGACCGGCACAACTTCAAGTACCTCTGGTTCGGCCCCCCGGGCGCTAAGAAGCCTTGATCCGATACATCCTCCGGCGACTACTCGGGTCGGTCGTCGTCATCTTTTGCGTCTTCACGATCTCGTTCCTGATCATGCGGCTGTCTCCGGGCAGCCCGTTTGACGAAGAGAAAGAGCTGCCGGCGGCCGTCGTCGCAGGGCAGGCGCAGACCACCGGCATGGCGCGCCCGCTGGCGTCTCCCAGGACCGGCGTGGTCGTGGAGGTGCTGGTCCAAAAGAACCAGGAGGTCGAAGAGGGGGAGCCGTATGTCGTCCTGGACATCGACGGCGAGCAGCGCGCCATCAAGGCTCCCGAGGACTTTGTGGTCTTCAGGGCAGTCCGCAAGAAAGGCGAGCTGGTCGAGGAGGGCCGCCCGATCGTCTACGGCCGCACGTCACTGTGGCACCAGTACCTGACCACGCTGAAGAACTACTCCCGCCTGGACTTCGGGGTCACGTTCGACAGCAAAGGGCAGCGCACCGTGCTGGAGAACATCACGGAGACCCTGCCGGTGTCGATGGAGCTCGGCGCCTACGCGCTGGTCATCGCCATGATCTTTGGACTGGGCGCAGGCCTGCTGGCCGGACTGAAGCAAAACACCTGGATCGACCACACTGTGATGTCGGTGGCCATGTTGGGGATCTCGCTGCCATCCATCGTCCTTGGGCCGCTGCTGATCCTGGTGTTCGTCATGACGCTGCAGTGGCTGCCCGCGTATGGCGGCTGGGAGCCGTTCGGCGGCGGCTGGGGCCAGAAGATCCTCCCCGCGTTTACGCTGGGCCTGGTCTACGCGGCGTACTTTGCGCGCGTGACGCGCGGCGGGCTGCTGGAGGTCATCCGCGCGGACTGGATCCGGACAGCGCGTGCCAAGGGTATGAGCGAGCGCATCGTGGTCTGGCGACACGCGCTCAAGGGCGCCATCCTGCCGGCCGTGACGCTGCTGGGACCGACGCTGGCGCACCTGATGGTGGGCTCGGTGGTCGTCGAGAAGGTCTTCGCCATCCCCGGCGTCTCCAAGTACTTCGTCGACTCCGCGATCAACCGCGACTACCCGATGGTGATGGGCGTCGTCGTCATCTACTCGGTGTTCCTGGTCTTCTTCAACCTGGTCGTGGACGTGGCCTACGCCTACCTGGACCCGCGAGTAAAGTATGAGTAAGGCCGTCAAAGGCACATCGCTGGCCGCCGACGCGTGGCTGCGCTTTCGCAAAAACAAGCTGGCGCTCGTGGGTGCCTGGTTTGTCGTGGTGATCGCGATACTGGGCTTCGCGTCGCCGCTGCTCTCCGCCTATGTGACGCATTTCTCGCTGGACGAGCAGCACACCGAGTTCCGCCTGATGCCGCCGGGCACGCGCGACATCTCCAAGGACCACACCACCTTCGACGGCGACACCAGTCACTTCGCAGCGCTGGACCTGGACGGCAACGGGACGATCGGCGGTGAAGAGGAGCTGCGGGACCTGTACTGGAAAGCGCGCTTTCTGCTGTTCTTGATGGACGACTACGACGTGATCAGCGACGGCGAGAAGCTGAGCACGACCAAGCGCCTGAAGCCGCATCCGGACGGGTATCTGGTCGCGGTGGAGTATCCGGCTGACTTCGACGCGCTGGAGGAGAACTTTCGCGAGGAGTTTCTGGCGTTCGTGCACACCAACCTGCCCGAGAAAGTGCGGGAGGACGACCCGTTTGCCGCCGACCGCATCGGCCGAGAGCGCTTCGAGCGTCTGGGGGTGTTGGGACCCGCGACGTTTGCAGCGATCGACACCGACGGCGACAGGCTGGTCTCCACCGCGGAGGCCAACGCCTATCGCCTGCCGCTGCGCCTGTTCGAGGCCCCGACGGACGCCATGGCCAAGATGGACGGCGACGGCGACGGCGTTATCACCACCGCGGAGTACCCCGGCGCGCCTGAGCTGTACACGTTCTGGCTGGGCACGGACCACCTGGGGCGCGACGTGCTGACCCGCATCCTGTACGGCGCCCGGATCTCGATCACCATCGCGCTGCTGGCCACGCTGGTCAGCTTTACCATCGGCGTGTGCTGGGGCTCGATCGCGGGCTTCTACGGCGGCCGCGTCGACAACATCATGATGCGGATCGTGGACGTGATGTACGGCCTGCCCTTCATGTTCATCGTGATCCTGCTCATCGTGGTCTTCGGGCGCAGCACCATCAATTTGTTTATCGCGCTAGGCGCCGTGCAGTGGCTCACGATGAGTCGCGTGGTGCGCGGTCAGGTGATCTCGTTGAAGACGCGTGAGTTCGTGGAGGCGGCCCGCGCGATCGGCTTGTCGCGTCTCAAGATCGTGTTCCGGCACCTGCTGCGCAACACCATGGGCCCGGTCATCGTGTACTCCACGCTCATGGTCCCGGCGATCATCCTGGAAGAGGCGTTTCTGTCTTTTCTGGGGTTGGGCGTGCAGCCGCCAAACCCGTCCTGGGGCAACATGATCACCGACGGCGCCAAGGTCATGGACACCTTCCCGTGGCTGATCATCTATCCCGGCCTGGTGCTGAGCGCGACGCTGTTCTCCATGAACTTTCTGGGCGACGGGCTACGCGACGCCCTCGACCCGCAGATGCAAAAATAATGGGCGCGCTGCTCACCGTCGACGACCTGCATGTGCGCTTTCGCACCGACAAGGGCCTGGTGCTCGCGGTCAACGGCGTCAGCTTCGCGGTCGATCCCGGCGAGACGCTGGGCATCGTCGGAGAGTCCGGCAGCGGCAAGTCGGTGACCAATCTGGCGATCATGGGGCTGCTGCAGTCGCCGCCGGCCGAGATCCGCGCAGGCGGCGTCCGCTTTGACGGGCAGGAGCTGGTCAGCGACGGGCAGGGCGCGATTCGGTCCCTGCGCGGCGATCGGATCGCGATGATCTTTCAGGACCCCATGACGTCGCTGAACCCGTTCATGCGCGTCAGTCGCCAGCTGACCGAGGTGCTGGTCGTCCACAAGCAGGTCAGCCAAAAAGACGCGCTCACGCGGGCCATCGCGATGCTCGAGCGTGTGGGGATCCCGGACGCCGGGCGGCGCGTGCACAGCTATCCGCACGAGTTCTCGGGCGGCATGCGCCAGCGCGTCATGATCGCGATGAGCCTGCTCTGCGAGCCCGACCTCCTGATCGCCGACGAGCCCACCACCGCGCTGGACGTGACGATTCAGGCCCAGATCCTGGAGCTGCTGAAGACCCTGCAAGAAGAGCGCGGTATGGCGATCGTCCTGATCACACACGACATGGGCGTGGTCGCCGGGTCGTGCGACCGCACGCTGGTCATGTACGGCGGCGGCATCGTCGAGCGCGCATCCACCCAGGCGTTGTTCGGGCGCCCGCTTCACCCCTACACACGCGGCCTGTTGGCGTCGATCCCGCGTCTGGACGAGCGAGAGGAGGACCACGGCGAGGATCTCTACTCGATCCCGGGCCTGCCGCCCATCATGACCGAGGCCGTCACGGGGTGCCCGTTTGCCCCCCGCTGTGACCGGACCCTCCCGCGCTGCTCGACCGAGTACCCGCCCGATCGCGGGCATGAAGGCCACCCGGTCCACTGCTTCGTGGATGTCGAGGGAGGCGCCGATGACTGAGATCATCCTGTCGATCCGCGGCCTGAGAATGCACTTTCCCGTCGAGCGCGGCGTCATCTTCAAGCGCCAGGTGGGCCTGGTCAAAGCGGTGGACGGCATCGACCTCGACATCCGCAAGGGCGAGACGCTGGGCCTGGTCGGCGAGAGCGGCTGCGGAAAGTCGACGACGGGGCGGGCCATCCTTCAGCTGCACCGCCCGACGGCGGGCTCGGTCATCTACAAAGGCGTGGACCTGACCACGCTGACCACCGACAAGCTGCGCGCCTACCGCCGGGCGCTGCAGATCATCTTTCAGGATCCGTACGCCAGCCTGAACCCACGGATGACGGTGGGCAAGATCATCGGTGAGCCGCTCAGCGAGCACGGCATGGCCCAGGGCAAAGCGCTTGACGAGCGGGTGGCCGAGCTGATGGAGACCGTGGGGCTGGACCCGAGCTTTGTCCGGCGCTACCCGCACGAGTTCTCGGGTGGGCAGCGCCAGCGTATCGGCATCGCGCGCGCCCTGGCGCTCAATCCCAAGTTCATCGTGTGCGACGAGCCGGTCAGCGCGCTGGACGTCAGCATTCAGGCCCAGGTGATCAACCTGCTGGTCAGCCTGCAGCGCCGCCTGGGGCTCACCTATCTCTTTATCGCGCACGACCTGGCCGCCGTGCGCCATCTGTCGACGCGGGTCGCCGTCATGTACCTGGGCCGCATCGTGGAGATCGCCCCGGCGGCGGACATCTACGCCAATCCAAAGCACCCGTACACGCAGGCGCTCATCTCGGCGGTCCCGATCCCTGACCCGCGCGTAGAGCAGCACCGCCAGCGCATCCTGCTGGAGGGCGACGTACCCAGCCCGATGGATCCGCCATCGGGCTGCCGCTTTCACACGCGCTGCCCGCTGGCGACGGAAACCTGCCGAGAGGTGGAGCCTCAGCTGCGCGATCACGGGTTCGGCCACAAAGTCGCCTGCCATCTGGCCGACCCAGGAGCATAGCTACTGCTGCAGCATCAGCCGCTGCTTTTGCTTGACCTTCACGCCGCCAAAGACGGCGACGCCCGTGACTCGGAGCCAGGGCTTGCCCGACTCAGGGCGCGTCGGACCGTCCGGGGTGTCGCTGAAGCCGCCGAAGACACCAAAACCGTCCACCTCCACGTACATGTCCGGCGGCACCACGATCTCGGCGCCGCCGAAGACCGCCAGGACCCGCACCTGCGTCATTCCCGGTCCCATGTCCGCCTCACGAAAGTCGAGGTTGGCGCCGCCAAAGACCGCCAGGATGTGGTTGTGCGACTCGGCCCGCCAGGCCCCGCGTCGGGAGACCCCGCTGAAGAGCGCGATCCGGGTGCTCCAGCCGCGCTTGTCCTCAGGGCGCGCCACCGCAGTCGGTGCGACCGGCGCCAGCGCTACCACGGGCTGTGACGTCTCGAGGTCCGCCAGCAGCGGCTGCAGCGCGGCGGGTGACTCGGCCACGCGCGCCGCCTCCACGCGACGATCCATCTCCGAGAAGCCGATATGGCTGTGCACAAACTTGTGACGCAGCGCCGCCTGCACGCGCTGGCGTTCACTTTCGAGCGCGGTGGGGTCCGTCACGAGCTCGGGCTCGTCCACCGCGGCCACCGGCAGCCCGTCGACCGTCTCCCAGCGCGGCTCGGGCCGATGCGCCTTCCACCAGGCCTGCGCGCGCGCGGGAGTCCAGGCAGGGCCACCGTCGACGGTGTCCAGCAGCTCGATCACATCGGCGGCGGTTTGCGGGCGCTCGGCCTTGTCCTTGAGCAGGCACCTCATGATCAGCGCCTCGAGCGCCGCGGGCACCTCGACCTCGGTAAGCCGTGACGGGGGCTGCGGCGTCTCGTTGACGTGCGCCAGCAGCATCTTCAGCATCGTGTCCGCTTCAAAGACCAGGCTCCCGGTCAGCAGCCAATAGGCCAGGCAGCCCACGCTGTAGATGTCGGAGCGGGCGTCGATGTGGTCCGGCCCCTCGATCGCCTCGGGCGGCATGAAGGCGGGAGAGCCCGGGCTGACGTCGCTGTGGGTCAGCTGGGTCGCCTCGGCGCCGTCCACGGACAGCTTCTTGACCAGGCCAAAGTCCAGGACCTTGGCGAAGTCGACGGTCATGCCGACTTTGCAGATGAAGACGTTGGCCGGCTTGATGTCCCGGTGAACGAGACCAGCCTGATGCGCCTCACCAAGCGACTCACAGACCTGCCGTAGCAGATGGACGACGCGCTCGGCGGGCATCGGCCCAAACCGATCGACAGCCGACTTGAGGTCCAGCCCGTCCAGCAGCTCCATGGCGTAGTAGAACGCGCCGTCGTCGGTCTGACCGTAGTCATAGATGCCGACGGTGTGCGGAGACGTGAGCGCCGACGTCGCCTTGGCCTCGCGCTCGAAGCGCTTGAGGGCCAGGGTGGCCCCGTCCGGAGCGCCCGCGGTGTGGATCAGCTTGATCGCCGCGGGCCGGTCCAGCAGCGAGTGGCTGGCTCGCCACACCTCGCCCATCCCGCCACGACCGATGAAGTGGGTCAGCTCATACGCGCCGAAGCGTCGCACAGGTCCCTATTTGTGGGCTTGGCAGACCTTGTGAAGGCCGCACGTTTTGTCCGGCACCACCGTCAGCACGTTGGTGTCCTCGCAGTGGGTGTAGCGCGGATCCACATCGGTGCAGTCCTCCAGGGTGTTGCACAGCAGGACCGCATGACGCCAGGCGCCTTTGCTGGACCCCACGAAGCAGCCGCCCGGATAGACGCAGTCGTAGACCGTGTCGTTGCCCGAGATCGTCGAGTGAGGCACGTCGTTGCAGTCGCAGCCGCGCGAGCAGAAGGAGAAGACGTTGTTGGTGATGTTGCCCGCGTTCTCCGGCGTCATGCAGAAGCCGTGCTTGCAGTCCTCGTTCTTCTCACACGCGATGCCGAAATCGGACTCGATCGTGGTGTCGCCAAACGGGTAGAGGCAGATGGTCGACGGGCTATCGAACGGATTGTCCGCCTCGCTGCTGCAGGCGCTGAAGCCGCCGAGAAGGAGAAGGGAGAGGGCCAGATGGGAGCACAACTGTTTGATCGCCATGGCGATGGTTAATACCACAACCAGGGGTCGGAGTGCCGCCGGGCGGGGGCAGGCTAGAGGGCGTTCTCGCAGGCCTGGCCGTAGAAGCCGGAATCACACTCGCATTTGCCGGCCTCGACACATTTGCCGCGTTTGTTGCAGACGTCCGCGCTGAAATAGACCGGCGCCGGCTGCTCTCCGTAGCCGGGACACTCGTTGGAGGTCACCGTGCACTTGGGACCGTGGTACCAGTCGCTGCTGCACTCACACGCGGTCCCCTGCACGTTGCAGTCACCGTTGAAGTTGCAGGACGCCGGGTTGCCCGGCTGACACATCTGCGTGCCGAGCAGGTAGAACTGGTGGAACGTGCTGCACTGCTCCGTGGGCTTGTAGTGCAGCGTATCGGTGCACGCGCAGCCGGAGCCGGCGGCGTTGCACTCACCCGCAAAGTTGCAATACGCGGTGTTTCCGGGCCAGCACACGCCGGTGGGCGGCGTGGTGAACGGCACCCACTGCTTGCACTTGTCCTCGGCGGCGAAGTGCTCGGGATCGTCGCAGACGCAGCCGGTGCCGGCGCCGTTGCAGACGCCGTTCTGGTTGCAGTAGTCCGCGTCGCCGGGCTCACAGGACTCGGGCGCGGTCGGCGGGGGCGTCGGCTTGGGCGGCGCCGTGCAGCCGGGGATCGGCGCCGACGACGTGCAGCCGTTCAGGTCAGCGCCGGGTGCGCTCGGGTCACAGGCGTCGGTGGTGCACGGGTTGGAGTCGTCGCAGGCGGCGGCGCCCGGAATCGACTCGCACACGCCCGCATTGCACACGTCCGTCGTGCAGGGGTAGTCATCGGCGGTGCAGAGCTCACCGTCCGGCATCGGCTCGTTGATGCACAGGCCGGTGGCCACGTCGCAGCTGTCCAGCGTGCACTCCTCACCGTCGTCGCAGTCGGTCGGCGTCCCGTTGCAGGAGCTGCCGCTGCAGACGTCGTTGGCCGTGCACTCGCTGCCGTCATCGCAGGGCGTGCCGTCAGCGCCGCCCTCATCCTGCGGGCAGTCGCCCGTGATGCCGTCGCAGTTCTCAGACATGTCGCACGCGTTGGCCTTGGGCCGGCACACGGTGGAGGCGGGCATCACCACGTCGGCGGGGCATCCGGTCGTCAAACCGTCACAGACCTCGTCCACGTCGCAGCCGCCGTTTTTGGCCCAGCGGCAGACAGCGCCCGCCGCCTGGAGCTCGTCCACGGGACACTCGGCTGAGCTGCCGCTGCAGCGCTCGGGCATGTCGCAGGGACCAACCGCGGCGCGACACTCGGTCTGATCGTCGGCCAGCTCGTCAGCGGGGCACGTCGCTGAGATCCCGGTGCAGGTCTCGGCCGGATCGCACGGCCCGGAGACGTCGCGGCAGACGACCGTGTCGGCCGCAAACGCGTCCTTGGGACACGCGGTGGACACGCCGTCACAGACCTCTTCCACATCACAGCCGCCGGCCACAGCCGGTCGGCAGACGGTGCCGGCCTTGGCTACCGTGCCACCCGAACACTTGGCGCTCGAGCCGGTGCAGGTCGCGGCGGAACCGCACCCGCTCGCCGGCGGCCCACATGCCAGGCCCGCGCTCTTGAAAGTATCGGTGGGGCAGGTCTTGCTGCTGCCCGTGCAGGTCTCCGCCTTGTCGCAGAGGCCGGCCGCTGCGCGACACACCGCCGAGCTGGGCGCGACCGCGTCTTTTGGACACTCGGTCGTTACGCCGTCGCAGGTCTCGGCGACGTCGCAGCCGCCGGCGCGGGCCCGGCAGATCGTGCCGGCGTTGCCCGCGGTGTTGAAGCACTTACCGCTCACGCACTTGTCGACGGTGCACATGCTGGCGTCAGCGCAGTCGGCGTCGACGGCGCACTCGGCCGTGGAGACACAGACGCCCGCCTCACAGTGACCGCCGGTGCACGGCGTCTTGAAGGACGCGACCTTGTCGGACGGACACGACGACGACGAGCCGCTGCAGGTCTCGGGTACATCGCACTCGCCGATCGCAGGCCGGCACACGGCGCCCGCGGCGGACATCGAGTCGGCCGGGCAGTCCTCGGAGATGCCGTTGCAAACCTCTGCGGCGTCACAGCTTCCGGAGGCCTCGCGGCACACCGTCCCGGCCCCGGCAAGGGTGTTGAGGCACGTCGAGTTGAAGCAGCGATCGATGGTGCACGCGCTGTTGTCCGCGCAGTCCGAGTGCTTGCTGCAGCCTTCCGGCACGCACGCGCCTGCTTCGCAGTGGCCACCTGGGCACGGCACGTTGTCGGCGGCAGGCCCGTCGGCGGGACACGCGTCGTTCACGCCGTCGCAGACCTCTTCAACGTCGCAGTCGCCGGCCGCAGCGCGACAGACGAATCCAGCCCCCGCCAGGAGGTTGAAGCAGCTGCCGTTGAAGCAGCGATCGATGGTGCAGCCGCTGGTGTCGGCGCAGTCGTCGTGTGTGAGACACCCGGCGTTCGCCACACAGGCGCCCGCCTTGCAGAGTCCACCCGGGCAGGCCGTACCGTCCGCGGCCGACACGTCGGCGGGACAGTCGATCGAGCTGCCGGTGCAGACCTCAGCGGCATCGCAGTCGCCGGCTGCCGCGCGACAGACCGCGGCGGGGTTGCCGGCCTCGTTGTGGCAGGAGCCGGACTCACAGTGGTCCGTGGTGCACGGGTTGTTGTCGTCGCAGTCCGCGTGAGTGGTGCACGCCTCGTCCGCCACACACGCGCCGTCCTCGCAGTGCCCGGCCGGACAGAGCGTGCCGTCCTGGACCTGCACGTTAGAGCCGTCCGGCAACGCAAAGGTGTTGCAGGAGCCGTCAAAGAAGCAGGTCAAGTCGCCGCACGGGTCGGCTGCGACGGCGGCATCGCACGACGCGCTGGCGGTCGCCAATTTGCCGAAGTTGATGCCCTGGGTGGCACACTGGCCGCCATAAGAGACGCAGTCGCCCTCGAAGCACTTGCCGGCCTGCGCGCTGCCATCGGTGCAGGCGGTCCCCGACGCGGCATGACCGTCGGCCGGACAGTGGGGCGATGAACCGTCACAGGTCTCGGCGGCGCCACACTCGTTGGCGCCTGCCGGCCTGCACACCGTAGAGCTGGCGGACGGCTGGCAGGTGGCGTCGCAGCACGCGTGTTTGGCGCTGCACGTCGCACCGGCCGCAAGCTGGCAGGTCGCCTCGTTGCAGCACGGATCCACGCCGGCGCAGCCGCCGACGCCGCAGTCGCAGGCTTCCCCCGGCTCGACAATGCCGTTGCCGCAGCCCGCGGAGGGTGCGTTGCCCAGACAAGAGACCGTGCCCAGGAAGGCGCTGATCTCCTGCTCGGAGCAGGGCGAGAAGTTCTCGGGCCCGCCACCGGCATTGGAGGCCATGATGAAGCCAAAGGCCTTGCAGCTGTTGTTCTTGCTGCGGTCACCGTCATGATAGGCGCCGAAGTTGTGGCCCAGCTCGTGCGCGACGGTCTCGGCAGACAGCGCGATGTGGGCACCGCGGACCTCACTGACGCCGGCGTTGAACTGGTCACCGCAGGCGGAGCCGACGTACGCGATACCGATGGTGTTGCCGTTCAGGTTGCGCCCGGTAAAGAGGTGATGGGTGTCGTTGGCCACGAGCGTGATCTCGCCCCCGACCTTGCTCTTGCGGCGGAAGTCCGACAGCAGAGTGTTGGCGTCCGTGCTGCTGGTCAACACGCCCACTCCAGCGGCGCGCTGCTGAACCAGGACCACACGCACCTCGGCAAAGCCGCTGCCGCTCGGGTTGCGATTGCCGGAGACCCACAGGGCCTGGACAGCGTTGGTCACGGTGGCCACGGTCTGGGCGGGATCGCTCTCAGCGGCGTCGAACTCGGGGTCGCGGACAACGACCAGCTCGTTATAGAGGATCGCCGGCTTATGGTGCTCGGCGGTCTCGTGGGCGGCGCTGCTTGCGCGGGTCTGCGGCAGATCGTGCTCGTCTCCGACGCCGCAAGGGCCGCTGGCCTGGACAGGGCCGACCTCGTGGATCGTGTCGCCACCCGCCTTGTGGGCGGCGCCGGTATCCACCGCAGGACGGATATCGTAGTGGACGTCGTCCAACACGATCAGCCCCGTGAGCAGGTCCTGCCCCGTGGCATCACACGTGCGCACCGCCGCAAAGCCCGCATCGCGGTCGGCACCGTTGGAGACGTCGATGACGCGACCGTGGTAGTAGCAGCGGCGAGCGTCAGCGCGCTCAGAGGCCGGCACCAGAACCGGCTGGCCGTCTGCGTCTACCGCCCACTCGGTGTAGTTCTCCGCGAAGAGCTCTTCGTTGCGCGTCAGCTCCAAAATGACGGTGTGCGAGCCGATGTCCAACGAGTAGTCGATCCAATACGGCGCGACCACCTGTGGCGCGCTGGCCGTCTGGCTGTCAGCTTCTCTGCGCACGACCGTGTAGTTACTGCCCGGCGCTGGAGTCAACTCCTCTGGCGCGGGTGCGACCTGGGAGACATCACCGACAAGCGGGACCTCCTGCTGGCAGGAGAATAGAAACGTCGCAGCCGAGACCGTGGCCACGATAGAAAGCAGTGTCCGGCTGCCATAACAACCCATACAGATCCGCAAAACCCATCCCTCACGAATTGATTTACTTTGTAAACTTTACGGTGGAAACCATTCTCTTTGCAAGACTTAGAGACATGCTGGGATGTAACGGTTGTAAAGGCGTGTAAATCGGGTCCGGCAAACGCCGGAGGCAGAGGTCAGATCCGCACGATCTCGCTCAACACAATCGCCTCACGAACCGCCTGCCTGGAGCGCCTGCTCACCGTTCGTCGCGCTTGCTTCGCAGGCTTGACGACACGCTTGCGCGCAGGCGGTGCCCGGTGGGTGGCCGGGATCACGGCCGGTTGAGCGGGGACCCGATGATGGGCGACGGAGTCTACCAGCGCCAGCAGGGTGTGGCCGCCGAGCGCCGCGTACGGACGCTGCACCAACCGCCGGCACAAGGCGGTAATGTCCTCCTCCACGATGCTGGCGGGCAAACCAAAGCGCGTTTCCATTGAGGAGCGGCCGACGATCTCGCCATCGGGCGCCTGCGAGCGGAACGGCACCCCCAGCACGTACGCCAGCGCAACGCCGCGGACCCAATCGGGCGGCTGGCCGGCCTCGTGCGCCTCGTGGCTGCCGGGCATCGCTTCGATCTGCCGCAGCGCCCCGCGCGCCGTGCTCTTGTCCAGCACCGCGGTCGCCACGTCTCCAAAGAGCGTGGCCGCCCAGGCGGCGTACAAGTGCTGCAGCTCCTCTCGGTCGGTGATCCCGCGCAGGACGATGTCCGGGTCCGGATAGGCGGGGAAGGCCGCCGTCACCTCACCGCTGAGCTCGTCCAGCGCTATATATAGGGCGGAGCCAAGCCACACAGGCGCCTCGCCATGCGCTGCCCCGGCCAGCTCGTCCAGCTGCTCACGGAGCCACGCCAGCTGCTCCCGGCGGTGAGCCAGCTGCCAGCCACCGGTGCCGTCGTCCTCCACCGCCAGCCGCTGGGCCCACCCGTAGAGCCCGCCCACCTTTGGAGCCAGCACGTTGTTCCAGACCGGCGCGACCACGCGCTGCCACCCGGTGTGGTGCGCCAGCTGGCGCGCGCGCGTCTCGATCAGCTGATGGAGCGCCTCGATCTGGACCAGCTCGTCGGCGATCGACGGCCCGCCCTCGCGCTTGCGCTTGGCCGCCTCAAACGCGATGTACGCGACATACACCACCACCGTCACAACGATGTTGAAGACCGTCTCGTCCATCCCTGCGATCACCGGCGGCGTCAGGATCACCGCCTCGCGCGCTTCTCGGGCGCCAGGCCCCCCGGAGGGGGCGCCATCCGGGCGCGGCCGATGCGAGTCAGCGCCGGCCACCGTGCTGTCGGCGGGTGCCTCAGCGCGATCGCCAGCTTCAGTCGCTGTGTGAACAGCGCCTTGTCGGTGACGACGGCGCGCATCAAGTCTCCGCGTCGTCCGTAGCGATGCTGTCGCGCATCGCGGTGTCAGCCACGATGTTCTTGTACTGGTAGTAGTCCATCACGCCCAGGTTGCCCTTCTGAAACGCCTCGGCGATCGCCAGCGGCACCTTCGCCTCCGCCTGGACAACCTTGGCGCGCATCTCTTCGATGGCCGCGCGGTTCTCCTGCTCAAGGGCCACCGCCATCGCGCGCCGCCCCTCGGCCTTGGCCTGCGCGATCTGCTTATCCGCGTCCGCCTGCTCGGCCTGCAGCTTGGCGCCGATGTTCTCGCCGACGTCCAGGTCGGCGATATCGATCGACAGGATGTGGAACGCGGTCCCGGCGTCCAGGCCGCGGGCCAACACGACCTTGGAGATCTGGTCGGGGTTCTCCAAGACGGCTTTGTGGTGTGACGCAGAGCCGATTGTGGTCACGATGCCCTCGCCGACGCGCGCCAGGATGGTCTCCTCACCGGCGCCGCCGACCAGCTTCTCGATGTCCGCGCGCACGGTCACGCGAGCGACCGCCGACAGCTGGATGCCGTCCTTGGCCATCGCGGTCACTTTGGGCGTCGTGATCACCTTTGGGTTGACGCTCATCTGGACGGCCTCGAACACATCACGACCGGCGAGATCGATGGCGCACGCCTTCTTCAAGTCCAGCTCGATGTCCGCCTTGGACGCGGAGATCAGCGCGTTGACGACGGCGACCACGTTGCCGCCCGCCAGATAGTGACTCTCCAGGTCATCGGTCTCGACGGGCAGCCCGGCCTTCATCGCGCTGATGCGCGCGTTGACGATCGTGTTGGGGCTGACCCGGCGCAGACGCATGGCGATCAGCGTGGGGATCGAGACCCGCGCCCCCGAAAAGGCAGCGGCAATCCACACCCGGATCGGCACGAAATAGAAGAACAACAAGACGAGGGCGACCCCGAAAAAGATCGCGAGAATCGGTGCAAACTGGTCAATAGCCATTATCCCTCCGGCTCGTGGCGAACCACGACGACGCTGTTCTGGGCGATGCGGGCGACGACGATCGCCACACCTGCTTCGATGTACTCACCTTCGGCGGCCAGGACGTCCACGCGCCGGCCGTCGATGCGGGCGATGCCTGCGGGCCTCAGGTCGCTGACCGCCGTGCCGACCCTGCCCACCAGATCGGCGGAGTCGTCCGCGATCTCGGACGGCGCGCCCGCTTGTTCGGCGGTCAAAACCAGCCTCTTGGACGCCCCGGACTTCAAGAACAGCACGACGCCGGCCAGCGCGATCAGCCCACCGCCCGCCATCGCCGCAAAGCCCCAGATGGGCCCGTAGTTCTCCCACGCGATGCGCGCCCCGTAGAGCATGGACGCGATCGCCATGATGCCGACCAGCCCGAAGCTGGGGATCAACACCTCGGCAAACACGAGCAGCACGCCCAGGGTCAGAAAGATCAGCGAATAGGCCGCAGGACTCATCCCAGCTCCTCCGGCGCGACGAGAACACGACCCTTGCGGGCCTCCACGACAACCACGCGCTCACCTTTGTCGATAACCCGCCCCTCCGCGATCACGTCCAGCGTGCGGTCACCGAAGCGCGCCTTGCCGCTGCCGCGAACGGGGGTCAGCGCCACGCCGGTCTGACCCTCCAGCGGGTCGGATTTGGGCGCCTGCACGGCGGCTGCGTCGAAGGCGGTCGAGTCGATCGCGGTCTCCAGGACCAGCCGCCGGAAGAGCGTCGTGTCGGGCAGGTACCTGGCCGCAATCGCAAAGAGGACCACCGTTGCCGTCAGCGCGATACCGACCCGGGTCAGCGCGCCGGGCAGCACGCCGATCTCCCAGCTGAAAGTGAGATCGGAGCCCACCAGGGCGAGCACCACAGAGGCTCCCAGGGCCAGCACGCCTGCAACGCCGGCGAGGCCAAAGCCCGGTAAAACGAATATCTCGGTCGCGATGAGCGCGACCCCCGCGGCGAAGAGGAGCACCTCTTCCAGCCCGACCAGGTTCACCACCAGGTGTCCCAGGAAGAACAGTGACAAGCAGGTCAGTCCGATCATCCCGGACACGCCGAACCCGGGCGTGTACAGCTCCAGCATGATGCCCAGGAAGCCGAACGTCATAAGCATGCCGGAGATCATCGGATCGGTGAGCACGCGCGCGATGCGCTCGGCCCAGTTCAGCTTGCGATGGTCGACCCGCGCGCCTTTCAGGTTCAGCGCGCTGAGCACGCCGGGGACATCCGATGCGGTCAGGTCGGCCACGCACCAGTCGCGCAGCTCACCACCCGCCATGGTCAGCAGCTTGCCCTTTTCGATCAGGTCGAAGATGAACACGTCTTTGTCGACCATCGCCTCGGCGATCTTTCCGTCGCGATCCTTGGCCTCCGCCGTGGCGCGGAAGATGGCGCGCACAGCCGAGACAAACTTCTCACCGACCGCCTGCGCCTCGCCTTTGGCGCCGACATTGATCGGCGTCGCCGCGCCCATCGTGGAGCCCTCGGTGACGATGATGAAATCCGTGGCGTAAGCGATCAGCGCCCCTGCGCTGAGTGCGTGCGTGTCGATGAAGGTGGCGGTGGGCACCTTGGACCGGATCAGGGCGTCCTTGATCGTCTGTGCCGCGTCGACCCGGCCGCCGGGCGTGTCCATATGCAGCAGAATCAGCGCGGCGCCGCCGTCCTCGGCCTCTTTGACCATGCGCTCGACAAACGGCGCCAGGCCCAGATCGATGGTGGAGTGAATGTCGATGCGTACGACGTGCTCGCCGTCGCCGCCGGCGAACGGGATCGTCCGGACAGTGCACGCCTTGCGCTCGCCTGTGGGCTCAGTGATGGCGATGTCGGTCTCGGCGGCGACGTTGGCGGGACGTCGTACCGACTCTTCAGGCGTGCGGCCGCTTTGGGCCCAGACGTGACTGGTGAGCCCAAGGATCCCCAACACCAACATGGTTCGTCGGAACATGACCGCGTGAACATAGCCTGTCGGTTAAAGAAAAACACCCCTCGAGCGTGGTGCTCGAGGGGTGCAGAGCGAATGCGGAGCAAGGGAGGCCAGTAACGTGTGCTCTGGCTGCCCTTACCTAGAGCAACGGCCGTGCCATAAGATCACCGCCAATACTTTCAGCCAGTTACGCTTGTATTCCTGTCAATGTGGCGAGACAGCGGACACGGGGTGTGTCAAGGAGTCAAACCACGTGGCTTAACGGACGCGCTGAACTTGTACGGGTAGATCACCACGCACGGCGGCTTGTCGATGAGGGGGTACTCGATAGGCCGCAGCACCCCTTCCACGCATTTTGCCAACGCGGCATCGCCGAGCTCATCTTTGTGCACCGACACCCGCGTGGCGCGCCCTGTAGCGTCGATATGCAGCTCAAAAGCCAGCTTGCCACCGTCGGCGAGCTTGGGGTTGCGCCCCAGCGCCTTTCGATAACACGTTGTGCTGGCCTCGCTGTGTTGCAGTACAGCCTTGCGGACGAGCTCGATGCTGCATCCGCGCCCTCGGCCGGCGGGCTCAGTGGTGGACGGTGACGCCGCCTCCTCCGTGGGGGGCGTCACCTGTCGCTTCTCTTGTTCTTGTTTCACGGCGTCTGCGCCGCGCTTCTGACAGCCGCACAGGGCGAGGGCGCTTGCCAACGCCACCAGTGCGAGACGGCTCACGCGGCCTTGGACACCCGGATGCGTCGCCCATTTCGGGTGACAGTCACCAGATCAGGCTGGTCACGCAGGAAGTCGATAAACGTCCGATACCCCAACTTGGTGTGGTTGAACGTCGGGACCGCCTCCAGCATCTTGCTTTTGATGCGGTTCAGCGTGACCTCCTCGGAAGGAAGCACCGCCTCCAGCAACGTGCGGCAGGCGTTCAGTGCGTCCTTTCGCACCTTGGTGTCTCGCTCCTGCGTCGAGGACGGCTTGCGCTCGGTCTTGGCCGCGGGTTTGCGCTCCGTCTTTGCCGCGGGCTTCCGCTCCGGCTTTGGCGCCGGCGCCGCCTTGGGTTGTCGGGACCGGGCTGGAGGCGGCTTGGACCGCCCGCCCTTGTCGGCATCCTCGCGAATCGTCACCTCGGTGCGACCACGCCCGAACCGCTCGATCTTGAACAGGTGCGGGTAGCTCTCCAGGAACTTTAGAAAGCTGGGAAAGCCGTAGTTGCGCTCGCTGAACGTGGAGTCCAGCTTGCGCAGCCGATCTTTGAGCAGCGACGGCTGAAACGCCTCCGCGCTGATGCTGGGAATGACGCGCCGCAGCAGCGCCTCGCCGTCCGCGGCAGTGATGCCGGACAGCGCCTGGCCGGTGAGGCCCTCGTAGAAAATGAACTCGTGGCAGATCGACGCCAAAATCTTGGACGCCGAGCTGCGCGCTGAAATGCCCAGGACGCGTTTGCCGTAGCTGCGCAGCCGGCGCGCAAGCACGCCAAAGTCGCTGTCGCCGCTGACGATCACGAACGTCTCGATGTTGGGCCGCGTGAAAAGGATCTCCATGGCGTCCACGCAAACCGCCGTATCTGTTCTGTTTTTGTCACTAACGCCGTAGCTCGGCAGAAAAACCATCTCGACGCCAAGCTCCAAGAGCTTGGACTGGTAGCGGCTGAACCGGCTCCAGTCGGCGTACGCGCGTCTAATCAACACGTCGCCGCGGGAGGCCAGGTGCTCGAGCACGCGGCCTGGGTCGAATTTCTCTTTTACGCCGAGCACAATGTTCTCGAAATCGAAGAAGACAGCGGTCTCGCCGATGTCGTTCTCCTGCGCCGAGGTATTGTCTGCGGCGCGGATTTGTGCTTCTGGTCTTCGCATGCGCGCAACCTACTCGTGGCATTGGAATCCGTCAACGTCGCATCTCGCCGTGTTCTGCGCCGTGGTGCTCCTGAGCGCTATCGGGTGCAAGAAGGACACGCCACCCGCCAAGACGGCCGGCAGCCCGGGATCGACCGTTAACGCGGCGCCGCCCACGGCTCCGACCCCCACCACCGCGAAGCCCGCCGAGCCTGCCGAGCCCGCCGCGCAGCCAACACCCGCGGCGGCGCCCACCGAGAAGGCGCCGGCCGGCCCGGAGCCGACGACCGCCCCGGAGCCCGCGAAGCCCGTCACACCTGAGCCGGCCAAAGACCCGGCCGGCGACGTCGCCCTGCCCGCACACACCAAGCCCAAGACCCGGGTCTGCATGCGCGCGTGCAATAAAGCGCAGTCGTGCGGGACAGCCAAGGGGGCCGTCTCCGCCTGCGTCGGGGCGTGCCTGATCGCGCTAAAGGCGCCCAGGGAGAACAAGGCCGCGCTGATCACGGCGGCGGGCTTTTACGCTCAGGAGAAATGCGCGGACCTCAAGTGCAGCGACTTCGGAGAGTGCGTCTCGCGCAAGCTCGTCGGGGAGAAAGCGCTGGCTGCGGCGCCGCCGATCGCAAAGAACGAGGCGGTCCCACGATGCGAGAAGCTGTGCCACAAAGAGATGGAGTGCGACGCCGAGACCTTTGCTCAGCGTCCCGGCGGCATGCGCTCCTGCAAGAGCACCTGCGAGGCGGTGCTCACAAGCCCCCAGGACACACTGGCCGTGCAGCGGGTCGTCATGAACAAAACCTATGACTGCATCGACAAGCCGTGCGACGGCTTCGACGCCTGTGTCAAAGCCGGGTTGAGCGCGCCGGCCACCGCCCCGTAAAGCCCTGATTTCACCCCCTCCCCAAACCCGGGGTGGGGCGCTATACTCGGCGCATGCAAGTCACATCGTTTGCGGGCACAGACGTCGGCAAAACCAGATATGTGAACGAGGACGCCTTCTATCGCGACGACGACGCCGGCCTGTACGCCGTGGCCGACGGGGTAGGCGGCAGTCGCGCAGGAGAGCGCGCCTCGGCCATGTTCTGTGAGGTGCTGGAGGAGTTCAGCGCCCCGGTCAAAGCCGCGCTGCACCGCGACGGTAGCGACCCTGACCGCCGCCAGGAGCTGCTGGGCCTGGTCGAGCGCATCTTTCAGGTCGCCAGCGACCGTATCTATCGCAAAGCGGAGCGCGACCCGTCCTGCCGCGGGATGGCGACCACCGGGGTCGTCCTGGCCATCGGGCCGGCGGGTGCGGTCCTGGGCCACGTGGGTGACAGCCGCGCCTACTTGATGCGCCACAACTCGACCCAGCGCATGACCGTAGACCACACGCTGGCCCAGGAGATGCTGAACCAGGGGCTGATCAAACAGTCGGAGCTGGAGACCTTCCCGCACCGCAACGTGTTGGCGCGCGCCGTAGGACAGCTGCCGACCGTGCGCGTGGACACCGCCTGGCTGGATGTCGGCGACGGCGACACCGTCTTCCTGTGCTCAGATGGCCTGTACAACAACTGCGATCACGATCTGCGGGAGCTGCTGGAGAAGGGCGGCACCAAAGGCGCCATCGATGCGGCCAACGCCCGGGGCGGCGAGGACAACATCACGTGCGTGATGGTGCAGATCGAGTCGGAGCACGCCGCGGACGACCCCGACGAGAACCTGGACACGCAGTCCAAGCTGATGTGCATCCAGAACCTCTTCTTGTTCCGTTATCTCAACGAGCAGGAGCTGGTCCGGGTGCTCAAGATCGTCTACGACCAGCACTATAAATCGGGCGCTGTCGTCTTCAAGGAGGGCGACCCCGGCGACGCGATGTACCTGGTCTTCTCAGGCGGCGTCGAGGTGATGAAGGGAGATCACCACCTCACCACCATCAGCACGGGCGGTCACTTCGGCGAGCTGGCGTTTATGGACGGCCACCCGCGCTCCGCGACGGTCAGCGCCATGGAGCCGACGACCCTGCTCACCATCAAGCGCAACGACTTCCGCGCACTGACGCGCACCGATCCGGTGATCGCGTCCAAGCTGCTGTGGTGCTTTGTGCTGAATATGGCGGGCCGCCTGCGCGATCTCAGCAGCAGCTACGTAAAAGCCAAAGGCACTACCAAGCGGTAGGGGCCAATCCTGCGCTAATCCTTCAGCTTCACGTCTTTGAGCAGGTCGGCGAACGTGCCGAAGCTGCTGGCGCTCTTCTGGTTGGACTGCTTCCACTGATCGATGTTGGCGGCCTCTTCTGCGTCCTTGGCGGCGCGCGTGCTCAGGCTCATCCGGCGCTGCTCGGGATCGACGCTGAGGACGGTGCACAAGACCAGGTCGCCCGGCTTGAAGTGCCGCGCCAGGTCGGTGCCCTGCGGGTGGTCGGTCTCGCTCCCGGGCAGCAGCGCGGTGACGCCGGGCGCGACCTCGACAAAGATGCCGAACGGCGCGACCCGCTCGACACGGCCTCGGACCGCGGTGGCCAGGGGGAAGTCGGTCAGCACGTTCTCCCAGGGATCGCCCTCGACCTGCTTCATGCTCAGCGCGATGCGGCGCTTCACGCTGTCGATCTCGAGCACGGTCACTTTGACTCGCTCGCCGACGGACGTGATCTCGTTAGGATGCCGGATGCGCCGCAGGTGCGTGATCTCGGAGATGTGCACCAGGCCCTCGGTGCCGGGCAGCACCTCGACGAACACCCCGTAGGTCTCCAAGCGGGTGACCTCGCCGTCGATGGTATCGCCCACCTTGATCTCGGTGCCGATGCGACGCCACGGATCCCCGTCGGCGGTCTTCATGCTCAGCCCGATCCGCTTCTTCTCCAGATCGATCTCCAGCACGGTCACCGTGACCTCCTGGTCGACCGCCACCAACTCGGACGGATGGCCCAGGCGGCTCCACTGCATCTCGCGGATGTGCACGAGACCGTCGACGCCACCGATATCCACGAAGCAGCCGTAGTCCTGCACCGACGTGACACGGCCCTTGCGGCTGTCACCGACCCGGATCTCCGCCCACAGCTTTTCGGCGTGCTCCTCCCGCTCGCGCCGCAGCAGGTTGGCGCGACTGACCACGAGCCGCTTGCCACGCGCGTCGAACTCCATGATCAAAAAGCGCTCGGTGCGCCCGATCCAGGCGTCCAAGTCCTCGATGGACTCGATGGCGAGGTGGCTGACGGGCATGAACGCCTCCTGGCCCGCGACCGTGACCTCGAAGCCGCCCTTGTTGCGCCCGCTGATGCGCCCCTCGACCGGCAGGCCCATCTCGTGCGCGTCCGCCAGCAGCTCTTTGCCGCGCGCGTCGCTGGCCAGCGTCCGGCTCAGCCGGATCTCGCCGCCCGTGGAGATGACAATGGCCTCCACCTCGTCGCCCACGGTCACGTCCAGGTCTTCCAGCTCGCGCGTGTCCAGGACACCCTCGGCCTTGCCGCCCAGGTCGATAAAGGTCGATTCGCCTGCGATGCTGATGATGCGTCCCTTCACCAAATCGCCGCGATCGACCCGCGGACCCGTGTTGCCGGCGCCCATATCCGCCATGAGGGCCTCGAACTCGAGCTCCTCGTCGCTGGGCATTGTGATCTTCGTGTAGTCCTTGGGCATCATTTCCTCACATAGAAAGGGCGGCGCGGGTGGTCAACGCCCACCCCACGATGAAGAGCAGGCCGCCGATGGGCGTAATCGGGCCAAAGAACTTCGCCCCCGTCAGGCTCAGCCCGTACAAACTGCCGCTGAAGAAGAGCGTGCCGACCAGAAAGCACCACCCGGCCGGATGGGCACGCGCTGTGGTCTGAGCCAGAAAGCCGACCGCCACCAGCGCCAGCGCGTGAAACATCTGGTAGCGCACCCCGACCTCGAAAACCTCGAGCATCCGCTCATCGAGACGGGATCTCAGCGCGTGCGCCCCGAACGCCCCGAGGGCGACAGACACGAGCGCGGAGATGGAGCCAACAGCAGTCCAGTTCATCGCTGAGGTCTGTAACAGACCGAAGACAAAAAGTTAAACTCCATTGATCGACGTCGGCGTGTACTGGTACCAAGGTGCAATGATTCGTGCAGTTTTGATCATCGCTCTGGCGAGTACGCCTCTCGCCGGCCTCGCCCAGGAATCGGGCTTCGATTACGAACCCATCGTGCAGGACGGCCTGTCCAAGCCGACCGACCTCACGTTTGTCGGTGACGCGGGCTTCATCGTTTCGGGCGCCTGCGGCCACATCTACCACGTGGGCAAGAGCGGCGCGGCCACCCAGGTCGGCAAGCTCTCCGTGCGGTGCGACTCCGAGGACGCGGGCCTGATCGGCATCGCCGTCGCAGGCGATTGGGAGACCGACGGCTGGCTGTACGTCTATTACACGCGCCAGGATCTCATCGCGCAGAAGGTCGCGCGCCTGCCTCTGTCGCGCGACGGCGACAAGATCGTGGTCAACGACGCCGGCGAGAAGACACTTTACGAGGATCTGCCGTTCAACCTGACCCAGGTACGCAACAGCGGTGCGATCGGCATCGGACCGGACGACATGCTGTACGTCGGCGTGGGCGACAACGGCAAAGAGCACAACGTGCAGGACGACAGCAAGCCGCACGGCAAGATCCTCAAGAGCAAGCTGAACGGCAGCAGCAGCGAGCAGTTCGCCATCGGCCTGGGCCGCCCGTTCAAGCTGGGCATCGACGGCTCCACCGGCGCGGTGTGGGTGGGCGATCGCGGCCGGCTCAGCGATGAAGAGATCTTCGTGGCGAAAGGCGGCGAGAACTTCGGCTGGCCGTCCGTGGACGAGGGCGACGTGACCGCGCCGGTCTACAAGTACAGCGGCAACCTGGGTGCCCCCCAGGCGGTCGTTCTGGGGGCGCCGTATCGCGCGCCGGAGGGTGCTGAGTACGCCTTTCCCGAGTTCCTGGAGGGCGCGGTCCCCGTCGCGGATTACTACAGCAACTGGGTGCGCTTTCTGCAGCCCAAAGGCGACGCGTACGAGGTCTTTGACACCAGCCCCGGGCCGTCCAGCGTCCGCGCGATCGCGACCGGCAGCGACGGCGCGCTGTACTTTGTGGAGTCCACGACCGGCAAAGAGCGGGTCAGCCGGATCATCTGGAACGACGCGCCGCCGACAGTCACGATCACCAGCCCCAAGAAGGGCGACCGCTACTCCGGCGGCCAGAAGCTGACCCTGGAGGGCACGGCCGAGGACGAGAAAGACGGCGCGATCACGGCGGGCTTTGAGTGGTCTCTGACGCTGTACGACGGGGAGGACAGCGTCGTGGATACCGCGACGGCCAAGGGCAACCCGGCGGAGTATCAGCTGCCGGCGGACGTGGACATTCACGGCAAGCTGGAGATCCAGCTGGGCGTCAAGGACTCGGTCGGCGCCACGGGCATCGGCAAGCTGACGGTCGATCCCGAGGCGACCAAAGTGACGTACGGCTCGGACCCGGCCGGCGTCGAGATCACCGTAGACGGCGCGGCCATCACGGAGCCGACGACGATCATCTATGCGGCGGGCACCAAGGTGCAGCTGAAGACCGCGGTGGACGTCCAGCTGCCCGACGATCCGGAGCTCTACGTCTTTGACAGCTGGTCGGACGGCACCTCCGAGGCCGACGTGGAGTGGACCGTGCCCGAGGGCGACCTGGACATGACCGCCAAATACCGCCTGCACGGAGCGCCGCCGCCCGACAGCACCGACACCAACATCGTGGTGGAGAAGCCGCCCGCGTTTGCTGAGCCTGAGGCACCGCCGCCCGAGGACGATGACGGCGGCTGCAGCACCTCCAACGCGCCCAGCTCAGGCGCGCTCCCGGCGGCGCTGGGTCTGCTGATGCTCCTGGCGTTTAGACGCCGCGTCCGATCATGATCGCGCCGATGATCGCCAGTACGGCGAGCACGGCCAGCGTGATCTTCACCCAGCTGTATGGCGCTGAGCCCGTCACCTCGCCGGTCTGCCCGTTGACCACGTAGGTGAACGGCTTCTCGTTGTAGCGATAGCTGGCGATCCAGATCGGCAGCAAACACAGCTTGTACGTTTTGTTCAGATACGTCGACGTGACGTTGAGCATTCGGTGCGTATCGCCAGGCACCTTGCGCGCGCAGGCGCTATAGATCGCGGTGTCGATCTCGGCGCGAGCATCTATCCAGCACTCCGGCATATCGCGCCGGTAGTCCTCCGCCGCCATTCCCGACAGATAATCCGGCTGATACGGCACGAGCTTACTGGTATCGAACGGCTCCAGGTCCTTCACCATGCCGGGCGCAACCGACGGCGAGGCCTGGATCAGCACGTCGTCAAAGAACTCGTGGTGGTCACCCGCAGCGGACTCCCAGCGCGTCTTGCGCACGCGCTTACCCTCGGAGTCTTTCTCGTAGTAGTGGTAGCCCGCCTGCGCCGTCCACCACGACGCAGTGAGCGCGTCGTACGTCCAAAACGGCAGGTAGACGCCGCGCAGCCGGTCGTGCTTGGCCTGCTTTTTCAGCGCGCTGGGGCGAAACCACAGCGACGCGATCCACTTCTTGAACTCCTCGATGCACCGCTTCTGATCCACCTGAAACGGCAGCACCGACTCCGGCTTGTGCAGATTGGTCGACTGCTCCTGCGGCACGACCTGGTTGGACCCACAAAACGCGCAGCTGTAGGAGGTGATCTCGGGCTGCACCTCGGTCCGCGCCCCACACTTCTGGCAGTCATAGCGCTTGAGCTGGGTGTCCCAGCCGGTGCTCTGGGCCTTGTAGTCCTCGAACGCGTGCTCTTCGACAGCCTCGGCGGACTGAGGGACGGCTTCAGTGTAGTCGCAGTAGCCGCATTTCAGCTTGGCGGCGCCGGGAGCGAACGCCAGCTTGGCGCCACAGCTCTTGCAGGGAAACTCGAGCGTCGTGCCCTGTGGTGCGTCGACCGCTTCAGACACGTTGGTCTTAGATTTCGGCCAGGATAGCGTCGCGTTTGGCGGCGAAGGTCGCGTCGTCGATCAACCCGCCTTAGTGCAGCGACATAAGCTGCTTGAGACCGTCAGCCAGGCTAGGCGCGGCGGGAGCGGGGGCTGCGGCAGGCGCGGGAGCGGGAGGCTGCTGCGCCACGGTGGGCTGACCCGTGTGCTGGCCCTGCACGCCGGCGGCCATCATGTTGCCGACCATCATGTTGCCCATCGTCAGGCCCGCGCCCATGCCCATGCTCATGCCGGCCATGCCACCCGGCTGAGTGGCCGCCTCACGCATCGCTTGTGCGGCCTGGTACTGGGTAAACGTGCCCATGTTGCCGATCGCGCCCATGCTGGAGCGCTGATCGATCGCCTTCTCAACCTCCGTCGGCAGCGAGATGTTCTCGATGATGAACTTGGTCAGCTTCAACCCGAAGCTGCCGAAGTCCTCATCCATCTTGTTGCGACAGGTCTTGGCGATCTCCTCGTAGTTGCCCGCCAGGTCCAGCACCGGGATCCCGGATTTGCCCAGGGTGTTCGTAAACGCCGACACCAGCGTGCGGCGCAGCTGGCCCTCGATCTCGCTGGTCGTGAAGTGACCGTCCGTACCGACAACCTCGCGAAGGAACGTCGCCGCGTTTTCGGAGTCCACCTTGATCGCGTAGATGCCGAAGGCCCGAACGCGCACGATGCCGAAGTCCTGATCGCGCATCATGATCGGGTTCAGCGTGCCCCACTTCATGTCGACATACTGGCGCGTGTTGACGAAATAGACCTCGCACTTGAACGGCGACTCAAACCCGTATTTCCAGCCCTTCAGCGTGGAGAGCACCGGCATGTTCTGAGTCGTGAGATCGTATTGCCCCGGCCCGAACGTGTCCGCCAGCTGCCCTTCGTTGACGAACAGGGCGACCTGGCCCTCCCGCACGATCAGCTTGGCGCCGTTCTTGATTTCATTATTGTGGCGGGGAAAACGCCATACCAGCGTGTCATTCGAATCATCGAGCCACTCGATGATGTCGATGAACTGCCCTTTCATCCAACTCAGAAGACCCATTAGCGTCTCTCCTTGCTCAAGTGCGTACGACCTCCAGAAGCTCCTGCAGCTCCTGATTTGCCGCGGCTGCCATTTGCGCCGATTGCTCTAACGATGCGATCGACGCCGCGCTGTTTGCGGCGCCGTCGCGTACGATTGTTTGTGCTGCGGTGACCGCCTTTTGGACGAACCCCACCGCGTTCTTTCCCATTCCATCTTCTACGCCGTCCGACCCCGTCGACAGAACGTCGTCCGGATCGGTGAGGCGCCCGATGATCAAGAAGCCGGTCTCCACCACATCCGCCAGCTGCGTCGCTGACGCCGGTGGCAGCTTGCCCTGAAGCGCCGCCACTTTGTCCGCAACCTGCGACACCTGGTACGGCAGCACCGCCAGCTCGGCCGGCCGCCCGAGCACAGGCATGTGACGCGCCGCGTTGTAGGCGCCCAGCGCGACCGCCGCACCACCGCCCGCCGTTAGACCGATCGTCGTGCCGATGGGCTCTACCAGCAGCCCCAACACGGTGCCGCCGGCGATGCCCAGAAACGGCAGGCCATTGCGAAAGGCCGCGCCCAACCCCAGCTTGGGAGTCGGTCCCTGGACAGCAGCCGCGTTCGTCTCTTTCTTGCCCAGCCGCTCGGCCAGCGCCGTCGCAGCGGGTCGGGTGATGCCCTCGACCACGCGCACCCGCTGACTGCCCAGCAGCTTCTCCGCCGCGGCGCGATCCACGCCATCTACCGTCGTTGCGATCACCTCGACCGCTTCGGACCGAAAGCGCATCGCCGAGACGGGTCCGGCCTCGACCGCCCAGTCCGCCCCATCCACCGCATAGATCGGCGCGCCGCCACAGCGCACGCACACGGTCAGCGGTGACGGGAGCGCGCGGCCACATGCCGCACAGTCGCGGGCCTTGCCCTCCGACAATCAGAACTCCTGGCCTTCGACCTGCTCCACGATCGCGTCAAAACCGCCCGCGATGCCGAACGCCATGGCCATCCAGGACAGCGTCTCGCGCTCACCGTCGGACACGGTTCCGTCAGCGCGAATGATCATCAGCGCCGCCTGCAGGAAGACCTTTCGCAGCCAGCTGGACTCCAGCACCTTGTACGCAGTCGCCGGATCAAACGGCAGCCGGTCCAGCCGATCGCTCAGCTCGGGGACCCCCGCCTCGTCGCAGAAGTCATGGATAAGCGCCAGCTCGCGGTCATCGATGCCGTCGCATGCGGACAACTGATACAGACCCGCGGCAAACACCTCGACCTGCGCACGTGAAAAGGGGCCCACAGGCTCGCCAACAGCGTCATTCACGACGTCACCTCACTGTTCGTGTTGCTTGGTAGCGCCGTGAGTATAGGAGCGCACCGCGGATGCGGTCAACGCGCCGATCCACCGGACGCCTTTCGCGCCCCAGTATGTTGTAGTTGCGCGATTGGACGACAATACTAGGGGCATGTTGGTTACGGCAGCTGGGGCCAGCGTCAAGGGGCCTCACCGCAAGCAGAACGAGGACGCCTGGCGCATCTACCACGAGCAGCAGATGGTTGTTCGTGCAGGCCGTGGCTTTCTGTTCATGGTGGCCGACGGCGTCGGAGGCACAGGTGCGGGGCGGTATGCGTCGTGGCACGTGGTCGACGCCCTGGCGCTGTTCTTCAACTGCCCGCGCGACCAGTTCAACCCGGGACGCACGCTCCAGGCCATTCTGAACAACTGCAACGAGCGGCTCAACGAGCTGGCGGCCGAAGACAAGTCGTACACGATGGCGGCCACTACCCTGGCGCTGCTCTACGTGAGCCCGATGACCAACAAAGGCTACATGGTCAGCATCGGCGACAGCGGCGTCTTCCTCAATCACGCCGGGCAGTGGCATCAACTGAACAAGGACCATCGCAACGAGGCCGGCAAAGTGACCAGCCACATCGGCATGGGCAACAAGATGCAGATCAGCTTCCGACCGCTACGCATGGAGCCGGGCGACGTCTACCTCCTTTGCACAGACGGCGTCCGCGAAGAGATCGACGAGCCGACGCTGGACCGGATGATCATGCAGGACAAGCACCCGAAAACGGTTGTCGAGGAGATCGTCAACCAGGCCAACGAGAACGGCGGCCGGGACAACTCGACCGCGGTCATCGTGCGCTTCGGCCCCTGCGCCGACCTCCCGAGCGAGGACGACGAGGACGACTGGTAGCGCACCCCGGCGCTACTGCCGACATCCCCAGAGCTGTGGACACTGGCCGATCGCGCGGTCGAATGCGCGCACCGGCCGCTGAGATGCGCGCCAGGTCTGAAGCAGCTGCTGAAGCTCACCGCACTCTACGACGGCGCGCGCCTCCCAAAAGACCTTGAAGACGATGCCGTACTCCTCGGGCGTCATGCCCGCGACCCCTTTCGCGCCGTCTACCACGCACTTCAGTCGCTTGGACACACGCCGGCCCCAGGCCTTGGCCTCCTCGGGTGAGCGCCCCTCCCAGCCGCGAGGCTCAAAGCGCCCGCCTTCAAACAGTGAATCGGCCCGCTCGGCGTCCAGCCCCGCGTCATCGAGCGCGCCGACCGCAAGTGCCGCCATGGCGCGACCCAGCAGCGCCTCGGCAAACAGCTCGTCTTCGCGAACCGCCGCGTCCAGGGCCTCCCGCGCCGCCGCATAATCGCCCTCGGCCAGCGCCTCAAAGCCGTCACCAACCAGCTTTTTGGCCAGCAGCCGGTTCTCGGTGGTGTCATCAGACCCCGGCGATCTGGCAAAAACCCCGATCGCGACGGCCGCGCCGCAGCCGATAAGAACAAGCGTTCGCAACCTGTCCTTTGCAGCGCGGTCATGCGTTTCGGTGCCCTCGGGCACCGGCAGAGCGTACCCGCAGTGGGGACACGAGTCGGGCCTCTTGGCCACCCTTTTGAAGCAATATGGACACTTCATGTCACACCAGGGCCTTGTGTGAAGTCGGCGGAATTATCCGCCCGAAACAGAACATATGCCAATATTTCCCATATGTTGCAAAAAGAGGCGCCATGTTGGCACACGCATTGCCTTACAGAAGGGCGGCTGGTAACCGGCAGTATTGGTTCCAGCCTACAAGCTCTTTCTATTCCCACGAGAGAAGCTCCTCACCCGCAGTATTGGGGTGAGACTTTCCTCGCTGACACTTGCGAACGTGAGCACTCCCCCCCGGGAAATGCTCTAACCGGTTTCGTTCTGTCGGCGTGTTCCCCTCTTCTCCCTCTCTCTCTCACTAGCGACCACCTATGCCCCAAGGCGGTGGCGCCCCTGAAGTACCGGGGGTTGGCGCCATCGTCGCGGGGTCCCCTCTTTTAAGGGCCCTTTCAAAGCCAACTGACGTTTTTTCGACAAAACTTCTGCGCGTCGGCCACACAACTCCCGGAAGGGAGAAACCATGTACAGACTGTTTGTTGTGCCCATTTTTGGGCTGATGTTGGGGTGCGTCGTTTTTGAGGGTGGCGATCCGGCTGAGTGGTCCGAGGACCCTGCGGCAAACAACCGGCCGAAGACAGGGCACGCCGAGCGGATCTCCGAGCCCGGCTGGAGAAGCCCCAGCACCCCGATGCCGTGGCCCAGGGTCGACGTGGGCTCCTACCCGCATTATCCACCCAAACGGCCCGAGCGGCTCACCGACCCCAAGGCAAGACCCTGGCGTAGCGGACGTGCACTCGCCGTGCACGGCGACGAGCTGTTCGTGGTCTCCACCGACACCGATCAGCTCATTGTCATGGACCGGATCACGGGGTTCGTCACGCGTGTGGTAGAGGTCGGGGCCCGACCCGAGCAGGTAGTAGTTGGCCCGGACGGCACGGCCTTCGTCTCGGTCAGGTACGCCAACACCGTCGTCCGCGTGCCGCCGGGTGCACGCGACGTCTCGCGCGCGGAGATCGTCGGCACGGAGCCGTATGGCCTGGCATTGAACGACACGGCGGACAGGCTCTTTGTGAGCTTGTCCGGGGAGGCCCGACTGGTTGCGCTGGCCGCCAGCGATCTGTCCACCCAGCAATCGTGGAAGGTGACCGGACGCCCGCGTGGTATCGCCTTTTCCGACTCTCGTGTGTGGATCACCGACCAGTTTGGCGGGTTGTCTCGCTTCATAGACCACACCGCGGCCTCGAAAACGTACAAGCTGAGGTCAGCCACGCCGGTCGGACTGTGGGGTCTGGGGGAAAAGAGCGGTGATCGCAGGGTCGGTATGGTCCTGGCTACGACACCTCACCCGAGCAACAACGAGATCTATGCGGCCCACACGCTGACTCTGAAGGCGGACCCGGCGCTGGTCTTGTCCGGCTCAGGCGGCACGGCGACCAACAGCGGCTCCGAGGGCGCCAGGTACTACGGTCCCCCGCAGCCGACAAACAAGTTTCCCAAGCTCACTCGGCTGGTCGAGGCCACGGTGAGCGTCATTGACCCGTTTTCCGGCGCCAGGTGGGCGCAGGTCGAGGAACATCCGGTGATGGACCCCAGAACAAGGGAGCCAATGGGGTCCATCATCGAGGGGCCGATCGACATCCACCATCACCCCACCTGGTCGCTGCTCTTCATGGTCGGCCAGGGCACCGACAATGTCCTGGCGATGTCCACCTCCGCAGACCCCGCCGGCAATCCTATCGCTGAGCTCAGAGTGGGCCGCGCGCCGAGGGCGATCGCCTTTTCAGCCGACGGCGCCTCGGCCTACGTATTGAACGGCCACAGCTTCACGATCAGCCACGTCGACCTCAGGCCGCTGATGCTGGCCCACGCAACCACGATCCACCCGACAACGCTGTCCCACGATAGCGAGGCGACCTTCGCGATCGACCCGATGCCGGAGCCGATGCGCGCCGGACGACGGGCGTTTACATTTGCTCGCAGCCCGACGATCACCGATAGGGGCGAGTTCTCGTGCAACACCTGCCACTTCGAGGGAACGGACGACAAAGTCACGTGGGTCGGCACCTCCGGCCTGCGTCAGACGCCCACGCTCGCCGGCCGCATCAAGGGCAGCGCGCCGTTCAACTGGAAGGGCACCAAAAACACGCTGCAAGACAATATGCAGCAGACAATCGAGCGCATGAAGGGCACGGGACCGGACGCCCACGTCCTCGACTCACTCGCGCTCTTCATGGAGGAGGGCCTCCATCTACCGCCAAATCCCAACCTCTCGCCAGACGGACTGACGGAAGAGCAGCTGGCCGGAAAGACGATCTTCGAAGATCCGGTTGTCGGCTGCGCAGTTTGTCACCCCGGCGGGGGAACCGACGGCAAGCAACACCAATCAGGCACGCTGAACAAGGTGGAGGCCGTCATCGCACACCAGGAAGGGATCGACTGGGCCTTCAACACCCCCTCGTTGAAGGGGCTGTTCTACACCGCGCCCTACATGCACAACGGCAGCGCAGAGGACCTGTACCAGGTGCTCGAGTCAAACGACATGGGCAACACGGCCGGCCTTACCCCCGAGGAGCGAGAGCTGCTGGTTCAGTACCTGCTCACTCTTTAGGGCGGCGTGCCTACAACCTTGACGTCAACAATCACGGCGTTTGTAGACATTTTTCACACGCCTGTCGGGGGCCAAACGCCTGTTTCACTGTAATAACAGCAGGTTGCGCATTCCGGCTGACCTTGGCACATGCGTTGCTCTAGTGGGGGGCAACGAAGGAATGAGGATTCCTTCTAAGAGTCAAATATCGAGGAATCGTGATTATGAACCGTGAGCCGCCCACGGTTTCTCGAGGGGCGACCGGGTGGTCCGGTCGCCTTTTTTTTTTAATACCCCGGCCCGCCCACAGCGCGCGACGCATCGTCTGTCATGACGCGCACCACCCTGAACGAGTAAGCGATATCACGATCCCGGCGACCCCGTGACTTCACCGTGAGGTAGTAGGTCTCACCGTCACCCTTGAACTTGATGATCGGCGGCTGCGCATTCGGGGGCTGCGGCACCCTGGCGCGGCCCTGGCGGCGACGCGGATACTCTTTGACGTTGGCCTTGTTCACATCGCTGAGCGACAGGCGCAGACGGTCGCGCACCACCGGATCCATGCGGATCTCGATGCCGCGGTGCTGCGGATCGGCGACCGGGATGGCGAACACGTCGACGTCCCCCGTGCCCTCCAAGATGCCGTGCGTCTCCTGCCCGATCGCCACGCTGGTCGCGCGTGGGCGGTCATCGTTGGGCTCGTGAGCGATACGCGGCTTCGGCGGCAGCAGGTCCGCGACAAACCGATACGAGCCGCGGTGGGCGCCTCGGCGAGAGTGCTGGACCGCGATCAGGTAGACCGGGTTCGGAAAGCTCGGCTCTTCGTAGACCGTCTGCAGCAGCCCGGAGCTGCCCTCGTCCGAGAACACCAGCACCGAGTCATCACCGACGACTCTGTAGATGCTGATACGCGGCACCAGGGTGCCGGCGGCCTCGACCGCGATCTCCCAGCGGCGCAGGTCCATCACCCCATCGGTGCTGACCATGTAGTAGTCCACATCACGCACGCCATCCAGGTAGCCCGCGACGCGCTCGCCCGCCTTGTACGCGTTGGCGGCCGGCGCCGTGTCGTTGGGCTCCACCTCGCCCGGAGGGCTCAGGCTGTCCACGACCTCGGCCGTCAGCGTGTACGGATCGGACACGTTCTCCGTCGGCGCGTCTTCCGCCGCCTTGGCCTCGCTCACGACCAGCAGCGCCTGCTTGGTCGGCACGCGCAACCGGTGCATCGACTCGTCCTCACCGATGCCCTCGTAGTTCACCCGCGTCAGGAAGCGCCCCGATCCGTCGAGCACATCGACGTACAGATCCAGGTTCTTGATGTTGGTCAGCGACAGCTCCAAGAAGCGCCCGGGCCCGCCCATGTCCAACTTGTAGTAGTCCCGATCCGACTCGACGCGCGACAGCCGCTTGCCCAGATACGCATGGACCGGCAGCCCCGGCGTCAGCACGTTGGCGGTGCCCACATGGTTGTTCGGCTCGGCTTCGCCCGTCGGCGGCTGAGGCACCTCGGCGTTCAACCAATAATACGTGCCGGCAGCGCACGCCGCGATGAACAAGAAGGCCGCTATCACGCGACCCGCCGAGCGCCGGCGACGCAGCCGCTTGGCGAACTTGTCCTCGTCCGTGTCAAACCACATCTCGTCACTGACGGTCAGCGACTCTTCGATGGGCTCCGCGTCCAGGTCGGGCTGGCGCAGCGTCTGGCTGATCTCCAAATATGGTGACGCGAGCCTCGGCGCGCCTTTTCGTACCTGGCGGAAGGCCGGAGACGGCATCTCCTGTCGGCGGTTCTGAGCGCCCGGAACCGTCGGCGCCCGCCGCTTGTGCTTGATGTCCGTCGGCACGAGCTCGTCGTACTCCAGCTCCCGCTCCAGATCGTGATCGTCATCGAGATCCGGCGACGAGATATTGGGCTTCCACTCGTCGATGGGAGACGTCGGGTCGTACAACCCGTCCGGCAGCTGCAGGTCTTGAATCGTGTCGGTCGGATCAGCCGGCACCTCGATGCCCATCGGCAGGGGCGGAGCCGTCTCCGGCGGCAGCTCTGGCGCGCCGTGCATCCGCGCTTCAGCCTGTTGGTGACTCTCTTCAAACGCCTGCAGACGGGCCTCCAGCTCCGCGTCGATCTCGGGCACCACCTCCGGCACGGACGCGTGGTGCGCGGCCACCACCAGCGACTCGCCCTCAGGGTTGGCCAGACAGCCGGCGATCTCCCGCCGCATCGTCTCCACATCCGGGAAGCGGTTCTCTTTGCGTTTGGCCAGCGCGCGCCACACCAGGCGGTCCACGCGTGCAGGAATGCCGCCGGACGGGTTGGTCCGACCCGCCGACGGGATCTGCGCCGTCAAATGCTGGCGCAGCACGTCAAAGGCATAGGCCGCGTCGTAGACGTGCCGGTTGGTCAGCATGCGATAAAGCAGGCACCCCAGCGAGTACACATCCGCGCGCGGGTCGATCTCCTCGCTGCGGATCTGCTCGGGCGACATGTAGAACGGCGTCCCAAACAGGTCGCGTTGGCTGTGCACGCTGAAGACGTCGCGGTGGTTCTCAGTGATCTTGGCGAGGCCGAAGTCCAACACTTTGACGAACTCCCGTACGGGCGGGTGCTCGATGATCATGATGTTCTCGGGCTTCAGGTCGCGGTGGATGATCCCGGCGCCATGCGCCTCTGCCAGCGACTCGCAGACCTGATCGAAGATCTCCAGCGAGCGACGCCAGTGCAGCGCGCCCTCGCGGGACAGGATGACCTCCAGGTCCTCCCCGTCCAGGCACTCCATCACCAGGAAAAAGACGGCCTTGTAGCGGCCGAAGTCGTAGACGCGCACCGTATGTTCGTTGCTGAGGCGGCTGACTGCGCGGGCCTCACGCGTAAACCGGCTGATGAGCTGTTTGCGGACCACCATGTCCTCGTGCAGCAGCTTCATCGCCAGACGCTTCTGCATGTGAATGTGGTCGACTTCGTAGACGCTGCCCATGCCACCGCGGCCGATCAGCCGATTGACGCGATAGCGCCCGTCGATGAGCGAGCCGATGTACGAGGACTCACCGTCCGTCGAAATGTCGTCGATCGCCGCCGAGGTGTTGCGCTCTTCAAGCGGTGCGCCGCACAGCCCGCAGAAGCGGATCTCCTCGGGAAACGTTCGGTAACATTGAGGGCATGTCTTGATGACATGCTGTTTTGAATTACTTCCTTCCACGTGCCTTACCCGAACTCCGTCCAAGGTCGAGTATGAGCAGTTAACTTTACAGCGTCAATAAAATTCAACTTGACCCGTCCGGATGCACGTGGAAGAACATCGCGGTGACCGAGGCAGTCCTCGAGTTTTCGGAGGGGACGCTGCTCTTGTCTCCAGCCGACCTGCCCCCGGCAGTGGTCCCACCCGGGTTCGTCGCGGATCCGCGCGCCGGCGGACGATACCGCGCGCTGGGGCAGACCTATCGCCGCGCACTTACTCATTTGATCCGGTCCGGAATTACGGTCATCGATAACGCCAGGGGTTACTCCGAGCTCCAACTTCAGCCTCGGGTCACCCGGTCGCCGTACCCCCATCAACAGGAGGCGATTACAGCTTGGGAGTCGACCGCCCGCTTTGGGATGGTAGTCCTGCCAACCGGCTCGGGCAAGACATACGTTGCGCATCTCGCAATCGCACGCACGCAGCGGTCCACTCTGATCTGTGTACCGACGCTGGATCTGGTCGCTCAATGGGTCACCGGACTGAGCGAGGCGTTCGACGTGGAGGTGGGTGCGATCGGGGGCGGCTCCTTCGAGGTCCGCGATCTGACCGTCAGCACCTATGATTCTGCCTACCTGCACATGGACCGTCTTGGTAATCGCTTCGGGCTGATCATCTTTGACGAGGTACACCACTTACCCTCGGAATCTTACGCTCAAGCCGCTGAGTTGGCCATTGCGCCCTATCGGCTGGGCCTGACCGCCACACCTGAGCGCCCGGACGACCTTCACGAGCGGCTGGTCGGCCTGACGGGCCCCATCGTCTATCGCAAGTCCGTCACAGAGCTCAGCGGCGCCTATCTGGCAGACTACGACACGCTCCGCATTCACGTGCAGCTCACGGACGACGAGCGGCTGCGATATACGGCCGCCCGCACCGAGTACCGCGACTTTGTCCAGGCGCAGCGCATCCGCATGGGGTCGCCGTCCGGCTGGCAGCGCTTCATCGAGGCGTCGAGCCGCTCCGCCGTCGGGCGCCGCGCATTCATGGCCTATCAGACGCAGCGTCGTCTCGCGCTCGCCAGCGAGAGCAAGATGGACGAGCTCGATCGCCTGCTCCAGGAGCACGCGGACGCCAAGGTCCTGTTCTTCGCGCACGACAATCGCACCGTCTATGAGGTCAGCCGCCGCTTTCTGGTCCCGGTGATCACGCACGAGACGCCGACCGCCGAGCGCAAGTCCATTTTGGACGGCCTCGGCTCCGGCCGCTGGCGCGTCGTGGGCACCAGCCGCGTCCTCAACGAGGGCGTGGACATGCCGGACGTGTCGATCGGGATCATCCTCAGCGGCACTGGCAGCGTACGCGAGCACGTGCAGCGTCTGGGCCGCATCCTGCGCCGCCGAGAGGGCAAGCGTGCGCGCCTGTACGAGCTGGTCACCGACGACACCATCGACACCTTCACCAGCGACCGACGCCGCGAGCACGAGGCCTATAAATAGATGCTGACATCAGACCTGGTGCGCATCGGCGCGCGGGGAGGCGTCGCCAAACCCTCCTATATGAAGCACAGCGACCGAAACATTGAGCGCGCACAGTGCATCATCGACCTGGTGCGCGCGCACGAAGGCGCCACCAAGGGGGAGCTGGACGCCGCGCTCAAGGCCGAGACCGGCCAGGGGACCGACTGGCGCGTTCAACGCGGGCTGGCCAAGCTGGTCCTGGACAAGACCGAGGTGGGCGTCGCGTCAAAGCTGAATCCGCGCGACGTCCGGCTCGCCGTGTTTGAGGCCGCGACCGCCCATCACCCGGTGTCCATGGCCCAGCGCGCCGCCGTCCTGGCGGATGTGGCGACCCGGTTCAAAGCCACCCCCGAGCAGCTCGACGCCGCGCTGTACGCCGATCTCGCAGCCAACCAGCAAGTCGGCCCCTGCACGATGAAGAGCGGCGAAAAGCTGGTCCACCGCTACAACGTAGCGCTGGCGCAGGCCGTGCTGCTGAAAAGCAAGTGGATGCGCATCGAGTTGGTGGCTCCAAACAGCAAGCGACTACGCCAGCTGCTGCGCTTTTTGAAGTTTCACCGCCTCATGTACACCGTGGAGAAGCTCTCCGACGGCAAAGGCGTGGCGTTCAAAGTCGACGGACCGGTCTCGCTGATCAAGCACAGCTCACGCTATGGACTGGCGCTCGCCAACTTTCTGCCGGCGCTGCTGCTCTGCGAAGAGTGGACGCTGACAGCCGACTACCAGCGCAAGGCCGGCACGCGGCACGCCCTGTTCACGCTCAAATCAACGGACGGACTGGTCTCACACTACCGCGACACGGGCACCTGGGTGGCCCCCGAAGAGACCGCTCTCGCCAAGCGCCTGGCGCAGCTGGCCGCCCCGTGGAAGGTCTCCAAGCGCGGCACGCTGCTCAACCTGGACGGCCGCGACCACGTGGTCCCCGACATCACGCTCAGTGACCCCGAGACGGGCGCCAAGGCCTATGTCGAGGTGATCTGGCGCTGGCGAAAGGCGTCCCTGAAAAAGCGCTGGGCGCTGCTGCAGAAGGCGGGCCCCAAAAACCTGGTGCTGGCGGTGTGTACGTCCGGTCAGGACGAGGAGCTGCCGGACCTGTTGGGGCCCGTGCACACGTTCAAGGGCGTCCCGAACGCGCGCGCGTTATGGAAGCTGGTCAAGGAGTCGGCCGCTCGCTGACCGAAACCCAGCGACCCTTCCTCAGCTCTGACCGCCACTTGTACTCGCCAGGATCGTCCGGATGCAGCGGGTCGCCGTACAAGACCAGGCACGGAACCTTGTCGTCCATCACCAAACGGGGCGCTTTCGCCTTCATCGGCGCATGGTCGGCGGTCGCCAGCGCCTCGTCGATCGACCCGCAACGCGCCATCAGCTGCAGCGCATGCACCGTCGGCGGCGCCATCTGCACCTTGTCCTTGGGGTCCTCATACCGGCGCAGCGCCTCGGCGGCGGTCAGCCACAGCCCGTCCGTGGTCTCGCGATCGTCGTGGGCGGCGTCCTGATCGGCCGGCACCTGCGCCAGAAAGAAGCGCGCCGTAAAGCGCCGGGGCTCGATGGGCGGCGTGATCCAGTGGTCGAAATAGCGCAGTCGTGACAGGTCCATTGTCACCCCGAGCTCGTCCAGCAGGCCCGACCACGACAGGGCGCCTTCCAGCAGCCGCTTACGCGTGTCCGCCGGAGCGGTCGCTGCGCCCTTGCCGACCAGCACACCCGCCTCTTCGAAGGTCTCGCGGATGGCCGCCACAAAGTGCCCAAGCGCGCGCGTGTCCGAATCAGCGTTGCCGAGAATCGCCCCCGCGGACGGCGCATCCAGCCCAAAACAGTGGTCCAGGATCGCCGCATCGCAGTCCGCATCGTCCACTTTTCCTCCTGGAAACACGTACATGCCACCCATAAAGCGGCTCTTGGAGTGCCGGCGAACCATGAAGATATCGAAAGGGGACCCCGGCCGAAGCAGGATAATCGTGGCCGCTTCAAGCGGCTCTGGAGCTGAAACCCGACGCATCTGCGCAAGATACACAAGCCACTGTTAACATTCAACAATCCCTATTTGTTTTGACAATACCGGGGGCGAGGTCTATTCTCTCGCTTCCCGAGCGCTTACTTTCAATAATGTCAGGCGGTTGCGGGAGTTTTTACCCAGGGTGGAAGGGAGCCAATGCGGGTCACCAAACATAGCGTCGTTAGAATCAGCTACACCGTCGCGGACAACGCGGGTGATCTCATCGATGAGGCTCCGGCAAACGAGCCGTTCGAGTTCTACTGCGGAGCGGGCCAGCTGGTCCCGGGCTTCGAGCGCGCCCTGATGGGGCTGCGGGCGGGCGAGCACAAGGACTTCACGGTCGCCGCTGCGGACGCTTACGGCGAGCACGACGCCAACCTGGTCAAGCAGGTGCCGCGCTCCAGTCTGCCGTCCAACCTCAACGTCACGGCCGGCATGCGTATCCCAATGCGCTCCCCCGAGGGCGTCGAGCTGGTCTGCAAGATCCTCAACGTCGGCCCCGACAACGTGGTCGCCGACTTCAACCACCCCCTCGCCGGCCACGCGCTCAACTGCTCAGTTGACGTGCTGGACGTTCGCCAGGCCAACTGAGTCCCACATCATGAATAAGGTCTTCGACAGCGCTCTCGCTGCCGTCGCGGACATCCCCGATGGCGCCACGATCATGTCGGGCGGGTTTGGCCTTTGCGGCAACCCCGAGAACCTGATTACGTCGCTGCGCGAGCGGGGCACACGCGACCTCACGATCATCTCCAACAACTGCGGCACGGACTGGAAGGGTCTCGGCATTCTCCTGCAAAACAAGCAGGTGAAGAAGATGATCTCCAGCTATGTCGGCGAAAACAAAGAGTTCGAGCGGCAGTTTCTGTCGGGCGAGCTCGAGGTAGAGCTGAACCCGCAGGGTACGCTTGCTGAGCGCATCCGCGCGGGCGGCGCAGGGCTGGGCGGCTTCTTTACGCCGACCGGGTACGGCACGTTGATCGCGGAGGGCAAAGAGACCCGCGAGATCGACGGCACGTGGTACGTCTTTGAGACGCCGCTGCGCGCCGATTACACGATCGTGCGGGCGTGGAAAGCCGATACTCACGGCAACCTGGTCTTTCGCAAGACGGCGCGCAACTTCAGCCCGATGATGGCCACTGCCGGCCGCATCACCATCGCTGAGGTGGAGCACCTGGTGCAGCCCGGTGAGCTGGATCCGGACGCCATTCACACGCCCGGGATCTACGTCCAGCGCATCGTGCAGGGCGTCAACTACGAGAAGCCGATCGAGCAGCGGACCACCCGTCCGCGGGGGAGCTGAGCCATGCCGTTGACCCGCGAACAAATGGTCAAGCGCGTCGCCGCCGAGCTCAATGACGGGGATTATGTCAACCTGGGCATCGGTATCCCCACACTGGTCGCCAACTACATCCCCGAGGGGGTGGAGGTGGTGCTGCACGCTGAGAACGGGCTGCTGGGCGTGGGCCCGTTCCCGTACGAAGGCGACGAGGACCCGGACCTGATCAACGCCGGCAAGCAGACCGTGACGGAGATCCCCGGCAGCGTGTACTTCTCCAGCGCCGACAGCTTCGCCATGGTGCGCGGCGGCCATGTGGCCCTGACCGTGCTGGGCGCGCTGGAGGTCTCCGAGACGGGCGACCTGGCCAACTGGATGATCCCGGGCAAGATGGTCAAGGGTATGGGCGGCGCGATGGATCTGGTCGCCGGCGCGCGCCGCGTGATCGTCATCACAACGCACCTGACCAAGAAAGGCGGCTCCAAGCTGCGCAAAGAGTGCACGCTACCTCTCACGGGCAAAGCCTGTGTCGACTCGGTCATCACCGACTACGGCTGGTTCGACCTGGTGGACGGCCGCCTGGTGCTCAAAGAGATCGCCCCGGACCTGACGGTGGATCAGGTCCGCGAGGCCACTGAAGCCGACTTCGACGTGGCGGATGACCTCCAACCCATCTCTGTCTGAGTCCGCAGGCCGGGCGCGTCCCAGCGCTGACTTTCAAGCCGCGTTTGTCATCGTCTCGAGCCTCGTGCTCTTCACGATCTTCTGGTATTGGGGCCGCAAAGCGGCGTTTCAAACGTACCTGGTGGACGTCTTTCCCGAGACGGAGCTGACGCCGCTCTACCCGTTCTTCTTTTTCTGCGTCATGAGCGTGGTCTATCGGCTCGTGGTGCCGATGCTGTGCATCAAGTTTGTGCTGAAGCGCGACCTGCGCGACATGGGCTTTCAGCTGCGCGGGGCCAGCAACAAAGCCTGGATCTACCTGGCGCTGTTCGTCGCGATGCTGCCGCTGGTGGTCTACGCGTCGACAACGCCGCCGTTTCAGGCGTACTACCCCCAGTTTCGCGAGGTGATACACGGCGGGCAGATCAAATGGGAGCATGTGCTGGCCTTCGAGCTGATCTACGGGCTGTTGTTTTTGTCCGGCGAGGCGTTCTGGCGCGGCTACATGGTTTTTGGACTCGAGGAAAAGTTCGGGTACCACGGCATCCTGATCATGTTGCTGCCGTACGTGATGAGCCACTACGAGAAGCCGTTCATGGAGACGATGGGCGCCATCGTGGCGGGCAGCGTGCTGGGCTACCTGGCGCTACAGCATCGCAATTTCTGGCTCGGGGTCCTGGTTCACTGGGGCGTGGCTATGTTCATGGACGCGATGGCGCTGTATCAGCTGGGAATCGAGGTCATATGACGAGAGCTTTGGGAATCGATCTGGGGGACGTGCGCGTGGGCGTGGCCGCAACCGACGACGGCGGACGCCTGGCGCTGCCGGTGTGCACGCTGGACAAGGAGCGCAAGCTGTCCGACAGGCTGCGGCGCATCGCGCGGTTGGGTCAGCAGCGCGACGTCAGCGTGTACGTGGTTGGGTTGCCGCTGCAGATGGACGGCTCGGAGGGCGAGGCGGCGGCCAAGGCGCGGGAGTTCGGCACGCGGCTGGCCGAGCGTACAGGCAAGCGGGTGGAGTACATCGACGAGCGCCTGACGACGGTGGCCGCGCACAAAGCGCTGAGCGCTGCCGAGGTGCGCGCAGAGGAGCGGAAACGACGCGTGGACCAGGTCTCCGCGGTGCTGATTCTCGAGAGCTGGCTCGACAGGCAGTCGCACGACGCGTGAAAAAGCTGCTGATCGGGGGCGTCATCCTCACGTCGCTGGCGATCATCGGCGTCGGCGTGGCCTACCTCTGGTACGACAACCTGATGACGGCGCCCATCGGCGACGAGAAGGCCGTGGAGATCACCTTGGAGGACGGCGCGACCTACGACCACGCGGCGGAGGTGCTCGGGTATCACGGCCTCAACCCGCACCCGCTGCTGTTCGACGTGCGCTCTCGTCAACGCGGCCGGCGCGTGCCGCTCAAGGCGGGAATCTACCAGCTGGACCTGGCGATGAGCCCGGACAAGGTGATGGACGCCTTGATCAAGGGTCCGGCCATGCCGCTGGGCGCCAAGCACGGCAAGCTGCAGATCATCGAGGGCCACAACATCTTTCAGGTCGCCGCGCGCCTGGAGGCGCTACACGTGACAGAGCCGCTGCTGACGAAGGCGCGAGACCCCCAGTACGTGCGCAAGCTCAAGCTGCCGATTCCGCGCAGAGGCCGCGCGGGGGTGCACACGCTGTTGGAGGGCTATCTCTTTCCGGACACCTACTACCTGGCGCTCAAGAAGCCGACGCTGGCCAGCGCCGTAAACCGCGCCACCAGGCGCTTTCGCGAGGTCTTTGGCGACCTCAAGGTCGAGCACGCCCGGTCGTACGCCCGGCTGATGAAAGAGCACGGGTTCAGCGACCACGACTTCGTGATCCTGGCGTCGCTGATCGAGAAGGAGGTCCGCGTCGCGTCAGAGGCGCCGCGCGTTGCCGCCGTTTTCTACAACCGGCTCGCGAAGGGGCAGCCGCTGCAGACCGATCCCACGCTGGTCTATGCCCCCGACAAATACAAAGAGGTGCCTGCGCCGCGACATCGGCGCGACCGCACCAACCCCTACAACACCTACGCACACGCCGGCTTGCCGCCGGGGCCGATCGCCAATCCGGGACGCAATGCGCTGAGAGCAGCCCTGGCGCCATCCGACAGCAAGGACCTCTACTTTGTGGCCATGCGCGACGGCACCGGACGGCACGCGTTTGCGCGCACCATGCGGCAGCATCAAGCCAATATCGACAGGTATTTGAAGCGCTAGATCGAGCGCGGAGCGATACCGTATCTACGGCAGCATTGGCAGTCTG